>CAYGQE010000006.1:0-150510 GCA_964351995.1 uncultured Acidimicrobiaceae bacterium | reverse complement strand
CACCCATCACTATCGGCAACTGCGAGCAGTGCCGGTGCAGGGAACAACACCGGCAGCTCGGCCAGAACTGTCGCTTCTCTCCGGTGCATCGCAACTGCGGTGCTACTCAGTTCAGAGCTGCACGCTTTGATGAAGACGGTCCGCCCGTCGTCGAGCCGGCACGTCGCTGCTGGTCCGGGCGTGAAACCGCCCGAAGCGTTGACTGCCGCGACCACCTCGGCTCCGAGGGCATGATCGATACTCGATCGAAATGCGCTCGGCGTCGCTTGGTACTCGAGCCGTGGGGTTCGATGCATACGTCATCGAAGCACACAGGCCGACCGCGAGCCGGGGGTTTTCAGGTTCGAGCTCGAATCAAGAACCGTTGGTATTCCCAACCTTCCGGGCCGACGTTCCACGTGTCGATGATCTCGGTGGCACCTGCGGCACTCAGCAGGCGGCCGTTGAGTTCGACGGGCCGGAGGCTGAACAGTCGCCGCTCGCCTTCGAGCTGAGACGTGTCGACCTCATCCCGTCGTTCACCACCCCACAGACCCACCATCAGCGGTGCATTGCGTTGCAAGGATCCTGCCATCGCTCGAGCTACCGAAGCAGCCTGGTCCTCAGGTACGTGCATGAGCGTGCTCATCGACCACCCGGCGTCGAACGACGCCACGTGGAACGGCGGAGCGGCGATCGAGCCAACCACGACGTGCAGGCCCTGGCCAGCGGCGAGCTTTGCGTTTCCGACGGCGAGGTCGAGACCAATACAACGGATGCCAGCGTTGAAGAATCCCGCGAGATCACGGCCTGGCCCGGCCCCGAAGTCGAGCAGGTTCGATCGGCCTTCTGCTCTCAACAAGTCAACGAACTCGTCTCGAGCGCGCAGACGGTTGGGGCCAAGGACACCGCGACCGCCGAGCTCGGCTTCGCGCTCGTAGTAGGCCCGAAGGTCAGAAGTCGTCGCTCGATCGATCTCGGTCATGTCACCCTGTCCTGGTGTTGGTCCCGGCCACAGGCAGAGTACGAGCAAGACGACGACCATCGAACAGATCTAGTGTCGAGCGATGGCGGACGTGAAGCCTCGTTACACCGATGATGTGCCCGACGAGATCCAAATGCGGTTGCGCACGATCTGCCTGGCCTTGCCGGACGCCTACGAAGAACGAGCATGGGTCGGAACTCGGTGGATGGTGCGCAAACGGACGTTCGTCCACGTGCTCGGCGTGGTGGACCCCGAAGAGAAGTCACTGGTTGTGATGACGTTTCGCTCAGCCGGCGAGGAAGCGGACGTGCTTCGCGCAAGCGGGCATCCGTTCTTCGCCATCAACTGGGGTCGCAACGCCATCGGCATGGTCCTCGATGCCCACACCGATTGGAACGAGGTCGGCGAATTGCTCGTCGAGAGTTTCTGCCTGCTCGCGCCCAAGAAGTTGATCGCACTCGTGGATCGCCCAGGCGATGATTGGTAGTTCGAGCGAACCACCGCTCATGGTTCGTGTTTGAAGAACATGTCCAACACGGGTCGATTCTGTTCCTGAGGGATCGACGGCTCGCCGCGTCAGCGTTCTTCGAGCACAGCTCTGATCAGGTCGGTGTTCGGGCGGACCGCCCGGCGCCGAAACTTGGCTTGCTCCATCGGTGGACCATATATCCGAACGACGCTGACGCCCGTCCAACATTTCTCTCCGATCTGTGTAAAAGAACATCTGTTCGCTATTAAAGAGTTTCGTTTGCTGCTTTTCGAACTGGATGCAGATAACCGAAGATCTAGACTCCTTCACTGCACTCACCACGTTGCGCAATCTGTCGCGGCACTTGGCGCCGGTGGCTGCCGAGCTTCACGCCCAACCGGAACCAACCGCTGGCGCCGCTGAACCGCTGCTCGCTGTTGTCCGTGAGATCCAGCGCATGATGGATGCCGTCGTCGCCGAGATCGCTCACGCCTCACTCTCCACCAGCGGCGGACCTTCGATCGACGATGCGCTCGCCGATGGCGGCACGATCCCGAGGCATCAAGTCCGGTCCGAGATCGAGCGCTCCCGTGTTGCCAGTTGCTTCCCTGACGCCGGCGCAGCTTACCGGGCCGGTGCGATTCCTTCGGCGAACATCGATGTGCTGGCCCGCCTCACCAGCAAACTGTCCGACGGAGAGACCGGCGCACTCCAGCAGCACGATGCTGCCTTGACCAAAGCAGCAGCAAAGCTCGGCGAGGAGAGCTTTCGAAAGCGGGTTCGGCGAGTACGAGACAAGGTGCGGGCCGGCGGCGGAACGACTGCTGCAGAGCAAGTCGAAGCCGATTCTTTTGCTCGAATCACGCCGACGATCGAACGCGACGGCTACCGAATCGCTGGATCGCTCGACCCGCTTCGTGGGGCAGCGGTCAACGCTGCGCTCGCCCGCGAAACCAAGCATCTCGCTGACGATCCCAACCTCTGCCTCAGCATGACGGGTGCGCAGATCACCGCCCAGGCAATGCATGATCTGATTCTTCGAGGCGACAGCACCGAACGCACGGGCGTTCCGAGGGCCTCAGTCCGACTCCATGTCCTCTGCGACCGGTACACGCTGGCAAGCGGGCCGCATCCCGACTCGATCGCCGAGACCTTCGAAGCCCTATCGATCGGCACTGCGACCCTCGGCCGGCTGTGTTGCGATGCCACCATGCGGCGGGTCGACACCAGCGCCGACAACCAGGTGCACGTGCCACGTGCGAGTCGGTCGCCCTCCGAAGCCCCGAGTTGCTCGCTGGCGCTCGCAACGTCGCGCCACCAGCAGTCGTCCCGCCCGGACGGGACACTCGACCGGGTCATCCAACCGCCCACACCCATCAATCTCAGCCGTCGCAACCAACACGATCTCGCTGCGTAGGCGCAGCCCACGCAGAACTTCTTGTCGGCCTCCTTCTACCGCCTGATCCTTGACAACTTCATAGCCAGGCTCCGGCGACGAGCCGACCTGATCGCGCCAGGACCTGATCACACCAACGTGCCGTCGCTGGCATAGCCGAGCAGGATGACGTGATGGGCAGCCACATCATGACCTACCTCGAGCTGACAGATCGCCTGTTGGCGTTGCCCGGCACACCGAGGATCGTCGCAATCGACGGCCCGGGTGGCGCCGGCAAATCGACGTTCGCCGATCGACTGGCCGCTTCGACCGGGGCAGACACGACGCTGCTGCACACCGATGCGTTCGCTCGGCCTGACGAACCAACGGCGTGGTGGCCTCGGCTCCGGGACGTGATCACCGCGTTGGCTGCTGGCAAGTCGGCGACCTTCGTCCCATACGACTGGATCGAAGGTCGGCTGGACGAACCGGAGACAGCACAGCCAACGCCGCTGGTGGTTGTCGAAGGGGTTTCGTCTTCACGGATGGAATGGCACGACCACCTCTCGTTCCGCATCTGGATCGATGCCAGCCCAGACGTGTGCCGTGGACGGGGCGTTCGCCGTGATGGAATCAGCGCTGCTGACTGGGACACCGCAGCAAGGGCCGAGGCAGCGTTCTTCGCCCGAGACGGTGCGAAGACCAGAGCCGACCTCATGGTTGATTCGAGCGCTGACATCGAGGCCCCAGAAGTGGGCTTCGCAACCACGCTGCAAACGCGAGACTGACTCGATGCTGATCATGATCGACCTCGACAACACACTGGCCGATCGGTCGAATGCGGTCAGGACCTGGGTCGCTCACTTTGCCACCGAACATGGCCTCAGCTCCTCCGACGCCCTCTGGATCACCGAGCTCGACAATGACGGCTACTCGAGCCGAGTCGATGTGTTCACAGCGATCAAGGCCAGGTTCGAACTGAGGACCCCGGTGAGCGAGCTTCTGCTGGCGTACCAGTCCGACATCGTCGAACTCGTCGAGCCCGTCGCTGGCGCCCACCGCTGCCTCGACGACATGCGGGCCAGAGGCTGGCAGATCGCCATCGTCACCAACGGCTCGACCAAGCAACAGAACGCCAAGATCGACCACCTTGGTTTCCGTTCGATGGTCGACGCCGTGGTCGTTTCCGAGACCCTTGGCATCAAGAAGCCGGAGTCGGGCATCTTCGAACACGCTGTGTCCCTGCTCGGCTTCGATCTGGTTGGTCGCAGACGCCCGTGCTGGATGGTCGGCGACTCGGCTCGCCACGACATCGAGGGCGCGCAAGCACTCGGGCTCTCGACGGCGTGGATGCCACGCGGACGACTGTGGCCGACCGACCAACCGAGCCCGACAGTGGTCGTCAGCGACCTTGTTTCGCTGCCAGCTCAGCTGGTGGCAGCGTCCTGACCCACCACTACGGTCAGTCAATGGCCGACCTCGCATTCATCGCCACCCACACATCAGCGGCCATCGACCCTGCAGCACTCGTTGCTGCGGGCGCCGACTTCGGCTTGAACTGGACCGTGCTCCCCGAGACCACCGCTGACGGCACCGTCAGTTTCGAAGCAGACGGCGTGGCGGTTGCGGTAACGCCCATCGCTGCGATGCATCCCGACATTCCTCACATGCCCGTCGGGCCGACGGGTGCCGACCCCGCCGAGTTGCTCGAAACGCTCGGCCACATCATCGTCACCGCCACCGGGTTGCGTGGCTCAGAGCTCGACCGCGACTGCAAACTCGCCCGCTTCACCACCGTGATCATGGCGGCCACCGACCCCCTGGGCGTCATGCTCGGACACAACAGCTACTTCCACCGTGCTGATGTGTTCACCCAGCTCGTCATCGGGAACGCAGCGGAAGGACGCCCTCCCCTGCCGCTGCTGATCTCGGTCACCGTGGCCGGTGACGGAACCGGCCGCATGTCATTCCTGAGCCACGGCCTGC
Organism: uncultured Acidimicrobiaceae bacterium; assembly: GCA_964351995.1. GTDB lineage: Bacteria > Actinomycetota > Acidimicrobiia > Acidimicrobiales > SZUA-35 > SZUA-35. The sequence continues at coordinate 145,716 of CAYGQE010000006.1, read as the reverse complement.
ATCGATACGGCAAGGAAGATCTCTACATCACCTGCTCGGTCGAAGGCCAAGGTGCCGTGCCCTTCGTCTACGACATGATCAGCTGGTTCTTCGAACTGGACGAAGAGCTGCCCACCGGTGATGCAATCGGGCGGGACGAAACAGAGAGCTTCGAAGTCCAGCGAGTCCCCAGTCCGGCCGAACCGGACCGAACGGTCGTGCGGCTCGATCTTGACTGACCTTCTCAGTCCTTGAGGTAGTGCCCCCAGAGGCGCTGCCGTCGACGCTCACGCCAGGCAGCCAACTCGGCCTCGATGTCGAGGCCTTCGGCGCGATCCTTGGTTTCGACCAGTTGATTCGCTGCTTCGAGTTCGGCATTCAGCGCCAGCAGCGAAGCTCTCACGACCTCGTGGTCGTCATCGAGCATCGCAACGCCCTTGCGGCGATGGAGCTCAGCGACCAGCCGGTGCACTCGTCTGAGCGAACGGTCCCGAGCCAGGAACGCAGCACCCCACCAACCCGGTGGACGTTCCTCGTCGAGGTCGGGAATTGGTTGCCCCTCCAGCTCGAGATTATCGAACAAGCCCGCCCGCTGGCCTTGTTCGATCTGGCGCTCGACGAAGTCCACAGCGGTCAATCCGTGAGTGAGGTGATCCAGCCCTGCTTCAGCTCAGCTGTAGAACGGATTCTCGCCAGCGGTGTGATCGGTGGCATCGACGATCTCGTCGATCTCGGGCAGGGCGTCCTTGAGCATCTTCGTGATGCCCTCACGAAGTGTCATGGCACTCGCTGCACAGCCCTGGCAACCGCCACCCATCGTGATGACCACATTGTTGCCGTCGACACCGACGAGCGTTGCGAAGCCGCCGTGAGCGCCGAGCGCCGGGTTGATGGCCTGGTCAAGCACGGCCTGCACCTTCTCAGGCAATTCGCCGCTGAGGTCGAGATCGAGGCCGGCGAGAGGATCCGGAGTGTTCGGATTCCGGATGACCAGGCCTCCAGCGGAACCGCCGCCAGGGATATCGAGCGTCGCACCTTGCATGGCGACGATCGAGTCGGCGGGGATGATCACGGTGAGTTCGCCGTGGTCGCCCTGGGTGTAGATCGCATCCCCCTCGACCGCTTCGCTGATCGGGGAGAGATCGAGTGCGTATTGGAAGTCGGTCATGTTGGCGCCGGTTACGGCGATCCGGAGCGCTGTGGCTTCAGGATCATCCTCAGTGGCGCGAACTTCGAGCACCGTCGCCAGCGCCTCTTCAGAGACAGACAGAACAACGTCGGTGTCGGCAACTTCAGCATCGGTGGTAGTCACCTGGAAGAGCTTACCGATCGTCATCGGCTCGACCATCACCGACGGGTAGCTTGCCCCGGTGTCGACTCGTCTGCGTTGGGCCACCATCGGGTCGATCGCCGTGCGTGTTGTCGCCGCAGCTGTCTTGATTTTCGGCCCGTGGGCCGATGAACCGGAAGAGCTGCAGGGCTGGGATGTCGAACGATTCCAGGAGATCGCCGACACCGCTGGCACGCCATATGTCGACCACGAAGTCGAATACCCGCCGTTGACCGTCGCCGTGGCCGAGGTCGTGTTGGCCGACGAGGTGGTCTCCAGCCATCAGCGGCTCGTGGTGTTGTCGCTGGCCGTTGACCTGACGGTCGCTGCGGCACTCGCCCGTTTCTTCGGACATCGAGCCGGCGTGGCGTACCTCCTCATCGGGCTACCGCTGGTCCCGAGCGGACTGTTGCGGCTAGACCTCTGGGCCGCGCTCGCCGCCGTGATCGGTGCCGTCGCCATCGCTCGGCCACGGTCGAGCTCGACTCGACACGACCCGACGCTAAGAGATGCCGCCGACGGCACGCCGAACGCCATCAACGTGGGAGTTTTCGCTGCTCTGGTGACCGTAGGTGCCATGGTCAAACTGTGGCCAGCGCTCCTCATTCCTGCAGCAATCGCCATCAAGAACCTCAGGGCCGCCGCAGCCGCTGCGATCGTCGGCGCCTGCTCCGGGCTCATCTGGTTGGCGATCAGCGGCACTCCAGCGCTCGAACAGATCACGAGCCTGCGCGGCGTGACTGGGTGGCACCTCGAGTCGATTCCTGGTTCGCTCATTGCACTGTTCGGGTCTGATGAGCCAAGACTCGAAGCCAACGCCTTCCGCATCGGCGACCTCGATGACACCCTGGTGCTGATCGGCCGACTGCTGGTGTTCGCCTTGGTGGCCACCGCCACGGCGCTTGCTCACCGCAGCGAACGCGAGCCAGCGGATCGGCTCGCACTTGTGATGCTCGCGTCGGTGGCCGGGTTGATCATCACGGCCCCGCTGTTCTCCCCGCAGTTCCTGCTTTGGCTGACGCCATGGGCGGCGATGCTGCATCGCGACCGCACCGTGACCCGGCTGACCTTCGCTGCGATCGCACTGACGGCAACCGTTCTGGCCGTGTTCGGCCCACCCGGCCTCGACCACCCTGTTGCAGCGGCTGGGTTGCTTCTTCGCGACGGCCTCATGCTCGCAATCATCGGTATCGCACTGCGGCGACTCGCACTGCGGCGACTGGCAACCTCAGACGGGCTCGAGCACGTCTGATCGCACAGGTGTTGTGGCGCCCGCCCACGGCCAGCTGGTCCGCAACCGCAAGTCGGCCAGGTGACCGAGCAGTGTGACTCCCTGACGCCACGTCGCTTTGGACACGCCTTCGTTGCGGCCCTGGAAGACGTATGGCGACTCAGACACCTCGAGTTCTGGATGCGTGGCAAGCACCTCGATGAGGATCTTGAACCCATCGGGCTGCAGGCGGCCGAGGTCGACGGCGCCCAACGACACTGCGAAGCAGCCAGAAAGCGGGTCGGCCACTCGCCCGACGCGGCGAGGGAACAACAGGCGAACCACTGCAGCCACGGTGATCGAGAGCCGGCGCCGCATCGGCGAGAGGCCCGTGCCGTCGGACCCGCCGGGGATCCGGCGGCTGGCAACGACGAGCTCAGTCCTTCGCCGCCCTGAAGCGCTCGAGTCCATCGCTCGAACCAACTGGGGAACAAGGGATGGTGGGTGCTGCAGATCACCGTCGATGACCACGGCGAGCTCGCCAGATGCTGCGGCAAAGCCGTCGACCACAGCGCCCCCAAGGCCACCCCAGCGTTCCGAACGCTGGATGACCGAGACCTCGATCACCGAGGTCTGCGCAACAGCACGCACGACATCAGCGGTGTCGTCATCGCTGTCGTCGACGAACAGCACCTCGACTCGGCGCCCCTCGCTTCGTAAGTGCGACGTGGCGGCAGCGACCTGACCGACCAGCGGCGCCACATTGTCTCGTTCGTTCCGAGTCGGAACGACGACCGTGACACCCCGGCCGCCCGTCCGGCCACGAACGACAGGGGCAGCCACGGTGCGAGGACTGAGTGTCAGCACCGAGAGCGCCGCTCCAGCGACCAACAGCGACGTCAGCGTCGAGTTTTCGAGAAGCACCAGCCCCAGTTGCGGGCCCACCGGCAGCACAACGAACGCAGCGCCAGCGCAACCGGCGACCAGCCAGCGATTTCGTTCACCGGCGGTCGCTGCCGCCATCAACAGCAGCCCCCACGTGAGGTACCAGGGTTGCGTCGTCGGATGGAGCACAGCAATCAGCAACAACGCCCACGCCAGTCCGACCAACCCGGAGTGACGCCGGTTGAGCAGCAGCGCAAGGACCATCAAAGCGGCCAACACCACGCCGGAGAGCCGGGCAACGGTCAACACCGACGCGGCCTCCATGCCGGTCATCAGATGGACCGCCCCGCCGATGACGCGAGTGACGCTGAGGTACGCATCGACGGGAGACGCATCGATCAGGGCATCAACCCAGCCCCAACCCCAGGGGGTGGACCGAGTGGCCAGCGTGATCACGACCATGATCTCGGCTGCGGCAAGCATCAAACGACCGAAGCGTCCGCGCCAATCGACCGCAGCAACGATCCAAGGCCAGGCGAGGAAGGCGGCGCCAAGAACCGCAGGAACCTTGATCGTCGCTGCGAACGCGCACAGCACAATGCCCACATGACGGAACCGCGGTCTTGTCCCGAGCGCCAGTCCGCTCATCAAGAACGCCAACATCAGCGCCTCGTTGTGGGCGCCCGACACCAGATGCAAGAGCACAAGCGGGTTGGCCACGGTGAGCACCATGGCGTCGGCAGTGTTGCGACCCATCGACTTCGCAAGATCCCACACCGCCATGGCGGCAACCGCCAGTCCGAGCACCGCCACCAATCGGTAGGCGAGCACCGAGGCCACCAGTCCGTCACCGGTCCAGTCGGCCAGCTCAGACGACAACGCAACGAACACCGGCCCGTACACCACGGGCGCATCGAGATACAGCGGGTCAACCGGATCGAGCATGGGATTGTCGCCCAGCGCCGACGGCCCCTCGGAGAAGACGTCAATGCCCTCAGCGGCCAATCGGCCTTGCGCTCCGTAGGCGTAGACATCCCGGGACCCCAGCGGCGGGCCGACCAAGAACGGCAACGCCCAGATCACTGCCACCCCGACCACGATGGCTGCGGTCAGCCCCTGACGGAGCACCTGGCGTCGCAGCCGCAGCCACGATCGGACGAGCACGATCATCCCGGCGTAGAAAAGGGTCAACGCAACCAGGAGATCAGCGCGTGGACTGACGGGAACGGTCGGCACTGACCACAAGCGGCCTGACGCACCGGGAGCCGCCGCACCGGCGAGAGTTCCCCCGACGACCATTGTGACGGTGCCGAGCAAGCCAACGGCTGCGGTCCCAACAGGAAACGCCCGCCCGAGCACCGACGGGCGTCGGTTGTCAGAAGCGTCCTGCGGAGTCACGAGCCAGATCCTACGCAGGTGCTCGCAACCCGGCCCGGTGCAGATGGGGACAAAGACCCAACACACAGGGTTGCTAACCATCTCGATGTGTGCTTATTTACATTTACTTACTTTCAATGTGTCCTAGAGGCACCCAACTGACAGAAAGATCCACATGACCATGCTCGGAGCACAACTCGACGACCTCCAGGGCCTAAGCGCCCAACTCCAGGTGATGGGTGGCGACGTCGCTACCACTCGCGACGGATCCGTCGCCACGACCAGCCAGGTGATCGGCGAGGTCACCCAAGCCACGGCCACGGCGCTGCAACAGATCACCACGCACATGGAACAACTCCAGACCTCGGTGCAGACAGCGGTGGCCCGGGCCGAGGCCACCCAGTGGACGGGTGCAAATGCTGACCGCTTCCGACAAGGGGCCACCGACTTCCAGTCGTCACTTGCCGCAGGACAGGCCACCACCCGCGACGCGTTCACGTCGTTCCAGAGCTCGGCGGCGATGATGAGCGACACACTGCAACAGTTCGTGACTGGCTTCTCTGCAGCGCTGACCGATGCATCCGCATCGGCGTCCGACATGGCTACCGCCGTCGAAGCACAACGGGCCAACCTCGACAGCGTGATGAACCTCGGCCTGTCGATCAGCTGACCCCGTGCCTACCGCTGCCGCCTTCGATGCTGCGGCCCGTTCCTTCGATCGGGCCGCAGCCGACCTCACACAACTCCTCACCGACACACCCAACCACTTCGGCGCCGACACGTTGGTCGGCGGCATGCTGACCCTGGTCGCCGAACTCACCGTCGGAACTGCGCAGGTCACGGCGACCAACGCCGCCGCAGCGCTGGCCGGCCGGGCCGACATCTGCCGAGCCAGAGCCGAAGCCTGCCGCGCCTTCGCCGCCGACCTCGCCCACTATCGGCAGCAGGTGGACCAGTTCGAGACCGCCACTCGCAACTACGACCCCACCGACCCCCACGCCCTCCCTCCGGTCCGTCCGAACCGACCCCGGCCGGTCGCCAACTTCATCGAGATCTGACATGGTCGCCATACAGCCAGACAACGCTCGAGCTGCCGCCGCCCACCTCCGAACAAGGGCAGCGATTGCCGGAGAGCTCGACCTCGATCTTCGTCGGGCCGCGCGTCTCAGCGAACTCGATGCATCCAGCGAACTAGCCGCCTGCGCCGAGATCGAAGAAGAGCTGGTGATGCTGGCCAGGATCCTGGCGGCCAAAGCTGACGAGGCCGAAGGCTTCTTCTTACCTGGCAACACGTGGCAGCTCGCATCGTTCTTGCTCGGTTCGCTACTCGACGATCGTGGAGCCACCGCAGCGATGTCCGGCCCGATTGCACTGCATCTGCTGATGGAACAGGGCAGAGCCGCTGCCGTTGACGGCTCCAACCCGACGACGACCGACAATCCACTGGATTCGCTGGTGTTCACCGTTGCCGGGCTTCGAGCTCTCGCCGATGACCCGGCGTCGTCGCCGGAATTGGCGGCAGCTGCCATCTTTCTCGCCCGCAACCCAACCATCGTTGAGGTCACGGCTGCATGGGAAGGCACCGGCGCAATCCTGCCATCGCACGGGATCGACGAGGTCCCGCTACGTGACATCGAAGCATTCCTCGAACGCAACGGGGTCCTGCGTCAACTCCTCGGAAACAACGACACCATCGCTCCCCACAACATCTACGCAGACCTCGACGACTCGACCCTCCTCGCTGCTGGCATCGATCCCGAGCACTTCGACGATCTCGCACTGCCACGCAGCGGCCACGATCTTCTCGTCACCGCCATCAACCACGGCACCTTCAATCACAGTCCCACGGTGGCCCGCAACTTCGTCCGTCAACTTCCAGCTCACTACCTCGATCGACAGGGCATCGACATACGCAGCACCGACCCAGACGCGATCGAACGGCTCTACGAGTCCGCCACCATCGACCTCAGAGACTCACCCGAGGGCTTCATCACCCGGGCCCTTGTCGTGGCGTCGCTCCCAGAGTCGACTGCCGGGACTCGCAACGAGCTGATCACCAGCAACTACGCGGAAGTGGCGGCCTGGCAAAACACTCTGCTCAACGGTTCGACGCCAGCCGCCGACCCCAACTACCGGGGGAACAACTGGTTTCACCTCGGCACTTCGGCATCAGATTCGGTGTCTCCCGTGATCGAAGGGCGACAGAGGACGTTCACCGGCAGCGCGTTCGGCCACACAGTGTTTCCCGGTTTCGGCACCCCCCATGCGGTCGACCAAGATGTCGCCGACGGCAACCAAGCGATCTACCACCACTTCATGACTGCGCTCGCCAACCTCTGGCAGACCGGATCGACAGACCTCCCCCGACTCGACAGTGCCTTCGCCCTCCTCGACGAAGCCGCTGCCGCCGACGATGTTGTAGAGGCGCAGCACCTCGTCGCCGAATCAACCGTGCTCTTCGCCATCGAGGAACAGATCGTGGTCGATCCGTACCTCCAACTCGACGGCCTCGGCTTCGTCGACGAGGTCGGAGCGCTCGCCATCACCACTGCAGGAGCGCTCCTCTCGAACTCGCTTGCCGGTCGCCCACTCACAGACGGCTCGTCGCCTGTTCGCACCGCAGCCCAGGTCATGACCGATGACGGGCAACTCACCGTGACGGTCAACGGCGAAGATGCGGTCGAGCCGATGCCGATCGGCGAGGCCGTCCGCCGTCCAACGCACACCAACAACTTCATCGACCCCGACGCCCTCGCTGTTCGTTTACCCGACGACTTCGACTGGACCCAGACCCAAGCCGACGACTGGACGTTCCTCGACCAACGGATGCCCGTCATTGAAGACGTGGCGATCTTGACGCTCACCGAACCCGCATTCCACGAGATGGTGGCTGATCGCATCCAAGGCAATCTCGCCAGTCCACACTGACGCCGCCTCGGGCTGATCGAGATTGGGCCGTTCGGCCCATTCCGTTCAACTTCTGTCCGCCGACTTGTCGATGAACAGCGGGTGACGACGAACAACCCGACCACCGTCAGCGGCCGCACGCGATGGCTGACCCGCACCGCAAGTGCTGTGGCACTTGCGGTGACCTCATTGTTCGTCAGCGCCCCGGCGGTCTCCGCAGCGACGACAGCTGACGCCGCCACCTACAACCCGTGGGGCTTCGAGAACGGCCAGACCCTGAGCGAAGCCGAGGCATCCGCTGTACTGCTCCATCAAGTCAACATGCAGCGGCAGGTTGCAGGCCTGACACCGCTGGCCGCTTCGGCTGACCGGTCGGGAGCGCAGTGCTCGGTTGCAGCCATCGTGAACAACGACAACTTCCGCCACTACAGCGAGTGCATTCCTTCGAATCACTACGAGAACATCTACGGCAGCTTCAGCTCAGGCTCGGCCGTCGTCGAGGCCGCGGGCCCGTGGGCGCGAAGCACCAGCGGCCACAACGAAGCCATGTACTCCCCGACGGCTACGCACGCACAGATGTCGGTGCGCTGCACCACGACCAGCGACTGGCGAAGCGAGGGCTACGTCGCCTTCCAGCCCGTGAACGCCAATGGCTACACCACCGCCCGGTCCTCGAGATCCAACGTCGCCCAGCTGGACCGCTCCGATGACCTCTACACCGCCACCGGCGTGTCATGTGATGGCACCACCCTCCGCTTCCGCTTGGCCGCCGAGCTCCGAGGCCTCAAGCCTCAAGCCGTCGAGCCCAGCATCGATCCGGCAACACCCCAGACCTGGTATCGGTACCAGATCGCTCGGCTCTACTCGGCCTACTTCGACCGAGCGCCCGACGCCGGAGGATGGGCGTATTGGAACCAGAGATCTGTCGACGGCCTCGGCCTTTGGGAGGCATCGGACTACTTTGCCGACTCAGTTGAGTTCAAGGCCCTCTACGGCAACCAGCTGAGCCATGCTGCGTTCCTCGAGCTCGTCTACGAGAACGTGCTCGACCGCTCACCTGATGCCTCTGGCCTGGCGTACTGGGTCCAACGAATGAACTCCGGCACCACTCGAGGCGAAGTCATGGTGTTCTTCTCGGAGTCGGCTGAATACATCGCTCAGGTCGGCCCGGTCATCACCGGCACCTGCTGGAACGGCACCGTGTCGGCGGCCTACCTCTGCGCAGCCGCATCGACCGCAGCACCATCGGGCAGCTGACCCCTTCCACTACGCAGCAATCTGCACGACCGTGGCCCGACCTCGGTCGACGAGCACCGCCCGACCGACCGGCTCATGAGTCAGGTCCGGCAACGCCAAACGCACCAACTCCCCTTCGTTTCTGCTCGGATTCACCAGCACGACAGTGGACCGTTGCAGCATTTCTGCGACCGCAGTGCCAAACCGCTTGGCACAGCCGGGAGTACACCCGACCACGATCGCCCGCCCCTCCGTTTCAGCCTCGGAAATCAGCTCGACGAGATCGGCATTGTCCAGCCCATCGGCGTCGTCGATCACACAAACTCGATCACCGAGGGCGGCCGCAATCGTGGTCAATGCCGTGGTCGCCCCACCGCCGGGGTGTGACAACACCACGACCGGCCGCTGTTCTGCGACCACGACCCACTGCGGCTGCAAGTTCACGTCGAGTCCGATCGGCACACGCCAACCCTGAGCGAACGGCTCGAACGATGGCAGCACGGCGCGATCCACCCGAGATCCGAGCACACGAATGGGATGGGGCCAAACCCGATCGCTTTCGAGTCGGGTCGCGAGCGCTGCCAGCGCATCGTTGTCGAGTCCAGCGATCACGCCGACGAGGGCCGAACCGGGGTCAACAACGCCAGCACCACCGAGCGACCCGACCTCAGCAGGTCGCAAACCGAAGGACAGGTACCCCGCCGGGTCAGCGAGACGGTGGATCACTCTGCAGCCAAGCGAGCCGAGGACCCGCTGCGGAACATCTCGATCCGACCGAGCCGTGACCACGATGACCGTTCCCGGCGTTCCCGCTCGGCGCACCAGCTTTGTGAGTCGCTCCGCACCCAAGGGACCGGCGATGTCGGTCAGTGCGTCGACAACGCCAACCCAGTTGTGCACCACGACCATCCGAGGTTCGTTGGTCCGTTCGAGTTGTTCGACCGCCCGCAACAGACGTTCCGGCTCGCTCACTCCAATGACGTCCACGACGGGGTCGAGCGTGCGCAGATCGGCGAGCGCCGATGAGGCGGTGCGATCGCCGTCGAGCAGGAACGTCGGAAGTGAGGGTTCGAGGTCGAGCGCCGCTGCGATGGCGACCGAAGCCGTAGCAGCGATCTGTGATTCGTCAGCCCCGACCACCAGGAGCCCATCAGTGTTGGGGCACCAGGACAACGGGGCCACGACCCTGCGGTCTGGATCATCGAGCAAGCCGATCACGGCACCAGGGCCCGGGAGAGGGAACGATGCCCTGGTCGGGGCCGTGGTCCACGGAGCGACCGCTCGAGGCACCTCGCCTGCCGCCTCGGTGATGCGTTCGATCAGCGACACGGTCTCGGGGTCATCGCTCCCGATGCGATCAAGCGAGGCAGCCACGAGTTCCACAACCGCACGATCGAGCTCACTCACTGGCACGGCTGGGTGCAGGTGAAACGGCTCGGCACCCAATCGATCGCGCTCGCCACTCACCTGGGCCACCTGCAACTGCTGACAGCGACTGCCCCCTCGACGCAGTACGGCCCGTCCAGGTATCGACGGCAACAGCCCTGCGAGCGGATCGTCGATCACATCGATGCTGTCGCTTCGATCTTGCACCCGGAGGCAGAGACGAAGGTTGGTGTTCGCTCGGATCTGGCCGGTCACGACGCCGGAGGGCCGCTGAGTCGCCAAGACCAGATGTACCCCGAGCGAGCGACCTCGACGGGCAATGTCGACCAGGCCATCGAGGAATTCCGGCAACTCGTCGGCGAGCGCGGCGAACTCGTCGACGATCACGACCAGGCGGCCGAACGCTCGGGGGTGCGTCCGGTCGATGTCGCTCACATCACTGATTTCCATGTCTCGAAGTCGGTGCTCCCGATCGAGGATCTCCGCTCGCAGACCGCGCAAGGCCCGACCGGCCTCACCCGGATCGAGATCGGTCACTACTGCGGCCACATGGGGAAGCGGAGCCACGACGTCGAACGCACCGCCGCCCTTGAAGTCGATCAGGACAAACGACACCACATCGGGCGGTTGCTCACTCGCAAGTCCCACGACCAACGTTCGGAGCAACTCGCTCTTGCCGGCACCGGTCGTACCGGCGGCCAGCATGTGCGGGCCATCGGCGACGAGATCGATCTCGACCGCACCCTCCTGATCCAGGCCGATCGGCGCAACCAATTGCTGCGTGGTTGCTGCCGCCCATCGACGTCGGAGCGACGCTTCGAAGTGCGTGGCGTCCTGCGCCGGTGCGGCCACAACATCGACCAGCGCCGCTGATGACGGAAGGCCGTGGTCTTCACTCCCACACTCTGGGTCTTCGAATCGCGCCAACCACCGCATGACCTGGTCCCACTCAGCCGCTACACATCCAAACCATCGCAGAGGCTGAACGCCACCGCCGTCGAGGTGATGCAGCACCGCACTGCCGTCAGCGGCAACCGCCATACTCGATCGGCACCCGGAAGGAATGCCGTCGGTGGCGCCCAGCCACAACAGGGTCGTTCTCTCGACCCGGCCAGACAGGACGCGAGCGAGCAGTCCCGACCCCGTCGGTTCTGCCCCGTCCACGACCACCAGGACCGGTCGGCCAGAAGCTCCCTGAGATGCTCGATCCAAAACGTCGGAGAGTGCGTCGTCTCTGTCTTTGTCGACCACCACGCAACCGGCCAGCGATGGCGCCCACTTCAGCTGATCCCAATCCGCCACGCGGTCAGCAGTTGTCACCAGCACGATCCCGAGATCAGCGGGCCCCACCCGGACCGCAGCCGAGCCGACCAACCAGCGGGCGGCAGCAATCACCTCGATCCGATCGCCACAAACAGCGAGACCCGGCGTCAATTCGACCTCGATCGGAACCGAGTCCAGGACCGCACGCCTGTCAACACTCGACGTGATCTCGTCGAGTTGCTTGAGGTCCTCGACGTCGACGACGACCGACAACTGGCCAGCGCCAAGAACCAGAGCGAGAGACCTGTCACCGTCGAGTCGCTCCCACCAGGGGGAAGCCTCCGCTTGCGTCGCCGCCATCAACTGATCGGGACACAGTCGGCCGAAGTGGCGAGCCGCTGTCTCTGCATCACACCACACCTTTGCCGCAACCACCCACGACGCGACCGCAACCGCTTCCGCCTCGCGTCGGCGCCGTTTGCTTCGCCGATGCGAGGCGAACGAGCCGAACCACCGCCCGATCACCGCCATTGCAGACACACCAGCGAGAAGTGCAAAGATCGGCGAGAAGAACATCGACGCGACACCAGCGGTGACGCTGGCAGTGGCAACCGTTGCGACCGGAAACCCGTCGGCGGGACGGCTCACGTCCGGCAGGTCGAGCAACAAGTCGACGGGCGGTGGTTCATCGACCACGGGAACCGCCGGCCGCAGAGCGGTCAGGCGACCTGCAGGATCCGGCCGACGACGCGACCCCTGAGCCGTCGGGGTGGCCGACACACCGAGGTCGCACCCACCACCTCGAGCGGTCATGGGAATCGTCGCACCGTGGAGCCGCACGTCGGCCGCACCCGCCGACGTCACCACGGACCACTCACCACCGTCTCCGGCGACGAATGCTTCCTGACTCCGAACTGCATCGGAGACGAGAACGTGACCATCTTCAGTGGCATTGTGCATGCATTGAGTGTAAACAAACGCATTTGACTACATCAAGTAGGCAATCCTGCCACCAGAAGAAGCCGGTCGATGGCCTCGTCGAGAATCGGGCGGCTGGTCGCCACGTTCATCCTCGCATGGCCCTGACCGGACACTCCAAAGTCGAGGCCGGGCGACAGCACGACCTTGGCTTCGTTGCGCAAGACGTCGGAGAACTCTCCCGCAAGATCAAGCGTCCGTCCGTCCAACCACGCGAGGTACGTGGCTTCTGGGCGTTGCCACTGCACCGCCGGAGCCTCCGACCCGAGGCGAGTTCCAAGGTGATCGAACTGGGTACCGATGTGCGCTCGTAACGCATTGAGCCAGGGCGTTCCTTGTTCCCAACACGCCAGCGTCGCTTCGGCTGCGAGCGTGTTCACATGCCCTCGCAGCCGGTCCGGCTGACCGCCCAACATCTCCTTCACCGAATCAGAACCAATGTGGGCCACGGCGCAGCGGAGCCCGGCCAGGTTGAACGACTTGCTGGCGGAGGACACGGTGACCGCCCGCTCGGCCAAGCCTGGCACCATCGCTGCGGGAAGGTGGGTCGACCCGGCGAAAACGAGATCAGCCCACACCTCATCGCTCAGCACCAGCAGGTCGTTTGCCGTTGCCACATCAGCCAGCGCAGCGAGTTCCTCGTCGTCGAAGACGCGCCCGGTGGGGTTGTGAGGATTGCACCAGAGCACGGCAGCGGTTCCGTCATCGACAACCGCCTCGAGCGTCGCCTTTTCCAAGCGAGCGCCCTGCGGGTCGAGCGGACACTCGATCACGCGCCGACCACTGGTTTCAACGATCTTGCGAAACGGTGGGTAGATCGGCGTGAACAAGACCACGCCGTCTCCCGGCTCGGTCATGTGCCAGATCGTGAACTGCAGGGCGTGCAGTACGTCGTCGAACAGCACGAGTCGGTCGACGTCTGGCCGCCAACCGTGCATGCGTTCTTGCCAGGCCGCAAACGCCTCCGGAAGAGCTTCGGTGGCCCGGAAGTTGTAACCGATGTCGCCCCGATCAATGACCCGACGCATGGCATCGAGCGCACAGTCCGGACTCTGGAAGTCCATGTCAGCCACCCAGACCGGCAAGACATCTGGTCCATCTCGAGTCCACTTCCGACCGTCCAGCCCGCGCAGCCTCGACAGCTCAGCACCGCGCAGCTCTGCATTGGACGTCGGATCTCCGCTCACGGTCGGATCTCGAAGTATCGATTGTTCACGTCTTCGTCGAACTGTCGGTAGTCGAAGCTGGCGAAGCCCGCCGCTTCGACCATGCCTCGAAGCCGTTCCGGGTGCATGCCCAGCGTGCCGAGGCCCGCACCGTCTGGCTCGGACAATGCAGAGTTCATGCAGTAGACAACCGACATCGAATAAAACAGCCCGATCATCGGGTTTCGACGGTTCTCCTCGAACGTCTCGGACGATTTGATGTCGGCCACGAGCCACACACCGTCGCCATCGAGTGCCACCTTTGCCGCCTTCACCGCATCGACCGGACGGGGAATGTCGTGGAGCACATCGAGGGTCAGCAAGAAATCGACCGAGCCCGGCTCGAGATCTTCAAAGGTGTGCTCTTCGAACGTGAGGTTGTCCAGCAAGAGCTCGTCGGCGCGAGCTCGAGCGGCAGCGATCGCCGGAGTGGACGGATCGATGCCGACGAACGTCGAGTTCGGGAAGGCTTCGGCCATCACACACGAGGCAACGCCACTGCCACAACCAGCGTCCACGACGCGGATGCCCTCCTCGAGACGCTCGATGAGACCGTCGACCGAAGCCAGAACGACCGGCACCAGGAAGTGTTGCTGCTTTCCGGCTGACATCGATGCCTGCATGTGGGCGGTGTCGCCGCCGTGATCTCCCCAGCTGAAACCGACACCGGTCTGGAACGCTTCGATCAGGCGATCGATCGTGGCCCTCGCGACCGGTGCCCCGAACACGGCGCCCGAGTACGACGGATGGTCGGGCTGGCCGAGGATGGTCGACATCTCCGCCGTCATGTGGAACCGCTCGACGCCGTCTTCGCGAGCATGCTCAACAACACCGGCTGCGGAGACGGCATAGAGCCATTCTCTCGCCCAACGCTCCTGGATCCCGGCGGCAGCGGCGATGTCGGCTGATGTCGCAGGCGTTCCGTGGGCCATCGATCGGAACAGTCCGAGCCGATCGCCGAGGTGCATCATCACCGACAGCATCTCGCCCTGTTTGATCGAGTAGACCTTGAACGAGGCGAGCGGAAGCAGTTCTGGGTCGGCCTCGGGAAGTGTGGCAGTTCGGTCAGTCATCGGCTGATCCTGCCACTTCCCTCAGTCCGTGACCAGCTGTCAGGACAGCAGAGCCTCGAGCTCTTCGGACAGCGTCATCCACTCGATCTCGGCTGCCTCGATGTCAGTGGCGATGGCTTGGAGGTCGGCGCCGAGCTTCGTGAGCGTTTCGTGATCACCCGAATCAGCGGCGGCCGTTTCGAGCTCGGCCATCAGCTGCGTCTTTTTCTTCTCGAGTTTGACGATGGTCTTCTCGGTCGTGCGAATCGAGCTACGAATGGCATTCGGGCTCTGCCCGCTGCCCTTGGCCCTGGTGTCGCCCTTCTTCTGGCGCTTACCGATCGCTGCGGCGGATGTTCCGCCCGATGATCCGGCGGCGCGAGTGGCCTGACGGTGTTCGTCCCACGCATCAAAGCCGCCGGGCCATCGAGTCGCGTTGCCCTGACCATCGATCACCAGTGCATCGGCGACCACTCGCCGCATGAACGCGCGATCGTGGCTCACGACCACAACAGCACCCGGCCAGTCCTCGAGAAAGTCCTCGAGTGACCGCAGCGTTTCGAGGTCGAGATCGTTGGTCGGTTCGTCCAGCAGCAACACATTGGGCTTCGAGGCCAGAATCTGCATCAGCTGGAGTCGGCGGCGCTCGCCACCGGACAGTGTGGACACCTCAGCCCACTGAGCGTCAGCATCGAACCAGAACGCTTCGAGCAGTCGAGCGTCGGTCCAATCAGGTTGACGGTTCGGCCCGGCGACCACTTCACGGACCCGCGCTTTCGGATCGAGCTCGGTGCCATGTTGGTCGTAGTACGCCAACTCGACCGTCGTGCCCCACCGAACGGTGCCCACCTTGGGCTCAGTTCGCTTGGCGATCAGGTCGACGAGCGTGGTCTTGCCCGAGCCGTTCGGGCCAACGATGCCAAGGCGCTCGCGCTGGTCGAGGATGAGATCGACGTTGGAGAAGAGCAGCCGTCCGTCGGGGGCGGTTGCACTCACCCCTTCGAGTTCGATGACAATGTCGCCGAGGCGGGGCGTTTCGAACTCGAGGTGGAGGCCAGAAGGTCGAGCCGCTCCCTGCTTCTTCTCCGAGATCAGGGCCTTTGCCGCCTCGACCCGATACTTGGGCTTGGTCGAACGGGCCTTGGCTCCCCGCCGCAACCACGCCAGTTCAGACTTGGCGAGGTTCGAGCGAACCGCCTCGGCTTCATCGGCTTTCACCGCACGGTCGGCCTTGGCTTGGAGATAGTCGGCGTAATTGCCCTCGTGGACGAACCCGGTGCCTCGATCGAGTTCAAGCATGCGGTTCACCAGCCGCTCGAGCACGTGGCGATCGTGGGTGATCAACAACAGACCGCCGCGGTAGGACGCCAAGCGCTCTTCGAGCCAGACGATGCCGTCGACATCGAGGTGGTTGGTTGGCTCATCGAGGATGAGCAAGTCAGACGGCTCGACGAGCGCCCGAGCCAGACCAACACGCTTCGCTTCGCCTCCGGAGAGTGAGTCGGTCGGGCGATCGAAGAAGTCACCCATGCCAAGCTTGGTCAACACTGATTCGGCTTCCCAGGTCTCGGCCACCGTCGGCGACCATCCTTGGCCGGTGACGGCATCGAGCACCAGCCCGGGAGGTAGCGGCGCATCCTGGTCGAGCATGGCGATGCGCACACCGCTCCCGGGACGGAGTTCTCCCGACTCTGGCACCTGCCGACCGGCAAGCACACGCAGCAGCGTTGACTTGCCCGTGCCATTGATGCCAACGATGCCCAGGCGATCGCCGGTGGCCATCGTCAAGGAGATGTCGGTGAAAAGAGGACGGTCAGGGCGAGACACCCCGACGCCGATGGCATCGAACAAGATCACCGAGGCAAGGCTAGGTCTCCGGGCACGCACTCGGGCGAGAACTCAGCCGGTCCGCACAGAGGCCGCGGCAGACTCTGTCGGTGGATTCGATCCCGCCTCTCATCGTCAAACCCTCCGGTCGAGGCCTTCGGGCCATCGGCTTGGTCGCACGCGGTGTGCGCCGGGTCGGCAGGCAGATCGAGCCGTACACGAACTGGTGGTCTGAACAGAATCAACTAGCCGTGGCCGCGGATGGCCCGCTCTGGGTGTCCATCGGTGATTCGACGTGCCTCGGCATCGGGGCGTCAGCACCAGACATGGGGTGGGTCGGACACACGCTGGCAGCACTTCGCGAGTCAGACCCGACGTGGCGTGTCATCAATCTCGCGATGTCGGGAGCGCGCATCGTCGACTCGTTGGAGATGCACGCCCCCGTGCTTGCCTCACTCGTTGCCGCCGGTCATCAGCCCGCGCTGACCACGGCGTGCGTTGGCACCAACGATGTCCTGTGGGGCCGAACCAACGTCACCGAGTTGCGCGATCAGGTCGAGGACCTTGCTGATCAGCTTCCGCGCCCCGCTGTGATGTCGACCATCGCCGGCAGCTCGTCACGCGTGGTTCTCACCAATCGAGCACTCAAGCAGGCAGCCACGGATCGTGCGCTCGTTCTCGTCGACCCGTGGCGCGAACCTGGGCCCGGCGGCGTGTTCGACCGCGTTGCCGACGACCGGTTCCACCCCAACGACTTGGGCCATCAACTCATGTCCGATGCGTTCGTGCGGTCGATCCGTTCGGTACTGGCCCCCACCCTGCACCGACTCGCGGACAGCGCTGAGTAAGGTCACCCAGTGAGCGGGATTCTGAGCGACCTCGACATGAACGAGCCACGGCGACGCAAGCCAACCTGGCCCTCCATCCCCGCCCCCAAGGGTCTGCTGGTTCGCCATCGCTCGACCGGCTACGTCGGGACCGTGCAGCGATGCACCCCTGACTGGGTCACGATCCTCGACACACAGGGCCGGTCACAAACGCTGCGAAACGAACGAGGAGCATTCTCGGTGAAGGGTGCGAGCGTCACACTTGTCCAGGCCAAGGCTCCCGATGCTCCAGCAGCGTCGACCATGACCGCCTCCGGCAGCGTCGCTGTCGAGGCCAAGGCTCGCGTTGCGCTTCCCAGCCGGATCTTGGTCGAGGGCAATCACGACGCTGAGCTGGTCGAAAAGGTGTGGGGAGCTGACCTGCGGCTCGAGGGCATCGTGGTGCAGGCGCTCCACGGAGCCGATGACCTCGCCGCAGTGGTCAGAGAGTTCGATCCGAATCCACAGCGGAGGCTCGGGATCTTGCTCGATCACCTGATTGATGGCACGAAGGAAACCCACATCGCCAGGACGGTCAACCACCCCGACGTCTTGATCACCGGCCACCCCTACGTCGACGTTTGGCAAGCCATCCGGCCGGCGACACTTGGCATCAACGCCTGGCCGGTCATCCCCAAAGGAACCGACTGGAAGTCCGGCGTGTGCAAGGCGCTGGGCTTCGATGGGCCGTCCGGCGTCATGTGGGGAACCATGCTCCGACGGGTCCGCAACTACCGCGATCTCGAGCCCGGTCTCGTCGGCGCAATGGAAGAACTCATTGACTTCGTCGCTCCCCCGCCAGCATCGGCGTGACGAACCGTCAGCCTCGACGAGCGGGGCGTTGACGCAAACCGAGCGGGATCGAGTCGTCCGCCGAAGGAACCGTGCTCGAAGGAACTGTGCTCGAAGGCACCGCAGCCGCCGTGGCGAGCCCCGTGGCAACCTCGAGCGGCGTGAGCCCTTCGGCAGCATCTGGTACCGGTGCGTCAGGCACAAACCACGATGCTGGATCGATGCCATTCGCTGCGAGTGGAGCGTTGAACAGGTATCCCTGCATGACGTCGACACCCAAAGTGCGCAGTTGGTTGACCTGTTCGATGGTCTCGACGCCCTCAGCAACCACCCGCAGGTGAAGCGCCTTCGCCATCGCAACGATGGCCTCGATGATGGCTCTGTTCGAGTCGCCATCGTTCATTTCACGGACGAAGACCTGATCGATCTTCAACGTGGACACCATGTCGAATTGCTTGATGTAGCTCAGCGATGACTGGCCGGTACCGAAGTCGTCGATCGCCAGCGACACCCCCAGGTCCCGAATGCGGTTGAGGATGCTGACACCGTCGAGGTGGTCAACGATCACGTCCTCGGTGATCTCGAGCACCAGCTGGTCGGCAGGAAGCCCTGACCACAACAAGACGTTCTGCACGGTCTCCGGGAAGTTCTTGTCGATCAGCTGTTGTTCAGCGATGTTCACGCTCATCTTCACTGATCGGGCATTCGGGTTCAGATGGTTCCAGACCGCAGCTTGTGCCGTGGCTTCTCGCAGCACGTACTCGCCGATCTCGGCCATCATGCCCGTCTCCTCGGCCACGCCCAGAAAGGCACCGGGACCAATCAGGCCACGTTTTGGATGGTTCCAGCGAACCAGCGCCTCGAAGGCGTAGAGGCGCTTGGTCGACACGTCGACGAGCGGCTGGAAGAAGACCGTGAGCTGCTTTTCGACGAGCGCCCGAACGAGGTCGCGTTCGATGTCGAGTCGGTCGACGGCCTCCGCTCGCTGCTGGTCGTCGAACAGTGCGTAGCCGCCGCGCCCCTTCTTCGCCTTGTACATCGCAGCGTCTGCATCTCGCAGCAGATCCTCGGCACTGCGCGTCTCTCCCGGCCGGGTGATGGCGACACCGATCGAAGTCGAGACCACGAGCGCTCCGCCGAACAGAGACACCTGTTTCTCGAAGGTGTGGAGAATCTGATCGACAACAGCAATGACCGACTTCTGATTCAGGAGGCCTCGAACGACGACGACGAATTCGTCACCGCCGAATCGAGCGACGATGTCCGAGCCTCGAACGGTCGAGAGCAATCGTTCAGCGACGATCCGCAACAGCTCATCGCCCGCTTCATGGCCCATCGAGTCGTTGATGACCTTGAACCGGTTGAGGTCGAGGAAAAGCACGCCGACGACGGTGTCGTTCTTCCGAGCGGTGACGATCGAGGCGTCGAGCTGGCGAAGGAGTGCGTTGCGGTTCAACAGGTTCGTCAGACCATCGTGATTGGCTTCGTGTTCCGCTCGCTCCAACATGTCGCGTGCGGCCCGAGCTCGGTGGGCCTGGATGAGCGCACCGCATGTTCCCGCTGCGGCGCCCATGAAGCCGCCGCTCGATGCCAAGACGGTCTCCCGAAACGAAATGCCGACCAGGGTCGACAGTACAGCGGTCCAAAGGACCGCGCCGATCACGCCGGCCAGGAGCACTTGCCCTGGATGAAGGGCGAGTCGGGTTTTCTTCACAACTGTGGGAACGGCCGTTCAGACCCAAACTTGAGCGATTCGAGCGGGAAGTCAGAAGACTGTTCCCGCTGAAAGATTCTTCTCAGCCAGCGCCATTTCGTGCCGATAATCAGATCGACGCCCGACGTGGAAAGCAGTACCGAGCCACCCATGACATCCGTTCGCCCCGATCTGAGAGTGAGCAGGCACGGCCAGATGGCCGAGGCCTTCGAGATCTTCGCGCTCGGAATGGGTCCGTTCATCGACGAACAGATGCACGAACACTTCGCAGACGAGGTCTCCTGGACCGAGGCGGCCGCCAACCGCATGGGCCGTCCAGCCGAGCACGGTGCGACAGATCCGCTGTTCCAGCTCCTCGTACTTCGCCGCTTTTGGGGCCCAGTCTTCAGCAACACGTTCACTGCAGACCTGCGGCGACTGGTCGAGCAGTTGATCGAGGCTCGAAACCTCTGGGCTCACTTCAACCTCCCAGACGACACGTCCTACCTCGAGAGCATCTTGCTTGCCATCGAACGGATCCTCGCTCCCGTCGAGCCTGACTCGGCAAGTGATCTCCGCAAGATCCGCGCTCGTTTGAAGAACCCCCTTCCGACCGGCGACGACGCGACCGCTCCCGATGTCGATCGAGTGGCGCTGGAGCAGCAACTCAGCGACACCGAGACAGCATTCTCCGATCTCAAGAGCCAGCAAGAGGCTCTCACCAGCCAACTTGCTCTGGCTCGACGGGCAAACGCCGGCCGTCAACACCGCCTCAGCGAGATGGAACAAGAGTTGCTCGAAGCCGCCGGTCGATCCGAGATCCTCGAGACCTACCTGCGCAACGAGCGCCTGACGAGAAGCCGTATGGAGTGGCTGTTCGTCGGGTTCATCGCTGCCATGCTTCTGGTGATGGTCTTGCTCGCTGCGTAGCTGGTTTCAGACCAGGAACGGAAGGATCTGAGCAGCGATCGCGTCTGCTCCGATCGTGGTCAGCAATCCCACGGCAGGATCGAGATGGGGCAGCTGCGTCGTGGTGCCAACCAACGTCGGCGCCTGCATGTCGCTGCCAATGGTGATGGTCCGAGAAAAGCTCGACGCCGATCCCGTCGCGGCGTCGTGATCGTCGGCGACCAGCGAGCGAAGGTCGACCCGCCATCGATGGTGATCTTGCGGACCCGCAATCCCGTGGGCAACGAATGCGTCGATGGCGCGAGCATCGGCCGAGGCGAAGCGAGGGTGGAGCTTCCAGAAGCGGAGGTGTTCGTCCCGATCGGGAAAAGCCAAGCCCAGCACAGACTCGAACGGATCATCACTGACCTGGCCAAGCACGCCGATCGTGAGGGCAACGCGGTCCGGCGACGTCGTTGCGAGCGCCTGCACCACCGTCGCTCCGAACCCATGCCCAACGGCAAGCACCTCGTCGAAGTCGAGGCGGACGAGAAGATCAACGAGGTCGGCAACGTGGGTGCCGAGACCGAGAGACGGTGATTGCCGCCACGCCGAACCTCGACCGCGAAGGTCCACGGCCACGACGGCTACACCCGCAGGCAGCCGGCCCATCACGAGATCCCACGAGCGAGCGTTGCTCAGGCGGTCGTGCACCAAGAGCACGGCACTGGAGTGTCGCTCGATTGGGCCGCGACACCACACGGCGACATCGTCTCGGTCGCCATCGAAACCAACGCTCGACCTTCCCGGCACGTCGAGAAACCGCCGCTGTTCCACTCGGCGACGCTACCGAAAACGTCCTCCGATCAGCCCACAACGTGACGGCGCTCCAACCCAGGACTACGTTCGGCCGCCATGGAAGACGTAGCAAAGCAGACCGGCATGACCACGATGGACCTCACGGGCAAGGTGGCGCTCGTCACCGGTGGCTCCCGAGGAATCGGTAAGCAGATCGCGACCACCTTCGCAGCCCATGGCGCCAAGGTGATGATCGCTGCCCGCAAAGCCGAAGCGCTCGAAGCCGCTGCCGCCGAGATCGACGAAGACTCCGGCAACCCCGGCTGTGCGTGGCTCGTGGGCAACACCGGACAGCCTGAGGCAGCCCAGGCCTTGGTCGACGGCACGATCGAGCACTTCGGAGCGATCGACATCCTCGTCAACAACGCTGCGACCAACCCGTACGCCGGCCCCATGATCGATGTCGACCTCGGTCGCTGGGACAAGACGATCGCTGTCAATCTGACCGGCCCGCTGCTCCTCACCCAAGCAGCCTGGAACGGTTGGATGAAGGAGAACGGCGGCGTCGTGATCAACATCTCATCAGTCGGCGGTCTCATGACCAGCCCCGTGTTAGGCGTTTACGACCTCACCAAGTCGGCGATGATCCACATGACCGAGCAACTCGGCGCCGAACTCGGTCCAAAGGTGCGCGTCAATGCCATCTGCCCGGGCCTGATCAAGACCGACTTCGCCCGCATGCTGTGGGAGGGTGAGGCTGGCGACCAAGTGGCCAAGAACTACCCGCTCGAGCGCCTTGGCGAGACCTGGGACATCGCGAATGCCGCCCTGTTCCTCGCCTCGGATGCCGGCAGCTGGATGACCGGCCAGCACATGGTCCTCGACGGTGGCGGTCTCGTCTCCTTCCGAGGCTGACCGCCGTCCGCTTCGCTCACGAACGGAGTTGCTCTCTGGGGCTCTCAACTCCCAGCCACGTCAGATGTCGTTGAGGGGGCCTGACCCCCGATGATCGACGAACGGCGGGCACAATGGGCGGGTGCGTGACACCATCCGCCTCGGGCGTATTGCTGGCATCCCCATCGGGATCAACTGGAGCATTCTCGCCGTTGCGGTGTATCTCGTCGTCAGCCTGACGTACGGCGCACTACCGATCTGGTGGCCATCGGCAGACCTCCAGGCCCGGCTCATCACCAGCGGCAGCATCACCTTTCTGTTCTTCGCCTCGATTCTCGGACATGAGCTCGGGCATGCCGCTGCAGCGCACCGCCATGGCATCGAGGTCGACGGCATCACGCTGTGGGTACTGGGCGGGATCGCCAAACTTCGGCGGCAAGCACCCACACCTCGGGCCGAGTTCGACATTGCCTTCGCGGGCCCCGCGGTGTCGTTGGGGCTCGGGGCTTTCTTTGCAGTCGCCGCTCTCAGCATCGACCGTTGGTCGACCTGGGGCCTGGCGGCCTCTGCCGCGAGCTGGTTGGCGATCACCAATGCGTTCCTTGGCGTCAGCAACCTGATTCCCATTGCTCCCCTCGATGGAGGACGCGTACTCACCGCACTATTGTGGCGATTGTCAAACAACGCAGAACAGGCTCGACTCACCAGCGCTCGGGCCGGGCTCGTCGCCGGCATCACGTTTGTGTTGATTGCCGCTGGAGTCTTCGTTTTCGCCGACATTCTCAGCTGGTGGCTGTTCGTTCTCTCTGCGCTCACGGGGGCGTTCATCGCCCATGCCGCATGGCGAGAGATCATCGGTGCAGTGATCCGCTCTCGGCTGTCCGGCGCCTCACTCGGTGATGTGATGACGGCTCGACCAGCGTCGGTGCCAAGCGATCTCTCGATCGATGGGTTCCTCCGGTCGACGGCAACAGGTCCGGCCATCGGTCGCCCAGTCGTGCACTGGGGTGCCGCCCCCATTGGCTACGTCAGCCCCAAGGCGGGCCAGACCATGCCCGGCCCCGAACGGTCCTGGACCACGATTGCGTCGGTGATGATCCCGGTCGATCAGGTCATCCGAGCGTGGAGCACCGAGAGCATCTCGGGTTTCATGGATCGGTCCCCCGAAGGCACCCTCGACGCAGCCGTTGTGATCGTCGTTCATGACCCCGCCACTGGGCTCCCGATCGGCACGCTCACGCCTTCGCAACTCGATCCGCTCTTCACTCCCCCGAATCCGTGGGGTGTGTCGGCAGCACCACCACCGCCACCAACGAAGGTCCCGACTCCGCTCTGACCCCAGCAGTACAGTCACATCGTGTCCGAGTCAGCGAGTGCGACTGCCCCCGAAGATGAGTCGACGGCGATGCCCCCGTGGGTGCGTCGGGCCATCGTCTTCTGGTGGTCGATTCTCGTCGGCCTCTGGCTGACCCTGATCGTTGCCCGCGAGCTCCGCAGCCTGCTGGTCCAGGTCGCCGTTGCGGTGTTCTTGTCGTTTGCACTCGAACCAGCCGTCGGCTTCTTCGTCAATCGCGGCGTGAAACGAGGTCGAGCCACGCTGCTCAGCTTGCTTGGTGTCTTCGTGGCGTTCGGTGTGTTCGTTGCCCTCATGGGACAGCTGATTGCCACGCAGCTGACGGATCTTGTCGAAGAGCTTCCGGGCTACGTCAGTTCCGGTGCAACGTGGGCCAACGAGCGTTTCGGCGCCGAGATCGACCCGAACGATCTGATCAACCAGATCGAGAGCGGTCAGGTCACCGCCTTCGCCAACGATGCTTCGCGCTACCTCCTCTCGATCGGCACCACGCTCGCAGGCGTGCTGTTCCAAGCGCTGACGATCTTGCTGTTCACCTACTACCTGACCGCCGACGGGCCTCGACTCCGCCGCCTGATCTGCTCGGTGTTGCCGCCGACCCGTCAAGTCGAGGTGCTTCGCGTTCTCGACCTCGCGACCGACAAGACTGGCGCCTACATCTCTTCTCGCCTCGTGCTGGCGATCATTTCGGGTGTCTTTCACTGGGTCGTGTTTGCGGTACTCGACCTGCCATCGGCTGTTGCCCTGGCGTTGTGGGTCGGTGTGATCTCACAATTCATTCCCACGCTGGGCACCTACCTTGCTGGCGTGTTGCCTGCACTGGTTGCCGTTGGCGATGACCCGACCAAAGCGATCTGGGTCATCGTGGCCGTCGTTGCCTACCAACAGATCGAGAACTACCTGTTGCAGCCGAGGATCACTGCGCAGACCCTTGACCTCCACCCTGCAGTTTCGATCGGAGCCGTTCTCGCTGGCACCACCTTGTTCGGTGCAGCGGGTGCGCTCATGGCACTCCCCTTCGTCGCTACCGCCAGCGGCTTCTTTGCCGCTTACATCGCGCGCCACGATCTTGTCGAGGATCAACTCGAGGTCGAAGGCGCGAGCTTTGATGTCGGGAGGGTCGTTGAAATCGATGAACCCGATGTTTCCGGAACAACTGACGACCATGACCGGTTGGAGCCTTCATGAGCAGCACGAACCACCAAACCCTCGAAGCCATCCAGTTCTACTGGCGACCCGGCTGCCCCTTCTGCATGAGTCTCGATCGGTCGCTCAAGGGCATCGAGATCCCGCTCGAGAAGCACAACATCTGGGAAGACCCCGACGCCGCAGCGTTCGTACGGTCGGTCGCCAACGGCAACGAGACCGTTCCGACAGTTCGCGTAGGCGACGAGTTCATGGTGAATCCCTCGGCCAAAGAAGTCGCAGCCGCCGTGGCGAGGGTCGATCCGTCGCAAGCGAACAAAATGGCATCGGTGACAGAACCAGGCCCCCTGGGAAGAATGCTCAAGAGACTGGGCTGAGAGTTGCAACGCTCCGGTGCAAGATCGTGATACAAACATGACGCCGGAAGTATTGGCACCGCCGCGAAGAGTGATATCCGCAAGGATGCGAACAGAGAGAACGACACCATGTCTCAAGACAATGGCCGCAAGGCCCTGCATGCCTATGTCAGCGATGACGCCCACGATCAGTGGCACGGATTCGCCGCCGAACAGGGCGTGAGCGTCAGCGCCATCCTCGAAGCCTTGGCTCCTGAACTCGATACCGAAGCCCGAGAAGAGCCGGCCGAACTCACCGAGCGCCTCGAGGGTGTCATCAAGTCAGCGCGCAAGATTGACGCCCACCGTCGTCGCCGTCGCCGCTGATCCCTTCGACGACGGGCCCACCGGGCTCATGAATCCTTCCCGGTGAATCCCACAGCATGCGTCGCCAGTATGAGATCATCCCCTGATGCCGGCGGATTCGATCAGCCTTCGGGCTGCAGCCGAGAACCTCGGACTGCACTACATGACCGTGTACCGCTATGTGCGAACGGGGCGCTTGGCGGCCACCAAAGAAGGCGGTCAATGGTTTGTCGACTCGGCAGACATCGAAGCACTTGCCAACGGCAACGACTCAAAGCCCAGCGAGGGCGTACGCACTCGAGCCGCTGCGCAGCTCGAAGACCGACTCCTCGTTGCTGACGAGCCTGGCGCCTGGGCCGTTGTCTCCCAAGCGCTGACGTCCGGTGCCGAGCCAGCCGAGATCCACCTCCGGATGCTCATCCCTGCCATGCGCTCGATCGGTCAACGGTGGGCCAACAACGAGATCGAAGTGTTCGACGAACACCAGGCGACCACCATTGCGTCTCGGATCACGGCCCGACTCGGACCTCGTTTTCATCGCCGCGGTACTGGCCGCGGCCACATCGTGGTCGGCTTGGTCTCCGGTGACGCCCACGCGCTGACGACCGCGATCATCGCCGACCTCCTCCGGGGCCGCCACTTCGAGGTCACAGACCTCGGGGCCGACACTCCTGCCGAGTCATTCCTCGAAGTGATGGACATGGGCTCGGCTGACCGCCCGTTCATCGGTGTCGTCATCTCTTCGACCACCAGTGCGAGTCTCGCTCAGGCCAAGGACACCATCACGGCGATTCGTGCTCGCCGACCAAACGCTCACGTTGCACTCGGCGGGGCAGGCGTGCCCGGCCGGGTGGAAGCCGAGGCTGCCGGTGCCACCATCTGGGCGCCAGATGTCGAAGGTCTGCTCGACCAATTCGACAAGCTCGCACCATCACACACCCGCCCGGCGTGACGAACAGACGTTCGGAGCTGGCTAGTATCACTCTGCCAACGTGAAGCACTCTGCCAACGTGAAGCACTCGGCCAGCCAGAAGATCTCGGCCAGCCGGAAGAAATGGAACGAACCATGTCATCACAGGGTGAATTGCTGCCCTTTGCTCGAGAAGTCATCGACGTCCCGGTCTCTGAAGAGCTCGGCGAGTCGTTTCTCGCGTACTCGCTGTCTGTCATCACCTCGCGTGCCATCCCTGACGTGCGTGACGGCCTCAAGCCCGTTCAGCGGCGCATTTTGTTCGCCATGCGCGAGATGCGCCTCTTTCCCGACCGCCCCCACCGCAAGTGCGCCGGCGTCGTCGGCGAGGTCATGGGCAAGTTCCATCCCCACGGCGACAGTGCGATCTACGACACCCTGGTCCGCATGGGCCAAGACTTCGCCCGGTCGATCACGCTGATCCACCCCCAAGGCAACTTCGGCAGCCTCGATGACCCCCCAGCTGCGATGCGTTACACCGAGGCCCGGCTCAGCGACGCCGCACTGCACCTGCTGGCCGAGATCGACGAAGAGACCGTCGAATTCCGCCCGACCTACGACGGCGAGAACGTCGAGCCGCAATACCTCCCTGCACTGCTGCCAAACCTGTTGGTCAACGGCACCACGGGCATCGCCGTCGGCATGGCCACCAACATGGCTCCGCACAACCTCGGCGAGATCTACGAAGCCATCAAGCTCGTGATGAGTCAACGTCGACCGAAGCCCACACTCGAGCAACTGCGTGAGCTCGTGCCCGGCCCCGACTTCCCGAGCGGCGGCACCATGATCGACGATGGCATCAACGATGCGTACGAACACGGTCGAGGTTCGGTTCGTCTCCGGGCCACTGCCGAGATCGTCGACATCACCCGAGCACGCAAGGGCATCGTCATCACCGAACTGCCCTACATGATCGGTGTCGAGCGGGTCATGGCCAAGGTCAAGGAGTTGGTGATCGCCGGCAAGGTCTCAGGGATCTCCGACATGAAGAACCTGTCGGATCACAACTCTGGCTTGCGCCTGGTGATCGAATGCAAGACCGGCGTCGACCCGGCGGTACTTCTCCAGAAGCTCTACCGACTCACACCGCTCGAAGAGACCTTCGGCATCAACAACGTCGTCCTCGTCGATGGCGTGCCCACCACCCTCGGCCTCTACGACCTCTGCCAGTACTACATCGACCACCGCCTCGACATGGTCGTGAAACGATCCGAGTACCGGCTCCGTCAGCGGCAAGAACGTCTGCACAGGGTCGAGGGCTACCTGATCGCCATCGACAACATCGACCTCGTCGTGTCGATCATTCGCAACGCTGCCAACTCCGAAGCCGCTCGCACCGGCTTGATGGAAGCCCTCAGCCTCAGCGAGATCCAGGCCGAAGCAATTCTCGAACTGCGACTCCGTCGCCTGACCGCACTTGCCTACACCGACCTCGTCGAGGAGCGAACACTGCTGCTCGAAGAGATTGACGATCTCGAGAAGATTCTTGCGTCGGAGCAGCGGCGCCGGACCATCGTCATTCGCGAACTCGGCGAGTTGGTCAAGGAGTACCCGACGCCTCGTCGCACCCGCATCATCTCCCCGGACGAGATCAAGACGCTCAACGAAGCCGCTCCCGAGATCGATCTCGCCACCGCCGACGAGCCCTGCCTCATCAGCCTCTCGGCCTCCGGTGTCGTCGGCCGTGAGCCACTCGGCACCTCCCGGAGTTACACCCCAGGCCGCCACGACGTCATCGATACCGTTGCCGTTGGAAGCCTGGCCAGCGACGTGTTGGCCATCACAGACAAGGGCCGATTGCTGCGTCGCCGAGCGCTCGATCTGGCCGAAGTCGGCGGCCGTAGCCGAGGCCGCGATGCATCCGAGACGTTCGGAGCCGAGCGAGGCGAGAACATCATCGCCATCGTCAGTGCATCCGCCGACGATTCGAGCGACCAACTACTCGTGGCCACTGCAGGTGGCGCAGCCAAGCGAATCGAGCGCTCGGTGCTGACCGAAGTCAGCGATGGCAAGCCAATCATGAAGCTGGCCGACCGTGACACCGTAGTATCCGCCAAGCTGATCAACCCGTCCCTCGACGTCGTGTTCATCACCAACGACGCTCAGGCCCTCCGCACACCCGCCGAAGGCATCAGCGTGCAGGGCGCTGCCGCCAAGGGTGTCGCAGGCGTTGGTGTGAAGGGCAACGCCAGGGTGTTGGCCGCCGGTCCCATCACCGGCGACACCGTGATCATCACCGTCACCGACCTCGGCACGGTCAAGTCGACCGACGCCGCCGAGGTGCCCAGCAAGGGTCGTGGCGCCGGCGGTGTTCGCATCACCAAGTTCAAAGACGAGAGCCGTCTCGACTTTGCCTGGATCGGCAATCCCGAACGCATCGTTGCCCTCGTCGGCCAGCCCGACGCCCCAACCAAGCACGACAACACCCCCGAGCCTGTGGCCATTCGCCCAACTCGACGGGATGGCCCGAGCAGCTCAGCCCCAAGGCGTATCCTCGCCATTGGCTCGCTTCGCTGGTAGCCCGCGCCCAGCAACACCACCGCCCGCCGAACACGAACGCAGCACCTTTCTCCCCCATGGCAAAAGACCAGTACGACGCATCAAAGATCCAGGTCCTCGAGGGCCTCGACGCGGTCCGCAAGCGGCCAGGTATGTACATCGGCGGCACCGGCAACGATGGCCTCCACCACCTTGTGTGGGAGATCATCGACAACTCCGTCGACGAGGCGGCCGCTGGCTTTGCCTCCCACATCGAAGTCACGCTCCACAAGGACGGTTCGGTCGAGGTGTCCGACGACGGTCGCGGCATCCCTGTCGGCAAGAAGCCAGATGGTCGCACGGCGCTCGAAGTCGTCTTCACAGAACTCCATGCCGGCGGCAAGTTCGGCTCTGGCGCCTACAGCGCCTCGGGAGGCCTGCACGGTGTCGGCGCTTCGGTGGTCAACGCATTGGCGTCCAAGGTCGTCGCCGAAGTCGACCGTGACGGCGCCACCTGGCGTCTGGTGTTCAACGAGCGACTGCCTGGCAACTACCTGAAAAATGGTACGTTCAAGCCCGGCTCGAAGTTGACCAAGGTCAAGTCGATTCCGCCGTCACGCACCGGCACCCGAGTCCGCTACTGGCCAGATCTCGACATCTTCGATCCCGACGCCCGCATCGAGTACGACCGCATTCGCGACCATGTTGCCCGTGTCTGCTTCTTGGTTCCCGGTCTGCACATCAAGCTGACCGACAAGCGCGGCCCTGGCCGCGAGCCTGAAGAGTTCGTGGCTGCCGGCGGCCTGTCCGATTACGTCGACTACCTGTCGGTCGGTGAGAACGTCACCGACATCATCACCATCCGGGCCGAGGACAGCTTCGAAGAGCGAGTGCCCGTCGATGGCAAGATGACCACCGTCGCTCGACCGTGTTCGGTCGACATTGCGGCTCGATGGGTCAAGGGGTTCGACTCGACCATCGTCAGCTTCGTCAACACGATCCCCACCTCTGAAGGTGGCACTCACGTCCAAGGATTCGAGCGAGCGCTCACCAAG
The DNA here is from genome assembly GCA_964351995.1 of uncultured Acidimicrobiaceae bacterium. GTDB lineage: Bacteria > Actinomycetota > Acidimicrobiia > Acidimicrobiales > SZUA-35 > SZUA-35. Next base: position 115,446 of record CAYGQE010000006.1, on the reverse strand, counting down.
ATCGCCAACGAGCACCTGCTTGCCGACATGAAGAAGCTCAAGAAGCTCGCCAAGGACGGCAACGACAAAGCACTACCCAGCGATGCTCAAGAGGGCCTCGTAGCTGCGGTCAAGGTCACGTTCGCCGAGCCGCAGTTCAAGGGCCAGACCAAGCAAGAGCTCGGCACACCCTCGATCCAGAAGATCGTGAACGAAGCCACCCGAGCCGGGTTGGCCAACTGGATCGATGGCGGCGGCAAAAAGAACCAGGTCAACGCCATGCGAGACAAGATGGCGCAGGCCATTTTGAACCGTGTGCTGTCGAAGCAGCAGCTTGAAGCGCGCCGGAAGGCATCGAGCCTTTCCTCCAATGGCATGCCGGACAAGCTGGCCGACTGCCGCTTGCATGGGCCCGATTCCGAGCTTCTCATCGTGGAAGGAAACTCCGCTGCCGGCCCGGCCAAGCAGGGTCGCAACTCCGAGATGATGGCGGTGCTTCCGCTGCGGGGCAAGGTCGTCAACGCCGGCAAGGCCACGCTGAAACAAGTTGTCGACAACGCCGAGGCCCAAGCCCTGATCACCTCGATCGGTGCCGGCTCCGGCAAAGACTTCGATCTCGCATCGTGTCGATACGGCCGCATCATCATCCTGTGCGACGCCGACGTCGATGGTTCGCACATTCGCTGTTTGCTCCTCACGTTGCTCTTCCACCAGATGCGGCCGTTGCTCGAGGCGGGCATGGTCTACGCCGCACAGCCACCGCTGTTTGCGGTGAAGCACCGGGGTGAGCAGATTTACGCCTACAGCGATGAGCAACGGGAACAGCTCCACGCCGAGCACGGCTTCTCGGCCGAGAAACGATGGCAGCGATTCAAGGGGCTCGGCGAGATGAACGTCAACGAGCTCCGGGACACCACGCTCGACCCCAGCACTCGTGTGCTCAAGCGACTCACCATGGCTGATGCCGAGCACGCCATCGAAGCAGCAAAGCTCTTCGAGGTGCTGATGGGTAGCGACGTCGCCACCCGTCGCGACTACATCGTCAACAACAGCACGCTCATTGACTCCGAAGCCCTCGACGTCTGACCAACCCCCGAACTCGTTCTGGTACTCAGAATTCCCACTTCTGGGCCTGTTGAGTACGAGAACGAGCGTTGTTCGGTCAGGTTGGTTCGACCATGGCGAGAGTCTGCACCGCTCGCGTCATGGCCACGTAGAGCTGCCGCGATCCGTTCGGGGCCGAACGGATCGCTGGAGGGTCGACCACAACGACGGCGTCGAACTCGAGCCCTTTGGCCTGATCTGGATCAAGCAGAGCAATGGCTTCGGTACCAGGCAAGTTCACCGCTGTTCCCGTTCCGAAGCGGACCAGACCAGGGACTTCTGCGAGCAACAGATCATGGTGGGATACAGGCGCGATCACGGCAATCGAGGCTCGCCCCTGTTGATCTGTCGTTGCCGCAATGGCGTCGCCGACCGCGGCGACCATCTGTTCGTCGTCGCTGAAATCGAAGTGACTCGGGGGCTCGCCACCGGGCCGGATGGACCGAGCGGGCGTCACCGAGGGCGCCGCCTCACGAAGGAGCTGGTTGGCCACATCGAGAATGGCAGCCGGCACGCGGTAGCCAACGGTGAGTTCTCGCACGACCGCTCCGTCGGGATCACCGCACAGATGGCGAGCTGCTTCGTCCCATGCTTCGATTGCCCCGGGAGCAGTTGCTTGTGCGAGGTCGCCGAGCACCGTCATCGAGTGGTTCTTCGCTCGGCGCCCAAGCATTCGCAATGCCATGGCCCCGTGGTCTTGCGCCTCATCGACCACGACATGGCCGTACGCCGGCAGTACGCCGACGGCAAGATCAGTTGCCTCATCCAACAGCGGTAGATCAGCGGCCGACCAGAGTTCCTCGTTGGCCTTCTTTGCCGACGGCCGATGCAACAAGGCTTGTTCGGCTGGGTCGAGGAGGCTGTCAGCGGCAGCCCGGCGTTTGGTCTTGGAGCCCAACAGTTCTCGAATCACCGCCGGCGGAGAGAACGCTGGCCACATCCGGTCGACGTCCTTCTTGAACCCGGGATCAGAACGAATCGCTGCAACAAATGCCGGCTGGTGACCGGGATCTGATCCCGGTCGGGCTTCGAACTGCCGCCAGGCCTCCTGCAACACGATGCTGCGGAACACGTCCCTCGCCGTGTTCAAGGCGAGATTGCGGTCGAGCGCACGCTGCATCATTTGATCGACGGCGTCACGATCGAACCGCACCTTCGACACGCCCGAACGCAGTTCGAGACCATCGACGGGAGCAACGATCCGGCGCCGCATCGAATGACGAATGACCTCGGCCATCCGCTCGTCGCTCTTGAGCTGCACGACGGTTGCTGGGTCTTCAGACCGCACTCGATACTTCGCTACCAACAACCCAGTGACCGTGGTTTGCGCCACCGACCGCTCGCCAAGCGACGGCAGCACTTCAGCGATGTAGCGGAGGAAGACCGGGTTCGGCCCGATCACCAGCACTTGATGGTCAGCGAAGTGATCCCGGTGGGCAAACAGCAGATACGCGGCACGGTGCAGGCCAACGGCGGTCTTGCCCGTTCCCGGACCTCCCTGCACGATCAGCAGCTCATTGATGCCGGAGCGGATCACCTCGTCCTGCTCGCCGGCGATGGTGGCCACGATGTCTCGCATCTGCCCCGAGCGTCCACGATCGAGTTCAGCGAGCAGCGGATCGGGCAGGCCGCCACTCGCTCCGTCCGGGTCGGTGAGATCCTCGTCGAACACGTTGGTGATGTGGCCCTCATCGATACTGAAGCGTCGACGCCTGACCAGACCGCAGGGGTCGACCGAAGTGGCTCGATAGAACGGCGCTGACACCGGTGCCCGCCAGTCGACGACGACGGGGTTCCCCTCGGCGTCCTCGATGTGGCGACGCCCGACATACCAGGTGTCACGTTGGCTGCGACTTGGACCGTCTTCATCGATCCGGCCAAAACACAACGGTCCGCTGCCGGCATCGATCGCAGCGCGACGCTCTTCCATCTTGGCTGCTGCGATCCGAGCATCGACGCTCTTCTCCTGCTCGGCTCGCGTCTGTGCAGCCTCGTGGATCTTGGTTGCCCGATTGCTCATTGCCTCGAGGCACGATGCGGCACGATCCAGCTGCCCCTGATCGAGTTGCTGTTGGTCGACTCCGGTGTCCCCCGCCATCCGGGCGACACTATCTAGCGCTCAGCGGCTTCGCCTCGATAAAGCGAGAGCATGGCGGCCGCCCACAACGCTGCGATGAACCCGGAGACGAGAGCGTTGATGAACTGCACTGCGACAAAGGCAGAAAGGCTGCTCCCGATGACGTCGCGGAGAACCAGGTCGCCCTCGGTCGACGCCGCCGCCCCGGACAAGCTCTGAAAGGGGGCGGACACGATTGAACCAATCAACAGCAAACCGACGCAAATCGTCACCAAGACGATGTGTCGGCCCAGAAGCGGAAGGGTCAGTCCCTTCGTCCAGGCAAGACTGTGGCGAAGACTCCCTCCGGCCCCGCCAAGCGCAGCATGGGTCGACGCAACAGCCGCCCGCACCCAAAGCAGCACGATCAAAGCGAACGCAATGGCGATCGCAATTCCGCCAAGGCCGATGCCGCCGAGCACACCACTGATCAACAGAATCACGAACGCAACGAACACCACCTGCGCCACGACGCCGACGACACGAGGCCCTCGGGCAACGAGTGCGCCCAACGTCTCCTGCCAGCGAGGCGAGTCACCGGAGCGCAAACGATCGATGTGATTGGTGGCGGCGGTGAAGAGCAGAACCTGACCAACAGCTGAGATGAGCAAGCCACCAGCAACCATGAGTCCGTGCGTTCCCGTCATGCCTTCGATGCCGTTGAAGAGGTTGTCGTCGTCGCGAGTCAGAACAGCATCAGCGGAACTGATCCAAAGCAGCGGCGCACTCAGTGCGGTGCTGATGATCGCTAGCACCGTGAGAACAGCGAAGAAGTCGCCAAACCCCTTGACAAGTGTCCTCGTCGTATCGGTCAGCCAATCAGAGATGAGCAGCAACGGCGGGTGCTCGACGATCGCCGGCGTCGGTGGCGGCGGGCCGGGTGCGGGCGCTCCCGACGGCGGTGGCGGTGGAGCGTTCCCCATCAAGAGGCCTCGATGTCAGCAGTCGTCCGTCGATCGAGTTCGACGACAACGCCGTAGTGATCAGACGGCACGATCTCCGCATCGCCCTCGCCCGTCGGGAGCGCATCGAGGCCAAAAAGCGCGGCGTCGATGGGGTTGCCCGTTGGCTTCGGGCGCGGCCAAGAAACGAAGACTGCATCGACCCGGCGCCGCGGCCACTGAGCATTGCTGGAATGCGGATTGCTTCGACTCCAAGTGTGACCGGGTTCGTCAGTGACAGCGGCCCATCCGTCGGTGAAAATGAGACGCTCGCTGTACGGAACCGACAGCCCGGTGAGCCGACGGATCTCGTCGCTGTCCGCTACAGCATTGAAATCACCACCGATCGCCACGATGCTGTCTGGGACCAACGCTCGGACTCGCGCACATTCGGCCACGATCGCTTCGAGTTGGCGCTGACGAAGAACGCTCGCCGAATAGCGCCACTCGAGGTGGGTACTGACCACCCACCAGGGATGTGTAGCCCCGGGTACGTCGATCTCACAGAAGAGCGCCGAGCGATGGCTTGGTTCCCCGTCGCTGCCGGGAAGGACAATCGTGTGATGCTGCTGGATCGGCCAGCGGCTCAGCACGGCGTTCCCGAAGGGATGAGCAATACCGTCGGCATTCGTCGTGCGGGCGAGATGTCTTCCCGACGAGGCGGCCAGCAACTCAGCCTGGTCATGATCAGCATCTGCCCAGACCTCCTGGAGGCACATGACGTCAGCGTCAACAAGGTTGATCTCGCTTGCGATCGGGCGTTGGCGGGCCTCCCATGGCCCAAACTTCCACCAGAGATTCCATGTTGCGAGTCTCACGAAATGTCATCCGTCATCGGAGTTCGGCACATACCTGCTGGATGGTGCCATGAAACCGAACGCAATCGGTGATCCGACCGGTTCATCGCTCCGCACGCAGATCTCGTAGCGTGTGCGCCGTGCCGACTGGGGACCTCACACTGCAAGAAGCGGCCGACCACCTCGGCGTCCATTACATGACCGCGTACCGGTACGTGAAACTCGGGCTGCTCTACGCCGAGAAGCAGCGGGGCTCGTGGGTGATCAGCGCCGCCGACTTGGCGGAATTCCAGAACGACGCAGTACGCGTCACCGACCTCGACGACACGATGACCATCGAAGAGGCGCTGATCGCAGGCGACGAAGTAGCAGCGTGGCGTTTGATCGAGGCATCGATTTCCTCGAATGACGATCCCGTCAGCATCCATCTCGATGTGTTGGCTCCTGCGCTCAAATCGATCGGCCAGCGGTGGGCCGACGGGGAACTCTCGATCGCAAGTGAGCACAAGGCGTCCGCCGTTGCGCATCGCATCATCGGCAGACTCGGCACACACCTCGCCACACCGGGTCGTCGCCGAGGAATCGTGGTCGTCGGTGCGACTCCTGGAGACGTTCACTCGATTCCGTCAGCGATGTTCGCTGACCTGATTCGCTCCTTCGGCGTGACCGTCATCGACCTCGGCGGGTCCCCGGACATCTCGTCCTTCATTGCCGCCGGCACGCGATTCGCCGACTGCGTCGTGGCCTTGTCCTTGACCGGCCCCGACCACGAGGCATCAGCCACTGACACCGTCGGCGCCCTGCGAGCGGCCTTTGGCGACATTCCGATTGCAATCGGCGGCGGGGCAATCTGCTCAGAGGAGCACGCTCGCTCGCTCGGCGCTGATCTCTGGCACAGCGACAGTCGAACCGCAGCCAAGCTGATTGCCGACGCCGCCGCCACTCGTCGCCAGCAAGGTACGGCCACCTCAACCGGCGGCCAAGGGGAATAGCGGATAGGCGCTGCGCGCCGCGACTATTCCTTGGATTCAGCGGGTTGACGCACTGCGTGCTCTCCCTATCCGCTGAAGTCCTCAACCTGTCCGCCTCGGCTTAGCGGCCTCGGGCGGACCCCGAGTTGCTCGCCGAGGGCTCTCAACTCGCCCTTGAAAGAGCCCCACAACAAGCCTGCAGCCAACGTTCCTGCGTCTCCCCTTCCGGATGCGAGTTCTGAGCGCCAGCGAAGAACTCTGAGAACGGCAAAGGCGCACAGCGCCGACGCGTTCACGGTGTCCCCCAAAAGTTGTGTCCTTCGCCACAACGGGTCAACTTTTGCTTGCCTTTTTCACGGTCTTAGTGCTAAAACTGCCTTTAGTGCTAAACGCACTCGTCGAAGCCCGCAAAGGACCTGTCATGGATACCGAGTTCACCGCCCACCCAGATACTGATCTCAGTTGGCAAGACGAGGCAGTGTGCAAGGGCCTGACCGAAGTGTTCTTCGGGCCATCGGCTGAGCGCCCCGAGCGACGCGTCGAGCGCGAAGCACTGGCGAAGAGCTACTGCCTCTCGTGCCCCGTGATGCTCCCGTGCCGCCGCACCGCCCGCCTCAACCGGGAACACGGCTTTTGGGGAGCCGAAAACGACGAAGAGCGCGCCGCCGCCGGATACGCCCCTCGCTCACCCAGTCGCCGCTCGGTCATCCAAGCCCGAGATAACGCTCGCCGACAACTTGCCGTCGACGTTGAACTCAACAGCCAGAGCAGCGTCGAAATCGTCAGCATCGAGCACATCGACGCATCTGCGTTGATCGCTTCCTGAATCCCATCCTGCCGGCGCCCGTCACCGGGCGCCGGCAAAGGCGCGTCCATCCACCGGCACACTGCCAGGAATGACGCACGAACCCGGAGTCGACCCCGTGACCACGCCCACCACTGCTCTGCTTCTGTTGTCCTTCGGGGGGCCAGAGGGACCCGACGACGTGCTGCCGTTCTTGCGCAATGTCGTCAAGGGCCGCAACGTCCCCGATGAACGACTCGCCGAGGTGGCCAAGCAATACGACCAATTCGAGGGCGTATCTCCGATCAATGCCCAGAACCGTGAGCTGAAGTGGGCCATCGAGGCCGATTTTGCTGCCAACAACATCGAGATTCCCGTCTACTGGGGCAACCGCAACTGGGCCCCCTACCTCGACGACACCGTGCAGCAAATGGCCGACGACGGCATCACGAAAGTCTTCGTGTTCGTCACCTCGGCGTTCAGTTCCTACTCGGGATGCCGTCAGTACCGCGAGAACTTGATTGCCGCAGGCGAAGCGGTCACCGGGGCCGACATCGAACTCCAGAAGCTTCGCCTGTTCTACAACCACCCGGGCTTCTGCGAGCCAGCCGCTGAGAAGCTGGCCCGGGCTGTCGACGCTCATCGCCAGGCCCATGGCGCCGAACCTCGAGTAGTTTTCACCGCACATTCGATCCCGCTCTCCATGGCAGCGACCAGCGAGTACGAAAATCAACTTCGAGAAGCAGCGTCGATCATCAGCGGCCTGGCTGGGACCTCCGACGATTGGGATCTTGTGTGGCAGAGCCGCAGCGGGCCCCCGCAGGTGCCCTGGCTCGAGCCAGACATCGTCGACCACCTGCACGATCTGCACGGTCGCTCGACCGACGATGTGGTGGTGGTTCCCCTCGGGTTCGTCAGTGACCACATGGAGGTCATGTTCGACCTCGACACCCAAGCGGCCGAGGCCGCCGAGGGCGCGTCGATGCGCATGACCAGGGCGGCGACGGTTGGCGCACACCCTCGCTTCGTCACGATGGTGAGAGAGCTCCTCGAAGAACAGATCAACGAGAAGCCTCGCCTCTTTCTCGGCGATAGTGGGCCGTGGCCGGACATGTGTCCGGACAACCACTGTGTTCCTGCCGCCCGCCCCTCAGGTGCGGGGCGACCCACCTGAGGGAGCTACAAGCCGAACCGGCTCTGACCTCGCTGCTGACGCCATTCCTCGATCGCCACGCCGGTGGGCGTCGATGGCTCGCCAGAAACGAAGGGCCACAACTCTTCGGCGACCTTGCGCCAATTGGCCGTGGCTTCGAGCCGAGCAAACAGCCCCATGAGTCCAAGCGTGATGCGCTGCAACACGACGAACGACGGCGGGACGTTGAGCGTCCGCATGAGTTCGCCATGTTCTGAGCTGGCATCGAACAACATGCCGACACCAGCCGACGCATACTCCTGATCGATCGTGACCAAGCCGTCGGTCATGACGTAGCGGTAGAAGAACATGAAGTACTCCTCCACCTGCTCGTCAGTGAACGGTGCGTCAACGGCGAGAAGCCCAGCATCTTCGACGACCTTGCGGAAACCCGCGTGATCCCTATCGATCACCATGAGCTGGATCAGGTCCTCGAAGAGCTTGGTCTCGGTCGGGACGAAACGCTTGACCAGTCCGAAGTCGAGGAACGTGACCTTGCCACCCTTGTTGAACAGATAGTTGCCGGGGTGGGGGTCGCCGTTGAACGCATGGAGTCGGTAGATCGAACCGAACGAGAAGCGGAACAATGTCTCCGCCGCAAGATTCTTCTCCTCTTCACTCCACTCGCACACCTCGGCGAAGGTCGAACCAATGGCGAGTTCGGTGGTGAGCACTCGGCCCGTCGAGTATTGATCGAGCACCTGGGGTACGTGGATGAATGGATGCCGGTCGAAGAAATCGGCGTAGTAACGCTGGTTGCGTGCTTCCGCCACGTAGTCGAGTTCTTCGACCAATCGTTCCTTGAGCTCGGCGACCACCGGGCCGGGCTCGAGACCGGGAAACATCGACGCCAACATCCCGAACAGCCAGTCGGCGTTGCCGAGGTCAGCGGACACTGCTTCGGCGACACCCGGGTATTGCACCTTCACCGCAACAGCTCGGTCATCAAAGGTGATGGCCCGGTGCACCTGACCGATCGAGGCCGACGCAATCGGGACAGGGTCCCACTCGGCGAAGATCTCGGATGGATGTTTTCCGAGCTCGCGTTCGATCTGTTCTGCCGCCAGCTCGCCAGACATCGGCGGGGCGTTGCTCTGGAGGGAGGCCAGTGTGTCGCGCACATGATCGGGCAGACCGGTGTCGATGTAGCTGGCCATCTGGCCGATCTTCATCATGGCGCCCTTCATGTTGCCGAGCTCGTTGGCAACATCAGCGGCGGTCTTCAGCTCGAACTCGGTGTCGAGCGTGGCCGCCCGCTCGGCCGAGGCAAAGGTTCGGCGGGCACGATGAACTGCGTAGCGGCCACCACTCTTGGCCCCGAGCCTGACCAGACGAAGGTTTCGGATCGACATGCGTCCGCCAGCAACCGGGCCCCCGGAGGCCGATCGTTGCTGCCGCCGTGCAACCGGATACCAACGAGCGATCACCACGCCCCCGAGACCCGCAGCTGCAAGTGCCACGAGCACACGGGCGGTCGAGGTTCGGTCTGGCACAAGATCAGGCACGGTCGGAGGGTAGGCAGCGACCCGGATCGCACCACCACCGAAGATGCCTCGGGCTAGCTTCGTCATGTGCCCGGCCGTCCGCTGAACCCCATCGAACTCAACAGCTATCGCCACATCCCCCGTGCTCTGGCCGCTCGGGTGCGGGTCTACGAGATCCCTGCCCTCCCTGGCTCGTACGTCGGCATCACGCTCGGTCGCCACGTCTTCTTGGCCACCGACGTTGCCAACGACGGGCGAAGTCTCCTGCTTGCTCACGAGATCGTCCATGTCCGCCAGTGGTACGAACAGGGCATCATCGGCTTCGGCTCGCGCTACGTGTGGTCGTTCCTCTCGTCGATCCCGTCGACTCGCTCATGGAACGCCAGCTATCTCGCCATTCCCGCCGAGGCAGAAGCTCGCCTCGAGGCCGATCGGTGGCGCGACATGACGCCGCAGCGACCGACGGCTTCAGCAAGCCCCAGGTCAGATGCCGTCTGACGCCGCGATCCAGCGTCTGTCTCTATGACGATTTCGAGGCCGACGCCGGAGAAGGTGTGACATCGGGCTATCGTCGCCACCGCTTACGACTGTAAGCGCTTACATCGGGGGCGTCGTTCGACAATCCTGATGTTGGGGAGAATGCCTGGCTCGCCGGGCTCAACTGATGGAAAGGGTTACCAATGCGACTTTCGCAATGGAAGACTCTGCTTGCACTCTTGTTTGCCTTCTCTATGGTGGCAGCAGCGTGTAGCGGGGACGATGAAGCAGATACGGCCGAAGAGACCGACACCACCGAGGCTGCCGCCGAGGAAGAGTCCTCTGACACCACCGAAGCCATGGAAGAAGAAGCCATGGAAGAAGAAGAAGAGGCGATGGAAGAAGTCGACCTCTCCGGCACCGAGGTCAACATCACCGGTCCCGAGCGCTCTGAGCCCGAAGCTGGAGCAATCCAGCAAGTCCTCGGCGCCTACGGCGAATCCCTTGGCATCACGGTCACCTACACCGGCTCCGCCGACTGGGAATCCGAAGTCAACATCCAGGTCGAGGCTGGCGCCCCGCCGGACATCTCGGTCTTCCCGCAGCCCGGCAAGCTTGCCGACTTCGCTCGTGATGGCATCCTCGTGCCGCTTCCCGACGACGTCGCCGCTACCACTGCTTCCAACTGGAGTGACGCCTGGACCGTCTTCGGCAACGTCGATGGCGCTCAGGTCGGTATCCCGGTCAAGACCGACATCAAGTCGCTCGTCTGGTACCAGCCTGCTGCATTCGAGGCTGGCGGCTACACGATCCCCACGACATTTGACGAGTTCGTCGCCCTCACCGGCGAGATGATCGCCAATGGCGACACCCCGCTGTGCATGGGCATCGAGTCCGGCACTGCCACGGGTTGGCCGTACACCGACTGGGTCGAAGAGATGATGCTTCGCTTCGAGCCCGTCGAGGTCTACGACCAGTGGGTCACCAACGAGATCCCCTTCAACGACGAGCGTGTCGTTGCGCAGATGCAGGCCGTGCTTGATCTGTTCAACACCGACGGCATGGTCTTCGCCCCGGGCGGCACCATCTCCTCGACCTTCTTCGGTGCAAACGCTCCGGCACTCGCTGCCGGCGACTGCATGATGCACCGTCAGGCTTCGTTCTTCTCGAACCAGTTCGATGAAGGCCAAGCCTTCGCCGATGGCTCCGAAGACGCCGTTGACGTGTTCTACTTCCCGTCCAACACCGGTGCGCCGGTCCTCGGTGCCGGCACCCTCGCCGCTGCCTTCTCGGATCGCCCCGAAGTCTGGGCCATCATGGACTACATGGCGACCCCCGAGTACGCCGCGGCCCGCCAGGTCGCCCAGCGTGAACTCAACGGTGGCGACCTCTCCGGTTTCCTCACCGCTGTTCAGGGACTCGACACCTCGATCTATGCGCCTCTCGAGGCCAGCATGATCGCCAGCCTCGTTGGCGCTGAGACCGTTCGCTTCGATGCGTCCGACCTCATGCCTGCCGACGTTGGTGCCGGAACCTTCTGGACCGAAGGCACCGCAGCAATCAACGGCGAGCAGACCGCTCAAGAAGCCGCTGACAAGATCCAGGCCTCCTGGCCTTCCTGATCCCGCCAGCTCTGCTCACCACGGTGAGTTGAGCTGATGCGGATCACATGATCACGAACAGGCGTCGGCTTCGGCCGGCGTCTGTTCGCGTTTTGTGAAGGGCTCCTTTTCGGGTGAGACCGTTCCACTGTCGCCCATTGGGTATCCGTGGAATACTCGCCCGCCGAGGGACAGATCAAAAGGGGAAACATGGGCAAGCTGGCCATCACGGTGCTGAGCGTCGCCATCGCCGTGGGCGTATTCACGGCGTTGTGGGTGGGGGTGAATCTGGTCTTCGATCAGACCACCAAGAACTGGAGTCGCTTCTCTGCGATGGCTGGCGGCCTCGTCGGGTTCGTCTTCTTCTCGATTCTCCACGGCAATCAACTGCTCACCCATGCCGGCGGCATGGAAGCGACTCGTGAAGCGCTCACCTGGGGCAGTGAACGCGAACCCGCTGACTTCGTTGCCAACATCGTTGCCCTGATGTGGTGGGCGATTCCCGGTGCTGCCATTGGCGCTGGCGTTGGTTACGCCCTGTCGAAAGCGACCGAAGCCAAACAACGAATGGTCATCGGCCTCGGCGTTGGTCTGGCGGTTGGTCTCATCGTTGGCTTCACCCTCAAGACCGCCTACATGCCGCGGCTGCAGACGGGTCCGCTCATTGGTTGGCCCGTAGGTTTCGGCCTGCTCGGTGCTGCCTGGGCCACGCTCCGAAGCAAAAACCTTCTTCCCACACTTGCGGTGTTCGTGGCCATCGGCTGGATCTGCGGCAGCTTTGGTGCCGCCAACTTGGGTGGTGGGCCCCTGGTCGAGACACTGATCTCCGCTGTTGTTCCCGCAGTACTCATTGGTTTCGCCATCGGCTCGACCCAACACCCCGATGCAAACGCACGAACCGTCCTCGATCAGAAGTCCCGAGCCTGGATCTTCATGGCTCCGGCACTGCTGTTCATTTCCGCCACACTGATTCTGCCCACGATCATCACGGCGATCCTGTCGTTCCGAGACGATGATGGCGAGGGCTTCGTCGCTGGCGACAACTACTCGGGTGTCGTTCGAGTCGGTGGCGGTTGGAACACCGACAACTTCGATCTCGACAACTGGACGAATTTCTTCACCAGCCGATTGTTCCTCATCGGCCTGCCGCTCCTCGTCATCGGCCTCATCGTGGCCATGGTCGAAGGCAAGCAAACGGGCCGGGCCCGTTCCTGGTCGCCGCAAAGCGGGTTCATCGCACTCTTCGGTGGTGTCCTCCTCACGTTCGGCGCCTTCTCGGTGCTCCGAGGAACGATCTTCAACAACCTCTGGTGGGTCGTCACAGTCACCGTGTTCGCCACCGGCATGGGCTTGGCGGTCGCAGCCTGGTCCGACGGGGCAAAGGGCGAGAAGATCGCCAAGAGCTTGATCTTCATGCCGATGGCCATCTCGTTCGTTGGTGCCTCGATCATCTGGCGCTTCATGTATCGCAGCCAGGACCAGAGCAAGCCTCAGACCGGCGTGCTCAACTCGATCTGGGCTTGGCTCGGCTCCAAGACCGCAGGTGCCGCGCCGACCAGCGGTGATGTCGATGACTACGACGCCGAACGGTTCACCAACCTCGGTGTTGGCATCCTCGACTTCGAGATCTTCAACTTCCCAGCGAAGTGGTTGTTCGTGGCGGTCTTTGCTGCGATGGCTGCGTTCTTCTTGTTCAAGGCAGCAACCTCGGGCGCCAAGCACGGTCTCGCCGGCAACGTGGGCTGGGGCCTGGCGTTCTTGATCCCTGCCTACCTCGCCTACCGCACCGGCGTCGAGGGCATCGGCGGCTACGAGATCTTGACCGACGAGAACGGTGTCGCCACCGGCACGGTGATCCCGAGGCCCATCACCTTCTTGGAAACCGGCCCCTTCAACAACTTCTGGTTGATGGTCGTGCTGCTGTGGATCGAGACCGGCTTCGCGATGGTGATTCTCTCCGCCGCCATCAAGGCAGTTCCCGCCGAGTACATCGAAGCAGCCAAGATCGACGGTGCTGATGACACCCAAGTGTTCTGGAGGATCACGATCCCCCAGATCGCCCCGACGATCGGCGTGGTGGTCACGACCATCGTGGTTCGAGTCACCAAGGTCTACGACATCGTCAAGGTCATGACCGGCGGCAACTTCGACACTGACGTGTTGGCCAACCGCATGATCAACCAGTCCTTCCAGTTCAGTCGAACAGGCACCGGTGCGGCACTCGCCATCATCTTGTTCCTCTCCGTGCTCCCCGTCATGATCCTGAATATTCGTCGCATGCAGAAGGAGGCGGCAGCCTGATGACTGCTTCCAACACCACCCCCACCGGTTCGCTTTCCAACCGCATCTACAACGCTCTTCGGCGGGTTCCGTTGTGGGGCATTGTCATCATCTGGGTCATCCCCACATTTGGCTTGTTCGTCAACTCGTTCCGACCCAAGTCAGGTCAGCGCGGTCTGGGTTGGTGGCAGGCACTCACGGCTGGCAACCAAGAACTGACTGCAGCCGAACAGAGCGCGGTCAATCTCGAGAACCTCACACTCGAGAACTACGCCGACGTCCTCTCAGCGAGTTCGACCGCCAAACTCACCGACTCGGTGATCAACAGTTTCGCCATTGCCATCCCGGCAACGATCATCCCCATCGCCATCGCTGCATTTGCGGCCTACGGCTTTGCCTGGATCGACTTCAAGGGCCGCGAGAAGATGTTCATCGTGGTCGTGTCGCTGCTGGCGATCCCACTGCAGGTCGCACTCATTCCGTTGCTCCAGATGTACGACCGTGGCGCACACCTCACGCTTCCCTTCCTCGACAAGACCATCACGGTCTTCCCCGATCTGGACTTGGCCGGTACCGCAACAGCGGTGTGGCTCACCCACACCGGATTCGCCATGCCCTTCGCGATCTTCTTGCTGCACAACTACATCAGTGGCTTGCCCAAGGATTTGTTCGAGAGCGCTCGCATCGACGGGGCGGACCACTTCACCATCTTTTGGCGCCTCGTGCTGCCGCTGTCGGTGCCGGTGCTCGCAGCATTTGCCATCTTCCAGTTCCTCTGGACCTGGAACGATTACCTCATCGCCGTCGTCATGCTGTTGTCGAGCCAAGATGCGTTCCCGACCACCATTCGAGTCGCCAATCTCGCCGGCGACTTCGGCCGAAACGAACACCTGCTCGCTTCGGCGGCGTTCGTGCAGGCCTTCGTGCCGCTCGTGGTCTTCTTCAGCCTCCAGCGGTTCTTTGTCCGAGGAATCCTGGCCGGTTCGGTCAAGGGCTGACCGACTTGAGCTCAGGTTCTGATCATCGCAATGCACTCCTCGGCGCCGTCTACGGCGCCGAGGTCGCGTCAGAGTTGACCGTTGCGGTCGAGGAACTCCTCGACCGATGCCGGACCCGGTCGCGAGCCGCCACCATCGAGCCCTGGTCGCAGCGTTCGGTGTGGCTGATCACCTACGCCGACCACTTCCCCACCGCGGGGGCGACACCCATCGCTGCACTCCACGACTTCGTCGACACTCACCTGGCGGATCACGTCGACGGCGTCCACGTCTTGCCCTTCGCCCCGTGGAGTTCCGACGGTGGCTTCTCGGTCATCGACTACGAGGCCGTCGACGATCGCTACGGCACATGGGACGACATCGAAGCACTCGGGCGGACACGGCCAGTGATGTTCGATGCCGTGATCAACCATCTGTCGGCGCAGAGCCCGTGGTTCCAGAAGTTCCTCGCTGGCGACCCGGCGC
This sequence comes from uncultured Acidimicrobiaceae bacterium, assembly GCA_964351995.1. Taxonomy (GTDB): domain Bacteria; phylum Actinomycetota; class Acidimicrobiia; order Acidimicrobiales; family SZUA-35; genus SZUA-35. The sequence continues at coordinate 100,257 of CAYGQE010000006.1, read as the reverse complement.
TTCGTGGCTTCTTTCGCACGAGCGACCCGACCGTCGACCACCACACGGTCGTCCGGCCCCGTACCCACCCCCTGCTCACCCCGTTCCAGAAGACGAACGGCGACACCGTCCATGTGTGGACCACGTTTTCTCCCGACCAAGTCGATCTCGACTACGCCGAGCCTGCAGTTCTCCTGCGTGTCCTCGAGGTGCTCCTCGGCTACTGCGAACGGGGTGCTGCAGCGATCAGACTCGACGCCATCGGCTTTCTCTGGAAGGACGAGGCCACGGCGTCCATCCACCTCCCCCAGACCCATCAATTGATCCAGCTCATGCGGTCCTGTATCGACGAGGTCGCTCCCGGCACGATTCTGATCAGCGAGACCAACGTCCCCCACGCCGAGAACGTCTCGTACTTGGGGGCCGAGACGACGGCAGAGGTGCACGCCGTCTATCAGTTCCCCCTCGCTCCCCTTGTCGCCCATGCCGCCCTCACCGGCGACACCACGGTGCTCGAGACTTGGGCCGTCGGCATCAACCAATACGTCGGACCGGGCCGTTCGTTCCTCAACTTCTTGGCCTGTCACGACGGCATCGGGGTACGACCGGCCGAGGGACTGCTCGACACCGACCAGCTCGGTGTGTTGATCGATGCCTGTCGAACTGCTGGCGGCCACGTCAACGAGCGAACACTGGCCGACGGGTCCACCGCACCGTATGAGCTCAACACCACATGGTTCGAGCTGATGGCTGCCGACACCACCGAGGCCGTCGCCATCCAGCGTCACCTGGCGACCCACGCAGTGATGCTGGCGTTGCCAGGGATCGCGGCGATCTATGCCCAGTCCTTCTTCGGCGCCGACAACGATCATGCAGCAGTCGAGCAGACAGGGCACGCCAGAGACATCAACCGAGCTCGTTTCGCTGATCGGGCCGGGCTCGTGGCCCACATCAAGAGCGACGGCACCCGGGCTCGCCGGATATTCGACGGCCTCGCCTCTTTGGTGTCAAAGCGGCGAGGCTCTGCCGCTTTCCATCCCGAAGCTGCGTCCAAGATCGTGCCGAGCCCCGACGGAGTGTTCGCCATCGAACGTGGCACCGGCACCCATCGTGCCCTCGTGGTCGTCAACCTCGGGCCGACCGCAGTCGACATCAGCACCACGCTCGAACCTGTGCAGGCCTGGCGGTGCATTGGTGACCAACAGCAACCGTCGACCACGCTCGCTCCCTACGACAGCCTCTGGCTCGAGGCGTTGACCTGAACGCTTGCGCTACTGCTTGAACGGCAGCCGAACGAGCACGAGCGCACCCGCCGGGTTGCCGTCGGCGTCGGCCGCTTGATTGGTGGCCTCGCACGAGCCGCCGTGCATCTCGACGATGGTCCGAGCGATCGACATACCCAGACCAACCGAGCCGCTCTCGTCGCCACGACGGAACCGAACAAAGACGGTGTCGAGCACACCAGGGTCGAAGCCCGGTCCGTCATCAGAGATCTCGATGCGAGCCGACTGGGTCTCGAGGGCAGTGGTCAGGCTGACTTTGCCCGCCCGAGCGGCCGCATTCCTGGCGATGTTGTCGACCACTTGGCGAATCAAGTTGTAGTCGGCTTCGACCACGACGGCTTCGCCGGGAATGGCCTCGACCGAAACCCCGTCGACTCGAATCGAGCTCGCGACTTCCTCGACGAGCAAGTCAAGGCGAAGAGGGGCGAGCCTCAGCGACGCTTGACCTGCTTCGAGCCTGGCGAACTCGAGAAGTTCACCAACGCTGGCACCTGCTCGCTCGGTTGCTCCCAAGATCTCTTCGAGCGATTCGCGATACGCCTCGGCTGGCCGCTCGCGTGAAAGCGCATGACTGGCGGAGGCCTGAACGATGGCCAGCGGCGTGCGCAACTCATGGGCTGCGTCGGCGATGAAGTCGCGATTCACCTCGTGAGCCCGCTCGACCGGTCGAGCCATGCGAGTGAGTGCGTACCAAGCGGCAACAGCAGCAGCCAGAGCAGCGGCGACCGCACCGAGTGACCACCAGCGCCGAGCAGCAGCAATGGCGTCATCTTGACCGGAACGATCCACCACAGCGACCACGACATCCTCGCCCCCGACCCACTCGGCCTGGGCCAGCCACTGACCGTCGAAGTCGAACTCCCGAGTGTTGGGTTCTTCGAAGGCAACCTCCGCGAGGGCGAAGAGCGGCGGCTCGATCGTGTTCTCTCCGAACGTGTCGAACCAATCGCCGTTGATGTTGACCAGCCAGACGTTCTCGGGGTAGTCGATCTCGTCGGTTCGCCATGCAGCAAGCGTTTCGGTCATGCGCTGATCAGCGTCAGCCTCGGTTCGATCCCGAGCGACCTCCGCCGACCGACGAGCACCGATGAAGCAGAGCGGCGCGACCAACACGAAGACGAACAGACCAACCGCCGCAGACTGCAAGAGCCGAACGCGCTGTTCTTGGTTGCCGCTGGTCACGCTGGGCCTCCGCCGATGCGGTAGCCAACGCCACGGATCGTCTCGATGGGGTCGCTGCTGCCCGGCATCTCGAGCTTGCGGCGGAGATTGGCGATGTGGACATCCACGACGTTCGACAGCCCGTCGTAGTTGGCATCCCAGACGTGTTCGAGGAGATCCTCACGCCGACACACCTCACGAGGATGGCGTAAGAGGTACTCGAGCAGGCTGAACTCTCGTGGCGTGAGCGGCACCATGATGGCGCCCCGCCACACCGTGTGAGCGGCTGGATCAAGGCGCACGTCATCAGCTTCGAGAATGGGCGAAGCGGTCGCCTTCGGCCTGCGGAGGAGGGCTCGAACTCGAGCGGCCAGCTCCGGGTAGGCGAACGGCTTGGTCAGGTAGTCGTCGGCGCCGGCGTCGAGGCCGCGCACTCGGTCAGAGATGCCATCGCGGGCGGTGAGCATGAGGATGGGCGTGCCCGAACCGCTGGCCCGAACTTCGCGACACAGCTCGGTGCCATCGCCATCGGGCAGGCCAAGGTCGAGAACCAGGAGGTCGTAGTCGTTGAGAGCGGTGGCTTCAGAGGCTCGGGCGAGCGTCGGAGCGTGGTCGACCGCATGCCCTTCCTCGGTCAGACCGCGCTCGATCACCCTGGCGAGGGAGGGGTCGTCTTCCACGAGGAGCAAGCGCAAGGCGCACAGTGTCGCATTTGTTCCATGAAGAAGCCATGAAGGTGCTCTTCATGTTCGCTTCACGGCGCTTCATTCACAGTGCGGTCATGACGTTGGCCGACCTCCAAGAAGCGAATCCAGACCGAGCAACAGCGGCGGCGCTGCTCCGCAGATCGACACTGGGTCCGCGGCCAGAACGGATCGACGAGCTGGCCGGGCGCTCGTGGGGTGACATGGTCGACATCGTCCTCGACATCGATGCCATGCAGACCGCAGTCGAGACTCCCGTGCCCCAAGACAATGACCTCGGAGAGGTCCTGGCCTGGTGGATCGACGAGATGACCGGCCCTCAAAACGGCATTGTCGACAAGATGATGTGGTTCTGGCACGGTTTCCTCACCACGAATTGGGACAGCGTTGGCAACGAGATCTTGATTCCTCGCCAGATGACCTTGCTGCGTTCGATGTCGATGGGCAACTACCGAGATCTGCTGCAGGCGTTCGTGGTCGACGGCGCCCTGCTGCGATTCCTCGACGGCGACGGGTCTGATGCGTCGAACCCCAACGAGAACCTCGGTCGGGAGCTCATGGAGCTCTTCACGATCGGTCGCGGCAATTACACACAAGACGATGTCCGGGCCGCCGCTCGGGCCCTCGCCGGCTGGTGGGTCGACGATGACGAGGACCGCGAGGACGATCCCGTTGTGCGATTCGACCGGCGCAATGCCTTCATCGCCCCCATGATCTTTCTCGGCGAGCAGGCCGACTGGACCACCGAGAGTCTGGTCGACCGGCTGTGTGATCATCCCGGAACAGCGGTGAACGTCGCTTCCAGGCTGTGGTTCGAGCTGATCGGCACCGAATTGTCGGCCGAGGATGCCGTCGACCTGGGCCGTTGGTGGCAAGACGCCGACCTCGAGATCTTGCCGCTGGTGGAACGATTGCTCCGCAGTGATGAGGCACGGGACGCTCGCTACACCAGAGCGAGGACGGGGCTCGAGTGGTACTTGGCGGTCAAGGCCACGACCGGACTGCCCTTCGAGAGTCAATGGCAGCTCGAGTCGCTTGGTCAGATGCCCTACTACCCGCCCAACGTGGCCGGATGGCCCAAGGGTGATCGCTGGCTCCGACCCGGCTCGCTCGTGCATCGGGCAGTGTTCCTCGGCTCGGTCGGCCTGGACGAAGCTCCCGGCCGCACCACCGATGAGATCCTCAGCGCCAGCGCACTCGAAAGTGTCACCGCCACCACGCGACGGGCGCTGCAGCAGGCCGGCAACAGCTCTGAAGTCGCCGAAGACCAACAGGGCCGTCTGCGCTGGCGCCTTGCCCTCAACGCACCGGAGTTCCACCTCACATGACCACCCTCCCATCCATCCAAACGGCACAGTTCTTCAACCGTCGCCGCCGCATCGTCCAAGGGCTCGTGGCCTCTGGCGCTGCTGGCCCGCTGATCGCAGCCTGTTCGAACGGCCAAACGGCGAGTCTTGCCCCGCCGACTTCCCTCGCCGCGTTCGGAGGCGCCGAAGAGTCGGTGGCCACGAACGAAACCGGCCGACGACTCGACGGAGCGATCGACAGCCGCATCCTCGTCCTGGTCGACCTTCAGGGCGGCAACGACGGGCTGTCGACCGTGGTGCCCGCTGGGTCAGGGCGCTACTACGACCTTCGACCTGATCTCGCGGTGCAGGACGCTTTGACGATCGACGACGAGGTCGGCCTCCACCCCAACCTCGCACGGCTTCATGCCAGAGGCGTTGCGACAGTCGAAGGCGTCGGTCCTGTCGACGGGGACTTGTCGCACTTCGCAATGGCAGCTCGCTGGGAGCGAGGCGACGTCGACGGTCAGAACGCCCTACGCACGGGCTTTCTCGGCCGGCTGGCTGACACGCTCGATGATGGCTCACCGTTGGTCGGCGCCTCGATGGGCGGGCCCACGTCTTGGCTCACGAACGCAACGGCGGCGACGCTGTCGCTCGGCGGCCGAGGAGATCTTTGGTTCCTCCAACCCACCGACTGGAATGAGGCGGCGGCGTTTCAAGCAGGCCTTCGCCGCTTGGGCGAAGACCGGGAAGGACGAGCGGGGTTGATCAGCCAGAGCCACCGGCAGCTCCTCGACCTTGCGGCGGCCCTACCCGACGAAAGCGACGACGAGATCGACTGGGAGCAGCCAATGCTCTCCGAAGGCGGCGAGCTCGGACAGCAACTCTTCTTGGCTGCGGATCTGATCGAAGCCGACCTGGGTATGCGCATCGTGTACGCCCGCATCGGCGGTTTCGACACCCACGACGGCCATCAGTGGGAACATCCTCAGCTGATGAGCCAGGTCGACGCCGCCATCGATGGCTTTCTCGAACGCATGGACACAGCCGGTCGAGCGGACGATGTGTTGGTGGCGACTACGAGCGAGTTCGGGCGCCGGGTTCCCGAGAACGGGCGGGGTCTCGACCACGGCTCTGCATCCTCGATGCTTCTGGCCGGGGCTGTTCCCTCCGGTCGATTCGGCGAGCCATCACCGCTCGACGACCTCGACGATGACGACAACCTCAGAGTCACGGTGCCGTTCGATCGCTACTTGGGAACCCTGGCCGAATCGTGGCTGGGGGTCGAGGCGGCTTCGGTGCTTCCGAGCGAGCCCGAGGTACTCGACGTCTTCGCCTGACGCGCTCTGCTTGGTTCAGCCGGTTGGACTGATCGTGTTCGGCGGCCGAGCCCGAGGCTTCGCAGTAACCTTCGGGCGGTGCGACACCTGCGATTCCTCCTCTCTCTGTTCGTTTTGCTGTTCGGGCTCACCGCCACGGCGGTACCGGCCGGGGCGCAGAGCCTCGACGACATCGCCGTCGCCATCGACCGCGACGGCGGCTATCTCGAGCTGGAACTACAGGGCGTGGCCAGCGATGCCGTCGACCGGGCCAACGCCGACGGCGTCGGGTTCGTGTATCTCGACCAGGAAAACGCCGACGACCTCCCGATTCTCACCAGCGGCTTGCTTCAGCGTCTCGACGGGCTTGGCTCCTCTTACCGGACGCTGATCGTTCTCGACGCCAGCGGCGCATGGGTCGAATCGCTCGACCGCGACACCACGGGCGCAGCAGATGCGGCATTCCCACAATTCGCCACCGGTGCAGTCGCCGGCGGGATCGACACGGTGCTCGGGGTCCTCAGCGGCGACGCTGCGCCAGCCCAGGCCGGCGACAGCAGCGAGGGCAGCGGAGCCGTGACATCGGCGCCAGAGGCATCGTCCAGCGCTGCCAGCTCGGGTGGCAGTGTTCCCTGGCTACTGATCCTGTTCCTGGGTCTGGCTGTCTTTCTCGCCGTCCGTTTCTTCGCTGGCCGCAAGCGCAAGGCTGCGGCAGTCGAAGCTGCGCTGGCCGAAGACCGAGCCGAGATCCGCGAGCAGCTCCGCAACAACGCAGATCACGTCATCGACCTCGGCGACCGCATCGCACAGGCCGATGACGATCTCCGCCGCATGTACGAAGAAGCCGCGCAGACGTTCCAAGACGTGAGCATGGGCCTGGAAGATGCGGCGACGGCGATCGAAATCGATGCACTCGACGATCGGCTCGATCGGGCCGAGTGGCAGTTCGAAACAATCGAGGCTCGGCTGGATGGGCGTACGCCTCCACCCGAACCAACCATCGGCGACGGGCCAATCGGCCGGCCATCAGGCCGCCAGCCGGTTCCCCCATTGGGTGGCGGAACGCCTCCCCCGCCGGCGCCTCGGTCTGGCCGGTCCGGTCGGTCCGGTCGGTCCCTCGGCGATGATCGGCCGGCACTCGGCGATGACGAGTCCCTGTTTCCCGACGGCCCGTCCCGTGGGCGTTCGAGCCGGCGCCGCCAACAGGCGCCTCGGCGCCGCAGCGGCGGCGGCGGACTCGGCAGCATGGTCGGGGGTCTGGCCAAGACGGGTCTGCTGAGCCTGGTCATCAAGATGCTGCTGGGCGGTGGCCTGAGCGCCGGAAGCGGGAGCCGCCGCACACAACGTCGCAGCTCTGGTGGCGGGTTCTCCGGCGGCGGCATCGGTGGTGGCGTGCTTCGCTCGCAAGATCGCACATGACGGTGCTTGCCAAATGACAACGGTGTGCAAATGACAACGGTGTGATTGTCACACCCCGCATGTCATGATGTTCGCCATGGCGGATCTCCCCACACACCTCTCACCCAGTTCGGCATCGGCGTTCGACGGGTGCCCGCGGCGCTGGAAATTCAAGTACGTCGATCGCCGACGTGAACCTTCGGGTGAAGCAGCCGTGGTTGGAACGTTCGCCCACGAGGTCCTCGAGCACCTGTGTGGCCTCGGCGCCGAACACCGCACGCTCGAACAAGCCAAGGCGCTCGCTCGCCAGTTGTGGCCCGATCTCGAAACCACCGGTGACTACCAAGAGCTCGACTTGGACGAAGCGGGAGCCCGGGCTTTTCGGTGGAAGGCTTGGCTCGCCATCGCCGGGCTCTGGGATCTCGAAGACCCCGCAGCGGTCGACGTCGTGTCCACCGAGCAGAAGGTCACCGCCAATCTCGGTGAGGTTCCCTTCCTCGGCATCATCGATCGTGTCGATCGGATCGACGGCAAGCTGGTGGTCAGCGACTACAAGTCGGGCACGTTGCCAGGTGTCCGTTTCCGGGACGACAAGATCCAGCAGGTCATGCTGTACGCCGCCGCTCTCGACGTCATGGGCGATGAGCAACCCGAGCGAGCTCGTCTGCTCTACCTCGGCCAGCAGATCCTTGACGTCACCGTCACCGATCGCCGTCTCGAAGAAGCAACGGGTCAGATCGGCGAAACCTGGTCCTCCATCAACGCAGCGTGTGCCGCTGACACCTTCGAAGCAAAACCCGGTGTGCTGTGCGGATGGTGCCCGTTCGCAGCCGAGTGTCCCGAGGGCCACGCCGAACTGGCGAGGCGACAGGCGGCGGGCACGCTGCACGCACATGCTCCTGCGGCTGCCCTGGTTGCCTGACGTACGTGTGCCTGACGTACTGGCCGCATGACCCACAACGGGCGTGATGCCCTGATCCCCTCGAACCATTGACCCCGAGACAATCGGCACAATGACTCAAGCGCCTACCCCATGTGGTCGAACATCCTTTCCTACTCAGGCGGCAAAGACATGGGGACCACACGATGACCATCATCGAAGAACGACGACCGGCAGCGACACGGGTGGCGGCAACCGAGACAGTCGAGCGCCGCATGGCGCCGACCGTCGCTGGTTGGTTCGACGACCCCGAGGCGCAACATCGCATGCGGTACTTCGACGGCGACGGCTGGACGGCACATGTCACCCATTTCGGGCCGACGCCGTGCTCTGGTTGCGGCTGACGCTCCCCGCGAGGGACCGAACTCGACACCCTCCATTCACCAGAAGCGCGACCAGGTTCGCTAGCGTCGATCGTCGTGAGCAGCACGGCAATCGATCTCGGCCATCATCAGGCCTTCGCCGCGCTCGCCGACCCGTCCGGCTCCTTGGTGCCCCTTGGTGCTGATGGCGACGGATTGATCATCCGCTGGTGCGAAGACGGCCGCCCCGCCGAGCGGCTGCACGATCGCCTCGATCGCTTGGTTTCGACCGGCAACGTGCGCGGAGCAGCAGAGACGGCCGGAGCGATCGCCGAGTGCTTGTCCGGCTTGATCCCCACCCCGCACGATCAGGAGCGTCGGCTCCGCATTGCGGTGCCGCTGACTGCATCACCAGGGCATCGGGCCCATCTGAGAACCGCCTTTGTCAACGCAGGGTTCGTCACTGACGACCACGATCTGGTGGGCCGCCCCTACGCCGTGCTCGGTTACTGGCTGGCCGTCGACGGGCACCGCCGCATCGGGCTGCCTCGGGGCAAGACCCTCGTGCTCGACAACGATGGTGGACGGGTCTCGGCTCTCGTCGTCGACATTGCCCGATGCCTGGTCCTTGCCGAGGCACAGATCACCACGACATCAATTCCCGATCCGTTCGAAGCGACCTTGGTACTTCGACGCCTCCTCGAGGCTTCGTATGGGTCAGCCAGTGACGTGACACCCGTGCCGTGGTCGGTACTGTCTGCATCGGTCGCCGAAATCGTCGTCTCCGGGTCTGGCGCTGGTCACCCGACGTTCACGAAGTTCATCAACGAACGGTTCCCTGCTTCGACGTTGCACGAGGCCCCGGGGCCAGCAAGCGAGATCGTCGTGCGCGGCATGCAACACCTCGACCGAGTGGCCGATTTTCGCTCCGGTTGGCCAACGCTCGACGTTCGTCTGGAACAGCAGGTCATTCGGCCTGCCGGGAGGTGGACGACCACCGACGCCTCGCCGACGGTGGCTCCGGTCGGCACACACATCAGCTTCGGTGGAGCACCGCTGATCTTGCAGAGGTCAACGACGGGTAATGACGGCGAGGACATCGTCCTCGCTGATGCAGCACTACGAATTCCCGAACGAGTGGGGCCGTTTCCCCTGATGAGCGTGCATCCGTCTGGCTCGATCGAGATTCGCGGCACCGAAGCGTCGCTGCGCCTTCATCTCGACTGGCCCGTGGCTGGATTGACGGCTCGAGCGCTGACCGTCGTGGTCGAGGACATCCTGGACCTGACGATCGACCGCACACCCTTCACACCCAGAGGCGATCCACCACATCGAGCCACAGGCGGGTCGTGAGCCGGAGCGACGCCACGTCGATCCGTTCGTTGTGACCGTGGAAGCGCTTGAAGAACTCATTGGCATTGATCGATGAGCTCAAAAGGCCAGCGCCGTAGCAGGTGACGCCCTTTTCACGGAAGAAGCGGCTGTCGGTGCCCCCGGTGACCATGCTGGGGATGATGGCAGCCTCTGGATAGGCCACGTGCATCGCATCCGTCAGCGCGTCCCACAACGGCCCCTCGGCAGGCGATGCTGAACTCGGGCTTTCGCCGATGACCTCGAAGGTGACTTCACTGCGAAGGTCGCCGAGAGCTTCGGTGAGGTTGGCTTCGACATCGGCACTGGTTTCTCCTGGAAGCGTGCGAACGTCGAGATCGATGATCACTTCGTCGGGGATCACGTTGGTCTTGACTCCACCATGGATGACGTTTGGGCTGAAAGACATGTGCGAGCAGGAGTGCAGATTGGCGGCGAGGCCCTTGGGCAGTTCGTTGATTGCCTCCCGGACGGCGAGCGGGTCGAGCAACCGGTCTCGAAGATCGCCGGTCAGGCCGATGGCGTCGATCTTTGCCCGCCAGAGATCGTCGAGCTTGGCCTTGGGGTCGTATTCGGCGATACGGCGGATCACTTCGGCGGCTTTGATCAGCGCGTTGTCGGCACCGAGTGGGGCTGAACCATGGCCCGGGGTTCCCTTCACGATCAGTCGACGCCAGCCGACCCCTTTTTCGGCGGTGGTGACCAGCAGCGTGGAGCCTTCAGGCTTCTCATAGGCGAAGCCGCCGAACTCGGTGAGGACAAAGTCGCATTTGAGGTGGTCCCACTGGTCACGAATCAGGGGGTGGGCGCCGTGATAGCCACCCGCTTCCTCATCGGCGACTGCGAAGTAGATGATATCGCCGGGATACCGCTGACCTGAGCTCACGATGTGCTTGAACGCCACGGCCATCGAGCTGGTGAGGTTGAGCATGTCGACAGCACCCCGACCCCAGATCTCAGCACTGTCGCCGGTGCCAACGACCTCGCCGCCGAAGGGATCACGGTCCCAACCAGCGGGCGAGACGGGCACGACATCGGTGTGGCCCATCAGGCAGAGGGCGGGAGCGTTGGGATCAGTTCCTTTGTGCCGGGCGATCAGCGAGGTACGACCGGGCGTGGGCTCGAACAGCTCCATGTCGACCCCGGTGCCTTCGAGTTCGTCCCGCAGCAGCCGGGCCGTCTTGTCCTCGTCGCCAGACTCTGGACGACCGTCGTTCACGCACTGATTGCGGATCATGGCCTGGAGGAGATCGACGGTCTCCCCGGTCAAACGGTCGATGGTGGACGCATCAGCAGACATTGCTCGACACTACTTGCTCCCCCAAGCCCCACCCCAAAACTGCAACTGCCACCGTGATCCGTTGCTTGAGCAACGGATCACGGTGGCAGTTGGGAAAGCGAGTGACTAGCGGCCTTCGAGGGCTTCGATGAGCGCCGGGAGGACCTTGTGCACGTCGCCGACGATGCCGAGGTCGGCAACGGCGAAGATCGGAGCTTCGGGGTCCTTGTTGATGGCAATGATGTTCTTGGAACCCTTCATGCCAACGAGGTGCTGGGTAGCGCCGGAGATGCCAGCAGCGATGTAGACACCGGGCTTGACGACCTTGCCAGTCTGACCGACCTGCTGGGAGTAGGGCACCCAACCGGCATCGACGATGGCACGAGAGGCGCCAGCTGCGCCGTGGAGCTGCTTGGCCAGGCTCGTGATCATCTCGAACTTCTCGGACTCGCCCAGGCCACGACCGCCGGCAACCACGAGGGCTGCTTCGTCGAGCTTGGGACCATCGGACTCTTCGATGAACTGGTCGACGACCTTGGCACCCCCGCTGGCTCCGAGCTCGGGGACGTCCAGATCCTCTACGCCGGCTTCGCCGCCGCCACTGGCCTCAGCGGTGAACGACTTCGGACGCACGAGAGCGATGAACGGACCTTCACCGGTGAACTTGGTCTTGATGTCGGTCGCACCACCGAAGATCGGCTCGGTGCCGACCAGGGTGTCACCGTCGACTTCGATGTCGACCACGTTGGTGATGACGGTGCGATCGAGCTTCACCGAGAGGCGAGCAGCGATGTCGCGACCGTCGTAGGAGGTGCCGAGGATGATGGCGTCGGGGCCGTCTCCAGCGTCGACCGCAGCAGCGATGGCTGCAGCGACGGGGACGCCGAGGAGCGCTCCGTCGAGATCGGTGACGGCGTGGATGGTCTCCGCTCCGTACTCACCGAGCTTCTCGGCGATGTCGTCGGCGTCATCGCCGGCGTAGACGCATTCGACCGTGTCGGCCAGATCGCGTGCTTTGGTGAGCAGTTCGAGGGTGGTCGTGGTGACCTCTCCGTCGACTGCCTCTGCGTAGACCCAAATGGTGTCGAGTGACATGTGATCAGACTCCTAGATGACTTTGAGATTTTCGAGGAACTCGACGATCTTGAGGTACGCCTCACCGTCGTCTTCAATGACTTCGCCGGCTTCACGCGCGGGTGCTTCAGCAACATCGACGATTTCCTGGCCGGAGCCAGCCCAGCCAACGGCGTCGGATGCGAACCCGAGATCAGCGGCGGTCTTTTCGTCGACCGGCTTGTTCTTGGCCGCCATGATCCCCTTGAACGAGGGGTAGCGAGGCTCGACAACACCGGCGGTGACGCTGATGACGGCAGGCATCGGGCATTCGACGCTGTCATAGCCAGCGTCGGTCTGGCGCTTGACCTTCAACGAGGAGCCATCGACTTCCACCTCTTTGGCGGCGGTGACCGACGGGAGATCCAGAACCGCTGCGATCTGCTCTGGCACGGTGCCCGTGTACCCATCGGAGCTTTCGGAGCCGGCGATGACGAGATCGGGTGAGTGCTCGGCGATTGCGGCACCCAGCAGTTTGGCTGTGGTGAGCGCATCTGAACCAACGAGCTCGGGGTCGCTGATCAGCGTGGCCGATGCAGCACCCATAGCGAGCGCAGTGGCAAGACCGGAGCGTTCGTTGTTCGGCGCCATCGAGACGAGATGGACTTCGCCCTCTCCGGCAGCATCGACGAGCTGGAGAGCCATTTCGACGCCGAACGTGTCGGAGTCGTCAAGGATCAGCTTGACGTCACGCTTGAGCGTGCGGGTTTCGGGATCCAGTGCGCCGGGATCGGCAGGATCAGGGATTTGTTTGACACAGACGACGACCTTCATGGCGGCGAATGGTAGGTCAAAACTTGACCGACCAGTCAATCATGAGCAATCACGTCGGACGACTGAGGCAGACTGCTCACTGTGAAGCTGGCCCTGATCATCAATCCGACCGCTTCTTCGGTGTCTCGTCGCTCTCGAGTGCTGATCGAAAAGTTGCTCGGCACCGGCCACGACCTGGACGTCCAAGAGACCAGTCGGCAGCGTCATGCGACGCGATTGGCCCACCGAGCAAGCAGGGAAGGCGCCGACGTCGTGCTCACACTGGGTGGAGACGGCACCGCCAACGAGGCAGCGAACGGACTGTTGGGCACCCACAACTGTGCGCTTGCTCCCCTGCCCGGCGGGTCAACGAACGTGTTCGCCCGAGCCCTCGGATTTCCGAATTCTGCGGTCGAGGCCACTCGAGTCGTCCTCGACGCACTTGCCGCCAACAGCACGAAGCTGGCCAGCGTCGGCATGGCGGGCGACCGGGCATTCTTGTTTCACGTCGGCGCCGGGTTCGATGCCGCGGTGGTGCATCGTGTGGAAGAACGCTCGGCACTGAAGAAATACGCCGGGCATCCATGGTTCATCGCAGCGGGACTCAAGACATGGGCATCGTCAGAGCGAAAGGCGTTGCGCTTTGACATCCGCACCGACGATGGGCGGATCGTTCGAGGGGCACAGATGGCAGTGGCGCTGAACGTGAACCCGTACACGTTCCTCGGGAATCGACCGCTCGACCTGGCCCCAGAAGCCACGCTCGAGTCGCCGCTGTCAATCGTTGCACTGACGTCGTTGTCAGGCGGGCGACTCCTGCCAGCGGCACGATCGGCGATAGCGAACGACCCGGCCGGAATTCCCAATCGAGGGGCCACCCGGCACTGGCCTTTGGTGCACGGCGTCGTGTTCCAGTCGGAGCGACCCTTTCGGTATCAACTCGACGGCGAACCACAGGCACCTGTCCGGCGATTGCGCATCGACCACCGGCCGGAGGCGATTCGAGTGGTCGTCCCGAGCTGATCAACGAGTGCGATCAGCGGCTCGTTGATCAACCCTTGCGGATGGCGTTGATCATGAGGGCTGGGGTGTTGGTGATGATCGAATCAACACCCATCTCGACCAGGGCCCGGCCCCTGTCCAGGTCGTCGACGGTCCAGACATTGACCTCGACACCAATGTCGTGCGCACGGCGAACAAACGCAGCATCGACCAGCAGATCGTGCGGGTGGATCGCCTGCATGGCGTGGGCCTCCACCCGGCCGATGAGCTGAACGGGGTCGGCTTGGCCCCATACAAGCCAGCCGATGGCCACGGTGGAGTCGGTCGCTCGGATGCGGAGAACGGCATCGATGTCGAAAGAAGACACCAGCACGCGATCGTGGGCGTCGAACGCAGTGATGAGACCCGCGACGGCGATGGAAAGACCCTCGGCTGCGTCAAAGTCGGGGTCGCTGCGAAGGTTCTTCAATTCGATGTTGGTGAACAGAGGATCGGTCGCTTCGAGCGCTTCGGCCAGGCTCGGGACCGAGGAAGGCAGATCGGCCGACTGCACTTCCCGCACCATTCGCCCGTCAGGCAGGTGCGCGTCATGGCAGAGCACCAGAACGTCGTCGGCAGACAGACGCACATCGAGCTCGATGCCATCGGCCCCCTGCTCACGGGCACCCACGAACGCTTCGATGGTATTTTCCGGGTGGTCAGCGGATGCACCGCGATGAGCGATCACCTTGGTTGCTCGCGCTTCAAACTCGATCGGATCCTCTGACATCGGAAGAGTCTGTCAGACCTTGACTCGCTTGCGCTGACCTCGGACTCGGTCGCACTGACTTCGTCAGTCAGGGGTAAGGGAATCGAAAAGATCTTTTCCCATACTCTTTACGAGAGTCGAAGTACTCGGTACTGTCTTCCCGTCGACGGCACCGCCGCCATCGACATGATCTGGAGGCCGCGTGACCACATTCGATACCCCCACCGACGACGTTGGACACGATCGACTGATTGCGGAAAAACACCGGATCATCGCCAACCAGATGACGATGACGGGTGCCATTCCCGCAATGGCCGAGCGCATCGCTCAGAAGGTTGCGAACACTCCGAACACCACGAGTGACCTCAGCTGGCGCTCCACGGCGTCGTGTTGCGACACCGATCCCGATCTCTTCTTCCCGGTCGGCACCACAGGTAGCGCACTCGAGCAGATCGATGAAGCCAAGCAGGTCTGCAACAGCTGCCCAGCGCAACTCGCCTGCCTCGAGTTCGCCCTGCGAACGAATCAGGACACCGGCATCTGGGGAGGCACGTCCGAAGAGGAGCGCCGCCAGCTGCGTCGCACCTACCTTGGCCGTCGTCGCCGCACCGCTGTCTGACACCTCACGATCTGAACGAACTGAACGGAAGCGAGCCGGCCTCGATGAGGCCGGCTCGTTCGCGTCCACGACGCACCGACGACATCAGACGGTGTCTTGGTCGTCGAACTCAGCGCGAATCTCAGCGATCGTGCCGTCGCCGTGGGCAGCAGGTCGCAGTGACAGCTCTCCCCCGAGATCACCCGACGCCAGCGTTTGCGCAATGGTCAGGCCAAGCCCGTCAGAGGCTGACAGGTCAAAACCTGGCGGCAGACCAACGCCATCGTCGTGCACACGCACGGTGATGCCTCGAGCGGTGCTCTGCAACTCGATCGTGACCCGCCCCCCGTTGCTTCCTGGCGGATAGCCGTGCTCGACGGCGTTTTGGAGCAGCTCGGTCAGGACGACGGCCAGAGAGGAAGACACCGAAGCGGGCAGGGTGGGGCCGTCACCGACAAACCGGATGGTGACCGGACGATCGGGAGAGACCAGCGCTTGTTCGACCATCTGGGTGATCGGCACGGCGACGTCGAGGAAGCGGACGTCGTCGCCACCGTCCTGCGCCAGGATCTCGTGGACCAGCGCAATCGATCGGATGCGGCGCACCGACTCGTCGATCGCCGACTTTGCTTCGCCAGACTCGAGCCGTCGCCCCTGGAGACGGAGCAGCGACGAAACCGTCTGCAGGTTGTTCTTCACCCGGTGATGGATCTCGCGGATGGTGGCATCCATCGAGACCAACCGGCGCTCCTGTTCCCGCAGGTCAGAGACATCGCGCAACAGCACAAGCGCGCCCGAGGCGTGGTTGCCCTCGATCAAGGGCAGCACCCTGGCGTGGATGGCGGTTGCCGATCCCCGCTCGAGCTCTTGAGTGACGGGCACGAGCAGACTGAAGGCCGTACGGATGACGTCGGCCTGGATACCGATGTCATCGGCACTCCGACCAACGGCGTTGGAGTGGAAACCAAGCCGGTGGAGCGCGCTGACGGCGTTCGGTGACGTGAACTGGATCCGGGCGGCACGATCCATCACGATGGCACCGTCGCCGACCCGCACGGAGGGCTCGGAGCGCTGATCCGATTCGTAAGGGAAGCTGCCGTCGCCCACCATCAAGGCGAACGACTCGAAGACCGAGCGATAGGCCCGCTCGACTTCGCTTCGTTCAGCATCGGCTCGAACCGGAGCATCAGCAGCGAGGACGGCGATGATCTTGCCGTCGTGACACACCGGGATGGCCTGCACCGAGAATCTCACGCCGTCAACTTCGCTGATGCCCTCCGCTGGTCGCTGCGTCTCCCAGCACTCGGCGACGATCGGACGTTCGCCCGTGCCCAGGAAGCGGCCCACTTGGTCATCTCGGTAGAGCGTTTGCGACGTGGCCGGACGCACATGGCCGGCCACGAAGAAGCGATGCTCGCTCGACTGGGCGGCAGGCACAAGGAGCGAGAGGTCGGCAAAGCTGAGGTCGGCCAGAAGTGCCCACGACGCAACGAGGTTGCGAAGATGCTGGACCTGCTCGCTTTCGAGGTGGCCGTGTTGCCTGACCAGATCACGTAACGATGCCATCAAACGGCGCCGTTGTCATCGAAGGTCAGCAACACCATGTGGCGCCCGACGCTTGGCGGGTTGGCCGCCCAGACGCCGCGCAATGCCCGTCGGACGGCGCCGCAGGTCGACCCGCTGGGCGTCTCGCAGTCGAGCAGGGCGTCGACCGTTGGTTCAAGCTGCTGACCCTGGACGGGTCGGGCCAGGTCGTCAACGACAGCGAAGCCTCGAGCCTGCCGGATGGACATTCCCGCCGCTTCGGCGCGGTCGATGACAGGCCCGATCGCTGCCAGGTCGACAAAGACAAGCGACCCAGCGCGATGTGTGTGCTCGGGTTCGTGTTCAGCAAACCATTCGAGCAGCGAGGAGGTCGGGGCGTCTGGCATCGGCGCCAGCATGGCACCGAGCCGGGATGCAGACAACGCAGCCGTCGGCCCAGTTCGAGGCATCCATCTGGGGACGACTGGGCCCTGCGACAATCCGGACATGATGCACCTGCCCGAGCTGCTGCCGATCGTTCTGGTTCCCGGCGGCTTGTACGACGACCCCCTCATGACCGCTGCGGACTTCTGGGTCGCTACGGGTGTTGCCGGCGCTCTGAGCAAGGGCGGCGTCGAGGTGGTCGTGCACGAGCGGCCCGCCGAGCCCACGTCGTGGATTGGAGAAGCCGAAGCTCTCGCAGCAACAATCGAGACTGCGGGCCTTCAACGGGTTGCCCTTGTCGCTGGGTCGAACGGATGCAGCGCAGCCATGCGCCTCGTGCTGGATCGACCCGAGCTCGTGGCTCGAACCATGCTGTGTTGGCCAGCGACGGCTGGCGACCCGGTCGTCGATGAGCTCGCCAGGGTCATCATCGCCGACACCCACGACGATGATGCCGCCGTTGCGCTTCTGGAAGGCTTTCCCATCCGCGGGGCCACGGGCGACGAGCTCGCCGATCTCGCGCACGAGGTCGTGATCTATCCCTCGCTTCCCGAGAACAAGGTTCACCAGCGAGCAACGGTGTTCGAGTTACTCGACATCATTCCCGACGCCATCCTCGTCGGCGGTAGCCCCGAGCCGACCGACGACGCCTTCGCCGATTTCCTCGAGCCGTTCGTCGCGGTGTTGACCGCGTTCTCCCGCATCGAACACGACGACTGACCCCGCCAACTTGGGAGGAGTCAGACCGGAGCGCTTTGCGACTCCTTTTTGTCCCGGCCACAACCCCAGCGAGGCGGTCAGGAATCGAGAAGATCGGCCAAAACGTTCACGTTCTCGATCGGCACGTCGCTGTTGCCGACGTAGAACGACGGCACTGCCCCATCGCGATCGGCCAGTTGGCGGGCGGCAGCAGCGGAGATGTCGGCCACGGCGTCTCGCAAGTCAGGATTCTCGATCTCGTCGAGTCGGCCATCGAGATCAGCGATGTCCCGATCGAGCGCTCGGTTGACCAATCGCAGCGATGCGGCGTGACCGCGGCGGGCAAGCTCGGCGATGAGGGCATCGGCTCGCTGGGTCGGGATGGCCTCGGGCGTGTGCACAACGAGATAGCTGGTGGACGGGTCGGCGAGCTGGCGCCGCACAACATCGAGCCGGTCGGCGAACTCGTCCTGCAACTTGGAGAACAACCAGAAGAACTCAGTGATCTCAGACAGGAACGGCCCACCGAGCAAGCGTTCAGCAACGCTGAGGAACGGCTTGGCTGCGACCTGCACCACTCGGCTGCCGTAGGGGGCAATCAACCAGCGCAGCAGGCGGCTGCCGAAGAAGTCGGCCATCTTGTCGGGCGCATCGAGGATGTCGAGGGCGTGCACCGACGGCGGCGTGTCAACCACGACAAGGTCGTAGCGACGATCAGCAGCAAGGTCAACGAGATGGTCGAGCGCGATGTAGTCGTGGCTCTGCACGAACCGTTGCGTGAGCGTACGGTAAAGACGATTTCGCAGCAGCGCATCCGCTGTCTCGACATCGGGAGCGGTCCGCTCCACGAGCTCATCCCAGCTCGACGACATGTCGATCATGCGGGCCCAGAGCCTGCCGTCGCCATCGCCCACAGGCACCAACATGGCCTCGTCGGAGGCCGAAATGCTGAGCGCATCGGCGAGGCGCCTGGCGGGGTCGACCGTGACCACGAGGGCCCGTCGGCCATGGTCCCGAGCGGCCCGGGCCGCAAGCGATGCCGACAGCGTGGTCTTGCCCACTCCCCCGGGACCGGCCACCAACAAGACGCTGGCAGTGGCGAGAAGTTCGTCAACCGAACTCTGTGTCTCGTTCTTGGGCTTCTTCTTGCTCATGCGTCGACCTCGGCGAGAGCCGAACGAACGGCGGCCAATGGCTCGGCTGACTCTGGTACCCAGGTCAGCCCCAGATCGAGATCAGACAACCGATCGAGCTCGGTGACAGCGGCCGCTGATCGGTGGGCAACGGTGCCAACCGCCCGGGCCAGTGGATCATCGGCCGACAGGGTGTCGAGCAGTCGCTCGGCCTCGGCATAACCGGCCTCGTCGAGAAGATCGGGGAGCCGGTTGACGACGAACCCGATGGGGTCGACCTGCGTAGTCTCGATCAGTCGCTCGAGCAGTTCGAGCGACTCGCTGACCGGCAGGGCTTCCGACGTCGTGACGGTGACGACACCGCTGATCGCAGGGTTCCGGAGCAGGTCAGAGATCCACTGGGTCTGCTCGGTGAGTGGCCCGACCTTGACGAGTTCTTGCAGCGTTTCGGGAGCTGCGAGCAGCTCGATCACGTGCCCGGTGGCCGGAGCGTCGACCACAACGGCGTCCCACCCGCCTCGGCGGACCTCATTGGCAATCTTGCCGATTGTGAGGATCTCCCGCACGCCGGGGGCTGCCATGGCCACGTAGTCGAAGATCCGAGCGATCGGGCCCAGTCGAGACGGCGGGATCGGGACCTTCAGGTACAGCTTGAGGTACTCGTCGAGCGCCTCATCTGTGGTGAGCTCGAGGAGTTCTACGGTGCTGCGCTCGGCCGCATGCGCCGTGGCCAAGGCAGCACGAAGGCCACCATCGCTGGTGGCATCGACGGCCAACACCTTCTTCCCGGCTACGCCAGCGTTCAACGCCAGCGCCGCCGCCGTGGTCGATCGGCCGACCCCACCTTTTCCTGCGACGATCGTGAGGGGTCTCAGCACGGCAAGATCATGACGTCAGCGCCGCTGAATTGTCGGATCGCAGCGCCGCCCGAACCGCAGAATGGCTTGAGCGGCCCCGCTGTTGGACAGCAGCGATCAGGCGCCGAAACCGATTTTGCGCTCTGCGTCCGCCGCACCGATCTCGATGAACGACACCCGGCTACCGGGAACGTTGAGCTCTTTGCCCTTGCGATCTTCCAGGGTGAGGACCGGAGTCGTGCCGGCAAGCACCGCATTCACGGTTGCTTTGAGCGCATCTCGATCGGTCTCATCCGACATGTCGACTTCAATGATCTGGGGGCTGTCGGCGATACCGATTCTTACGTCCACGATGACTCCTGAGTTGTTGCGATCGGCGTGAGGCTAGCGAGCCCGTGATCTCGATCGGTGAGCTGAATGGTTGAAGGGCGAGATGGCCTGGTCGCTTGGATGACCGTCCGTCGAGACGACGGTGCTGCTAGATGACTTTGAGCTCTGAGCGGTAGCGCCGCTTGGGCGCCATCTCGACATCAAGCTTCTCGGCGAGCGCAGCGAACACCTTGGCCGACTCGGTCTCGACATCAGCGGCGATCGGGTTGCCGGTGTCGGAGCCTTCGCGAAGGTCAGAGACCAGCGGCACCTGGCCGAGCAGCGGCACGTCGAGATCGGCGGCCAGTTCTGCACCACCGCCGGCCCCGAACAGCTCGTATTTCTTGCCGTCATCGCCGGTGAACCAGCTCATATTTTCGATCACACCCGTCACGTTGATGTTGACCTTGTGCGCCATGTAGGCGGCCCGCTGGGCAACACGCTGAGCGGCCGGCTGCGGAGTGGTGACCACAATCATCTCGCCACGAGGCAAGAACTGTGCGATGGACAGCGCAATGTCGCCCGTGCCCGGCGGGAGGTCGACCACGAGATAGTCGGGCTCGTCCCAGAACACATCGGTGAGAAACTGCTCGAGTGCTTTGTGGAGCATCGGGCCACGCCAGATCACGGGCTGGTTCTCTTCGACGAAGAAACCCATCGAGATGCAGCGCACGCCGTGCGCTTCGGGCGGCACGATCATCTCGTCGATGATCACGGGATCACGGTCGATGCCGAGCATGCGGGGAATCGAGAAGCCCCAGACGTCAGCGTCGACAATGGCGACTTTCTTGCCACGAGCGGCGAGCGCAACCGACAAGTTGGTGGTGACCGAGCTCTTGCCGACGCCACCCTTGCCGGACGCCACCAAGATGACGCGCGTGTTGCTGTCGGCCTGGGCGAACGGAACAGCTCGGCCTTCAGCGTGACCGTGAGCTTGAGTGGATCCAGCGGTTGAGCCGGGGTCGCCGTGGAGGTTCTGGCGCAGCGCAGCACGCTGCTCGTCGGTCATGACACCGAACTCGATGTTGACGTCTTCGACGCCGTCGAGCGCCTTGACCGCACCGGCCACGCGATTGTTGATCTCAGCTCGCAGCGGGCAGCCGGCGATGGTGAGGTCAATGGCAACGGTCACCGAAGGCAGTGCGATGTCAACCCGCCGAACCATGCCGAGATCCACGATGCTGCGGTGCAGCTCGGGGTCTTCCACAGGTCGAAGGACTTCGATCACATCATCGTTGGTGATTGCCACGGTGCTCCTGAGAGGGGTCGATCCGCCGGAAGCACGCGCTCAAGCCTCTGACGAAGGGGTGGGCGTAGACTACCGAGCTGCCCGGTGGTGGCCTCAACCGCGGGCCGAGAGAGCAAGGCTCACATGTCACGTCACTATTTCGACACCGCCTCGACCTCACGGCTGCGTCCGATCGCCCGACTGGCTATGCAACAGTCACTCGATGTGCCAGCCGCCGACCCCGGCCGAATGCACACCGAGGGGCTCACGGTGCGCCATCAACTCGAGCTGGCTCGCGTCTCGGTCGCCGACTTCGTTGGCGCTCGACCGCGTGAGGTGATTTTCACGTCATCGGCGACCGAGGCAATCACCATGGCGATCTGGGGTCAAACCGAGCAGACACCGGGGGTCGTCATCTTCAGCGCTGCGGAGCACTCAGCGGTGCGATTGACCGCAGAACGAACCGCCCACCGAATGGTGCCGATCGACCGATTCGGCCGGGTGGATCCTGCAGCAATCGCCGAAGCCATCGACCACGAACACGGCGCCGGGAACGAGGTCAGCTTGGTGGTGTGCCAAATCGGCAATCACGAAGTCGGCGCCTTTCAGGACATCGAGACAGTGAGCAGC
Organism: uncultured Acidimicrobiaceae bacterium; assembly: GCA_964351995.1. Taxonomy (GTDB): domain Bacteria; phylum Actinomycetota; class Acidimicrobiia; order Acidimicrobiales; family SZUA-35; genus SZUA-35. The sequence goes on along the minus strand of CAYGQE010000006.1, from coordinate 78,134 downwards.
CTGTGTACCGAGCGCAACGTTGCGCTGCTGGTCGACGGCGCACAGGCCTTCGGGCGAGTCGCCTTCGATTTCAAGAGCTCCGGCGCTGCGTTCGTTGCGATGTCAGGCCACAAGCTGGGCGGCCCCGCTGGCAGCGGCGCCCTGTTGGTGAAGCGGGGTCTGCGAGTTGAACCGCTGTTCGTTGGTGGTGCTCAGGAACGGGCGCGTCGCGCCGGCCTGGAGAACACGGTCGCTGCGGTCGGGCTTGGCGCTGCGTGTGCCGAGCTGGCCGACACGTGGCAGACAGAAGTGGCAGCGGCACGAGTCGCAACCGATCGACTTCGAGAGATGTTCGCCTCCATCGAGGGCGTGGAAGTGTTCGGCCCCGAGGACCCCGACCACCGGCTCCCCCACTTGGTGTGTGTTGGACTCGCCGATGTCGAACCACAAGCCATTGTGATCGCGCTCGATCAAGCAGGGATCGCCGCTCACTCCGGCTCGGCATGTGCATCGGAAGATTTCGAACCTTCACCGGTGCTGGCGGCCATGGGCGTGGCCGCCGACCATTCGTTGCGCCTCTCGGTTGGCTGGCAAACGACAGCCGCCGATGTCGATGCCGCCTGTTCAGCCGTCCCCGCGGCGATCGCATCTCTCCGAGCGCTCCGCATCTGAGGTTGGGAGGCTGGCAACGGCTTCGCCGTTCCTGACCCCTCCCAAGTTGGCGGGTGATGGTCTCCCTTTGATGTTGGGTGGTCAGCCACTACGGTCCGTGGCCCCGCCGATCGATGTTCGAATCGAGTCTCCATGCGTTCCAGCTCGCGACAACAGCTCCGAGTTCCCGCTCTTGTCGTGGTTGCGCTCCTGGCCAGCCTGCTGTCCACTGTGCTGGTTCCTGTCTCCGCCGGCGCGGAAGAAGATGTACTCGAGTTCCCCAACCCCGAAGAGTTCGTCACCCAGCAATACCGAGACTTTTTGGCCCGAGACCCCGACGCTGGCGGGCTCGAGTTCTGGTCGAACCGACTGAGGACAGGCATCAACCCCGGTGGCCTCGTCGAGTTCATGGTGTCGCAACCCGAGTTCGGCGACTCGGTCGCCCCGGTCGTCCGCCTCTATACCGCCCACTTCAGACGCAGCCCTGACTTCGGCGGTTTGCAGTTCTGGGCCGGACAGTTCCGCAACGGCATGCCGCTCGCTGGTATCAGCGGCGAGTTCGCACGCTCGGCGGAGTTCGAAGCGACCTACGGGTCGCTGACCGACGACGCCTTCGTCGACCTCGTCTATCGCAACGTTTTCGATCGCAACGCCGACGCCGGAGGCCGCACGTTCTGGCTGCGCCGACTCAACAATGGGCTCAGCCGCGGCGCCATGATGGCGGAGTTCTCCGAATCACCTGAATACGTCGCCCAGACCAGCGGCACCGTCAGAGCCACGATGCTCTACCTCGGCATGCTGCGCCGAAGCCCCGAACCCGGCGGCCTCGTGTTCTGGGCCGATTTCATCGAGAACGGGCCCGGCTACGGGCTCGCCATCGCCAACTTCTTGAAATCTGATGAGTACGGCCAACGCATCGAGGCAATGTTCCCCGCCACGTTGCCTCTGACCGGTGAGGCAAGCCGATCCGACGTGACTCGGCCCGCCCTTGTCCTCAAGATCGACAACCATTCCCGAGCGCGTCCGCAGGCGGGCATCAACCAGGCCGACATCGTGTGGGAGGAACTCGTCGAGGGTTCCATCACCCGCCTGGCCGCCACGTTCCACGAGCAGATTCCTGCCCAGGTGGGCCCGGTCCGGTCAGCCCGCACCGGCGACATTCCTCTGATCTCTCAGCTCAACGTTCCGCTCTTCGGCGCTTCCGGCGCCAACAGCGGCGTGTTGAATGCCCTGGCCACCGCCCCTGTTGTCAACGTCAATGCGCTCGTGGCCGATGGCTATTTCCGGGTCGACGGCCGGCGTGCGCCCCACAACTTGTTTGCCCGCCCAACCACGCTCTACAGCTACGGCGCAGGCGTTGCCGACACTCCTCCACAACTGATGCGATACCGCGAGGTCGGCGCCGCCGCGGCCGGGCAACGTGCGGCTGGCGTGGACATCGACTGGGGCAACACGCAGGTCACGTACCGATGGAATGGTGCCGGTTGGCTCCGCAATCAGGATGGCACCGTCCATTTCGACGATGCGGGCATCGCGGTTGCTCCCCCGAACGTGATCGTGCAGATCACGCCCTACGGCATCAGCGGCGCGGATGCTGAGTCGCCCGAGGCCATCACGGTCGGATCAGGTGTGGCCTACATCTACACCGGCGGCAACCTCATCGAAGGCACCTGGAGCCGAACGAAGGCCACCGATCGCATTGTCTACCGCGACGCAAATGGGGCTGAAGTCCTGTTGGCACCGGGCCGGACCTGGATCGCTGTTGCCCCAGAAGGCACGGTCACCCTCCGATAGATGACGGAGGCAGCCAGGCCGACGCCGACACTTGCGCTCAACTGGGGTTGAGGTGTTTCGATCGGTGCATGCAACGACTTCTTCCTCCAGCCCTCGTCCTTCTGCTCGCACTCGCCGCCGTTGCGTTTCACTTCGCTCTCGGATTGCCGTCTGTCCCCAACGTGCTGCGGCTGTTCGGGATTCCCATGGCAATCGCCGGACTAGCGATGAGCGTCTGGGGCTCGAAGCGCTTTGAAGCGGTAGGCACCAGCATCAACACCTTCGGCCAACCGAACCAGTTGGTCATCGACGGTCTCTTCCGGTGGTCCCGCAATCCGATGTACCTCGGATTCCTGATCCTGCTGGCGGGAGTGGCCATCGGGCTGGGATCGTGGGTAGGCGTTTTGGCACCAGCGATCTTCTTCGCTGCTGCTGACCGTTGGTACATCCCCTTCGAGGAGAGGCTCATGCGACAGACCTTCGACGAGCACTACGAAAGCCACGCCCACCAGGTCAGACGCTGGTTCGGTCGGCGGCCAGCATGAGTCGAGACCACTCATCGATCGACCTGGCGTCCATCGACATCGGCGACGTCACAGCGGCGTCGGGTCTGCCCGCCTCGACGCTGCACGTGTGGGAGCGACACGGCCTCATCACACCCATCAGCCGGAAGTCGTCCCGCCGTCAATACGAGCCCGGCCCCGTCCCCTCTCGAGTGTGATGGCTTCCGCCAGCATCTCGACGGCGTGCTTCCCGTCAAACGGCGACCGGGTGTGGTGTGAACTCGAGCCGACCGTGGTCGAGTTGAGGCAGCACGTAACGAGCGAACAGATCACACTCGGCCGCATGCGGGTAGCCAGACAGGATGAAAGCACCCATCCCTGCTGCTTCGAGTTCTTTGATCTTGCCGAGCACCTGATCGGGGTCGCCGACAATTGCGGCACCCGCACCAGAGCGGGCACGACCAACGCCAGTCCACAGATGACGATCGGCGTAGCCCTCGTCGTCGGCGCCATCTCGGAGCTCGGCTTGGCGAGCAACACCGGCGGAGGCGGAGTCGAGCGAGCGCTGGCGAATGGCTTTGCCTTCGTCGTCGTCGAGCTTGGAGAGCAGGCGACGGGCAGCGGCGCGTGCCTCGTCTTCGGTCTCACGTACGATCACGTGACTGCGCCACCCGTATTTCAACGAGCGGCCCTTGGCAGCGGCACGAGCGTCCATGTCGGCTTTGACCTCGAGCACCTTCTCGGTGACGTCAGGCCACATGAGGAAAACGTCTGCGCCGGCGGCGGCACACTCCCGTGCGGCTGGTGAAAGACCACCGAAATAGAACAGCGGGCTCTTGCCTGACACGGTCTTGATTCGGGGTGGATCGACCTTCAGGTTGATGAAGTCGCCCTGGAAGTCGAGCGGGCGACCGTCGAGCAACTCACGCAGGCAGTACATGATTTCGGTGCTCCGGCGATAGCGAGGCTCACTCTCGAGCGTCTCGCCCGGCACGTCGCTGGAGATGATGTTGATGGTCAGACGACCACCCAACATCTGATCCAGCGTCGCCATCTGGCGGGCGACCTGGGGCACGACCATCTCTCCGCAGCGGATGGCGAGGAGCATGCGGATGTTCTGGGTGAGCGGGGCCATGCCGGCAGCGAACGTGGTGTTGTCGATCCCAAGGGCGTAGCCCGACGGCAGCAGCACGTTGTCAAAGCCGTAGCGCTCGGCCGTCATCACGATGTTGCGGCAATGCTCGAACGTGCTCAACAGATTCGGGTCTGGCTGGCCGAGGAATTCGTAGTCGTCATCGCACAGAGCGCTGAACCACGAGACCTCGGTCTTCAACGATGCAGCGACCTCGGTCTTCAGGGGTGTGTCTGTCATGCGTTCGTTCCCATCATCTCGCTCAGCAGGACCGGGCGGCCCTCTTCAATACTCTTGTGGGCAGCGGCGCCAACGGCGACCGACCAAAGTCCGTTCTCGAGGGTGACCTCGACCTCTTGCTCTCCCCGAATGGCAGCCGCGAACTTCACGTGCTCGACAAAACTCGAGCCGTGATGTAGGCCCTCGTGAGCGATCGATTCATCAACGATCAACTCGGTCTCGACTTCACCGATCCAGTGCTCGCCGCGGCGACCACGCTTGACCTTGCCCGCCGGCAGGAGGGCCTCGACCTTCCCGATGGGGCCGACCACGGAGACCTCTTCTTGGTTCTCGGTGGCATCGGCAAACATGCACAGGTCGAGCAGCGCTCGCTGCCCGCTCGGGTAGTCGACGATCACGTACGCATTGTCGAGAACGTCGGGTGTCTTGCCGTCGTAGGTCTCGTCGAGGTGGTTGACGTCTTGCGCTCCGGAGGCGAAGACCCGGACCGGCTTCTCGCCGATGATCAGCGTCATCAGATCAAAGAAGTGGCAGCACTTCTCGACCAGCGTTCCGCCGGTGTTGGCACTGAATCGGTTCCAGTCGCCGACCTTCACCAGGAACGGGAACCGGTGCTCACGAATGGCGACCATGTGCGGAGTGCCAACAGCACCGTTGGCAACATCGCTGATCAGCGCAGCCACAGGCGGCATGTAGCGGTACTCGAGACCAACCCAGATCTTGCGATCGGGGTTGATGTCCTTGGTGGCTTCCGCCTGCGCGATGGCCTGCTCGCACTCGGCGACCGTGATGCACATGGGCTTCTCGATCAGCACGTGCAGCCCGGATGCGAAGATGTCGACGAGCAGATCGGCGTGGGTGAAGTTCGGGCTGGCAAGGACGACCGCATCACACAGTCCGCTGGCCAGCAGGTCCTTGTGATCAGTGAACGTAGCAATGGGTTTGTCGCCGCCGGCCTCGGCGATCGCCGCATCGAGCGACGGCTGGTGAGGATCAGATGCAGCCGTCACCACTGCCCCGTCGACCTGGTTGATGTTCTGGATGTGTTCGATGCCCATCATCCCGGAGCCGATGATCCCGTATCGGATCATCTCAGAAGCGCTGTCGTCGGTTGCCATAGGCCTTCCAGTCTCGCCCACTCTGGCCGAATCAGGAATGTCGAAAGACCTTTCAGGTCATTGCCATACGCTATGGGGGTGTTCGACTCATCCGATGACCTCGACGTCGCCTCCGTCCGCCTCTTTCTGACCGTCGCCGAGTTGGGAAGCGTGTCGAAGGCAGCGGCCCGCCACGGTGTCACACAGCCGTCGGCAACCGCTCGCATCCAGAAGCTCGAACGGGTCGTGGGTGTGCAGCTCCTCGAGCGCAGCCCGACCGGTTCATTCGTCACAGCGGAAGGGCAACAGCTCCTGCCCTGGTGTGAAGGGCTCGTCACCGCCGCCGCGTCACTGTCCCAGGGCGCCAGGTCACTCCGGCAGCAGACCGCCCTCAAGCTGCGGCTTGCCGCAACGGTCGATAGCGCCAACCACCTGCTGCCGACCTGGCTGGCCGAATGCCCGATAAGGGGAGTCGAGATCGATCTGGTCGAAGCCGACACCGCAAGTGTTGCTGCTCTCATCCGTCACGGTGAGGTCGACCTCGGCTTGCTCGGCGGGCCGGGTGCCCCTCTGTCGCTGCGATCCGAGATCGTCGATTGGTTCCCGCTCGTTGCGGTGTGTCGCCCCGACCACGCCCTCGCAAAACAGCGGAGCATCACCGGAGCCCACCTGGCTGCCTCAGATCTGATCCTGCGTCGCCGGGGCTCGGGCACGCTCGACGTGATCGAGATGGCCCTGGCCGAGCACGAACTGGGCGTCGTCGGCCGAGCGACCGAGGTGTCGAGCACCGGAGCCGCCAGAATGTCGGCGATGAACGGCAACGGAGTTGCGCTCCTACCCGCGCCGGCGGTTGCAGACGACGTGGCCAACAACCGCCTCGTCGCATTACGGCTGCGAAATCTCGAAGTGCGCCAGCCGATCCGGCTGGCATGGAAAGGAACCCGGCCGGCGCATCCTGCCGCCCGGCGCTTCCTCGATCACGTGCGCAGCCGCGCCGCCAGCGCATGAGCGTTCCCGTTGGCGAACCGCTGATCATCGTCGGCAGCCGACTCCAGGCCCTCATCTTCGCGGTGAGCGCTGGCGCCATCATCGTCGGGTTCTGGGACCGCATCGGCCCACTCACGCTGGTCGCCGCTGTCCCACTTCTGTTGGCCACCGCCATCACGCTGCATCGACGCGTCGAGTTGCATCCGGACCGGGCAGAGGTCAGGCACAAGCTCAAACCCAATCGGGTGGTCGACCGCTCCGCCCTCGACGCCACCTCTGGCCATCGCTACCTGCGCCTGCAGAGCGAACCGGCAACGATTCGCATTGAAGTTCCGGTCGAGATTCGGCCCGAGGTCCGAGAATGGACCGAGGGTCTTCGCTGAGGCACAAGGGCCAAAAAGACACTCGCCATCTTGCCAGGAAGGGGAAACCCGGGAAGACGGCGAGGGATTGCGTCGGGCCAGGGGAAGGCCGCGACCGCTGCAGTCGGTGGAGCGACTGTCGCGTAGCAACTGTCTGGTACTTCGACAGTAACCCGTGCTTGGATGCGACAATTCCAAGATGACCTACGAAGTGCTCGGACTGGACCACATGCAGATCGCCATCCCAGTCGGCGGAAAGCCAGCGGCGATCGAGTTCTATGGCCAGCTCGTGACAGCGCTCACCACAGCTGGCCACGACGTCCGCTCCGGCGGCACGATCAACGGTGTCACCCAGACCTTCACCGATGACCCATTCGGCATCCGCATCGAACTCGTCGCCGCCCCCTGACGCTGCTCGATCGCCCGCCCTCTCCCAATTTGGTCTCATTGCAGCCAACAGGTGGGTGAAATGGGACCAAGTTGAGATCGTCAGGCGGTTGCGACGACGGCGATCTCCATCTTCCAGGCCTCTTGGGCCAGCGCCGGCACAGTGACCAGCGTCGACGCAGCCTTGTGATCGCCGAGCGCCGCGTCGCGTGCGGCCATCACCTTGCCCAGTTCTCCCATGTACTCGGCCACCACATACGTCGTCACGGACACGATGTTCGCTGGTGTCATCTCTGCAGACTCGAGCAAGGCCGTGATTGTTTGCCACACCACGACCGACTGCTCACCCACGTCGTCGGGCACCGTGCCGTCAGGGCGAGTGGGCACCACACCAGAGGTGTGCACCATGCGACGCACATCGGTCGACAAGATGGCGTGGGCGTAGTTGGCCGCCGGCGGAGCCAGTTCGGCCGGTGAGAGTTCGCGATGCATCGCAGCATCGTGGCAGACCACAGGTGTGGTCGACCAACGGAATGCGGGAACGGCGAGCGCGGTTCCACGCCCATGATCCTTCGCACTGTCGCCTTCGCATTCGCTGTCGCCATGCTCGCCGCAGCGTGCAGTTCGCCTGACACCACTGAAGTCTTCGCCGCTGATACGACCAGCAGACCGGAACTCGCTCCGGGGGGTGTCGCTGCAGGTTCGGTCGAGATCGACGGCGTCACGATCGACTATGTCGTGTCGACACCAGCTGAATTCGTGGCCGGCGACGAGGCACCGCTTCTCCTGGCTTTTCCGGCCGGCGGCCAGGACCTCGCGCTCACGCGTTCACTGGTCGAGGGCACGTACGCACCCGAAGCTCAACGGCTCGGGTGGGTCGTGGTGAGCCCCGCCGCCCCGGACGGAGAACTGTTCTTCCAAGGAAGCGAACGGCTGGTTCCCGGCCTCCTCGACTGGGTCGAGACGTGGGTGACTCCCGAGGGCGGAGCACCCCATGTCGCTGGCATCAGCAACGGTGGCATCAGCACCTTCCGCTACGCCGCGCTCAATCCCGACCGCCTGTTGTCGCTCACCGTCTTCCCCGGCTTCCCGCGATCCGAGGACGATCAGGCCGCACTCGCACAACTCGCCGGCGTGCCGATCCGGCTCTACGTCGGCGGCACCGACACCAGCTGGATCGGCCCTGCTGAACAAGCAGCCAACACCTTGGAAGCGCTCGGAGGCGACGTCGAACTGACCATCTTCGAAGGCGAGGGTCACGTGATGGACTCGACCCGCGATGGCGTGCTCGTCTTCGAACAACTCGAGAGCTTCCGCTGACTCAAGACATTTGACGGATCTCCCGACGAAGGCGGCGTTCGAACACAGCGCTCGCATCGACCCAGTCCAGGTGATGGTTGACCTCCAACACCACGAGGCCGTGAAACGAGCCCCACCAGCCGAGGAAGTCATCGAGCAGGTCGCCGGGTTCCAGAAGCACTTCGAGGCTCTGGCCGTGCGCCGCCGCGTAGTCGACCGCCATCGGGCGCAACACCGAGGTCTGCGCCGCAACGGTCGGCCCATCGGCCGGAGCCTCGTAGCCAGCGATCTGATCGAAGAAAACCAGGTTGAACTGCTGACGATTCTCGAGCGCCCACGACCGATAGGCCAAGGGACCAGCGACGAGCCGATCGCCCACCGGCGCATCACCCAATGCATCGAGGTCACGACTGACGTGGCTGGCCAGTGCGTCATAGCTACGAACGATGAGCTCGGTGAAAAGGTCGTTGAGACTGGGAAAGTACGTGTAGAGCGAGGGTGCGCTCATCCCGACGGCTCGAGCGATCGCTCGCAGGCTGACCGAGGACGGACCGCCCTGCTCGAGCAGCGATCGGGCTTCAGCCAGGATCTCCTCGATGAGGGTGCGCCGGTGACGCTCTCGGCGGGTTTCGGTCTCCATCGTTTCGGTCCCCATCGTTTCGTTGTACTCTTACGGCACTAGGAAATCTAACAGCGTTAGGGAGATAGCGATGACCGCTACGATCGGCATGACCTTGGACTGTGCAGACCTGAAGGCAGCCGCTGCGTTCTGGAAGGAAGCGCTCGGCTACGACGAACCAGTCGAACTGACGGATGACGCGCAATTCCACCCCCTGGTTTCGCCGTCTGAAGGCCTCCATCACCTCACGCTGCAACGGGTTCCCGAAGCCAAGTCCACCAAGAATCGAGCCCATCTCGATCTGTTCGTCACCGATCTCGAGACAGAGGTCGACCGCCTGCAAGCGCTCGGGGCCTCCATCGCCGCAGAGCACCACGGCGACTACCGCACCACGATCATGACCGACCCCGACGGCAACGAGTTCTGCGTCGTACAACAGCACTGATCAGCGATCACGAGCGCCTGATCCTTCATCGCCTGATCCTTCCAAATCTCTTGCAGCCGAACGGCACAGCCGAGAGAGCGCGAAGATGCCGGATGGATGATCCCGGAATTCGACCGACGACCGAGATTCGGGACGTCATTCTCCACTCGATGGACGGAATGTTCAGTCAGCTCATAAGCCGGCTCGACGGGCTGACCAACGAGGAGTATCTGTGGGAGCCGGCGATCGATACATGGTCGGTGCGCAGCGGACCCGACGGTCGTGTCGTCGTCGACGGCGCTGGTGTTCGCGAGATCGACCCGGCTCCGATGACGACCATCGCCTGGCGCCTCTGGCACATCTCGATCGATTGCTTCGACGACTACGCCCGCCGTTTCGGTGGCGATCAAAGCAACTCCCTTGCCCACTGGACACTGGATCCTGGGGAAGCGATCGACATTCTGGTGCGCAAGTGGCAGACCTACCGCAGCCTCGTCGCCGGACTCGACTGGTGGAGCGAGCTGGGCGACTCCTGGGGTCCGTGGGCGCAACATTGCGTGGCTGACATGGTGATCCACGCAAGTAGCGAACTGGTGCACCACGGCGCGGAGATCGGGCTGCTGCGCGACCTCTACCGATCGACGAACACCCGACGGTGATCGATGGGCTCCGAACCGATCGGCTCCTGATCCGCCCGCTTCGACCGCAGGATGTCGACCGTCTGATCGAACTCGACGGCGACGCCGAGGTCATGCGCTACATCACCGGGCGGGCGAGCCCTGCCGAGGCAGTTCGCTCTGAGCTCGAGAGCACGCTCGGCACGAGGTGGCTCGTGTTCGATCACGCAGACACCTTCCTTGGGTGGGTCGGAGCGGTGCCTAACGCTGACCGGTCCGAGTTCGACATCGGCTGGCGTTTCCGGCAGGCAGCGTGGGGAAGCGGATTTGCCACCGAAGCCGCCAGCGCCCTCGTCGACGCATTGTTCGCAACGGGGGCGACGCGAGTCTTCGCTCAGACCATGGCAGTCAACCAACCATCGAGGTCGGTCATGGAGCGGATCGGGCTGCAGTACGCCCGAACCCTCCATCTCCATTTCGACGATCCGTTGCCAGGCACCGAACTCGGCGAGGTCGAGTACGAGGCCTTCAGCGAGCGACGACCAGATCGATCTCGACAAGAGCGCCAACCGCAAGACCCGTAACCCCGATGCATGTTCGAGCCGGAAGGCCACCTTCGGCGAAGTAGCTCGTGTACACCTCGTTCATGCGATCGAAGTCCTGGAAGTTGACCAGGTAGACCCTTGCGAACACGACTCGGTCGAGGCTGCTGTCGAGACCGGCGAGAACCAGCTTCAGGTTCTCCATGACTTGTCGGGTCTGCTCCTCGATGCCGCCGTCGACGACTCGACTCGGATCGGTCGGCAGGGTCGGCATCTGACCGGTGACGAAATGAAAGTCGCCAGCAGACACAGCGTGTTGGAAGGGTCCGACAGTCTCCGGCCCGCCGTCGACCAGGTGCCTGATGATTTCTATCATCGAGTGATGCTCCCATGAAGTGGTGCAGCAGCGACTCCCTGGGTGTGACGAGCACGTGAACTCCTCGTCGGCCTCGGTCAGTCGACAGCCCTCCCGGCGAGCAGAAGAAACACCGGAACGCGGCGTCGACGTTCGAGCTCGGCGATGTCACCGTCGAACAAGGCCTCCACCGGTTCGCATTCGCGAAGTGCCGACAGCTCGAAACCGGCGTCCAGCACGGCGGCGACGTAGTCCTCGACATTGCGGTGCTGCCACGTCACCGACGACCCGAACCAGGACCGGTTTCGGTCGCCCCGGTTGAAGTAGTTGTCGACCGTGACGCTGGTTCGCTGCCCCTCGGCGACGTTGAGCGAAGCGGTGAGGACGGGGTGGATCACGGAGAACACGAAGCGACCTCCGGGTCGCAACCCCGCCCGGGCCTCACGGAGGACCGGGTCCAGATCAGCGACATAGTGCAGCGCCATGCGTGAGACCACGAGGTCATGAGCGTCGGCGTCGAGTTCGAGCGCTTCCATGGAGGCAACCGAGAACGTCGCACCAGGCGCAGTCACCTTCGCTCGGTCAATCATTCCGCTGGCAGCGTCGACGCCGATGAACGAGGCGCAGCCATCAGCCAGGCACTTCGCAGCGTAGGTACCGTCGCCGCAGCCGAGGTCGAGGATGTCGAGACCGTCGACCTCACCGACCTCAGCCCGGAATGCTGGATCTTCCATGACCAGGTTCGGGCTGGTGACGTCGGCGTGCCGGTGAGCGAGGTAGGCATCGAGCGAATGCTCGTCGTCGTAGAAGCTCGTCACGAAACCTCGGCGATCACGAGGGCGCTGATCTTCTCAGCGAGATGCAGGTCGAGTTCGGTCAGGCCGCCCGAGTCGTGATTGGTCAGCTCGATGTCGACCTTGCCGTACACGTTGGACCACTCGGGGTGATGATCGAGCTTCTCGGCCAGGATGGCCACGCTGGCCATGAACCCAAATGCTCGCACGAAGTCGGGAAAGCGAAACTGAGCCCGAATCCGATCTCCGCCTTCGCCGACAGCCCAACCATCGAGCTCCCGCAACCCAGCGGCGATCTGTTCTTCGGTGAGCAGTGTTCGTCGATCAATCATGGCAGCAGTGTCGCACCTCATCGTTCGGCCAGCTCAGCGAACGAGCAGCTCGGCGATTGGCTTCGACAGGTCGGGTCCGAAACCCTGACGGATGTCGAAGTCTTCGTGCTCGACCTCTCCGGCGCCCACGGCGTCGCCGATCTGGCGCACGCTCGCCACCAAGCCGGCCGGGCCACAGACGGCAAGGTGGGCGCCTCCCAGACCGTCAGGACCGAATCGATCGGTGAGCAACTCTCCGCTGAAGCGGCGCCCTTCCGTCGATGAGCAGACCTCGAGATCGATCGCTCCGCGGTCGGCGGCGGCTCGCAAGACGTCAATCGCCATCGCTCCACGCTCATCTCGAACGGCGTAGTACAGGACGGGCCGCTCACCCGGCGGCCGAGGCTCGAGTTCGGCGGTTGCGGCCAGGAATGGCGTGATTCCGACACCGCCAGCCACCCAGACAGTTGGCGCTGGCTTCTTCGGCAGGGGGCGGAACCGCCCGTACGGCCCTTCGACGATGACCTCACTTCCGACGAGATCCGATCCACGAGCGACGAGCTTGGCCGTCCAGTCACCGAGGTCCTTGATGAAGAACCGCAACACCCCCTCGGATGGGCCGGACGCAATCGTGAAGAGGTGAGGTTCGGTCATGCCCCGCTCTTGCACCTTGATCGCTGCGAACTGCCCGGCGCGATGACCGAGGGGCGAGCCCGTTGGTTGGAGGACGAGCTCGAGGGTGTCACCGTGGACGGCAGCTGATGCGACTCGATGCTTCGATCCCTTCAGTAACGGGTCTCGGACCAAAACCCTGGCGACGAAGGCAGCAATACCGGCGACCATCACCGTGCCGAAGTACCAACCCCACGCCGAGCCGTTGGCGTACGACTTGGTAGCGGTGAAGAAGTGCCAGCACGCGAACACAAACGGGATTCCGAGCAGCTTGTGCGACCAACGCCACCATCGGTACGGAAGCCAACGCACGATCGACATCAAGACCAGGACGTACAGCATGGTCTCACCGAGTCCGGCTAGGTCTTCGGCGCTGTTCGCCAACGCTCGCGACGCTCCCCGAATGCCGTTCTCGATCTCGGGTTCGTTCTGCGTATGGAGGAACATCGCCACCACGGCCAACGTGCCAGCCCAGCGGTGTACGCGATACATCGAATCGAGGCCGCCGAACATCGGCTCGAGGACTCGCACTCGAAGCGCAAGCACGAACGACCACGCCATCAACACGATCGAGACTGCCCCGATGAACAGCCCGAACTGCACCGATTCACCGCGCTCGCCAATCGCTCCGGCGAACGCAGGCCACGAACCGATCGCGGTGAGCAGAACGGCGATCGGTCCGAGCCAGTGGAGGCCGGGCCGAGGACGGTTGATCGAGGGGCGGCGGATCTGCCAGTCAGCGGGCCTGCCGAGCAAGGTCTGAGCTGCGGTTCTGGCCGCAGCCGGCGGAATGGGTGTTTCGGTCACAGTCACACCGCCATTGTCACCCATCGAAGCTGAAGCCTCGCTGAACGCTTGGGCATGACACCACGGCGTCGCGAGGCCGCCTTGCGGCATCCATACCCTCGCGTCCCATGTGGGAGACAGTTTTCACCGTCACGTTCGCCATGGGCACGTTGGCGGCTTGGAAGGTCTACCTGATCAGCGGATTGACACTCGCCGTTGTCGGTCTTGCCGGACGCATGCTTCGACGCTGAGACAAATGCGTTCTTCGACCAACACGCCTCAGAGATGAGTGATGAGCGGATCCGCGAGTTCTTCATCGCTGCCCCGGTCGCCGACCCGGTCGAGCCGCTGCAACGGTCGACAGCCGAGTGCTTTCTTGACGTCATCGAACAGCGGGGGCTGCTGCGCGACCTCCTGACCGAAGGTGAACCGCTGTCCCCAGGTCTGGAGGCGGCGCTTCTGGACGCCGATGCCACCTGCCCGCAGCTGGGCGGTTGATCAGTTGCTTGGAAGTATCAGGCGGAGGCGAGAGCCACCGAGGGGAGCGGTCTCGACGCTCACCTCGCCGCCCTGGTGAGCGACGATCTCAGTGACAATGGCCAAGCCCAAACCCGTGCCGCCGCTGGCTCGCTGGCGAGATTCGTCGAGCCTCACAAAGCGCTCGAAGACTCGGATGCGTTCGTCAACGGGGATGCCAGGTCCGTCGTCGTCGATCTCGATCACTGCCGAGCCATCGAGCATCGTCACGGCGAGCCGGATCTTGGCCGATGCGTGACGCTCAGCGTTGTCGACCAGGTTGCGAATGGCCCGCTCGATCTGACCCCGATCACCGCTGATGACGATCGGCTCGATCTCGGAACCGTCGACCGCTACTGACCCACTCCGTTGCAGCCTCGACATTTCTGCGAACAACAGCTCATCGAGTTCAATACGTTCACTCGCTCGCTCAACCCGGCCTTCGTCGCTGCGAGCCAAATAGGTGAGGTCGTCGATGATGCGCTCGATCCGCTCGACCTCGCCGATGACATCCGCCCTGGCCTCAGACCACTCCTCGGGCCTTGCCGTCTCGATGCGAGCTCTGATGTTCGTGATCGGGCTACGGATTTCATGGGACGAGTCCGAAACAAAGCGTCGCAACACCGCGGCGTTCGCATCCAACTGAGCGAGCATGTGGTTCAGTGTCGATGCCAAACGACCCAACTCATCCTTCGTCTCGGGATCGTGCACTCGCTGGTCACGGCCCGCACCAGCTCGTGAAAGCTCAGCGATTGCCTCGGCGTCGCGACGCATGCGGTCGACGGGACCGAGCGCTCGGCCGACAACGAACCACAGCAGCGCGGTACCGGTCAACGCAATCAGGGGCAGTCCCACAACAAGAAGCGCACGGGCTTGATCGACGGTGTCTCCAACGCGCTCGAGCTTGCTTGCAACGATGACTCGGCTCTGCCCTGGCTGAGCAACGTACAGGCGAAGGTCTTCCCGCTCGATCTCGATCTGGCCATCGCTACCCTCTTCGAGCACCTCGAGCGGGCGCGACATCGATTCGCCCGGAGAGAGGCCAACCAACCCCGATGGATCGACGAATCCCCGATTGGCGAGCACCTCACCGTTTGCGCTGAACACCACGACCGCTGTTTCCCGCTCGTCGGTCGTGAGCTGCGTTTCAGGATCGAGCCCAGCATCGACGGCGCGCGCTCGATCGTTGG
This sequence comes from uncultured Acidimicrobiaceae bacterium, assembly GCA_964351995.1. Lineage (GTDB taxonomy): Bacteria > Actinomycetota > Acidimicrobiia > Acidimicrobiales > SZUA-35 > SZUA-35. The sequence goes on along the minus strand of CAYGQE010000006.1, from coordinate 62,898 downwards.
CCTGCGTTCGGAGGCTGGTGTCGAGGTTCTCGATCAGCTGGAGTTCGAAGAGCTGTGCGAAGGCGAACGCTCCGATCACGAGTCCGACGAACAACGTGGCCGAACCGGCCATCGTCAGCCTCGTGCGAACCGAGCGGCGGGGATCCAAAGCATCGAACCTCACGACGCAACCAGGCGATAACCAGCGCCTCGGATGGTCTCGATCAACTCGGCACCGACCTTCTTTCGGATCGACCGGACATAGACCTCGACGATGTTGAGATCCCCGTCGAACTCGATGTCCCAGACGTTCTCGACGATCTGCGTCTTCGACACGACCACCCCGGCATGACGCATCAAGAACGACAAGACAGCAAACTCCTTCGCAGTCAGATCAACACGCACGCTGTGGTGCTCGACGGTCTGTGCCGCTGGATCGAGCGCAAGGTCACCAACCGTGATCACCGTGGGACGTTCGACCGGACCGCGTCGGGTGAGCGCTCGCAGCCGGGCCAACAGGATCGAGAAGCTGAACGGCTTGGTCAGGTAGTCGTCGGCCCCGGTGTCGAGCCCTTCGACCTCGTCCCACTCGCCAGCCTTCGCAGTGAGCATCAGGATCGGTGTCCAGTTGCCCTCGTCCCGAAGTGACTGGCAGACCTTGAACCCGTTCAGCTTCGGGAGCATGAGATCGAGGACGATGGCGTCGTAGGTGTTTTCGCGAGCCGACCACAGACCAGTTTCGCCGTCGCCAGCAGTATCGACAGCGAATCCCTCGGCTTCGAGGCCGGCGCGAAGCGAAGCGGCCAACATCTGTTCGTCTTCGACCACCAAGACTCTCACGCGACAACTGCCTTCCGATGCGACCCCGAGCCACGACACCGTAGGTGTTCGCAGGTGACGAGCTTGCCAAGTCCAACCTGAGGCCACGCTGAAGCGTGTGGCTCCCGACACACGTCGCCAGATTGGCCACCAGACCGTGCTATTGTCGTCTCCGCTTCGACAGGGACTCCCTGTTGTTGGGTTCGTCGGTCGGTTCCTCGGTCAGTTCGAACCACCTCACGCTCACTCGTTGTTCATATGAGCGAGCGACAACCCACGAAAGAGTCACCATGTCTTCCACCTTCGCCGAACTGGGCGTGCCCGCGAACATCTGCGCCGCCCTCGAACGCCGCGGCATCGTCGATGCCTTCGAGATCCAGGCTGCCACCGTTGCTGATGCCCTCGCCGGCCGAGACGTCTGTGGCCGAGCCCCCACCGGTTCCGGCAAGACCCTCGCCTTCGGCATCCCGCTCGTCGCCACCGTCGAGCGGGCCGGCAAGCGTCATCCCAAGGCCCTCATCCTCTCCCCCACTCGTGAGCTGGCCGACCAGATCACCACCGAGCTCCGCTCGTTCGCTGGCGACGTTCGCGTCGCCGCTGTCTACGGCGGCGTTGGCTACGGCCCGCAGCTGAACGCTCTCAATAAGGGCGTCGACATCCTCGTCGCCTGCCCCGGGCGCCTCGAAGACCTCATCGACCGTGGCTCGGTCTCGCTCGGCCATGTCGAGCAGGTCGTTCTGGACGAAGCCGACCGCATGGCCGACATGGGCTTCATGCCGGCCGTGAAGCGCATCCTCGATCAGACGAATGGCAAACGCCAGACGGTGCTGTTCTCCGCAACGCTCGACGGCGACATCGCCAAGCTCAGCCGTGACTACCAGACCAACCCTGTGCGTCACGAAGTCGGCGAGACCACGCCAGACATCACGTCAGCCAGCCACATCTTCTGGCGAGCCGAAGGCCCGGAGCGCATCGAGCTGACCGCCAAGGCTGTCGAAGCCGTGTGGCCGGCCATCATCTTCTGCCGCACCCGTCACGGCGCCGACCGCTTGGCGAAGCAGCTCGGGAAGTACGGCATCAGTGCCGGCGCCATCCACGGCGGTCGCAGCCAGGGTCAGCGCACCCGGGCGCTCGCGGCGTTCGCGAAGAACGAGGTCGAGGCGCTGGTCGCCACCGACGTCGCCGCTCGCGGCATCCACGTCGATGGGGTGGCTCTGGTCGTGCACTACGACCCACCAGCAGATCACAAGGACTACGTTCACCGCTCGGGCCGTACAGCTCGCGCCGGCGAGGGCGGCGTCGTGGTCTCGATGGTGCAGCGTGATCAGGTCAAGGACCTCACCAAGTTCCAGCGTCAGATCAAGCTCAACGAGCCGTTCATCGAGCCCGACATCGAGGCCATGCGGGCGCTGTCCCCCGGCCCGTCGGACAAGCCACGTCCGAAGCCCAAGCCCCAGCCTGCTGGCGGCAGCGAACGCAACGGTAGCGGCGACAGCCGTCCCAAGGGTTCACGTCCTGCTCGCCGCAAGAAGCCAGCTCAGGCCGGTAGTCGCAGCGGTGGCGGAGGCAACGGTGGTGGCGGTAACGGTCGCAAGCGTGGCGCATCTGCGGGAAGCAGCTCCTCGAGCCGTGGCTCCAGCTCGACCTCCAGCTCACGCGGCGATCAGTCCCCCAAGGCCGACAACCGCAAGAACCGTCGGGCACACCTCCAGCCCAGGTAGTACTGCGTAGGGGGTGCCTGCACCCCCGGGTAACACACCCGCCTGCACGACTGACGCCACGACGTCAGTCCCTCAACATGATTGAACGTGCCGCTCCACTTCCGGACTGTCACGACCAACCACGTGAGGCACGAGATGACAGGCCACGAGCGATCCACCGAAACAACGAACGGTCGAAACACTCGATCAGGTGCTCTACGAACGGTCGGTCTTGTCGTCGGTGGTCTCACAGCCATCGGCGTGGTGGCATCAGCAGCGGCGATCGTGACCTTCAACGTGATGGGAGCGGAGTCCATTGCTGCAGAAGGAACCCCCTCGACAATCCAGGCGCCTCCCACCACGGCTCCTGTTGATCAGCCGGACTCGACGACGACCATCGAAGTCGTGCCCCTTCCGATACTGGAACCAGAACCGGTGCTTGATCCCGAGGTCGCCGCCCAATTGTCGACTCTGACGACATGGGACACACCAACCGCCGTGTCAGTGGACAGTCGCGAGGGTTCGATCTCCTCGGGCCCAGTTGTCAGCGGTGCGGGGCGAAACGAAACCGTCTGCCAGGCGCAAGGGCTTCGGGTCATGAGCACGGTGTTCACCGAGTTCCCCGTCAACGCGTTCCAGGGCAATGCTCTTCCCGGCCTCGTTGTCGAGGGTGGGGCGATCGACCAGGCGGACCTTCGGGTGGTGCCGCTGGCCCGAGCACCGTTCGAGTTGGTTTCCACCGCTGACTCGTTCGAGAACGTGCAAATGGTCGCAGCACCCGAATCGTCAGACATTCAGCAAGCGGTGACGGCACTGAAGCGCGATGCCGACGCTCGCATCGGCGGGAATGGGATCGACGTCATTTCCGGCGACATCACCTACAGCAAGTCTGAGACCCACTCGTTTGAGCAGACATCGCTCGAGCTTGGCATCTCGCTCCACTACCGGTCGGTCACGAGTTCAGCCGGCTTCGAGGGCACGTTCGCCATGGACGAGGCCGTGCAACAACACTCGATCGTGGTGCGGCTCGTACAGCCGATGTTCACGATCAGCATGGAGCTGGACTCGTCGTCATCACCCGCTGACTTCTTCGCCGCCGAAGTGACGGAAGCCGAAGTCGATGCCTTGATCGCCTCAGGCCGGTTGGGTACCGACAACCCACCAGTCGTGATCGACTCAGTCACCTACGGCCGGGTGATGTACTACACGCTCACCAGCTCAGAGGTGGAGAGTGCGACAGAGCTGACGGCCATCGTCGACGGCTCCTACAACGGCATCGACGGCGAAGCCAGCCTCTCAGCAGAACAGCGAGAAGTGCTGTCACGCAGCGAAGTGCAGCTGATCGCTTACGGCGGAGATCAAAGCCAGGCACTCGCCGCAATCCAGAGCGGTGATCTCAGCCGGTACTTCGGTCCAGCGAACACTGCCACCGCAGCCCCACTGACGATGACGATGCGCACACTCGACGGCGTACCCATCGACGTCGCTGATGAGGCCACTCTTCAGCAGGTCGTCTGCACTGACACGGCTCGGCCCTTTGAGTTCCTTGTCAACGTCTCAGACATCGACAACGGCACGGTCACCGTCACGACAGATCGCGGTGGGTCTATTGGTGAAGCGAGCGAACGGTCGAACCCCGATTCCATCGACAAAAAGATCAACAGCGATCTGCTGGAGTGGGGATGGAACAAGATCACGTTCTCGTTCACGGCAACGGGGCCGGCTTGCGCCAACGTCTGGGACGTCGAGGAGTTCGAAGCGTCGATTCGGTCGAGGCCGACCGTCGGTGACGGCGACTGGTCGAGCCGAGAAGGAAGGATCTCGCTCGACGAGAACCGCTGCTCGATCGACTTCAACCGGTGGGTCAACCCCACGACCGGCGGGATTACCTCATCCAATCCCAACTAGGAGGGCGGGCATCGTGACGACCACGGTCTTCGCCATCGATGACCATGCCCCGTTCCTGGCAACGGTGGCGCTCGTCGTCGCAGCACTCGATGGCTTCGAGCTCATCGGTACTGCTCGATCGGCGGAGGCGGTGCTGGCGATGGAGGGTGTCGCCAGCGCCGCTTCGGTCGGTTCAGCTGACCTTCTCCTGATCGACTTCCTCCTTCCTGGGGCAAACGGGCTCGAGCTGGCTCGTTGCTTGGCCGATCGCCACGAGCCACGACCGACCGTCGTCCTCATGAGCAGTTACGACCGAGAAGCTCTGCCGATGAATGAACCGGCGTGGCGGTGCGTTGATGAGTTCGTACCGAAAGTGCTGCTGTCACCAGAGGTTCTGCTTCACTGTTGGCGGGCGCACATCTAAGAACCGGGCACATCCAAGGATCAGGAGCGGCGTCGATGCCACAAGACGATGGCCTCCGCCTCGACCAGACCGCCAGGTTCCTCGACCTCTTGCGATCTGACCTCATTGCCGCCGGCGGAGCCACACTGGCACTCGGAGCCATTGCCGTTGGCTTCCAGGCCTGGGATCTGCTGTGGCTCTGTGCTGTTGGATGGACCTCAGCGCTCATCCGCTTCTCTGGTGGCCGACTTGCCAAGCGTGGCGACCTCCCACAAGCGGTCGCTTTGTACGCCGGTGGATTCTGGGCCTGGTCACTCTTCGCCGTCGCACTTGTCCCACTCGGCATGCCGGTGTTCTTGTTCAATGTGTTGGTCCCCGTGGTCGTCGCGGCCACCTACCTCGAGGATCACCAGCACCGTCTACTCGCCTTCGGTGCTGTTCCCGTGATCGCCGTGTTCAGCCTGCTCGGCACGATGCAGGATGGGTTGCGCATCCAGGAACTGGGGCCCGACTGGGCCGTCAACGCCACCATCGCCGGCTTTCTCATCAGCCACTGCTGGATGTTCACCGCCGCCATTCGCGATGGGAACCGAACGCTTGTCGCCTCACTTGATGCCTCACTGGATCGGAACGAACGACTCCAGGCATCAGAGTCTGCGTTGCGAGAATCGCGCCGACGAGTGGTCGAGGTCGCCGATGCTGAGCGAGGGCGAATCGAACGCGACATCCACGATGGTGCTCAACAGCGACTCGTCTCGCTTGCCGTGCGGCTGAAGCTCGCTGGCCAACTCGTGGAAACAACAGCGGTGACCAGCGCACAGCTCGACGACTTGCACGCCGAAGCCACCGCAGCACTGAAGGATCTGCGAGATCTCGCCTCGGGCATCTATCCCTCGCTCCTTGTCGAGCGTGGCCTCACTGATGCGCTGCGGGCGTTGTGTCGGCGGACCGAGGGGACGGTCCGGTGGGAACACACTCTTGACCAGCCAGTGGCAGAGCGCATTGCCATCCACCTCTACTTCGTTGCAAACGAGGCGTTGCAGAACGCCGTCAAACACGGCGGGCCAGATGTTGACATCGTCGTCCAACTCACGCAGGAGGTCGACGAGCTCGTACTCTCGGTCAGCGATGACGGGCTCGGTTTCGACGTGATCAACACACAACATTCGCGAGGTTTGCTGAACATGCAGGACCGTGTCGGGTCACTGAATGGCACGCTCTCGATCACTTCGATGCCGGCGGGACTCACCACGATCGAAGCTCGCGTCCCGCTCGAAGCAACGGGACGTCCCCAGTGATGCATCGAGTTGTCGTGGCTGATGACGACTTGTTGGTGCGGGCTGGTGTTGTTGCTGTGCTCGAGTCGCTTGAAGGAATCTCTGTCGTCGCTGAGGCGGGTTCCCTTCCTGAGCTTTTCGTGGCAGTGGAAGAGACAGCCCCCGACGTGGTCATCACCGACATGCGAATGCCTCCGACGCTGACCGACGAAGGCGTGCAGGCGGTCCGATGGCTTCGGAACCGAACCTCAGGTGGCGCCGCACCGATTGGTGTCGTGGTCCTGAGCCAGCACGCAGATCCAGAGTTCGTGTCCTCCGTCTTTGAACATGGAACTGAGGGAGTTGCCTACCTCTTGAAGGAGAACGTGGGCGACCGGGCTGTGCTCCTGCGAGCCGTCGAAGCCGTCGCTACAAACGGGTCCAGCGTCGACCCAGCAGTTGTGTCAGTACTGGTGGAGAGTCGAACAACGCAGCCGAGCACCATCGACATGCTCACACCCCGAGAGCGAGAGGTGCTCTCGCTCATTGCGGAGGGCTGGAACAACGCTGCCATCGGGCAGCGCCTCGTCCTGAGTGAACGAGCTGTGGCGAAACACATCAACTCGATCTTCTCGAAGCTGCAGCTCGGCGAAGAACCTGAAGCACATCGCCGAGTCCGAGCCGTGCTGGCGTGGCTCGGTGCCGCCGACTGAACGGGCGGGCCTACGCTCGACGGGGTGCAGCTGAGCATTCTCGATCAAACGCCCATTCCGGCTGGTTCCACTGCTCCACAGGCGGTCGCCAACACCGTCGACCTCGCAAAGCGCGCCGAGGCGTTCGGCTACCAGCGGTACTGGGTTGCCGAGCATCACAACTCCAGCGGTTATGCGGGTACGGCCCCAGAAATACTGATCGGGGCCATCGCTGCAGCCACGTCGAGTATCCGAGTCGGCTCCGGCGGCGTGATGCTCTCGCACTACAGCCCACTCAAGGTTGCCGAGGTGTTCCACATGCTGAGTGCGCTCCACCCGGGCCGGATCGACCTCGGCCTCGGCCGGGCACCCGGCGGCGGTTCGGCTGCAGCTGATGCCCTGGCGCGCGGAACGACCGGCTTCACCAACGACGGCTACGAAGCAAAGCTGGCGGAGCTGGCGGGCTACCTCGCTGGCGGCGTCGGTGAGGTGCACGCGTCGCCCCTCGGCTCCACCAGGCCGCCGATCTGGTTGCTGGCATCCAGCACGTCGAGCGCCACGCTCGCCGGCCAGCTCGGCCTTCCGCTGGCCTGGGCTCACTTCATCTCCTCTGGCGACGGCCAGGAGGCAGTCGACACCTACCGCCAGGCCTTCGCGCCATCGGCGCAGCTCGAGGAACCGCACGTGACCATCGCCGTCTCAGCACTTGCGGCCGACACCGACCACGATGCCAATCTGCTTGCCACCAGCATCCAGCAGTTCAAACGCAATGGGTTCGAGGGTCCGGTTCCCACCATCGACGATGCGCTCGCCCAGGGTGCACTCATCGAAGGCCCGCACGAGCCCCGTGTCGGTGTTGCCCCGGCCGTCGTCGGCTCGCCGGCCACGGTGAAGGCCGAGCTCACATCACTGTCGCAGCAGTACGACACCGAGGACATCACCATCGTTGGCATCTGCCACGATCACGTCGCCCGAGTCCGGTCGCATGCGTTGATCGCCGAGGCTTGCCTTGGTGCATCTGCAACCTCATCACGAAACGTGGCAGCATCAGTCGGTGACTGACACTGCCACCGCACTTCCCGACCTCTTTCGCCTCGATGGCAAGGTTGCCGTTCTGACCGGAGCCAGCTCTGGATTGGGTGAACGCTTCGCCCACGTGCTGAGCGATGCCGGCGCCGCCGTTGTCTTGGCCGCTCGGCGAGTCGATCGCTTGGAGGCACTTGCAGCCCAGCTACCCAACTCGATCGCTGTGGCCTGCGACGTCGGCGCACCCGGCGACATCACCAAGCTCGTCGACGCAACGATGGCCGAGTACGGCCAGATCGATGTCGTGGTCAACAACGCCGGCATTTCCCGGGTCCTGCCGGCGATCGACGAAGACATCGACGAGTTTCGCCGTGAGGTCGAGATCGACCTGATTGCACCGTTCGACCTGGCCAGACAGGCCGCTCGCACCATGATCGAGCGCGGGGCTCCCGGTTCGATCGTGAATATTGGTTCGGTCCTCGGAGAAGTCGGCGGTGGCCGATTGAAAGCGGCGGGCTATGCCGCATCGAAGGGCGGGGTCCACAACCTGACCCGCGAGCTCGCATCGCAGTGGGCCCGCAAGAACGTCAGAGTCAACGCCATCGCTCCTGGATGGTTCGAAACGGAGATGAACGAAGAGATGTTCGAGACAGAGGGTGGCATGAACTACATCACCGGCAACGCCCCGATGGGACGAGCAGGCAAGCAGGGAGAGCTCGACGGAGCGCTGCTGTATCTCGCCTCTGATGCCTCGACCTACACCACCGGCCAGGTGCTGTGCGTCGACGGCGGCTGGACGGCGATCTGATGACCACTGACCCCACGAACCACATGTGGAAGCCCATCGGCGCCAGCACCGACCAGAACACTGACCGCTGGGTCGGCCACGACCCCAGCAGGCGATTCCCGATCTATACCAGGGGCAACGCTGGCGAGGTCTACCCCGAGGTGTTCACCCCCCTCAGCTTCAGCATCGCGGCTGAAGCAGGTGAACGTTCGATGCGAGCGGCCATCTTGGCCAGTGGCCTCATCCGACCGGACGAACTCGACAGCCTGCCGATCACCACCGCCGTCGGCTCCGGCGTGTTCGGTGGCTACTCGTATCTCAACCTCAGCATTCAACGAACGGCGTCGGCCCGTATGCCTGGCGGCAAGGCCGAGGACGCTGACGTCAACTTCCTCGGTGTGGGTGACCCTCCTCCGCATGTGCCCATTGATGGCGAGAAGAACCTTCGAGCGTCGCTTGCGGGCCTGGGCTACGTCATCAAACTGCTACGAACGAGGGAGGTGCCCGAGCTCGCACAGGACCAGGCCGCCGTCGATCGATATCTGGCGTCGCTCGCACCGCTCGATGCTGCTGACGCTGATCTGTTCGACCTGACCGAAGAGTTCATGGAGTTCTTCGAGGAGCTCTTCACCAGGCATCTCAAGATCAGCTTCGCTGCGGGCATCACCATCGCGGTGCTCACGAACCTCTGCGAGCAGTTGCTGGATGATGGACCGCTCGCCGTCCAACTCCTGGCTGGCCTCGGCGGCGTCGACAGTGCGGCACCTTCGGTCGAGATGTGGAAGCTCAGCCGCATCGCCACATCCGAGCCCGCGGTCAACGCTGCGTTCGATGCCGGCGTCGGCGGTCTCATGGAACGCCTCGAGGCCGAGCCGTCTGCGGCTGTTTTTCGCACCGCCTTCCGGGCCTTCCTCGACGACTTCGGCTCGCGCGGCCCGAACGAATGGGACACCGCGTTCGACACCTGGGAAACCCGGCCAGAGCTGGCCCTCACCCTCATCGATCGCATGCGCGGCACCGACGAGAGCCACGACCCATCAGCGCAACTCGAACGCCTCGGCGCTGATCGGGCGACCCTCGAAGCAGCCACGCTCGAACGAGTGCCTCGCCTCATGCGCCGCATCTTCACCCGTGCGCTGCGTTCCGCTCAACTGTTCTCGCAGAGCAGAGAACGCACGAAGACCACCGTCGTTCGGGCCATCCACGGCGCTCGCCTGCGCAACATGGAACTCGACCGGCGCCTCAGCGAGAAGAGCGGCGGGCAGAAGGGCGACCTCTGGTTCCTCGTGATCGACGAGGTCGACACCTACCTCGAAGACCCTGCGTCGTTCACCGACACGATCGCTGAGCGGCGGGCGCTGCACGCCAGACTCGACGAGCGGATTCCTCCGTTCTTCTTCGACACCGCCCAGCCTCCGCTCGACGAATGGGAGCTTCGATCCGCCGAGCTGGCACCGGTGACCGTCGGCGAAGTCATCCAGGGTCTGCCCGGCTGCCTCGGTGTGGCGAGGGGCAAGGCCCGCGTTGTGCTCGACCCTGCCGACCCCATGGGCCTCGAACCCGGCGAGATCCTCGTTGCCCCACTGACTGACCCTTCGTGGACTCCGCTCTTCGTGGCCGCCGAGGGTGTGGTGGTGGACGTCGGCGCCGTCATGAGCCACGCCGTGATTGTCTCCCGTGAACTCGGGATTCCGTGCGCCGTCTCGGTCACCAACGCCACGAGGCGCATTCCCGACGGCGCCATGATCGAAGTCGATGGCTCCACCGGGACAGTCACCATCCTCGACACTTAGACTCTCCGATCTCATGGCCGTTTATCTCGTCCGCCACGCCCACGCTGGCGCCAGGCAGTCAGAACAACACGATCGCTACCGACAACTCTCCGAGAAGGGTTGGCGTCGAGCGGGTGTGATCACCGAAGCATTGACCGAAGTCGACGTCGATTTGGTGCTGTCGAGCCCAGCGACTCGTTGTGTCCAAACTGTCGAGGGCACCGCCGAGGCCCACGGCCTCGAAGTGATCGAAACCGAAGACCTCTGGGAAGATGCCAACACCGCCGACGTCATGGCCGTGCTGGCCGATGCCGTTGACGGGAAGAAGTCACGCACGGTCGTGGTCAGCAGCCACGGCAACTTGATCCCGATCATCGTCGAACAACTCGCTGCAGCTGGAGCGAAGATCCGAGGCCGGGGTTGTGAGAAGGGGTCGATCTGGGTGCTCGAGCACGACGGCAAGAAGTTCACCCACTGCACCTACATCTCGAGAGACGTGGAGATGCTCTTCGACTGAGAGAGGGGCGGGAGTGCCCGGGTCACGACGTACGCAAGCACAAGGAACGCTGCGCTCCCCCACAACGCGACGCTCAGGCCCCCGAGCAGATACAGCAGGCCCGAAAGCATCGTGCCGACGAGCCGCCCAGCAGCATTGGCCGAATAGTAGAACCCGACGTCGAGTGAGACGTCCTTGCCCGTCGAGTACGCAAGGATCAGGTACGAGTGCAGCGACGAGTTCACGGCGAAGACGGCACCGAACACGAAGAGACCACCGACCACAGCGAGCGTGCGCGTGCTGTCGAACGACACGCCAAGCGCAATGGCCGACGTGACGAGAGCCAGGCCGAGCACCCACCAGGCAGCAGCGTTGGCTTCGTCCCCTCTGATCACCCGGGGCGCAACCGATTGGATCACGCCGTAGCCGATCACCCAGGCCGCCAAGAAACCGCCGATGCCTTCGTATGACCAACGCAGTTCCTCATCGAGGAACACCGGCAAGGCAACCACGAACCAGATGTCACGCGATCCAAAGAGGAAGAGCCGGGCAACGGACAATCGATTGATCGCCGGCGCCTTCGACAAGATCGAGCGCAGCGGTGTCTTGTTCTTGGTCTGGCCCAAGTCGGCGTCGAGCAGCCACCACACCGCAGCGAGCGACAAAGCAATCAACACAGCCATGGCCATCAACGCACCGTCGAACCCCAGCCACGACAGCAATGCGGCCCCGACGAAGAACCCAATGCCCTTCAGCGCATTCTTCGAGCCGGTGAGCACCGCCACCAGCCGGAAGAGGGTGCCCTCCCCCGCCACGTACTTCACCGCCGACTTCGAACTCATCTTGGTCAGATCCTTGGCGACGCCGGAGAGTGCCTGCACCGCCATGACGAAGCCGACAGAGGCCAGCTCGGCCCAGGAAGGGTCGTGAAGAGTGAGAGCGAGCAATGCCACGATCTGGAGCCCGAGGCCGGCCAGCAGGGTGCGATGCAGCCCGGTTCGAGCGCCGACCCAGCCACCCAGCACGTTCGTGATGACGCCGGTGACCTCGTAGAGCAAGAACAAGAAGGCGAGCGACACTGGCGAGTAACCAAGGTCGTGGAAGTACAGCAGCACCAGCATGCGGAGCGCGCCGTCGGTGAGCGTGAATGCCCAGTAGCCCGCGGTCACCAGAACGTAGCTGCGAGTGTTCATCGCCCGGGTGTTGACCAAGGACGTGCCGCAGCGACCTTCGCCGCCAGCTCAGCCATGCGAAAGGCGTAGCCGTACTCGTTGTCGTACCAGATCAAGACCTTCACCATCCGTTCGTCGATCACCATGGTCGACGGCCCGTCGACGATGCCGGAGCGAGTGTCGTTGGTGTAATCCGCTGACACGAGCGGGCGGTCCTCGAAGCCGAGGATTCCAGCGAGCGGTCCCGCAGCGGCGGCACGGAACAGGTCATTCACCTCTTCTGCGGTCACCGAACGGTCCAGCGTGAACACCGCATCGGTGAGCGAGGCATTCAGCAACGGGACACGAACGGCCACCCCGTTGAGCTTCCCCATGAGCTCGGGGTAGATCATCGTGATGGCCGTGGCCGAACCCGTCGACGTGGGAATCAGCGAGTTCAACGCCGATCGGGCTCGGCGCAGATCCTTGTGTGGAGCATCGACCACGACCTGGGTGTTGGTCACGTCGTGAATCGTGGTGATGGCGCCGCGCTCGATACCGATGTTCTCGTGCAGGACCTTCACCACCGGCGCCAGGCAGTTCGTGGTGCACGACGCCGCGGTGACGATGTCATCGGCCGCTGGGTCATAGCGCTCGTCGTTGCAACCCATCACGATGTTCAGCACGCCCTGAACGGGCGCAGCGACGATCACCTTGCGAGCGCCCTGATCAAGATGGGGCTGCAGCACGTCAGCGGTCCGGAATGCTCCAGAACTCTCGATCACGAGGTCGACACCGAGGTCGCCCCAAGGAATCTCGCCCGGCGAGGCATGAGAGCTGAACGACACCGGTGAACCGTCGATGATCAGCCCCGGTTCGCCCGCTTCAACGGAGCCCGCAAAGCGTCCGTGCACGGTGTCGAACTCGAGGAGGTGGGCTGCCGTCGCCGCATCACCGGCCGTCTCGTTGATGTGCACCAGTTCGAGGTCGGGCTGCGCCTGCAGTGCACGCACGACAAGGCGACCGATGCGCCCAAAGCCGTTGATGCCGATGCGAGTCGTCATCGGAGCAGTGAACCGGTTCGACGTGCGGGTTCACATGGAGTGGAGGTGAACAGCAGGCGAACTCAGCTCAGCAGCAGTCGAGCGAGTCGGCGCTTCACGACCAACACGCCAACGAGCAGCATCGCCACGAGGTAGGCAACGTGACCGAGATCGACCCAGTGGACATCGCCGAGCATCAACGAACGACACAGCGTGACGGCGTGGTAGAGCGGGGTGGCGCGCACCATCCAGTGCGACCAATCGGGATACACGTCGAGGGCATAGAAGGTGGTCGAGGCGAGGAAGAGCGGCTGCAACACCAGCTGCACGTAGTCGAAGTCGTGCCAGCTCCGCATGAACGTGGTGATGGCCGAACCCAGTGCTGCGAACGACACCCCGATCAGCAGCGACACCGGAATGATCAGCACCGCCCACCAGCTCTGAACGAACCCGAACACGAGCGTGATCAGCAAGAAGGCAACGGCATAGATGCCACCGCGCACCATCGACCAGGCAATCTCACCAACCACGATGTCACCCAAGCGGAGCGGCGTGGCAAGCATGGCGTCGAACGTCTTGGCGTACTTGAGCTTGTAGTAGAAGTTGAACGTCGAATCGAAGACGGCGCCGTTCATGGCCGACGAGGCAACCAGGCCGGGGGCAACGAAGGTGGCGTAGCTGACCATCTCGCCGCCGTATTCGACGTCGCCGATGAGGGCACCCAGCCCGACGCCCAAACCGAACAGGTAGAAAATCGGGTCGAAGAACCCGCTGGCGATGATGATCCACATCCGCCGGTAACTGAGGATGTTTCGCTCGACAACGGATTGCGCTGGCTTGAACAACGTCGAGAACATGTTGGACGGGCGGGCAAAGATCGTGGTCATGCCGCCAACCGCCCTTCGAACGAACGAATGGCCAGGACAACACCGGCGGCCGCCCACACCAGCAGGTAGGCGACATGGCCGAATCCGGCGGCGGCCTCGAGCGTGCCGTTGATGAGGCCACGGGTCAGCTCGACGCCGTGCCACACGGGGAACACTCTCGAAACCCAAGCGATGACGTCGGGCAATTGGTCGATGGGGAAGAAGGCACCTGAGAACAAGAACAGTGGGGTCAATCCGAGCCGGTTGATGGGGCCGAACGAATCGTCGCTGTCCTGGGATGCCGACCAGGCCGACAACGGTCCGGCGACAGCCAGAGCCACAAGGAATGCGACGAAGGGCGCCAACACGGCCAGCCACGATCCAACGACACCAAAGGCGACCAGGACAGCCAGATACAGCGTGGCACTGACAGTGATGCGAAAGCCGATCCACAGCACGTGGCCGACCACGAGACCGGAGGTGGTCAAGGGTGTTGCCAGCGCCGCCTGGTAGTCGCCCTGCCACTTGATCGCTCCGAGTGTGGGCCACAGCGACAGGCCACCCGCTTGCAACAGCGCCACGCCACCGAGCACACCAGGGCCGATGTAGGACGGGTAGTCAACGGTTCCCAGGCTGGAGGTGTCATCGATCTGCGAACCGAGGCCGAAGCCGACGGCCAACAAGAAGAAGCAGGGAAAGAGAACGCTGGAGATGATCGTGCTCCACCACGTGGCGCGATAGCGAACGAACTGGTGCTCGAGGAAGTGGGCGACCGCTGCCATGGCTACTCGTTCAGCGTTCGGCCGGTGACGGCGAGGAAAACGTCTTCCAGCGTCGAACGACGAACCAGGCTGCCCGACGGATGCACACCACCAGCAACGTAGGTGGCAAGCGCGGCGTCGCCGTCGTCGGCGTACACAAGCACACGGTCGGGTAGCAGTTCGATGCGGAAACCAAACTGGTCGAGCCCGTCAGGGCGGTTTCGCGTGCCGTCGTCGGCGGCCGGGAACCGCAGCTCGAGCACTTCCTTCGTGACGTGCCGGGCCATCAACTCAGCTGGCGAACCCTCGCCAACGATGCGGCCGCCATCCATGATGACCAGACGGTCAGCCAACTGCTCGGCCTCGTCCATGTAGTGCGTGGTGAGCAGCAACGTGGTGCCCTGTTCTTTCAGCCGGTAGAGCCGCTCCCACAGGAGGTGCCGCGCTTGGGGATCGAGACCGGTGGTCGGCTCGTCGAGCAGGACGAGCTCGGGATCGTTGACAAGCGACCGAGCAATGGTGAGCCGGCGCTTCATGCCGCCGGAGAGCGGGTCGACCTTGTCGTCCTTGCGTTCGGTGAGTTGGGCAAAATCGAGCAACTCGGTGGCTTTGGTCCGGGCCGCATCCCAGCTCAACCCGAAGTAGCGAGCGTAGATCACGAGGTTCTCGAAGACGGTGAGCTCGGCGTCGAGCAGATCTTCCTGGGGCACGACGCCCATCCGCTGACGGATGGCTGGTCCGTCGGCAACGGGATCGAGGCCAAGCACGGTGAGGCGGCCCGACGTGATCGGGCTCACCGTGCTGACCATCTTCATGGTCGAGCTCTTGCCCGCGCCGTTCGGGCCGAGCAGCGAGAACGTTTCGCCAGGGGAGATGGCGAAATCGATCCCGTCCACCGCCGTGAACGGCGAGCCGCCCTTCTGCGAGGAAGCGAACTGCTTCACCAACTTCTCTGCAACTACCGGGCCAAGCACCTTGCGACGCTATCCGACGCCACCAGCGGCAACCCTCGAGTTACGAATGCGATGACTCCGTGAAACCAAACTCTGTCGTCGGGCATGCGCGCCCGCGGATGCGTGTCGGCGATGGAACGTGGTCGCTCGACCGCTTACCGCATCCTCACCGTCGCTACTCGCCGCTGAAGGGCGAGGCCGAGAGCTCTTCCCTAACCGCAGTTGAGCTGGAGGCCGCTGATCAACTGCAGGATGATCTCTGGCGGCTCGAGCGCGATCAACGCCGCTTGTTCGATGCATGCAGCTTCGAGGTTGCCCTCGGCGTTGTAGACGATGGTCCGGAACGCACGAGCATCGGGGTAGCCGGGGTCGATCTCGACCGCTTCGTCCAGCGATGCCTTGGCCGACAGGAGGATCTCGGCGGCCTGAGCGTCTTCACCAATTTGCTGTGCTGAGCCGCTGATGCGGACCAACAGCCACCCTCGGTAGGCCAACGCCTCCACGTTGCGCGGATCGAGGACAAGCACGTCGCTGAAGCACTCGTTGGCTTCCTGGATCATCCCGGTCTGATCGAGTTCTTGGCACTCGAACACCCGCTGGCGAGGTGATGCGTCGATGTTGCCCGTGATCTCGTCGTTGACGCCACGCTCTCCCACTGCTTGTGCAAGCAAGAAGCCAGCGCCCAGGGCAAAGGCGAGGACACCGACCACCCACGCTATGGTTCGGGTGGTCGACCGCTCTGGAGCAGCAGCAGCGACCACTGCATTGCGGTCCTCGATCTGGCGGATGACATTGGCAGCACGAACCGTGTAGTCGGCCTGTAGCTGCTCGAAATCGGCGGTGTCGAGATCACCAGCGGCGTGTTCTGCTTCGAGGTCAGCGAGAGATGTCAGCAGGAAGTCGCGTTCGGTTTCGAGCTCGATGAGACGATCAGGGCTGAGCGTCCGACGATCGGGCCGCTTTGTTTGGCCGCTCACCGGGCCTTCCCAGATCTGGCACTGGCCTGTGCTTCGGCCACCAGCTTCCGGTCGGCGTCGGTTGCATCACGACTTCCGCCTCGAGTGCGGTTGACAGTCCAGCCCACACCGGCACTGCCGCCGACGAAGACCATGACCGGCAAGATCCAGATCAGCGAGCTGAAGCCCTCACCGGGCGGGTTCAGCAGCACTTTGCTGCTGTATGAAGTGACAAGCCGATCACGAATTTCCTCGTCGGTCGCGCCGTTCGTCACCTCGTTGCGGATGAACTGCCGGATCGTCACGGCGACCGGGGCATTCGATTCAGAGACGCTTTGGCCGCGACACTCGGGGCAAGCGAACGATTCGGAAAGCCGAGCAATGCGTTCGCCATCGGTCTCGAGACCACCATCGTCGAACGACGCCACGGCAAGCAAGAAGACCATCGAAGCAATCAGACCGAACCAGAGCCACTGCTTTGGCGTTGGCCCGGCACTGCGAAGGGCGGCGCTGTCGGTGCTTTGCTTGGCTGCTTCAGTCTTCTTCATCTTCGCCCTCATCATCGGAGGCCGCCGGAGCCGGCTCTTGACCCACGCCACCCTGGGAAACGGGAAGGTCGTTGGCGACGATCGATTGCGTCACGTCTCCAGCCACGATGCCGCCGATGAAGTGCTGCACGACCAGGCCGGACGGAGCAATCAAGAAGCTCTCCGGCACATTCGAGATCTCGAACGCCACCGAGAGGTTGGCGTCGTCGAGGACGGGCCATTCGCCACCGAAGTCGTCGAAGAACTGCTGTACGTCGGCAGGATTGTCGTTGAAGGCAACCGACACCAATGACAACCGATCGTTCGCTTCACCCCACTGCTCGAGCTCGACCAACTCGGGGTGCTCGGCAACACAGGGCGGGCACCACGTGCCGAAGAAGTTGACCAGTACCCACTCGCCGCGCAGATCGTCGATGTCGTACGAGCGACCGTCAACGGCCTCACCAACCATGGCTGGCACTCGCAGTCCCAAGAGACTGTTGGCCTCCTCCGGCCGCTCACCAACGCCACCACGAGCCAAGAGCGCAATCATCGCAATGACGATGACGCCAACGACTGCGGCGACCTTGCGAGCCACCGAGCCCGATGCCTGGCCGACAACGTCGTGATCTGGCTTGGCCGAGCCCAGCCCTTCGGTCGACGGTCCGTCGTCGACGATGTCAGACA
Source organism: uncultured Acidimicrobiaceae bacterium (assembly GCA_964351995.1). Classification (GTDB taxonomy): domain Bacteria; phylum Actinomycetota; class Acidimicrobiia; order Acidimicrobiales; family SZUA-35; genus SZUA-35. The sequence continues at coordinate 45,137 of CAYGQE010000006.1, read as the reverse complement.
CGGGCGGCCTCCGGCGATCCGTCAGGGTCTGGCTTTGCCTCGGGGAGGAGTTCCTCGGAATTGCCGCCAGCTCCGAGCAGGGCGGAGACCGGCTCGGTTCCGCGACGACGCTTGCCCGGGAACAACGCCAGGAAGCTTCCGACGAACATCATGATGCCGCCCACCCACATCCATGAGATGAGCGGACGCACGATGATCCGCAGGTTGATCGGATCGTCCGGGCTGGTCGGGCGCTGGTCGAGCACGAGGAACAGATCTTCGGAGAACCCAGGGCGGACCGACGGTGTGGCCACGGGCTGGCCCATCTGCCGGAAGATCGTGACACCAGGGGTGTAGATCTCGTCGCCGTCGATCATGATGTTGGCAAACAGGTGGATGCGCCGATCATTCTCGTTCGCCTCGAGGTCGATGTACTCGAACGTGTGGCCGGCTACCTCGACTTCGTCACCGGGAATCATGGTGAACAACCGGTCGGTCTTGTAGGACTCTGACGCACCGATCGCCACCGCGATCAGGACAACACCGAGGTGAACGATCATCCCGCCATTCGTGCGCCCAACGAAGCCTCGCCAACCCTGGCGGCGGGCGGCAAGGATCACCTGACGAAGTGCCGCGCCACCAGCGAAACCGCCGAGACCGAAGGTCAGTACGGGGTACAAGCCCCGGCCGCCGAACAAAATGGCGGCGACCATGGCAGCCAGCGCCGCGACCGCTGGCCAGAACAAACGCTCCGACAACAACTCGGTACTCGCCTTGCGCCACGGCAGGACAGGCGCCGCCGCCATCAAGAACAACATCACGAAAGCAATCGGACGGGCCATCGAATCGAAATATGGGCGTCCGATCGTCAGTCGAGTGTCGTCCCAAGCCTCAGCCAACAGGGGGAAGACGGTGCCGAGCAAGACGATGAATGCAAGCGCTCCGAAGATGACGTTGTTGGCGAAGAACGCTGCTTCACGCGAGAGCGGCGAGTCAATGGCACCCGGTGACCGCAGGCGATCGCCTCGCCACATGATCAAGCCAATAGACAGAGTCGCGACCACGCCGAAGAACGTCAGGAGCCACGGTCCCACGGCACCGTCAGAGAACGCATGAACTGACTCGACCACGCCAGAGCGGGTGAGGAACGTGCCAAGAATCGTGAGGCTGAACGTGGCGCACAGCAGCGACAAGTTCCACACCCGCAACATGCCTCGTCGTTCCTGCACCATCACCGAGTGCAGATACGCCGTGCCCGTCAGCCACGGAAGCAACGAAGCGTTCTCGACTGGATCCCACGCCCAGTAGCCGCCCCACCCGAGCACCTCGTAGCTCCACCAGGCACCAAGCACGATGCCGAAGGTGAGAAAGCCCCATGAGGCAACGGTCCAGCGGCGGGTCTCGACCAGCCACCCCTCACCGACACGGCCGGTGATCAGCGCAGCGATCGCAAAGGCGAACGGCACAGTGAAACCGACATACCCGGCGTAGAGCACCGGAGGGTGGAAGGCCATCAGGATGTGGTTCTGCAACAGCGGATTCGGACCAGAGCCGACGAACCCCTCGGGCACATCGACCGGCACGAACGGGTTGGCCGGGCCGGCCATCAGCGCAAAGAAGAACGCAGCCACGCCGAACAAGACGACCATGGCCCAACCGAGCAGCGGATCGTTGCCCCGCTTGCGGAACTTGAAGACGACCGCCGCGATGTAGATCGTCAGCACGAGCGTCCACAGCAGGATCGAGCCTTCGAGAGCAGACCAGATCGCAGCGAAGTTCAACAGCGTTGGTGTGGTTTCGCTGCCGACCTGCTGCACGAACGAAACGGTGTAGTCCCGCTGGAAGAGCGCGACTTCCATGATCGTGAACGCTCCGACACCAGCAGCCAGGAGCAGCCACGACCAAGAACGCACCTGGCCGATCAACCGGTCTCGGCCATTGGTCAATGCGTAGATGCCGACCAAACAACCCATGATCGACGTGACCAAGCCCAGCATCGTGAACCCGAACCCAAGTGCAGCATTCATGTCGCTGCGCTCACATCACACGTCGCTGCGCTCATCCCTCGATCACTTCATAGGTGCCATCGCCAACACCAGGGCGCTCTTCGCCCTCGCTGTCAGCGACGTACGCCTCGGAGTGCTTCACCAGGAGCTGCTGGGACTCGAAGGACTCTCCATCCCAGCGGCCTTCGGCCACGATCGGGATCCCCACCTCGAACAGATCCGTGGGCTCCTCGCCGATGTGGCGAATCGTGGCCTGAACACCGTTGTGGCCAACGGTGAACATCATCGCTCCGTTGACGTCCTCCACCGGCTCGTTGATCACCGTGCCCTGCAGACGGAACGTCCGATCGGCGAGCTCGGTTTTGTCAGCGACCGCTTCGTCGACGTTGTAGAAGAAGATGCGGGCACTGGTGAGCGCCTGGAAGAGCAGCACGCCCATCGCACCGGTGAAAACACCAACGATCAGCCAGTTGCGCCACTTGCGCTTGGGGCTGGCCGCAACGTCATCGACGTGGGCCGGAGTGAGGTCGAGCTCGGAGCCGTCTCCAGCCGACGGAACGGCATCAGGCATCGAGGAACCTGCGCTTGCCCTCGGGCAGTTGCTTGCTCAACTTACGGCCTCGCTGGATCGTGGCAAAGGCGTATGTGCCGAGCCCGACCACCGCGACGATGTACCCAGGGATCACGAATTCCCAATGCATCAGCTGACTCCTTCACGACGACGAGCTTCGATGGCCTCGGTCAGGCCGACTTCGGCAATCTGATGTTCGAGCCAAGCGACTCGGAACCGGTGGATCAGCAGCCACCCGAAGAAGAGATTCACGACGATCACGCCGAAGACGAAGGTGAACAACATGATGCCGTCCATCTGGGTGTCGGCGACGTCGAACGTCTGACCCTGATGCAGTGAGTCCCACCACTGCACCGAGTACCGAACGATGATCAAGTTGGCGAAGCTGACGATGCCGAGGATGGCGGCTCGTTTCGAACGCACGGCTGGGTCCATGTCCAGCCGTCGCACGGCGAGATAGCCGGAATACAGAACAAACGAGACGGCCGTGCTCGTGAGCCGTGGATCCCAGATCCAGTAGGTGCCCCACGTGGGTCGGCCCCAGAGCATTCCGGTGATCAGCGTCATGGCGAGGAAGATCACCCCGATCTCGGCCGAGGCCTCCGCCATCAGGTCCCAGAAGACCGACTTCTTCCAGAGATACATGAACGAACCCACGAGGGTGATGGCGAACGCAATGTAGAGAGACACGATCGCCGCAGGTACATGGATGTAGATCAGACGAAACGCGTCTCGCTGCGTCTCCTCAGGAGGTGTGATGAAGAGCGCCAGCGCAGCCAGTGCAATGAGGCCAACAACAACAACTCCACCCAGCATCTGAGTACCACGGGATCCGGTGGTCGCCGAAACTTCCTTGGTCGAGCCTGCCGTATCGGTACTGGTCACGAGTCCTCCAGGAGTGAACCAAACGCAAGAATCCCCGCAGCGACATAAAGCGCTGCGAAAGCACCCAGTGCCGCACACCACGGCCAGCCATCGCTGGCTGGCCCGAAGAGCGCTGCACCGGTGGCAATCGTGGCACCAAGCAACACCGGAGCCAGCACTGGAAGCAGCAACAACGGAACGAGCGTGTCTCGCACCCGAAGCCCGGCGGCCAGCGCCGCATAGAGAGTACCGGCAGCGGCAATCGCCACTGTCCCGACGACAACCGTCACACCCAAAAGCAACGGGTGGCCGACAGGGGCGCCGTAGATGGCGAGAGCACCGAGCCCGAGGATGATCTCGAGCACGATCAACTGCACGAGGACCGCCGATGCTTTGCCGAGAAAGATGCCACCCGGTTCGAGCCCAGCAAGGCGGAGCGCATCGAGATTGCCGTCGACGGATTCGACGGCGAAGGATCGTCCGATGGCCAGCAGCGCCGAGAACAGCACCGCCATCCAAAACAGGCCGGGCGCAACCGTTTCGAGCACGGCCCGGCTGTCGCCTTCGACCCCGCGGCCGACAGCCTGGAGGTCCGGGTCGATGGCGAAACCAAAGAGAATCAGCACCAGCAAACCAAACGGGAGCACCTGCGTCGTGAGGACCTTGGACACCATCTCGATGCGAAGGTCCTTGGTCGCAATCAGTTTCGCATCGCCGAACATCAGCCCGCCTCGCCAGCGTCTGCATCATGAGTACCAACCGAGCGCACGTGCCCGCCAGCTACCTCGACCACTCGTGTGGCCAACGACGCCACACGGTCCAGTTCATGAGATGCCACCACGGCAGTGGCGCCCGACGCCACGGCCTGCTTGACCAGGCTGTCGACCAAGTCTCTGCCGTCTCGATCGAGGCCCGCATGGGGTTCATCGAGCAGCCAAAGAACCGGTCGACGACAGACCAAAACCGCCATCGATGTGCGGCGACGCTGACCAGCGGAGAGCCCGGAGACCGGTACGTCGCGCAGGCGACCGCCTATGCCGAGACGCTCCATCACGGTGTCGATCTCGGCGACCCCACCGTCGCGACGATCAGAACCGTTCGCCGCTGCCCAGAAGCGGACGTTCTGCTCGACCGTCAGATCGTCGTAGAGCGCCGTGCCATGACCGAGCAAGCCAATGCGGCGGCGCACCGAACGCCGGCCCGCCGGTGTGGAGAGATCGGTGCCGAGCACATGGGCACGGCCATCGTGCAGCGGAGCCAACCCGGCACAGAGCCGCAACAGCGTCGACTTACCCGCACCGTTCGGCCCTTGCAGCAGCACCACCTCGCCGGCCTGGACATCGAGATCGGCTCCCGCCAGTGCCGGAAACCGACCGATCAGACTGACGGCCTGCTCGAGGTGGATCACAGCGTCGGACACAGCCAACCACGATACGCCCACCCAAGTCGTGAAACCCTTGTCCGGGGAAGGGTGCCGCCGATCATCAACGCAACGGATCTACCCTCCAGCACGAATTCCAATGCAGAAACGAACAGCTTCCATCATCGGCGGACTCGGCCGAACACTCATCGGCCTCGGCCTGATCGTGATCATGTTCGCCGTTTTCCAGCTCTACGGCACCGGCATCCTCGAGGCACAAGCCCAAGGAGAACTCGACACCGAGTTCGATGATCGACTCGCCCAGCTCGAAGAAGCCGGGCTGGTCGACACCTCGGACGTGGCTGACCGTGATGAAACCGACGCCGCTCCCGCTCCTCCCACCGACAGCGATGTCATCAACAACGCCATCGCCGTCGCGTTCGCCCCTGAGCTCGGCGAGCGGGCAGGCCCGGACTTCACCGTTGCGCCGCTCGACCCCGAAGCCCTCTCCGACGAAGAGATCTCGCTGCTCACGCCGCGTCAGGGCGAATCGCTGGGAAGCATCGAGATCCCCGACATCGGCCTCACTCGAAACATCGTCGAAGGCATTCGGCGCGACGATCTTCGCCAAGGCCCCGGCCACTATCCGAGTTCTCCGCTGCCGGGGCAACCGGGCAACGTCGCCATTGCCGGCCACCGGAGTACCTACGGCGAACCGTTCCGAGACCTCCACCTGCTCGAGCCAGGCGACCTCATCAAGGTCACGACCTTCCAGGGTGACAGCTACTACCAGGTGATGTCCCAGACCAACGCAGACGGCGAGGAAGTCGGCCACTTCATCGTCGATCCGAGCCAGACCGAAGTCCTGGATGACTTCGGAGACAACCGGCTCACCCTGACGGCATGCCATCCGTACCGCTCCGCTCGCCAACGAATCATCGTCACTGCCCAGTTGGTTTCTGCTCCCCAGCAAGTGCTTCCCACCCTCAGCTCTGACCGACTTGCCGAACTCGCCGGCGAGAGCGTCGAGGATGCTCCGATCGAGGAGTTCGCCATTGAAGAAGACGCAGCAGTCGGTATCGAGGAAAACGCCCTCGAGGAGTCACTCGGCTGGAACTGGGAAGAGCGGACTCCGACCATCGTGTGGGGTCTTGTGTCGCTTGCCGTGGTGATTGTCGCTCTCGTTGGCGCCCGCCGCTGGAAGAAATGGCTCGTCTATCTCGGCGCCACGCCGGTGTTCGCCGTTGCCCTCTTCTTCTGTTTCATTCACCTGGACCGCATGCTGCCCGCACTGTGATTCTTGCAAGCCCCGTGACTCGTCGAGCAGCAGGCATCGCTGTTGCGCTTGCTCTGGCTCTGTCGGCGTGCACCCGAGGAGCCGACGAGAGCGCCGATCCCACAACCACGACCACGACCACCGAGACCACGACCACCACGACTGCGCCACCCATCGTGCGCGGCTTGGGCGAGTCGCTGGCTCTTGGCCCCGGCCAGTGTTACGCCGCCGTGCCGGAGACCACCACGACCACGCAACCGCCCACGACGGTCCCCCCGACCCGCGAGGGAGAGACCACCACCACCGAAGCAACAACCACCGCCGAACCCACAGCCCCCACCACCACGATCCCTCGCCCACCATTGGTGGCAATCGTCGAATGTGAGGGCACCAACGAAGGCGTCGTGTTCGCCTCGTTCTGCATTGGATCGCTGGTCGACAGCGACGAGTTGGTCGATCTCCCGAGCGAACTCGGCGTTGTCGAATGTGACGGCGACCCCGACCTCGTGTGGCCGGGTGACCGATTGTTGCGTCGCGCCGCAGCTCGAGAGTGCGTCGCCCGATTCGAGAGCGTGTTCGACGAGCCATACGCAACCTCCGCCATCGGGACCACTGAATTCGTGCCCTCGCGCAGTGTGTGGGAACGCGGCGATCGTCGAATCGTGTGCACCGCCGACCAACTCTGAGAACGCTCGAGCAGATAGCGGCGCGCTGGAGTCGGACTGGCTAACCTTTCACTCTCGGGCGGGGGCTCGTTGGCTGGGCGTCCCCTGTCGGTGACTTTCTCGAAGAACCGCCGCTGGAGTGACCATGGGCAGCATCATCATGAGCGTGGCTGTCGTGGCCATCGGCATTGCGCTCGGCTTGGCCCGTGGCGGCCGTCTCGATGCATTGCGCTCCGTTCGGCCTCAGTGGTGGGGTCTGCTGCTGGGCGGCTTCATCGTCCAAGCCTTCGCTGAGAGTGTCGACATCACCGGGGCGACCTCCTTGTCGGTCATCGGCATGTTCCTCCTCGTGGTCGGTCTCGTGAAAAATGCGCCGTTGCGCGGCGCGCTCGTCGCTGCCTGTGGCGTGTCGCTGAACCTCGCCGTCATGGCACTGAATGGAGCGGTACCCATTCGCTTCGAAGCGCTGAGTGCCGCAGGAATCATCGAGTCGACTACCGAGCGCTCCCAGATCACTTCGGTTGGTCACCTGCTCGAACTCGAGACCGCTGACAGCCGTCTGGGTTGGCTCGGCGACACGATCCCGGTCGGCATTCTCGACAGTGTGATCTCCATCGGCGACCTGATCACCTTTGCCGGCGTGATCGTCATCATCTCCGGCCTGCTTGCGGCCCGTCGCACCGTTGGCGTCGACGTCGACGATGTCTTCGGCGCTGTTTCCGCAGGACCCCTCGAGACCGATCTCGTTGCAATGTTCGGCGAACCCGTTCCGACCGACGACGCCGGCATCCTCGACATTGCCTCCGACGAGCCGATCATCGACGTCTCGTCACCTCGACCCGAGCCAGCGATCGCCGAATCGTCGATCGACCTCACCGTCGACCCAGATGACATCTGGGCCGACGATGACACCGGTGTCCGCATTCTCGGACCGTCGACGAAGCCCAGCAGCTGATGTCAGACCGATCCTGCGGTTGGCATGCGCCATCGGCGGCGGCAACCTGTCCGGCATGAGCGAATCGATCGACCCGGTCCGGGTGAAGCGGGCAAAGGTGGCCGACCTGGTATCCAAGGGCATTCGGCTCGGTTCCGGGCTGTACGTCGCCGCCAGCATCGTGTTCTTCATCGGGTTCGCAACAGGCTTCACCGACCCCCAGGTGTGGATCATCGTCATCTTGATGGTGCTCGGTTCGCTGCTGCTCGCGCCTGCCCTCGTCTTCAAATACGGCGTCAAGAACGCTGAACGCATCGACCAACGAGAAGGCCGTTGACCGCGCTGGTCGACGAGCCCGAGGAGTTCCGGCCGACAGCTCGCCTTCCCGGCCCCGAGCGCCGCAAACAACTTCTCGAGGCCGCAAGGCTGGCATTTGCCAACACCGGCTTCCACGAAACGTCGATGAACGACGTGGCGAAAGTCGCTGGCGTCACCAAGCCGGTGCTCTATCAGCGGTTCGATTCCAAGCGCGATCTCTACCGCGCCGTCCTCGAAGACATCAGCCAACGCTTGCAAGCCACCGTCTTCGAGACTGCTGCTGCGGCCACCACGCCGCGTGAGCAGGTCGAGGCCGGCTTCTCGGCCTATATCGACTTCGTTCAGGAAGACCCCGACGGCTTCAAATTGCTGTTCAGCGGCGCCAGCCGAGAAGACGCCGAGTGGGCCGAGATCACCGATGGCGCCGAACGTTCGGTTGCGTCGAACATCGCAAAGCTGCTCGCCGGCAACGGCGTCACGGAGCCTCACGTCCAGACGTTGTCCTACGGCATCGCGGGTATGGCTGAATACATGGTCCGCCACTGGCAGAACGACGGCCCGGACGCCATCGGGCCCGAGGATCTGCTGAACGACTTGACAGCACTCGCCTGGGTGGGGCTTCGAGGACTCGGCCCGACCCCACCGTTGTCACCAGGTCAGCCGAGCTGAAACTCGAGGGCGTAGATCGCTCCGCCAAGGCGGTTGGCGGCGCCCCCGCCCATGTTGATGGTGATGGTGCCATCGGCCCGGTCGTCAGCCACGATCGACAGCGACCGACCGAAACGCTCGGTGTCGGCAAGGACGAGGTCGAAGCCTCCCTCCTCCTCGGTGATGCGGGTGAAGCTCTTCACCGAGCCATCCTGGTCGAGGTAGATGATGTAGCCGATGCCGCTCTCGTACTGGTTGGCACTGGTGATGAGATCGGGAATGCCGTCGCCGTCGAGATCGCCGGGGGCAACCAGCGCATGCCCGAAGTGCGCTCCCGACGTACCGTTTTCGTTCTCAGCCATCTCGAGCGTCTCGTCGAATCCGGCAAGCCCTGGCGCCAGCTTCACCTTGTCGACGACCTCATGTGTTTCGCTGTCGAGCGACAAGATCCACACCGCACCAAGACCACCGTCTGAGGTGAACGCACCGACGGCGAGTTCAGGTGAGCCGTCGCCGTCGACATCTCCCAGCAAGGCTGACTCCCGCCCGCCGAAGCCATCACCGCTGGTCAAACCAGTCCCGAAGCCTCCCTCGCCTTCGCCGATGGTGACCATCTCGTTCTCGATCAGCTCAGAGTGCTCATCGAAGAACAGGAGGTGGACGACACCGGCAACCCCGCCATCGGGCTGGGCGGCGACGAGATCGATCCTGCCGTCGCCGTTGAGGTCACCGACTGCGCTCAGGCCCTGACCGACGACGCCCGTGGTGGCAACCGACGACTTCACGGTGCCATCACCGTTCAGGTGCAAGATGTAGATCGTCGGTAGGAAGTCAGTTGCGCCTGCGCGACCTCGCGGGGCCGACGCAGCGACGTCCGGCACCCCGTCGCCGTTGTAGTCCCCGATGCCGGCGACCCCGTACCCAAAGAAGCTGCCATCGGCGAGCGGCTCGATGAAGCCGCCCTCGAGCAATGAGATCTTCTGGTTGTCTCTCACTGTCCCGTCTTCGTTCATGAACAGGATGTAGACCGCGCCAGCATCAGTGAGTCCATCGGCAGCGACGGGGCCGTCATCGTCTGAGCGAGCTCCAACCACGAGGTCGGTGATGCCGTCGCCGTCGATGTCACCGGCGTTGTCATGATCACGCCCGAACCGGTCGTCGATACCGACGTCGGCCGCAAAGCCTCCCTCGCCATTGGCGATCTCGACGAAGCCAGCCGGCACGAGCGGCGAACCTCCGATTGGTTCGGTGGCGGTCGTTCCAGCAGTCAGTGCCGGCTCATCGGCGATGGGAGCCGCCGCAGCGCCAGTGTCGGCTGCTGGAGCGGCCTCGCTCGATGGGTCGGTGCACGACGCCGCACCGATCGCCAAGATGGAGAGCACGATGATTCGCAGACTGGCTGGGGAGGTCATCGAACGATGGAACCACTCGACGGTTAGGGGAAGATGATGGTGACATGAGGGTGCGGCGGCCCGATGCTCCAGGACCGCTCGCTTTCGGACCATCCTGTCGGCATGTCTGTAGTCGGCGCCAACGGCAAACCCATCGAGTCGGTCTGGGACTTCCCCCGGCCGCCTGCGATCGAACGTGTCGACTGGCGCATTCGCGTTGCTCATGGGGGTGAGACCGTCGCCGATGCACCGTGGGCCTACCGGATTCTCGAAACCAGCCAACCACCCGCCTACTACGTCGACCCGTCATTCGTCGTCGCTGATCGACTCCAGGCGAGCTCGCACATGACGTTCTGCGAGTGGAAAGGCACGGCCACCTACGCCGACGTGATCACCTCGACCGGTGACGTCGTCACGAACGCGGCGTGGCGCTATGACCCGATCACCCCGACCTACGTCGACGCACTCGGTTTCTGGGCGTTCTATGCCCAAACGCTCGACGAATGCTGGGTCGATGACGAACAGGTTGGTTCCAACCCCGGCAACTTCTACGGCGGATGGGTGACCAACAACGTGGAGGGTCCATTCAAGGGAGCGCCCGGCACCATGCACTGGTGAGACGTGCACTGGTGAGACGTGCACTGGTGAGTAGGGGCGTCCGGGTCGGCACCGGTGTCCTCCCCTGCTAGAAACATGCGGAGTCGCCATCACGACTCGACCGACCGGAAGGAGGGGCATGCGGTACGTACTGAGCGTTGATCTCGGGACCACCTTCACCGCCGCGGCCATCTGCCCCGTCGGGGGAACGCCCACGATGCTGTCGCTCGGCTCGTCTGGTTACTCGGTTCCGAGCGTGCTGTTCCTTCGGGAAGACGGCACCTTCCTGGCCGGCGAAGCTGCCGAACTCCGATCCAGTGCCAACCCGCAGCGCGTCGCCAGGTACTTCAAGCGCCGACTCGGCGACGAGATCCCGATTCGGCTTGCCGGGACACCTTTTGCGCCGCAAGTTCTGGTGACGCGTCTGCTCGAGTGGGTCATCAGTCAGGCAACGGAACGTCAGGGCGGTCCACCGGACACCGTGGTGCTCACCCACCCGGCCAACTGGGGCCCGTACCGTCGTGAGCTGCTGCAGCAGGCGGCCAGCATGGCCAGCTTGGCCAGACCCCTCCTGATCACCGAACCCGAGGCGGCGGCGATCCACTACGTCCAGTCCGAGCGGGTCGAGCCCGGCGAACTGCTGGGCGTCTACGACCTCGGCGGCGGCACCTTCGATGCGGTCGTCATGCGGCGAACCGCCGATGGCTTCGAAGCAGTCGGCAACCCCGCCGGCGTCGAACGGCTCGGAGGCATGGACTTCGATGATGTGATTCGGTCGTTCGTGCTCGAAGCCACCGACCTCGACGAGATCGAGGAGAACGAAGAGACCATCACCGCCGCCTATGCACTCCAATCGAGCTGTATCGATGCCAAGCGAGTGTTGTCCGCCGACACCGTCGCTGACGTTCGCGTCGTCTTCCCCGGGGTGACCACGTCGGTCCGAGTGAACCGAGGAGAGTTCGAGGATCGCATCCGGCCGCGACTCACCGAGACCCTTGCCGCTCTCCAGACGGCGATCGAGTCGGCCGGTGTCGAGGTCGAGGACCTCAGCCGCATCCTGCTCGTGGGCGGCTCGAGCCGAATCCCCCTGGTCTCTTCGCTGCTCGCCCAGCGTTTTGGGCGCCCACTGGCGGTCGACATCGACCCGAAGAACACGGTTGCGCTCGGGGCCGCTCGTTTCGGTGCCAATCACGGGGCGCCGGGATCCCCCACGTCGATCGATCGGGAACCCCCGTCAAGGCGAGCCCTTGCCATTCCCGATCTTTCTGCGCCCCGAGCTCCCACGCTCCCCGACGAGCCTGCGTCGCCGCCACAAACCCCCGAACCACCGACGGCGACGCCGACACCAGCCGCGCCAACTCGGCCGACCGCTCCCATCCGCCCTGCTTCCAGCACGGCACACCCCGGTGTTCCGCTGCCCTCGACCGCCCCGGCCACCGCTCGGGCTCCGGAGCCACCGGCCGAACCCGAACCCGAACCCGGCGAACTCTTCGGGGTGCAGGCCGAGTCCGGTCATCGCACGCGTATCCCGCAACCCTCGATGCAAGCGTCACCGACGCCGGAGCCCGAGGCCACTGCCACCGAAACCGTCGGCCTCGACCCCAAGCTCCTGATCATCGGCGTCGTGGTCGTCCTGCTGGTCGGTGCCGCCATCGCATTTGCACTCACGCAGTCGTGACTCTGGTCGAGTCACCTCTCGGCCCAATTCCCGTGGTCATGGAAGCAGTTCTGCTTCTGGGACACGGCGGGCCAGCCACGATGCAGTTCCGCCGCGATGTCGAGACGCCATCGCCTGCTCCCGACGAGGTCCTCATTCGAGTGGGCGCCGCCGGTGTGAACAACACCGACATCAACACTCGAGTTGGTTGGTACTCCAAGACCCTCACCGAGGGAACCTCGGCCGGAAGTGTCGGCGCCGGCATCGACGGCTCGTGGAATGGTAAAGGACTCGACTTTCCCATCATCCAGGGGGCCGACGTCGTCGGCACCATCGTTGCGTCGGGCGACAAGGTCGAGGCGTCGCGCATCGGTCAACGCGTCCTCGTCCGCTCGATGCAGGCCGCGCCAAGCGGTGATCCCACCGCCATCGTCACGATGGGCTCGGAGATCAACGGAGGCTTTGCCCAGTACTGCGCCGTCAGATCGAACGAGGCCTTCACGATCGAAAGCAATCTGACCGACGCCCAGCTCGCCACCTTCCCCTGCTCGTACTCGACCGCCGAGGGGATGCTGGAACGGGCCGGTGTCGAGGGTGACGACCGGGTGCTGATCACCGGAGCGTCGGGTGGCGTGGGGTCAGCAGCCATCCAACTGGCCAAGCGTCGCGGGGCCGAGGTCATCGGCATTGCTGCTGAATCCAAGTGGGCCGATCTCGAACCGTTGGGCCCCGATCTGCTGCTCGACCGCAGCGTCTCGCTCATCACGACACTCGGCGAGAACGCCGTCGATGTCGTGATCGATGTCGTGGCCGGCCCGACGTGGCCGACCTTGCTCGAGGTGCTTCGTCCGCAGGGCCGCTACGTCGTCTCCGGTGCCGTCGCTGGACCAATCGTCGAACTCGATGTCCGCACGCTCTACCTGAAGGATCTGACCCTTCTCGGTTCGACCCAGCAGCCCCGCAGCGTGTTCGAGAACCTCATCGGCTACATCGAGCGGAACGAGATCGTGCCGATACTCGCTGGCACCTATCCGCTCGCCGCCATCAACAAAGCCCAGGAGAGGTTCGCAGTAAAGGATTTCGTCGGCAACCTCGCGCTGGTTCCTCGTCAGCCACCCAGCTAGCGACGCAGAAGCGACCGCGGATTGAGCGCTGCCTTCACCTTTGCGGTGTACGGCACAGCGTGCCGGGCCTGCTTGATGGCGGCACCAGCAGCTGCCCATGCTTGATCAGCGTCGGCATCGCTGGCCGGGTAGGGCGAGTACAGCGCAATGTCGAGTGTGGGGGCCAAGGCAACAACCGGATCGCCAACGTCACGCAGATCGATCACGTCGAGCTCCTCAGCAACATCGAGCGCCGACAGCGACGGACTCGACGGCAAACCGAGCTCAGCGAAGCGATCCTGGGTCTCTTGCCAGGCCCCGATGATCCGACCATCGGTCGGACGACGTTTCCGAGCAAGCCGGCGCAACGCCTTGCCCCCGATCACCACGGCACCATAGAGAAAGGGAAGAGCGGCGAGAGCGAACACCCACCACGGCACAGACGCCCCCGAGTCGAGCTGCTCGTCGGGCAAGATCACTGGCTGCTCGATGTCGGGAAGATCAGTGGCGTTCGCCTCAACTCCGGCCGCGGACACCGCCGGCGTGCGGCTGGGCTCGTCCGGCGACTGGTTGATCTTGTTGGTGACGTCCATGCGAACCCATCCGGTTCCGTCGACCCAGACTTCCGGCCACGCGTGGATCATGTTCTCTGACACGATCTGTTCAGGAGCCGAAGCGGTGACGGGCTCCTCGAGGAGATAGCCAACGACCACACGACTCGGCACACCGAGCTCGCGAGCGAGGATGGCGAACGAGGCTGCTGCGTGCTCGGAGAAACCCACTCGCCCGGCGGCGCCGTCTTCCTCCTCGTTCGGCTGCAGATAGCTGGTGATCGCAGCGAGGCTGTGCCCGGCTGGCGACGCCTCGTTGTAGCCGAAGCGATCCGACAGCAGGTCGGCCTCGATGGCTCGGAGCTGATCGAACGGGTCGTCCTCGGCGCCGACGACCTCGGTGAGGTAGGCGTTGAGCGCGTTTCGCTGTTCGTCAGTGAGATCGGCCCGGCGGCTGGCTCCGTCGAGCGACGTCTCGTTGTCGCCGAGCTGGCTGGGCAGCTCCGCGGCCGTGATCACCGATGCCCGACCCTCATAGCTCGTACCGGCGGCATCGATGCTGGCCACGGTTCCGGTGACGGGATCCCAGGCGAGATCGCCGTCGGTGATGGTCTGCAACACGCCGACCTGCGGCAGGAAGCGGAACGGGTATTGATCGGTCAGTTCCACCTGCACCGCGACTTGACCACTCGAGGGGTTGGCCAGTGCCGGTGCTGGCAGCGTCGAGCCTGCTGCTTCGAAGCGAGCGCTCGTACTCCAGATGGTGCCGTCGTAGCGGTCGAGGACGGCGACCGGAATCAGGCCGATCGTTTCGTCGGGGCCGAGGCCATCGACACCGACGGTGAAGACGGTGTTGTTGTCCTCGTCGATCAGGCCGGCCTTGACTCTGGCAAGCGGTGTGGCGGTCTCGCTGATGTCCAACGGCCGAGTGAGTGCGCTGCGAAGATCGAAGGCTCGATCCTCTCCCCTGTCCTCGACGAGCACCATCAGGCCGGCGGCCGCTACGGAGAGCAAGCCAACAACAACGGCGGCCGAACCGACCTGACGGAGGCTGACCTGGACCTGTTCTTTGGCGAACGAGGCACCGCCGGGCCGGGTGAGACCGGACACAGCAAGAAGGGAACACAGGATTGCAGCGATCGCTGCGGCGAACCACCACATGGGCTGCCACTGACTGATCGTGTAGGACGCCACTGCCGCATGGGCGCCCAACAGCCCGAGAACGCCGGGGGCGCTGAGGCGACGCCGAACGATTGCCTCAGCGGCAACCCACGTACCCAGCGCAGCGATCACGACCGGAGGAATCACCAGCGCCGCGTCGGTCGGGATCAGCAGACCCGTCGAAGCCAGTGCTTTCCACCCCTGGATGAGATTCGACGGGAGGTCACCAATGTCACCCCCATGGAACGCTCCGATGCCAACAACGGTGACCGCAGCCGAAGCGAGGAAGGAGGTTGGTGTGGACCAGCCTCGGCGCGACACCACCGCAACGGTGAGAGCGATCACGAAGCTGACGCCGATCATCGGTACGGCGAAGCCGAGGTCCGCGAAGATCCCGCTCCAGGGGGCGATCATCAAAGCGACCGCGGCAACGATCAGGGCAACAGCGATGACATCGGCGATCAGCGAGACCCGAGCGGCTCCGGTGCGAGCAGCTGGGGCCGGCGAATCGGCTGGCGACGGAGCAGCTGGCGGCGGCGTGGGTGCGGGAGCCGCGTCAGCCGCGAAAGCGGGTGCGGTCATCCGAATCGGGCCTTCCACTTGGCCGCGACTTCAGCACTGTTCGATCCGTTGATGACCAATGCACCAGGGATACGCATCGGCGGCCGCTCGTGCGTCTCACCAACCTGCACCACCGTCACCATGTCGAAACGAGACCGAGCGCGGGTGATGCCAAGTGTGCGCTCTCCCGGCGGCTGGCCGGTGACCGCGCCAAGCGAGACGCCTTCGACGTTGTCGGCAAAACGAAGGACACCGTTCAACCCAGGATCATCGTCAGAGGACTGAATGCCGGCGAGAATCCTCATGATCGCGGTGCGGCCTTCGCCAGACGCAGCAGCGTCAGCAGACAGCCCGCTCGTGGTCCGGAACTGCACGGGGTAGTGGCTGGTGCAACCAGCTTGCACGAGCGAAGCGGCAAGCCGCACCGCATCCTCGAAGTCCTCGCCGGTGTAGCTACCAGACCAGGTGTCGAGCAGGATCATCAGCCGGGGCTCGCTGGTGATGATGTTCTTGCGCACCATCAACGTGCCGGTCTTGGCCACCGATCGCCAATGGATCAACCGAAGGTCATCGCCCAGCTCGTAGTCACGCAGGCTGTGGAACGAGATGCCGCCCTCGTGCGGCTGTTCTGCTGCCGCACCCTCGAACTCTCGACGATGACCGGTGGGCAGCGGCGACATCGGATGAATCTCGGGATGCACCATCAGCGAGGCTTCCGAGCCTCGATGCGTCGTGACTCGGAACAGCCCCAGTGGGTCGGCTCGTTCGATGGTGAGCGGGCCCACGCTGAAATGACCCCGCCGGGTGGTCGGCAGCGGCACCGAGGCAGCGTGTGATTCGCCGGCAGGGATCGACGGAAGCGCCAGCGCGGCAGCCGCGCCGTCGACCTGATTCGCGGCAACGACGGGGCTGCTTCCCCGCTTTCCTGTGTTGGTCACCGTGACCAAAGCAGCTGCGGCCTCGCCGACACCGACGACCGGCGGCTGGACGACTTGACGAGCGGACAACGAAGGGCGCCACAGGACGAAGAAAAGGCCGATCAGCACGGCGACAAGCAACATGACAGCGAGCGCCAAGAGCAGGGGGTAGCCGAGCAGGACGCCAGCGGCCGCGACCAGCACGGCGGCAACGAGGGTCCAACGACCGTTGACGGTCAGCATCAGAGACGGATCTCTGGCAGCGGCACGGCGTCGAGCGTCCGACGGACGAGATCTGCGGCGGTGAGCCCCTGCAGCTCGGCCTCGGGTGAGAGCAACATGCGATGACCGAAGACGAAGGGAGCCAACTCGCGCAGATCGTCGGCGGTGACGAAGTTACGACCTTTGGCCGCCGCCCATGCCTGCGACGCTCGCACCAGCGAGAGCGAACCACGAGGAGACACCCCGAGTCGCAGTTCATCCATGCGCCGGGTCGCCGCGGCGACCGTGACCGCGTATTGCTGCAAGGCCTCAGCCACGTGGATGCTGCGAGCGGTATCGATCATCCACCCGAACGTCTCGGCGGTGATCGCCGGAGTGAGTTCCTCGGGACGATGGCCGGCAAGTCGGGACATGATCGATTCGACTTCGGCTTCATGCGATGGGTAGCCCATCGACATTCGCATCATGAAGCGATCGATCTGGGCTTCGGGCAGGTGGTAGGTGCCGTCGAACTCGACCGGGTTCTGCGTCGCGATCACGACGAAGGGCCGGGGAACTTCGTGCATCACCGAATCGACGGTGACGGTCCGCTCCTCCATGACCTCGAGCAGCGCCGACTGGGTCTTCGGCGACGCTCGGTTGATCTCGTCGGCCAGCACCACGTTGGCGAACACACCACCGGGGTGGAAGGTGAAGTCGCCGTTCTTTGCGTTGTAGATCATCGAGCCGGTGACATCGGTCGGCAGGAGATCGGGCGTGAACTGGATGCGGTGGAACGACGAACCCAGCGAGGCAGCAATGGCTTTGGCCAACGTGGTCTTGCCCGTACCGGGGACATCGTCGACGAGGAGGTGACCCTCGGCGAGCATGCAGGTCAACGCCAGTTGGATCTCGCCTGGCTTGCCCATGATGGCCCGGGACACGTTGGCGTGGACCGCATCGAACCGCTCCTTGAACGCCTCGACGGCAGCCGGATCGGCCTGGACGGAGGGGGCTTGCTGCATGGTCATTGCTCTTGCTCCTGCTGTTCGAGAACGGTGTGTGGCGTACGTGTGTGAGAGGCGTCGGCGCTCACGTTGCGTTGGCAATCGTGATGCTTCCGCTGGCGGAGCCAACCTGGCCGGAGCTGTGGGTCGCCGTCACGGTGACGGTGATCGTCGAGCCAGCAACGGTGGTTCCGACCTCGATGGTGAAGACGCCGCCTCCGCCCCAGCGGAGCAAGCCATCGCCAGATACAGCCCAGCTCGGGCTGCTGTAGCCATCGGTGTTGCTGGCCGAGCAGCGGGCTCGGATGTCGTTGAGCATGGAGCAGCTGACGCTCATCGTCGGTGGTGGGGGCGGTGCGATGGCCGTGATCGTGATGCTTGCGCTGGCGCTGACGGTCTGGCCAGTGCCCACGTCGACTGCGCTGAGGGTGACGGTGATCGTTCCCACGGAATTGCCGGCGACGTCAAGGGCGAAGGCCGACCCGCCCCATCGATCATGATCACCGCTGACCGACCAACTCGGACTATTGAAGGCCGACTCGTTTCCGGAGTTCAAGAAGCACGAGACGATCTCGAGCATCTCCGCCGTGCCTTGGTCACACCCGATGCTCAACGGCTGCGGGTTGACCACCGGTGCGGTGATCGACACCGAATCACTGGCCGAAACGGTTTGGCCGGTACCGAGATCAACCGCACTCAAGGTGACCGTTACGGTGGATCCAGCGACGGTGCCAGCAGCGTCATAGGACCACTCGTTCATCAACCAAGACTGCGCCGAGGCAGGGCTCACCGACCAGGTCGGGTTGGAGAAGTTCGCCGGGTCGCCTGTGGTCAAGTCACAGCTGAAGATCTGGTTGACCTCGGCTGAGGCCCGATCGCACGTCATGCCGAATGGCGACGCCGGAACTGGTGGGTCGGTGACAGCAACGGCGAAGGTTGCCGTGTCTGAGCCACCGGGGCCGCTGACATTCAGCGTCACCGTGTAGTTGCCAGGCGAAGACCAGCTCGTCGAGAAGGCCTCAGCGGAGCCAGAGCCTCCCCCACCGTTGGTGGTCCAGGAGCGGGAATCGATGGGGCCGCCCGAGTTCGAGAAGTTGAACGAACCGGTCTCGTCGGTGTCGAGACTGGAAGACCCGCTGATCGAGATCGACGGCGCCACAACGACGGGGCCAGGATCATTCACCGTGACCGTCCGCGTGCCGGTGCCGGGTCCGCTGCCATCGGCGTAGTCGAACGTGACCGTGTAGGTGCCAGGTGTGTTCCACGAGATGTTGGTGGTGGCGGCGTTTGGATTGCTGACCGAACCTCCGCCGCTTGCTGTCCAGTTGCGTGAGACGTCGCCGCAACTTCCATTCGTCGAGCCGGTGTAGCTACCGGTCTGGCCGATCTCGAGTGTGGTGGGTCCGGCCACCGTGACTTGAGGAAGGGCCTGGGTGCACAGAGCCTCGAAGTAGTCGATCGAGGCGTTGTCTGAGCGCTGATCGCCGGTGCCATCGTCTGTGCCCGTCAACGTGACCGTGATGCTTCGAGGTTGCGTGCTCCTCATCGTGAAACGACCGGGAGACAGGATGCTGCTGGTGAAACCGGCCGAGCCATCAGCACTTGTCGAGAAGGCAAGACCGGAGAAGTCGCTGGCGTCGCCATCGAGCTGGCAGGTCACGCTGTTGCCCACCTCGACCAGAACAGGTGAACACGTGATCCCGAACGCAGCGGGTGTCGGGGCGTTGACGACCACGATGTCAAAGGTCGTCGTTCTCGTGCTGCTCCCTCGACCGACCTGCAGCGTGACCGTACGGGGGCCTGGGGTTGGCCAAGCAACATCGACGGTTTCGCTGGTCGCCGTTGCCGGCGAACCACCGTCAGTTGCCCAGCTCCAGCTGTCGGGTTCACCTTGGCTGATGTCGCGGAACGTGGCGGTTTCACCGACGACCACGGTGGCAGGGCCATCGACCGCAGCCACGAGCGGGATGGCATCCGCATCAGGCACGATCGTGATGACGGCCTGAGCCTGGGTGCAATCGGTTGGCGATTGGCACGCTTCCATCGTTGCCACAAACCGACCAGCTTCGGGGAACAGAATACGGAAGCTGCCGAACTGCTCGATCGGAAGTGTCTGCGGGCCTGCAGGGGAGAAATCGATCGACCATGAGTTCGGGTTGCCATGCTGGGTGATGGCGGTGAAATTGATGGTGTTGCCTTCGACCACGGAGAAGGCGGAGACGCCGAGGCTGATGGCGAACTCCTCCTCTTCGGGTGGTTCGGTGGTCGAGGTCGTGGAACCGGGGTCGGTGGTGTCGGTCACGCCATCGGTGGTGTCGGTGATGCCGCTGGTGGTCTCCGACGTTCCGGGGTCGGTGGTGTCGGTCGTTGGATCGGTGGTGTCCGGTGAGCCGGAGGTCGTGGTGTCTGGCCCGCTCGGAACGGTCGTGGACGTGGTGACCGTCTCTGGCTCGACGTCACCACCATCAGCGAGGGTGCTGGTGGTCAGCTCGGGGCCGGCAACTTGTTCGGCTTCTGGAGCCACATCGTCTGCTTGTTCCTGCTGCGCAGCACCAGCCAGGGACATGTTCTCGGCGTCATCGGGGGCATCGTTGACGGGGGCCGATGTGAAGCCGGTGGCGCCCTCTTCGTACTTGGCGATCGGCACGACGGTGCCGTCACGGCGAATGAGGCCAGCCTGGGCAGATGCCGGGTCGTTGTACCAAATGGAGCCATCTTCGGCGATGAGGGTCACCTCGGTGCCCGCCTGGACACCTTCGAGTGCTTGACGATTGGTGAGTGAAAGGTCCTCGAGATCGATGATGAGAACCGAGCTCGTGGCGATTTCTGGGATGACCGCCCAACCGTCGGTGAGGGCGGGCTCGCCGTAATCACCGGGGCCGAGGTTGATGAAGTCGTTGGCGCCCGGGCAACCGGTTTCGGTTGGATCCCAAACAAAGGCGCCGCCCTGGTCGCTGACCACGATCAGCAAGCCTTCGCCGCCACTTGCGTTGAGCTCAGCCCCATCGGGGAACTCGAGCTGGTCGCACACGATGCCGACGCCATCGAGCCACACCGAACCGTCGTCGAGGTCGACAGCGGCTACCAACGGGCCAAGGTCCATCAGCGCAGTCGGACCATCGAGGTCAGCCACGTTCGATGACTGGCCGCCGACGGCTTCGAATCGTTGCACCGGCAGGTCGGGGTCGGTGCTGGCGTAGAGAAGTGCCCCGTCGTCGGTGACGATGCCGTCAGCGAAAGGAGCGGCGACAGGAATCGGCGTACGGAGGGCGAGCTCCTCGAGCTCGAGTGTGGTGGCCTGGCCTGGAGTCATCAGCCAGCCGTTGTCGGCTCCGGCAACAACAGACAGTGGCTGGCCGGGAACGCCGAACTGGATGCGCCCGGTCGGGATCTCCCAGCTCGCACCATCGAGTCGAGCGACGGTGCCGGCGGTCTGGTTGACGATCACGGCATCGGAGCCGAACTGCTCGACAGTGAACTCGTCGCCGGGATCGGCGACACCGAGCGAGGCTGCGATCGTGCCGGATCCGCCGTCGAGCAGCGACACGCCGCCGACCGCAGTGGAAGCCAGCCAAACGGCGCCGTCAGACAGCTGGACGTCGAGCTCGGAGCGCGGGGAAGACTGCACGACGAGAACCGCTGCCACCAACGTGGCCGCTGCGGCGACAGCGCCAACAATCGACGAACGCTTCTTGAGCGCCGCCATCAACTTCTGAACTTGCCCCATGTGCCTGGTCCCTCCAACCTGACGCCCAGGACATGATGCCAGGTCCTGGGCCATTCGTACAGAGTGACGCCTGGGCCTTTCGACCCAGGAACGTCGTTGCGCTCATGATGGGTGATGTCGCTAGCGAACTGATCGGGGATGTCCCCCGATGCCACACGGGGCTGTCGGGGTTCGGGCCCTACAAACCTGCGTCAGGCTGCGAGCGCTGCGCTGAACGCACCGATCACCGTCTCGATGTCGTCAGATGAGACATCGAGGTGGCACACCAACCGCATGCTGGTGCCGCCGGGCGCAACCACCCCGTGATCAGCCAGCGCAGCGCTGAAGGCGTCACGCTCGCCAAGGCCGGCGGGAGCTGCACCGTCGTCACGCCGTTCGACAAACACCATGTTCGTGTTCTGCCCGGTCACTTCGAGGCCATCGAGGCCGCTCAGGCCTTCAGCCAGACGGGCAGCATTGGCGTGGTCGACGGCCAATCGATCGAGCTGGTGGTCAATGGCGTATCGACCGGCAGCGGCCAGGATGCCGGCTTGGCGGAGGCCGCCACCGAGCATCTTTCGCCACCGTCGTGCTTCGCCGACGAGGTCGGCCCGCCCCGCGAGCACCGAGCCAACGGGGGCGCCGAGGCCCTTCGAGAGGCACACCGAAACGGTGTCGAAGCCGGCAGCGATCTCGGCGGGAGCTACCCCGCTTCCCACCGCAGCGTTCCACAGTCGGGCGCCATCGAGATGCAGCGAGAGATCGTGGGCTCGGCCAAGCGCCTGGGCATCGCGAACGTAATCAGCCGGCAAGATCGCCCCGTCCTTGGTGTTCTCGATGCACAACAGCTTCGAGTTCGCGAAGTGGTTCATGTTGGGCTTCGGCTTGATGTATCGCTCGATGTCAGCCAACGCCATGGTGCCGTCGGCTCCCATCTCGATCGGCTGAGGCTGAATACCGCCGAGCACCGCGGCTCCCCCGGCCTCGTATCGGTACGTGTGGGCTGACTGACCGACCAAGTACTCGTCGCCTCGCTGACAGTGCGCCAAGATGGCGCACAGATTCGACTGCGTTCCGGAAGCAACGAACATCGCCGCCTCCATGCCGAGCAGCGACGCTACATGAGCTTCGAGTTCGTTGACGGTGGGGTCCTCGCCGTACACGTCGTCACCAACCTCGGCAGCGGCCATCACCGCCCGCATCTCGTCGGTGGGCTTGGTCAGGGTGTCACTTCGCAAATCGATCATCACCAGCAACGCTACTGGCCTTCCGAAGCGGCGAACGGCGATGGACTCGGTCAGGTCGCGGCAACCGATAGGCTCGTCAGCTCGCCGAGCACAGGGCTCGGCAGAGTTCCAGGAGACCAGCTGTCGTGGCCGCAAACAAGCTCACCCCGTTGCAAGAGTCCGAGGCTCGCCGCAAGGCGGCTGAGGAAGCAAAGAAGACCAAGCAGACGGTCACCCGCACCGACGCCGAAAAGGCGACTCGCAAAGAGCGCGTCGAAAAGGCCAAGGATGCGCTCGCTCGCTCGGTCGGCATCAAGGGCGATCACGTTCCCGTCGCTCGTGCCGCCCTCAAAGACTTCTTGCGCAACCTCAACGAACCAAGGCAGCCAGATGATGCTCGTTTCGAAGCGCTGATCGAGGCACCGTTCAAGGTTCCACCGAAGAAGAAGAACGACCGCTTCTGATCCCCTGCGTTGCCTCGCGGCAGCGCTCCGAAACGAACCCGAGAACGGCAGCGGCATCAGTCGCTGCCGTTCTCGCGTCGTGCCACCCGTTGTGAAGCCCAGGCCGTAACCTCTCGGCAATGAGCGCAAACCTCATGCTCGGCATCGACACCGGCGGGACCTACACCGATGCTGTACTCGTCACTGATGAGGCGGTGCCGCTCGTGGTCGAGTCCGCCAAGGCGCTCACCACTCATCACGATCTGGCCGAAGGCATCGGCGAAGCAATGACGGCGGCAATCGCGTCGATCGACCCCGCCACCATCACACTCGTGTCGGTATCGACCACGCTTGCCACCAATGCCATCGTCGAGGGAAGCGGCGGCAGCGTGTGCTTGATCACCATGGGGTTCAGTGAGACAGATCTAGCTCATGGAGGTCTCGCCGAGGCGATCGGCGACGGCATCGCCATCTCAACCCCCGGCGGCCACACGAGCCATGGCGATGAAGTCGCTGCTCTCGACCTCGACGACATCGACCGGCAACTCGATGCGGCACCAATCGGCCACGTCACGGGCTTCGCCGTCGCGTCGCAATTCGCGGTTCGCAACCCCAGCCATGAGCAGGCGGTTCGCACCCATCTTCGAGCTCGGTTTGGACTTGGCGTCACCTGCAGCCACGAGCTCACCGCCCAGCTCAACGGACCAAAGCGGGCCGTCACCGCCGTGCTCAACGCCAAACTCATCGGTTTGATCGGTGATTTGGTGGCGGCAACACAGGCGGCGATGTCGGACCGGGGCATCGAGGCACCGCTGATGGTCGTTCGCGGCGATGGCTCCCTCATCTCTGCAGCGTTCGCCGCCGAACGGCCGATCGAGACCATTCTCTCCGGCCCTGCTGCGTCGGTGATCGGTGCTCGCCACTTGCTCGCCGCTGCTGACCGTTCCGGCGCTGCCCGATCGACCAGCGAGAGCGCCATCGTCGCCGATATCGGCGGCACGACCACCGACCTCGCCATGATGACCAACGGTCGAGTCGACATCGATCCCTCTGGCGCCTCGGTCGGAGGCCACGACACGATGGTCGAGGCGATCGCCATCAGAACGATCGGACTCGGCGGTGACAGCGAGGTGGCGATCGATGATGCTGGGGGCACGACGTCGCTCGCCCTCGGTCCTCGCCGAGTCGTTCCGCTGTCGCTGCTCGCTACCCAACATCCCGCCCTCGTGCTCGGCACGCTCGAAGCCCAGCGCCGGTCGAATGTCACTCCATGGCTCGCTGGCGCATTCGCTGTGCTGCGGCACATGCCGTCGCCGGGCCAAATCAGCTCTGACCTCGAGTCGTTCATCCTCGAGGGTCTGGCCGATGGCCCGAACGGGCTACGGGAGTTGTTGCCGACGAAGCGACATGAGATCGCGCTCGACCGGCTGGTCCGTTCCGGTCTCGTGGCGAGGTCGAGTTTCACGCCGACCGATGCCGCCCACGTCTTGGGACGGCACGATCGCTTCGATGTCGAGGCCGCCTCGCTTGGAGCCGAGCTACTCGCCCGTACGCAGGATCGTCGAGGGACGATCGTCGCTCACGACGCGGCAGCCCTCGCAGCGCTCACCATCGCCGAGCTCCAGCGCCGAACCATGCAGGCCATTCTCAGCGTCGCTCTCGGACACGACGGATTCGCCAACGGCACCGAACAACACCCGCTGATCGGTGCCGGTCTTCGGCAACACCGCGGCCACGTCGCCATCGATGTCCGCCTCGACACTGCGCTGATCGGGCTGGGCGCTTCCGCCCCGACCTACTACCCCGACGTCGCAACGATGCTCGGCGCCGAACTCTTTGTTTCCGAACACGCCGGCGTGGCCAATGCCGTCGGGGCCGTCGTCGGCAAGGTTCGGGTGATGCGATCGACCACGATCACCAGGAAGAAGAACGGCAGCTACGTGGCCAACGGTGCAGCGTTCGCCAGCCTCGACGAAGCCGCCGACGCCGCTGAGTCCCAGCTGTTGGATCGTGTGTCAGAACTGGCCGAGCGAGCGGGTGCCGCCGACGTCGAACTCACCGCCGAGCGAGCCGACAACATCGTGGCCATCGACGGCCAGGACTTCTTCGTCGACTCCACCATCACCGTGGCCGGAACCGGGCGGCCCCGTCGCAGCTGAGCAATTCCATCAGCCGCGATCCTGTGCCATAGTCCCCCGATGCCTCAGGCCACCGTCACGTCCACCCGCACTCCATCCGGCGACGATTCGATCGAGCTCTGCTACGAGAGCTTCGGCGATGCAGCGAACGAAACCATGCTCCTCGTCATGGGGTACACCGCCCAGATGAACGCCTGGCCTCAAGAGATGATCGACGACCTGGTCGCCCGCAACTTCCACGTGGTCATCTTCGACAATCGCGACGTTGGCCTTTCGGCGAAGTCGCAGGGCGCCCCACCCGATGTCATGTCACTCATGGCTCGTGGCGCCGCTGGCGAGACCATCGCCCCTGAAGAAGTGCCGTACACACTGAGCGACATGGCCGCCGATGCCATTGGGTTGCTCGATCATCTCGGTATCGAAAAAGCGCACGTGGCCGGCGCATCGATGGGCGGGATGATCGTCCAGATGTTGGCCATCGAGCACCCCACCAGGTTGCGGTCGGTCACCTCGATCATGTCCACGACGGGCAACAGCGAGGTCGGCCAGGCAAGCCCGGACGCGATGGCCGCACTCTTGCAGCCACCGCCCGAAGGGAGAGAAGCCGTGATCGCACAGAACATGGTCACAGGACGCGTCATCGCTGGCCCACTGTTCGACGAGGCCCGTGCCCTCGTCCGGGCAGAAGAGACCTACGACCGGTCCTTCCACCCGATCGGTGCGGCCTTTCAGCTCGCCGCCATCGGCGCCACCGGCGACCGAACCGAACGTCTGGCGTCAGTCGACGTGCCCTTCCTGGTGATTCACGGCGACAAGGACGACCTCATCCAGGTCTCGGGTGGCCACGCAACCGCTGCCGCGGTGCCCAAGGCCGACCTGCTCGTGCTGGATGCCATGGGCCACGACGTTCCGGTGCCCCTGCTGCCTCAGATCAACGGCGCCATGGAAGCCATCGCTCGCCGGGAGCCACTCCAGTACTGAGCAACAGATCTCGGGCATCGCCCGAGGTCTGTTGAACATGTTCATACAACCGAATTCGGTTCGTCGTAGCCCACGATCAAGCAGCCCCGATGAGCCTGATTGAGGACGCTGCTGCCCATGCTTCGAAGCCAGCGGCTGGATCCATCGACGACCCGGAGACTCGGGCGTGCATTGCTTGGTCGGAGTAGCTGGGTCGATCGTCCAGCAGTAGCTGCCGCCCGTGATTCCGTGGCGCCTCAGAGGGCCGTTCCCGAGTGGTCGGTTGTGGCTTGGAGCCGTGATTCCGGGCGGGTGTTATCGGGTCGTCTCCGGAGAAGCCGGCAGCTCCAAGCGGTCAGCCTTGGTCGGTCGTTGTGCTCTCGTGCTTCGAAGTGTGCGGGTGGTCGAGCTGATCGAGAACTGTGTTCACGAGCCGATCGAGGGTGTGCGGTAGTTCGTGGCCGTCGTAAGGGGCCGCGAGCGGTCCACCGGTCCACAGGTCGACGATTCCGTGAACGGTTCCCCAGGTGATGGCGACGAGATCAAGGGTGTCGTGGTTGGTGGCCCACCCGTTGGTTTGAGCGCGAGCAACGAGCGCTGCGAGGGTGAGAAATCCTCGTTCTCTGGCGGCCCAGAGAGCTGGGGTGTCGACGTTGACTAGTTCGAGACGGCTCATCACGCTGAACGCTGAGGGCTCTTTCATGGCGAAGGTTGCGTATGAGTTGGCTGCGGTGAGAAGGGCTTGTCGGTCGTCGGGAATTTCAGCTGCCGCTTCGACGCCGTCTGCGACTCGGTTCCAGGCTCGGGTGATGTAGGCGGTGAAGAGTCCGGGTTTGTCTTGGTAGTAGTGGGCAGCGGCGGTATGGGAAAGGCCGGCTTGCGTGCCCACTCGACGCAGCGTCACGCCGGAGGGTCCGTGTTCGGCAATGACGGCGTCGAGTGCGTCGAGGAGGTGTTGGTCGGTCGTGGTCACGCTGGGACAGGATGCGCGTCCTCAGAGCTTCGGCGCAACCCGTTCCATTGGGCGAACGCGATGGCCGCGACGATCGCCCCGTCGAGCAGGAGGAGTGTCCGACCGAGCGTTGTGCTCACGAGCCCGGTAGCGATGAGTCCTGCCATGATCAGCGGGTAGGGAGCGATCGCTGCAACGTTCAGCTTCGCCCACGTCGCGACTGAGGGCTGCCGGCTCACCCACACTAACAGCCCTGCATGCCCGATCAGGACCACGCCGAGAACGCCGAGCCACCCGGTGATCGAAACGTCGAGCCAGTTGCCGACTGCGCCGGGGGCCGCTGTGAGGAGGAGGCCGGTGGCGAGTGAGAAGGCGGCGTTGAGTCGGAGTGAAAGAGGAAGGCTCATCCCTCCACCATGACGACAATACTTTACTTTGTAAAGTAGACCTCGGGGTTGAGCTCCTTGCGTGTTCAAGGGAGATGCGCCCGCTCGGGAATCGCAGTCACGCCCAGCCACTGCACTGCCGGCGCATTCGGTCGCCATGGACCGGGATTGTGCGGTGCCGCATCCAGGCCGAAGTAGAGCGGCCACTCGCCAGCCCGAGTCGTGATTCCGAGCGGTCGTTATGTTGCGGGTTGAGGCGGCGCTGTCGGGCCGAAGGTGTGGCGTGCTTGCGGCAAGGAGGGCGCTGCCTGCGGCGTGTTGTCAGTGGCCGATGAGGTCAACGACTCGATCGAATCCTGACTCGCCGACGATGGATGACAGTTCTGCGTCTTCTGCGCTGCAAACGACGATGACTTGGGCGTCGTCACGATGGGCGGATGCGGCCAGAGCCATCTGAAGTACCTTCGATCGGTCCGGGCCGTTGACTTGGTCGATGACCGCTGTCGGGCCACCCGGGTCGTAGATCGGGGGTGTCGCCGGGGGTGAACCGATGGCGTAGCCAGCCGTGGAACCTACGACGAGCGCACCGGGAAGATCAGGGCGAAAGGCTTGGCCTCCGAAGGTATGAGGGGCGGCGTTGCCGGCGTCAAAGTCGATCGGGTCGAACTCGGCTGGTTCGGCTGCAACAACGTCATGTGTCGTTCGCGCCCAGAAGCTCGAGACCACGCTGTGGCCGGACTCGGTCAGCGCAGCAGTACGGGACTCGTCCAGGCTTGAAACGCAAGTCACCCAAGGCGGCGTAGCGACTTCGCCGATTGCTCGAATAGCAGACGACCAGAGGGCTTCATCAGTGATGCAGAGATCATCAACCCAGGTCCGGGGTTCGCCCGCGAGCGTGTGTTCGGCGAAGAACCCCACCATCGCGCCATCGTCAGAAACGAGCGCCTGGGTCACGTGATCTTCAGAGTCGACCATGAACTCGAGAAAGACTGGATGCAGTTGGTCGGCCTCAGCTGTCGGATTGAAGTACACCGGCGCCCAACGAGCGAGCTGCCGCCGCATTGCCTTCGTGAGCGCGACGATCACATCCAGATCATCATGAGTCGCCGGCCGGACCGTCAGGAGTTCGTTGGACATGACGACTAACATACAAACCCGATACAAATTAGGCCAGACAAATCAATGACAAATCTTGTGTACCAGCAAGCGGCCGCCGAGCTCCGACAACGAATCGCCGCTGGCGACTACGACCAGAAAACCGGGTTGCCAACCGAGGCCGAACTTTGCGCCAGTCTCGGTGTGAGTCGGTCATCTTTGAGGCGCGCACTCGACATCCTTCGCGAGGAGGGCCTTGTTGTCTCCCGGCAGGGTTCGGGTTGGAGCGTGATCCCAACGTTGACTGCTGCGCGGGTCGGGGTGCGAGCAGTTAGCGAACCCAGCACTGCCACATCGAGCGTTTCCGAACTCGTTGGGCACCGCATGACGAAGCCTCCCGACTCGGTCGCCGAGCTTCTTGGTGCGACCGAGATCAGCGAGCTGTTCATGATCGAGCGGGTCTCCAAGATCGGCAGTGCGGTTGTCCACCGATCAGAGACCTGGTTCTCACCAGCAGTCAGCAGCGCAGTCGACCTCGACGTGGCGATTTCCCGGCCCCCGGCGCTGCTACTTCACGAACTCGGGTACGAGTTAGGACCGTTCGATCAGTTCGTCGAGGCCGTCCTCTCAAACGACCGCGATGAAGAATTGATCGGGCTGCCCGGCGGGTCGGCGGTACTGCAGGTGGTTCGAACCGCTCACGACGCCAGCGGGTCAGCATTGTTCCAATCGCTCCACCGCCATCCCGGGCCGTCCACCCGGATCGACATCGACCTGCCTACCACCAACAACCCCAATGCAGGATCGGTGTCGCTCTCGCTAGAGGAGTGAACTGGCCAGCCGGTGTAGCCCTCAGTCTCTGTTTGCTGGGTCTTGTGCAAAGCTCGGCTGCATGACCTGGTGGCCTGAAGCCGAATGGCAGCGAATGTGGGGCGGTGAGGACTGTGGGATGTGTCGCGATGCCCACCTCGAGACGAACCCGTTTGGAGATCTGATCGTCGAGACGTCGAGCAGCTACGTCCGCCTCTGCATCAACCAGACTCAGGCTGGTTACGCCGTTGTCGTTGCGAAGCGGCACGTTCCGGAGATCCACCATCTGACACCTGTGGAGAGGAACGGCTTCTTCGCTGACGTCGCCGGCATCGGCGAGGCCATCAGCGACGTACTCAAGCCGGTGAAGCTCGCCAACCTCATGATGGGCTTCCGCATGCCACACGTCCATTGTCACGTCTACCCCCAGTACGCCGACGACGATCCTTTCGCATTGCTCAACCCTCAGGACGGAGACGTCCGACTCTCGCCTGCTGAGTGGAGCGATCGCGTCTCAACGCTTCGTTCCGGATTCCTCCGGTTCGTTGATCCGGCGCCGTAGCTCGGAGTCGAAGCCTCGGGCCCCAGGTAGCGAAGGGGCTATGCGACACGTCGCCGTCGCGACATCCCCGGGAAATTCCGACACCGCAATGGGGCCGATGCCGAGTGGTCGGTGGTGGGTCGGGGTCGTGAATCTGTGCGGGTGTTATCGAGTGGCACCCAACGGCCGAGGCGCCGCCACTGCCCGCGAGCTGAGGAACATAGACTCCACAAAACCGGGAATACATGCTCTGCAAATCGAGGAATAGAAACCCTGCAGGACGGGGATTACGATGTATGGTCGGATTCGTGCAGTATCAACCTCGAGTCGTTGACAGCGTCCTGGCCGACCGATTGGCCTCGGCCGGAGCGGTGGTGATTGAAGGCCCGAAAGCGTGTGGCAAGACGGCCACGGCGTCTCAAGTCGCAGCCAGTTCTGTGTTGCTCGACATCGACACTGCGGCCGCAG
This sequence comes from uncultured Acidimicrobiaceae bacterium, assembly GCA_964351995.1. Lineage (GTDB taxonomy): Bacteria > Actinomycetota > Acidimicrobiia > Acidimicrobiales > SZUA-35 > SZUA-35. Next base: position 14,645 of record CAYGQE010000006.1, on the reverse strand, counting down.
ACCTTGCATCGGTCGCCCCCGACCTGTTGCTCGAAGGCGCCACGCCGCGCCTGTTCGACGAATGGCAGACAGTGCCAAAGCTGTGGAACCTGACCCGACGAGCAGTGGATGAGCGCGGCATCAAAGGGCAGTTCATCCTCACCGGTTCCGCGGTGCCCGGCGACGACACCAACCGGCACACCGGGGCCGGAAGATTCTCCTTCATCTCAATGCGGCCAATGAGCTTGTACGAATCCGGGCAATCGGCTGGCACCGTCAGTCTGACTGAGCTGATGCACGGCGAGTTCACCGCCGCCGGCGACCCAGGCCTCGCCTTCACCGACCTTGTCGACGCCACAGTGCGAGGAGGGTGGCCCGCCCAGCGCGACGCTCCCGTGGAGGCAGCAGCGCAAGCGGCGCGTGACTACCTGAAACAAACCCAGGAGGTCGACCTCGGTCGGGTCGGACTCCAACCGAAGAACCCAGCCAAGGTCGGCAGGCTCTTGGCCTCGCTGGCCCGCAACGTTGCGACCGAAGCGTCGGTGGCCACACTGGCTTCCGATACCGGAAACGACGAGACAGTCGACCGCAAGACGATCAATGGCTACCTTGACGCCCTTACCCGATTGATGATCGTCGAAGACCAGCCAGCATGGGCGCCGCACCTACGGTCGAAAGCCCGGCTGCGAAACGCAGCGAAACGCCATTTCGTTGATCCGTCCTTGGCGGTCGCAGCGCTCGCCACGAACCCCAAAGCACTCATTGGTGATCTCAACTACTTCGGATTCTTGTTCGAGTCCCTCGTCATCCGAGACCTGCGAATCCTGAGCCAACCGCTCGGCGGGGCGATATCGCACTATCGCGACAGCTCGGGGCAAGAAGTGGATGCCATTGTCGAACTCGATGACGGGACATGGGCCGCGTTCGAGGTGAAGCTGAGCCCGGATCGCGCCGACGAAGCCGCCGCGTCGTTGCTTGCTTTCGTTGAGGGGGTGGACACAACCAAGATCGGAAAGCCCGCAGCATTGGCCGTGATCACAGCGTCGGGTTACGGATACCGACGCGACGACGGCGTGCATGTCGTGCCCCTAGCAACACTCGCCCCCTGAATCCGTCGAGCCCGTCCAAAGCGCGTCTTCGGGACGGATGATCTCGGCGGGCAGTGCGTGGATGTTGTGGTCGTGGGCCATGGTGGCCTCCAGGAGTGACCCAGCCTCCCGAGGAGACGAGATCAACGCTCCCAGAACAACCAGCGCTCACACCAGAGCGAAGTTCCCGCAGTGCCCGTCATTATTGGGTGCCCCAGGAAGGGCCGCTATCGCACACCGGCGTTGATGGGCGGGCCGTGATTCCGAGCGGCGTTGTGTTCGGCGACGGCTCGTCTAGACCCGCTGGTCAGGCGAGCGACATCTCCGGAGCCAGCACGGAGTGATCCTCTCGGGAGCCCGTGCTTCTGTGAGCTCGTGTCGCCTGGCGACTATTCGACAAACAAGTCGAGATGGCCGCAGCTATCACAGCGATAGGCCGTCACCTCGTAGCGCTGTCTGCCGGCCACCTTGGATCCTCCCAGAGGCCCCCTTTTGACCTGGCCATCGATCCAAGACAGGACTCGGGACTCGGGACGTATCGCTCCATGGCCCTTGTCTTCCAAAAATCCGAGGCGTAAGGAACCCTCGCATCGAGAACATGATCGTTGGTCGTCCACGTCGAAACGGTAACAGGCGACCCTTGTCCCACTCGGCCGCTTCATACGTTTCGGCAATGCGGCGCCTGAGGCATCAAGCACGGCAATTGCGGGATCTGGCGGTGAAATTGCTGCACTGCAATCGGGCCGTTCCCGAGTGGCTGACCCAGCGGGGAGCTCGTGATTACGTGGCGCGATTATCGAGTGGGTTCATCCGAGTCTCCTGGCGGCGATGACTACGGTCTCGACATGGCTGTGACGGACTTGAACGGGTTCCTCGATCGGCTCTCGAAGTCGCCGGAATGGCTGGGCTGCCATTCGTCGGGGTCAGAAAGCGGTGGTCGAAGGACTGCCGCTGTCGTCTCGTTGTGACGGTCTGGCAGATGTCGACGCGAGGTGGTGGCGTGCGCCTTGCTTCTGCTCCATCCGCTCTGTCGTGTGGGAAGCTCGGCGGAATGAACGAGCGCGCATGAGGCCGATCAGCGCAATCGACAAGAGTGCTCGACTGCTCGTGCGCGGCTTTGGCTCGTCTTGGACAGCTGGCCACCGTGGAAGAGTTTTCTGCGAACGCGAAGGATCTGGATTCGTCGAACGAGTGGCAGGGTGATGCGATCCGCAGAGGACACACAACGCGATGCGCTGGGGCGCTTCGCTCAGCTGTACGAGGCCACCTTGCCGGTGGTGTACGGCTTCCTCATGCCGCGGGTTGGAGGCAACCGGGCACTGGCCGAAGACCTCACGGCCGAGACCTACTCCGCTGCGATGGTGCTTTTCAAGACCGGGCGCAGCAGTGAGGTGACGGTGTGATGGCTTCGCACGGTGGCTCGCCGCCGCCTGATCGATCATTGGCGGCGTTCGAGCGTTGCCGCCGACAACGTGTTCAAGCTGGTCCCGGCGGCGAGCGATCCATCAGAGGGTGAGATCCGAGCGGACGTGGCGGCGGCGCTGGCGGCAGTGAGCGAGGCACAACGCCAGGCGCTGGTGTTACAGCACGTTGAAGGCTATTCGGTCACTGAAGTCGCCGAGATCCTCGGCCGTACGACCAAAGGAACCGAATCATTGTTGAGCAGAGCCCGCGTGGCCTTTCGCGAGGCCTTTGAGGTGGAACACCGTGCATGACATCGACCCCATGGACTATCTCTCATCGATCGATGGCCTGGAATCGCCCGATCCTGACTTCGCTGCGGAGCTGCTCGACAGGCTCCTCGAGGAGTTGGCGGACGGCACCGAGATGGCGCCGCTGCGATTGGTGGAGACCGACAGCGTCGATCTGATCGTGCCCGATCCCGTGGTACCCCGCCCGCAGGTCGGTCGTCGGTCGAGGATCCTGGAGATCGCTGCTGTATTGACCTTGATCGCCGGCGGCGTGTTCGCCTTCTTGGCCAGGTCACAAGAAGGCGAGACGATTTTGATCGAGACAGCCGACGAAGGGGAGCCCCCGGTCGGTGATGCCGACCCCGAACCATTGGATGAACTTCCGACACTGGTCGATCTCCTCGCTGACGACGAACGCTTCAGCTACGTCGCTGCACTCCTCGAGACGGGCGCTGCGGGCTCGAACATCGATGATTGTTCGGTCGGACGGGAGTACACGATCCTCGCCCAAACCGATGCCTCGATCGATGCGTACCTGTTGAGCAACGGTCTCGACCCAGCAGTCGTGTTTGCTGATCCCAACGTTGTCAGCGCATTGCTCGACGACATCGTGGTCGACGGGGCGATCCCGCCACCGAGCGGGGCAAACAGCCAGGAACCGGTGGTCGGTGGTGTACTGCTCGGTCAGGCGTGCAACGGAGTGGCCTACGAAGTCGGCGGTTCCTGGACTCCGTCCGATGCAGCATCAGTCGCGCTCTTCGATGTCAGTCCCGAGTTGGCACTGGCAGCATCGCTCGCCGACGACTTCATGGTCGCTCGTTCACAACGGAACGGGTCGACGCTGAGATCCATGATCGCGGATGACGTGCTCCTACGCGGCGAGGTGGGTCCGGTCGCTGCCGAGAGCTACGCCGGGCGCACCGAGTTCGAACTCGTCACCAACACCGACATCGTTGATCATGACTGCATCGCCTCGACACCCCAACTCGTGCGATGCACGTACACGTTGGCGTCCGATCTCGGCCGGGCCCAACGAAGCGAGGCCTACGTTAACAATCTCGTCATCTTCACGATCCAGGGCGGCGAGATCCAGCAGATCGTGAACTCGATTGGCAACAACGCGACGTTCATCCAAGATGGCGAGGAGTTCCGCTCCTGGCTCGAACAGACACACCCAGACGACCTCACCGTCATGATGATCGGTGACGGACCTCTTCTGTCGGCCGCACTGGTGCTGACCGACGAAGCCATCGCGTTGTGGCAGCTACGAATGCCTGAATACCTCGAGGGAACGAGTTGACCATGAACAAATCAATCGCCAAGACGGAAGGCATGCCGAGACAGCGACGTCGAAACACCTGGCCGCTCACGGCACTGCTCGCCGCGGCGTTCCTTGGTGCTTGCGGTGCCAGCAGCAATGAGACGGCGACGCCGGAACCGCCGACATCTTCGGAGGCCCCGGCGACAACAGACGTTGTCGACAACACGACGACCGAAGTTGTTGAGTACGCAGCGACCGGCGATGAGACGATCTCATTCATCCCCACGTGCGACGCAGGTCCACCCCTGGGACCAGGACCGGTCACCTGCGAACGCGTCGGCACCGACCACCTCGTCACCGTGGCAAACCCCATCACGAAGACCGGGACGTTCGAGGGGACGATGTTGCTCGAGGCCACGATTGTGCTGTCCGACACCGGCGACTACCAGATGAGCGGAGAGGCACTCTTCGAAGGAACGGTCGCCGGATGTGGCACCGGCACGGTGGCATTCATGATCGAGAACGAGGGGAACATCGCACAAGGCCTGACCCTCAACTCCCAACAGACCGCAACCGATGGCGACACCGGCACACTCGGCGTGCAGGCCACGCTGGACTACGTCACCGCAGGGCCAGTGAACACATTGTCGTCAGGCACGTACAGCTGCCCCCAGTACGACGAGGCTCTGGTCGTCGACGATGCTGGCGTTGCCGCCGATGAGACCAGCGACGAGGTCGTTGCCGAGGACGGAGTGTTCGAAGGATCGGGAACCGTCACCTTCATCTTCTCACCGACGTGCGATCCCGGACCGCCACTCTCGGAAGGGACACGAACGTGTGAGCAATCCGGAGACGACGTGGTCATCGGGCTGCTCAATCCCGGCCAACGAACGGGGGCGATGGACGGCACCCAGGAGTACGAGGGCACCATGACGCTGTCGCCCGACGGAAGCTTCGTGACCAGCGGGACCGTCACCTTCGAGGGCACCCTCGCGGGCTGTGGCACGGGCACCATGACCACGTCCGTGGAAACGGAGGGCACCTTGCTCGATGGCCAGACCGTCTTCCGCGAAACGTGGGTGGCCGATGAAGTAGACACCCTTCGGGCAACCCTGTTGAGCGGCGCAGCGGTGGAGACATCGGGATCAACGAGCAACTACACCATCACGTACACCTGCTGATTCGCTCCACTCAAGACTTCGGAATTTCTCCGAACGGTCCGAAGGATTACCGCTCCTCAAACGAGTGAAGGGTGACAAACCCCTTGGGAGTGCCGAGCGTGACCGATGGCGATCCTCGCCCGGCCGATTCGTATCCCAACAATGACAAGGAGTCATGGCATGACGAGTTCAACGCGCCCGAGCCGGACCATACGAGGGAAGCAAGTGAGCGTGTCGCTTGCCGCCTTCGCACTGTTGGCGGCAGCTTGCGGAAGTGGCAATAGCCAAGAAGCTTCGGCCGGTATCGAGACCACGACGTCGGAGGTCGCAGCGACGACCGAGGCACCCACGACAACAGCGGCCACGCCAACAACCGAAGCCGAACCGGTACCCGTCGAGCCGGGCTTCGACGATGTCACATCGGCGATCGAGCTGTTCGTGACCAACAACGGCCTCAACGGGGCTGGCTTCATTGTCGTTGACCGTGACTCAGGTGCGCTCTACGAGGAGTATTTCGGCGAGTTCGACGCCGATCGCGTCAGCATGATCGCTTCCGCATCGAAGATGATCTCAGCCGGGGTGTTGCTGCGGGCCCAAGACGATGGCCTGCTCGACATCGACTCGCCGATCGCTGGCTTCGCCGACTGGGCAGCTGGCAACCCCGACATCACCACGGCCCAACTGCTTTCGAACAGTTCAGGGCTCGTGCCGGGCAACAACGAGCAGCCATATCCGTGTCAGACCGAGGCCGAAACCGATCTGGTGAGTTGTGGCGAGGCGATCATGTCGACCGACGCCGACGATGCCACCGTGGCGCTGCCCGACACCGAGTTCCGCTATGGCGGTGGCCAATGGCAAGTGTCCGGAGCGGTCGCCGAGACGGCGTTTGGCGCCACTTGGGACGACTTGATCAACGACATTTACATCGAACCCTGCGGTGTCAGCTCCCTGGGCTATGCGAGCGCCGGCAACTTCGAAGGGGACGTCTTCAGCTATCCCACCTGGTTCGACGGTGACCGGGCGAATGTGAACGCCTCGCTGAATCCCATGATCGAAGGAGGGGCCTACATCAATGTCGCCGACTACGGAACTCTGCTCTCGATGCATCTCAACGGCGGCATGTGCGGGGATCAGCAGGTGCTCTCGCAAGCATCGCTCGACCTCATGCACACCGACCGAATCGGTGACGTCTACGACGGCGACGCATGGGATCCTGGTCTTGGATACGGCTTGGGCTGGTGGACACAGCGAGCAACCGGTCAGGTCTTCATCTCAGGGACATGGGGAGCATTCGCCTGGCTCGACCTCGATGACGGCTACGCCGCCTACCTGATCGTCGAGAACAACGAGCCGTCCCTGGCCTTCGTCGGCGGAACCCTGAACCCGCTGGTTCACCAGGTTGTCACGGGTGACAGCCTCGGTTGACAGGTATCCAGGAATGCAACCCTGCAAATCGATCCGGTGGATCCACTCAGCAAGGCGTCGGCGATGAGCACCTCAGCCCCGGCGAGACCTGCGGGCAGGAACACCGTCCTCCGCACACCATCGGGCCTGGCATCGATCGTTCCGAGATGTGCGATCCGGTCCCATGCCTTGCTCCTGTGCAGGAAGTGATGTTCACCGACCTCGTACCCGTAAGCCGTCGACCAGAACCCTCCATCGAGCGGAGCGAGAACCTCAACAGGCTGCCCGTGGCGGTCGGCCAGAAAGGTCCCGAGCTGTTCCATCGCAGGCAGCTCGGACTCGGTCATGACCAATGATTCCAGCCCGGCGTGCGGCCGTTGGCAACCGAGTTGCGGCGACCGGTCAAAGAGACGCGATGGTCTCCGCAGCCTTGAGAGCCAAGCGGGCGGCCTCGTCGGCACTCAGCTTCACCCCTTCGAGCTGCGCTGTCGCCCTCTCGTCTTCGGTGAGTTGTGCGGCGACGGCGTCTGGCCACTTCGGGTTTCGATACCACGTGGCATGGGTCGGATGGGCATCGATGCCGGCCCACAACGTCACAGAAGTGAACGGTTCGATGCCCAGCATCGCCAGCATGGAGGCGACGCTGTCGACGCTGTGCCAGATGAAACCAGGCGAGCGCAAACGAATGACTCGTTCGATCATGTCGATCGCCAGCGGGCCAGCCCGTCGGGGCTCGTTGTCGTAGCAGTGCTGGAAGGCCATGAACGTCAGGCCGTTGATGATCGTCTTTTCATTGTTGGAGATCATGGCGAGGCGATAGAGCTCGGCCTTGTTGGCTCTGGATTCCGGAGCTGTTCCGTCGGTTGTCTTGGTCGACAGAAGCATGCGGGCGAGCACCTGTCTCGACGGATTCGCCAATGCATCGGCGTTCGACAACATGTCTGCATCACCGCGCAAGATCTTCGCTGTTGCTAGCGCCAGCAGATCGTGGCTTTCGATCGCCGCGTCGTGAAACAGCGTCACCCATGACCGTTCATGCGGCTCGGCGAGGACCCTGACCGCATACGACGCCGTCCGGAGTTTCGGCTGGCACATGACGGGTTCGACCAGTTCGAGGATCTCTGCGCATCGGCCCCACTCGCCGATGTTGACGCAATGGGTCGCGACACCCAAGGCAACGCCTGGAGCCTCGATCACGTCGCACCCCAGCCGACGCAACGCGTCGACCGCTGCTTCGCCGAGCGCTGGATGATCGACGATGATCGGGACGAGGGCAGTGAACATCGGGTCGAGTAGTTCGACATCGCCACGATCGGCGGCCCAGCGCACCATCTGTTGGACGTGCGGAAGCTCCCTCCGAAGTCGGTCCCACCACACCGCCTCGCGTGGGCCTTGCAATCCGTCTGCCGCATCTGTTGTGAAGGCTGCGAAGTACTCTCCGTAGCGTTGCTCGGTCTCGCTGGGAACGCCGGGATGCAGATGTTGACGAATGGGTTCGAGCAGCCGGAACCGGGCTCGGCCGTGTTCTCGGGTGACCAAATGGTGCTCGACGAGTTCACCGAGATCGTCGACGACGTCGATCGTGCTGACGTCGGCGCTCGACAGGATGGCTTCGGCGCTCGCAAGGTCGAAATCACTGACGAAGACGGTTGCCCGGGTCAGGGTGTCGCGCGCTCGGGGAGAGAGTTGAGCCAGCGACCAGTCGAGCGCCGTGGCGAGGTCGGCGTGACGTCGCGTGCCCGATGGATCTCGCGCGCTTCGTGCGCGAAGCAACGAGGGTTGTTGAGCCAGCCGTGCGACGATCTCGGCCGCGGACATCGTCGTCGTGCGGGCAGCGGCGAGCTCGATCGCCAGTGGGTAGTTGTCGAGCATCGCGCACAGTTCCAGGCAATCGTCGAGCGGGAAGGTTTGAGCTCCCGCTTCGGCGACTCGGGTGTTCAACAAGTGAAGGGCGGCGTCGTCAGAGAGGCTCTCGATCGTCACGAGGCTTTCTGGGAAGACGCTCAACCGAACTCGACTCGCGACGAGAACGGCGGTCGCTGGTGCCCCATCGAGAATGCCTCGGATGAATCGAGCCGCTGCGTCGGCAACATGCTCGCAGTTGTCCAGCACGACCAGCGCGTGTCGGCTTGCGAGATAGCTGATGACGCCTTCGGTGGGTGATGCTTCGGGGAGGCGCCCCAATCCCATGGCGCTGGCAACGGCTGCTCCGATGTCGTCGGTGTCATCGGGAAGCGGAGCCAGGTCGACGATCCAGACACCGTCAGCGAACTGCTCGTCATCTCGGCACCGTCTGGCCACGGCGGCGACGCAGCGGCTCTTGCCGATGCCCCCGGTCCCGACAACCGTGATCGGCTGCCCGGGCCGGAGCAGCCCGACGATCTGATCGATCTCGGGCCGCTCGATGAACGTGTCTCGTTCAGAACGCAGGTTGTCCTTGCGGATCGTGGTCGGCTCGCGCGCCGTCGAAGCAATGGGAGCACGTGTCTGCGGTGTCGTGTCGAGGTGGAGAGTCTCGTCCTGTTCCAGGATGCGGCGGTGCAGGGTCTGCAGAACTGATCCCGGCTCGATCCCGAGCTCTTCGATCAGGAGTTCGCGGGTGGTGCGGAATGCCCGGAGCGCCTCGGTCTGGCGCGAGGAGCGATAGAGCGCAAGAAGGTGGAGACAGCGGATGTCTTCCCGGAAAGGGTGTTCCTCGGCGAGGGCCTCCACCTCCGGACAGCACTCGGTGTGGTGGCCGAGGCGGAGTTGAGCGTCGATCAGCATGACTCGGGTGTGGGTACGCTGCTCGTCGAGGGCTGCAGCTCGATGCCGAAACAGTTCGGTATCGGGAAGATTGATGGACGGGTCGTCTCGCCAGAGAGCGAGTGCGCTTCTTGCCGCAGCGCTGGCGGTTGCGGGATCGGTGTCGAGCAGTGTTGCTGCTCGCGTGTGGAGGTGTTCGAACTCGGCGAGGTCGGTGTCGACGATCCCGGGCTCGAGCAGGTAACCGGAGGGGACCGTGCGGAGTTCGAAGGTTGGGCCGAGCGCGTTGCGCAGAGCGGAGACCTTGACCTGCACGCTGTTGCGGGCGCTGCGAGGCGGGGTGTTCCCCCACAAAGTGTCGATGAGCGTGTCGAAGCTGACGATCTTGCCGAGGTGGTGGATCAGCGTGAGCAACACAACCTGGGGTTGAGGTCCGCCCACGCCGACCGGTTCGCCGTCGTTGGTCACGACCAACGGGCCCAATACATCCACGCGAATCACAGTCCCGCCCCTCTGAGTAGCGAGCGCCCAGTCTCGCACAAGGGTTCAGCGGGACGGTGACGGAGCGGGGAACGTCAAGGCCCGGAACCCACGCTCGGGTTCCGGGCCTCAGTCTTGCGTTCGGCTCAGTGGTGAGGGGAGTTGCAGCAGATCAGCGGGTGAACGCGTACACCTGATTCACGCCGTCGTCGGAGACGTAGATCGTTCCGTCGCTGCCGACAGCGATCGAGGCGACCATGCCAAAGGGCACGTAATCCTGAGGGATGCGATCGGAGTAGTCGAGGCCGTCGATCACCACGGACTTGGCACCGGTGGCGAGGTCGATCGCCGTGATCCGCTTGAGCGTTGGCTCGGCCACCAGCAAGCGATCGCCGTCGACCGCCATGCCTTCGGGGGAGATGAGTTCCGAAGCGAGCAGTGTGGCGCCATCGGCTCCGACGGCCCAGATGTTGCCCATGAAGAAGTCGCCGACGTAGAGCGTGGTGCCATCAGATGCCATGCCGAGCGGTCCCACGACGGTGTCGAGCAGTACCTCGGTCGGATCTTCGGCGTTGACCACGTTGCCCGCCCCGGCCTGGCTCGCCACCAGCATCTCGCCGTGCCGGATGGCGTTGGTCGGAAGGGCAAGCGTCTGGATGTCCTGCAGGATTTCACCGGTCGCCGGATCGATGATCTGGACCGAGTTCTCGGCCACGCTCGCTGCAATCAGATTGTCCCCATCGATCGCCACTGTTGCGCCGCTGACGTCGTAGATCGATGTGGTTGGTTGCCGCTCTCCCGGAGTGAACCCGTGAATCGCAGAGAAGTCGGCGACCCAGACGGTGCCATCGGCCGAGACCGCAACACCGCCGGGCTGGCCGATGCCGAACTCGCCGAGAACGTCGATCCGGCCATCGTCGTAGCGAATGATCTGGTTGTCTGCCCCGGCGGCGATGAAGAGCCGATCATCGGAGTCGAACGCGATGTTGTCGATGGTGCCCTCGATGTCGACGATCAGCTCGTGTTCGCCACCCTCCAGGTCGAGCTTCCAGACTTCGCCGGTGGCGAAGTCGGACATGTAGAGCTCGCCAGCTGCGTCGAACTTGGCCGAAGAGGGTTGCGTGAAGCCAGACGCAACGACTTCAGGCACGGGCGTGGCGGCATCGACGTCGATGCGAACGATCTCGCCGGTGAACCACGAGGGTGCGTAGAGGAACCCATCTGGGCCGAAGTCGAATGCGTTGATGCCGGGATCCTCGATGAGGAGCACCGGCTCGGCCTCGAGATTCGGGTCGAGTTCGTACAGGCCGGCACCGACGAAGATGCGGCCGACGAAGAGTCGACCGTCATCGGACACCGTGATGGGGTTGACGCCGGGCCCGACGAGCTGCCGTTTGGTCTCACCGTCCGGGGTCATCATGCCGACATGGCCGTTCAGGATCTCGGTCCAATAGATCGTCCCGTCGTCGGTGATGAACACATCGTCTGGCGCATTGACGCCGCTCTCGGGGCCCAGGCGTTCGAGCAGCTCGCCGGTCTCGGGGTCGTGGATCGTGAGTTCGTCGCCTCCCACCGCAGCGACGTAGACCGTGCCATCGACTGGTGACACGAAGATGCCGTTGAGACCGTTCGTCTCAGCGCTGGCTGCGATGGGGGTCGCGTCGGCTGCAGAGAGCCGGCCGTTGGTCGTGGGTTTGTCGGCCTCAGGCTCGTCGGCTTCCGTGCCCGTCGTGGTGTCCTCGGCTACGGCCACAACCGTTGTGTCAACCGAGTCTTGGGTTGTGTCGCTCGCCGACTCGTCGCTACCGGAGCAAGCGGTGAGCAGGCCGATTGAAGCCAGTGCGACCAGCAGGCGTAGTCGCTCAGTTGTCCGGGTCGAAGGGCTCTCGTCTCCCCACGTCGTTCGCATTGTGCTGTCTGGCATCGTCATCGTGATGTCCTCCGTGTCGGTGTTGATGACGAAGGTAAATCGGGGTGCTTACAGCTCAGTTATCGCTGGTTGACAGCGGTCAACGCGCCGGTGAGCGGGGATTCCCAGGTGGCCAACAGACAGGTCGTGCGCATAGTCCCGACCTCGAATGCCCGGCGGCCCACTCGGGAACCGGCGCATTCGAGCAGAGCCGTCCGGGATTATCTCGTGTCACGGTTGGGCCGAACTGTGCGGTCAGTCCGGTCAACAGTTCGCGATTTCGTGCGGGTGTTATCGAGTGGATTCCGTCGGAGGAGGCTCCGCTCGTGCGCCCTTGTTGGGTTCGTCGTTCTGGTTGGGGCTTGTTGTGTTGTCTCGCTAGTTGGTGGCTGCGAGCCGTCGTTCGAGGTGGCGGATTTCGGCGGCGTTGCGAGCGAATCGGTGGGCCTGAGCGAACGCGGTTCGTGCTTGGGTGATGTCGCCGGCCATGAGATGCAGTTCGGCCTTGGCTGCGTGGAAGAGGTGGTATTCGGCGAGGTCGTCCTCGTTCGGTAGAGCTGCAAGCCCAGCTTCTGGGCTTTCGGCGATACCGATCGCGACGGCTCGGTTCAGGGCCACGACGGGTGACGGGTCGATGGTGAGTAGCCGGTCGTAGAGAGCGGCGATGCGGGCCCAGTCGGTGTCCTCAGCGTGTTGGGCGTTGGTGTGGTAGCCGGCGATCATGGCTTGGATTTGGTAGCGGCCTGGAGCCCGAAGCTCCATGGCATGTCTCAAGGCGGCGTTGCCTTGCTCGATCGCCTCGCTATGCCAGCCAGTTCGGTCCTGGTCTGGCAACAGGACCAAGTCGGTGTTGTCATCGAGGCGCGTGTCGCGTCGGGCGTGATGGAACAGTTCGAGTGCGAGGAGGCCGTGGATCTCCGCATGGTCGGGCAGTAAGTCGACAAGCGATCGCGTGAGACGGAGCGCCTCCTCGCAAAGGTCGACTCGAACGGGAGCGATGTTGTCTCCGCGGCCGAGGTACCCCTCGTTGAACACGAGGTAGAGCACGCTCAGCACGACGTCGAGGCGTTGCTCGAGGAGTGACGGCATGCTGAGCGGTATGCCGGCGGTGCGAATCTTGGTCTTTGCCCGTGAGATTCGTTGGGCCAGCGTTGGTGTTGGCACAAGGTAGGCGGCGGCGATTTCGTCGGTGGTGAGCCCGCCGATGAGACGCAACGTCAGCGCGACTTGGGCGTCGGAAGCGAGCGCTGGGTGGCAACACAAGAACATCAGCCGCAGCTGGTCTTCGGGCAGGTTCGGGTCGCCGGTTGGGTCATCGATGAGTTGGGTGTAATTCATGGTGGTGGTGTCGTTCGGGTCAGCGTGAAGCTCAGGTGCCGCTGCGAGTGTTCGGCGTCGATCAGCATCAAGGCGACGTCGCAGGTCGATTGCCTTGCGGCTGGCGACTCGGTTGAGCCATGCACCCGGATTGTCTGGCACACCGTCGGTGGGCCATCGATCGGCTGCGACCGCCAAGGCGTCGGCGACGGCGTCGTCGGCGAGGTGCAGGTCGCGGTACCGCCCGGCCAGGAGCGCGAGCACACGGGGTGCATCGTGGCGAACTAGCCGGGCGAGTACAGCGTCAACGTTGGTCACGTCCGATGGGCCGATCAGACCTCGGGTCGAAATGCAATCGGGCGGACTTCGAACGAGCCGTAGGGAATCGGTACCCGGGCGGCGATTGCGAGAGCCTCGTCGAGATCGGCGGCCTCGACGACGTAGAACCCGCCCAATTGTTCCTTGGTTTCGGTGTAGGGGCCGTCGGTGTGTGAGTTGCCGTCGGGCGACTTGTGCAGCGTCGTGGCTGTCGTGGTGGGGGCGAGGCTGGCGCCACCGAGGAGGTGGCCGCCTTTCGCGAGATCGGCGTTGAATGCCATCCATTCGCCCATCATCTCGTCGAACTCGGGCGAGCCCGGAGCGAAGTCGGGAGCGGCGCTCTCGTCGGAGTGAAGCAGGATCATGTATTCCATTGTGTTTGCTTTCTGTTTTTTGACGACCGTAGCCGTCGGGTTGTTGAGATTCTGTGGGTGGTTGGAGGGGCGCTATGCGGTGGCGAGGCGTTCGAGGTTGGCGAGGGTTGTTTCCATTCCGGACGTGATGTTGGCGGCCCGGTCGGTCACGCCCGCCTTCTTCTGGGCCCGGCGAATGAACCACGGTGAAGGCTTGTCTTGGCTCATCGACTCGACCACTCGGGTCCCACCGTCGACGCTGTGGAACTCGTAGCGCCAGGTCGGGCCGAAGCTCATCGGGACTTTGAACTCGAAGACCTTTCCGTCCTCGGCTGCGGTGACCTTCGGCTTGGTACTCCAGCGGCTCTTGCCCAGTTCGTTGTTGCCCTTGAAGCGAGCGCCGACCTCGGCGCCCTGGCTCTTGCCGACCCATTCGGCACCCCGACACTCGGGGCTCATTTCGCCGATGCGGCCAACGTCGGTGACGATGCCGTACAGGGTCTGCGGTGAGGCAGGGATGATGCGCTCGACGGTCGCGTTGATTGCTTGGTGCTTGCTCATGGGGCCGGTCCTCCGGGTTGATGAGAACCGAGCGATTCGGTTCCTTTGACCCGTTGACGCAGCACTGTCGCGAATTCGACAAAGAAATCTCAGAAACTTCGAATTTTCTTCGACCATGGTCGTGGACTCACTCCGAATGACCGACTCACGTGGGGTCGAACAGCTTTGTGAAGGGCTGACTGTCGAAGCTGAGATCGACGGCCCACCGTGTTTGGAACATCTGGAGGGTCTTGATCACGACCGATCTGGATGCCACAGCGGCTGCCGGGGAATCGCGGTGTCACGGTTGAGTGGATATGCCTGTGAAATTGCAGCGCCGCAATCGGGCCGAAGTCGGTCACCTGCCTGGTGCGGCAGCGTGAATCCGAGCGGCCGTTAT
>CAYGQE010000005.1:50696-174934 GCA_964351995.1 uncultured Acidimicrobiaceae bacterium | reverse complement strand
GTCCCTCTGCTGGTTGCAGGAAGCGTCGGCCTGCTGGCAGTGATCGCGACGGTGCCGCCTCAAGTGCGCAAACTGCTTGTCATCGCCGCCCTTGGGCTGGTGGCGACGAACTTGGGGGCTTCGGCGGAGGCAGCGTACGAGCTAGCGGAGTCGGCGTCGCTGGCGGATGAGCGCGCAACGTTGGTGACTGACACCGAGCCAAGCGATTTTGGCTGGCGGGCGGAAGCAAGGCTCGACGACAGCGGGCAACGGGTGCGCCTTGCTGGTAGTGGCTTCGACCGACCCGACCTCATCGCCGGTCAGCCCGTCCTGCTCACGGGCCGGTTGGGTCCCGCCAACGGGACGACCTGGGAGAAGAGCCGACATCTGGTCGGCATGGTGTCAGCGGCTGAAGTTTCGGCGATAGGAGAGGTGGCATGGTTTCGGCGACCGGGGGAGTGGCTTCGGTCAGGCGTGCTCGGTGCCACGGACTCGTTCGATGATGATCAGGCAGCGCTCTATCACGGCCTCGTCATCGGCGACGATCGCTTGCAAAGCGAGGGGCAGCGGGCGCAGTTTCGGGCCGCGGGCTTGAGTCATCTCCTTGCCGTCAGCGGCCAGAACGTGTCATTTCTGCTCGCCATCTTCGCTCCGCTGACGAGGCGGTCGAGGCCAGCGGTGGCGTTCGGATCGATCGTCTGCCTTCTCGTGGTCTTCGCCCTTGCCACCAGACTCGAGCCGTCGGTGCTCCGGGCCACGGTGACGGCCGGTGTCAGCACGCTGGCGACGATGAGGTCGGCTCGCTCGGCTGGCGTTCGATCGCTGGCTCTTGCCGTTGTTGTCTTGTTGCTCATCGACCCGTTTCTCGCTTGGTCGGTTGGATTTCAATTGTCGGTAGGGGCGTCGGTCGGCATCTTGCTGCTGGGTCCGTTCATCCGGTCTCGCTTGGCCTGGCCCAATTTGATTGGGGACCCCATCTCGATCACGTTGGCGGCGCAGATCGGTGTCAGTCCGATCTTGCTGTTGGTTTTTGGACCCGTTGCGTCGGTCACGATCCCGGCGAATTTGTTGGCCGGCTGGGCGGCTGGTGCGGTCATGACCCTGGGTTTGAGCGCCGGTCTCGTCGCTTCGGTGTTGCCACCGCCGGTCGCTGCGTTCGTGCAGGCTCCCGCTCGGACATTGGTGTGGTGGATCGACGCAGTCGCTGCGGAGGCAGCTGCGGCTCCGTTGCCCGACGTGTCGATCTCCTCAGTGCCCTGGCTCATCAGTGCCGCGATCCTGGTGTGGTGGTTGCGGCCTCGTCGGGTGTCCGTGGCGTGGTGGCTGATTCCGCTCGGCATAGCGACATTGGTGACCTCGAACCGTCCAGTGGAACTCGACGGATGGTTCGACCGAACGGCGGTGACGCCATCGGTGTTGGTGATTGATGACCCGACCGAGCGGTGGGTCGAGGCCATCGTGGGAAGCAGGATCCGCTCGATCGATGTGGTGATCGTCGCAGACGGAGGCTGGACCACCGCTCGAACGGTCGATCGATTGCGCGAGGTTGTCGATCTCGGTGCGGTGCTCGCACCCGGTGATCATCGCATCGTCGGCGGACAGCGTGTGTTGGAGGATCAGTCGATCCTCGTCGACGGCGGCCGCATCGACATCTTTGTCGAGCCCAGCAACCTCCAGATCGTCGTCGGCTCGACCGCCCAGGAGGGATAGCTTTCATTGCTGATGAGCGCTGTACCGACTGATGCTGTTCCGCCTGACGGGGTGCCCTCTCAAGCCGCACTGAAGCCGGTCGTTCCGGGCAACTCCGCCGCTGATCGGCTGATCGCAGCCGGCCAACGCCCACGGGTGTTGGGGGCGGTCGAGGTGAGGACTGGCGACGATCTCGCTGATGCGCTGTTCGCTGCGTTGGCCCATTTGTCGAACGGGGCTGATGGCATCGACCTCACCCTTCCGGCTGCGTGGTCGCCAGCAGAGCGCCTCCCTGTTGCTGATCAATTCGCTGAGGCCACGGGTGTCGCTTTGTACTTGCGAACTGAGGTGCCGATGGCGTGCGGCGTGCACACCCCCATCGTTTCCGCAACCGTCAGCCGTCTGAGGGCCAGTCTGAAGGCGATGTATGACATCGGTCTCGACGCAACGAGTGGCGACTCGATTGAATGCTCTCCCGCCTGGCCGGAGCACGGTGACGAACGGTCACTGCTGCTGTCAACGACCGGTTTCGCTGACCTCGGTGATGCTGCGTTGATGGGACTTGCCAGCGCGGCGAGTGTGCGAGGCATTTCTGCAGTCTCGACCGATCGTCCTCGGATCGTGCGGCGAGTGGTCGACACGCTGGCACCCTTGTGTTCAACCGCCCCGAATGCAGGAGAGACGTCGTGTCATTGACACTCATCAAAGGTGACGACCCGACGTTGGTGGCGCAGTCGCTGCAGGCCATCGTCAAGGAGTTGGTGGGTTCCGGCGATCGATCGCTCATGGTCGAAGAAGTGGGGGAGGCACAGTATGCACCTGACGGGGTTGACGCCGAACTGACCCCGCTGGTGAATGCAGCCCACACGCCGCCCTTCCTGACCGAACGGCGAGTCGTCGTTGGTCGACATCTCGCTCCGTTCACCAAAGGTGAACAAGTCGCCGGTCTCGTCAGCTGGATCGAGTCACCGCTCGACACCACGGACCTCGTGCTCGTGTGGGAGAAGAGTCCGAACCCTCATGTTCGCAACGGGGCCATCCCCAAGGCACTGAAGGAAGCGCTCAAGGCGGCCGGTGCTCGACAAGTCGATGCTGCGCCCAAGGGCAAGGGTCGGTCGATGCTCATGAACGAGAAGCTGGCTGATGCGCCTGTTCGTCTTGACGGAGCTGCCAAGGCAGCCATCGCTGCCCATCTGGGGGACGACGCTGGCAGGGTGCAAGCGATCCTCGAGTCGTTGGTCAGTGCGTTCGGCGAAGGCGCTCGCCTTGGCAAGCACGACGTCGTTCCCTACCTCGGACAAGCAAGCGACGTTCCACCCTGGGATCTGACCGATGCCATCGACAGTGGGAACATCGGCGTCGCCCTCGAGAACCTCCATCGGATGTTGCAAGGAGGTGATCGTCACGCGCTACAGGTGATGGCAACACTGCACGGCCACTACCAGAGAGCTTTGGCGCTCGACGGTGCTTCGGTGGGTGATGAGAAGGCCGCCGCCGCATTGCTCGGCATGAAAGGGTCGACGTATCCGGCGAAGAAGGCGCTGACGCTGAGCCGCAAGCTGGGAGGTCACCGCACCGCACGCGCCGTGCAGCTGTTGGCCAAAGCCGACCTCGATGTACGGGGCGTCAGCGCCGTGCCGGCCGACACCGTCATGGAAGTCCTCGTAGCGCGACTCGCCCACCTGTCGAAATAGCAAGTGGGCGGGGGGAACTGTCTAGCGCTGTGCTCGGCTTGGTGTGTCTCGCAACGTTTCGATGTTGTGAGCGCCAGCGAGCAACTCGGGTTTCGCCGAAGGCGAAAACGGCGTCAGGCGGTTGCGGCGTTGCGCACTCGAGCGATCAAACGGCTCTTCTTGCGAGCGGCGGCGTTCTTGTGGAGCACGCCCTTGGCTGCAGCCTTGTCGATGCGCTTGATCGCCAGACGCAATGCGTCTTCCTCAGTCTCAGACCCCGCAGCCGCAAGAGCGGACTTCTCACGGGTGTACATCTCGGATCGGACAGCCCGATTCCGAAGGCGACGTTTTTCATTCTGACGATTGCGCTTGATCTGGCTCTTGATGTTGGCCACGAGAAACCTCGGTAGTCGAAAATTCGCTGTTGAGCTGACCTGCGCGAACGGCGCTGCAGGAACCGGAGGATCTTACTGGCTGGAGATGCCGCTCCCTCCCACGTTCTCCTACTGAATGGAGGGCTGTTGCGGGCGGGTAGCGTTGGCTCTCGCATGGACCAGTCCAAGATACGCAACCTGTCGATCATCGCTCACATCGACCACGGCAAGTCAACGCTCGCCGACCGCCTCCTCGAATTGTGTGGCGCTGTCGAAGCCAGAGAGATGCGCGCCCAGTATCTCGACTCGATGGACATCGAGCGTGAGCGCGGCATCACCATCAAGCTGCAGAGTGTGCGACTGGAGTGGAAGGGTCACGTCATCAACCTGATCGACACGCCCGGCCACGTCGACTTCGGTTACGAGGTCAGCCGGTCACTCGCAGCATGTGAAGGCGTGGTGCTCGTCGTGGATGCCGCTCAGGGCATCGAGGCGCAGACGCTGGCCAACATGTACCTGGCCCTCGAGAACGACCTCGAGATCCTCCCGGTGCTCAACAAGCTCGACCTGCCGGCCGCCGATCCTGACAAGTGCGCTGCAGAGATCGAACAAGTCTTGGGTGTGCCAGCCGAGAGTGCGCTGCGTATTTCAGCCAAGACCGGCGAGGGTGTCGAGGCGTTGCTCGATGCCATCATCGAACGCATTCCACCGCCGGTCGGTGATGAAGATGCGCCGCTGCAGGCGTTGATCTTCGACAGTCACTTCGACACCTACCGGGGTGTCATCTCCAGCGTTCGAATCATGCACGGAAAGATCAAGGCGGGCGAGCGTTTGCGCTTCATGCAGGCCGGAGCCGTTCACCCGGCGGAAGAGTTCGGGTTCCGTACACCGGGCAACACGCCGGTCAAGGAAATGACCGCTGGCGAAGTGGGCTATCTCATCGCCGGCATCAAGGACGTTCGTGAAGCTCGGTCTGGTGAAACCGTCACCACCGAAGCACACGGCGCCACCGAGACGCTCGACGGCTACCGCGAGCCCCAACAGATGGTGTTCTGCGGGCTTTACCCCGTCGATGGTGACGACTACGAAGACTTTCGCGACGCCCTCGACAAACTGAAGCTCGACGACAGTTCGTTCTCGTTCGAACCGGAGACCTCGAGTGCGCTCGGTTTCGGCTTTCGCTGCGGTTTCCTCGGTCTGCTCCACATGGAGATCGTGCGTGAGCGACTCGAGCGCGAGTTCGACCTCAACCTCATCGCCACCTCGCCGTCGGTGCATTACCGAATTGAGATGAACGACGGCGAGGAACGAGCCATCGACAACCCCGCAGCGTTGCCCCCATCTGGCGACTGGAAGTTCATCGAGGAGCCGTACCTCAAAGCGTCGATACTCACCCCGTCCGACTTCACAGGCACGCTCATGGAGCTGTGTCAGAGCCGTCGTGGCCAGTTGGAAAAGATGGAGTATCTCTCGCCCGAGCGACTCGAGATCGTCTACCGCCTCCCGCTCGGTGAGGTGGTCGTCGACTTCTTCGACCAGCTGAAGAGCCGGACGCAGGGCTACGCCAGCCTCGACTACGAGGTTTCTGGCTATGAAAAAGGCGACCTGGTGAAAGTCGACATTTTGTTCAACGGCGAGCAGGTCGACGCCTTCTCGACGATTGTTCATCGCGACAAAGCCTTTGACTACGGCAAACGGATGGCCGAGAAGTTGCGCGACATCATCCCTCGCCAACAGTTCGAGGTGCCGATCCAAGCCGCCATCGGCGGCAAGATCATCGCCCGCGAGACCGTGCGGGCCTACCGCAAGGACGTCACGGCCAAGCTCTACGGCGGTGACGTCACTCGAAAGAACAAGTTGCTGAAGAAGCAAAAAGAGGGCAAGAAGAAGATGAAGAGCATCGGCCGGGTCGACATACCTCCGGACACGTTCATCCGCGCCCTCCGCCTCGACGATTAGGGGTCAGGTCCCCCCAAGCACAAGTGACGTTCGATGATCGTTCACCCTCTGCACTCTCAACTTGTGCTTGGGGGGACCTGACTCCAGATTTTGCCGGGTTGGGGGAGCGGATGCGGCGCGGGATTGAATGGCGGGCATGACTTCGATCTTCTGGTTTCGTCGCGACCTTCGGTTGACCGATCACCCGGCGCTCGAGGCTGCAGCGGCCGCCGGTCCAGTTGTCCCCGTCTTCATCAACGACGCTCGGCTTCAGAGGCCCTCGGGTGCCAACCGCCTGGCATTTCTCGCCGGAGCGCTTGCGTCCCTCGACGCCGACATCGGCGGTCATCTCGTGATGCGTTCCGGTCACCCGACAGCGGTGCTGGCCGAGATCGCCGCCGACACGGGTGCCGATGCGGTCTTTGCCACCGACGATTTCGGTCCGTATGGCCGCAAGCGAGACGACCACGTTGGAGAGACGTTGGCGGCCGCAGGCTTGGCCGTGCACTACCGAGATTCGCCGTACGCCGTGCCGCCGAACTCGGTCGTGACGGCTGGGGGTGGCACGCCGTTCAAGGTGTTCACCCCGTTCTTCCGGGCGTGGAAGGCTCACGGCTTCCCCGAACCTTCTGGTCGCGTCGACGTCGAGTGGGTGAAGGGCGTGGCCAGCGAAGAGGTGAACCGCCCGGAACCAACAGCGTCCGACCTGCCTCGGGCTGGCGAGCAAGCTGCGTGGGAGCGGGCTGAGGCGTTTCTCGACGGTCCGGTGTTCCGCTACGTCGACACCCGCAACGACCCCAGCGTCGATGGCACCTCGCGACTTTCGCCCGACTTGAAGTGGGGCACGATTCACCCGAGGCAACTGCTGGCCCGCCTCGGTCCCGACCCTTCTGAGGAGGTCTTTCGTTCCGAAATCTGTTGGCGGGAGTTCTACGCCGAGGTGTTGTTCCAGCGCCCGGAGTCGGCCCGTTCGAGCTATGTGGCCAAGATGGCGAACATGGCGGTCGACACGGGGGCGCTCGCCGACGAACGCTTCGACCTCTGGTGCAAGGGGCAGACCGGGTATCCAATGGTCGACGCCGGTATGCGCCAACTCGTCGCCGAGGGCTGGATGCACAACCGTGTCCGCATGATCGTGGCCAGCTTTCTGGTGAAGGACCTGCACATTGATTGGACCCGCGGCGCCCGCTTCTTCATGGCGCATCTGATCGATGGCGACATCGCATCGAACCAGCACGGCTGGCAGTGGGTGGCCGGAACCGGCACGGACGCCTCGCCGTACTTCCGTATCTTCAACCCGATCAGTCAGAGCCGGAAGTTCGATCCAACGGCTGGCTACCTCCGCCGATGGGTGCCGGAGATCGCTCACCTGTCTGACAAGTTGATTCACGAGCCGTGGTCAGTCCCTGCTGGAGCCCCCGCTGGCTATCCCGGTCCAATGGTCGACCACGGCACCGAGCGGCTCGAGTCGCTCGACCGATACGCCCGGCTCAAAGAACAGTGGTGAACGCTCCTAGGATTCCAGTCGATAGGGAACAGCATGAAGTGCGAAGCCCGCTGAATCCAAGGCCGGGCAGCGGTGCGAAGCACCCATCCGCTCGGCCCCTAGACTCAGCGGGTCAGTTGACCAGACCGCCAGAGGACCACAGGAGAGGTGACCGACGTGCTCGATGAGCGCAAAGCGGCAATTCTCAAAGCCGTCGTCGAGGAGTACATCGAAACTGCTGTGCCCGTCGGGTCAGCGGTGGTCACGAGAAACGCTGACATTGGCGTTTCCTCAGCCACGGTACGCAACGAGTTGGCCGTCTTGGAGTCTGACGGCTACCTCGCCCAACCCCACACCAGCGCCGGGCGTATCCCGACCGAGAAGGGGTACCGCCACTTTGTCGACTCGGTTGGCCCGGCCAAGCTCGCTCGTCCCGAGCGCCGCCAGGTGCTCGACTTCTTCACCGATGTGCGGGGCGAACTCGAGGGGATGATGCGTGACACCGCAGGTTTGCTGTCGAACCTCACCGATCATGCCGCTGTCGTCATCGATCACTCGAGTGATGCCGCCCGGGTTCGTTCGTTCCAACTCGTCAGTCTGACCCCGCAG
This sequence comes from uncultured Acidimicrobiaceae bacterium, assembly GCA_964351995.1. Taxonomy (GTDB): domain Bacteria; phylum Actinomycetota; class Acidimicrobiia; order Acidimicrobiales; family SZUA-35; genus SZUA-35. Next base: position 167,186 of record CAYGQE010000005.1, on the reverse strand, counting down.
ATGATCCTCGCTGTTGTGGTCTTTTCCAATGGCGTGGTCGAAAAGCACACACTTGAACTCGACGATGACATCGATGATGCGTCGCTCGATGGTGCGGCTGCCGTCGTGCGGTCATCGATCGACGATCACCCGCTTGGCGAATCGAGCGAACCAGAGTTGACCGGCGATTCGGTCATCGACACCCTTGCGCTGATTGTGCTCGAAGCGGTTGGCGTCTCCGGCCACGACGAGCGGGTGTATGTCGACGGAGCATCTCGGATTGCGAGCGGGTTCGATGCCGTCGATTCGGTTTCGAGAGTGTTGACCATTCTCGAGCAGCAACTCGTCGTTGTCGATCTGATCACCGATGTACTCAATCGCGGCTTGAAGGTGGCGATTGGTACTGAAACCGGCGACGAGCGGCTAGAAGAATGCAGTGTGGTTGTGTCCCCCTACGAGATCGATGGCGAACACGCTGGGTCCATTGCGATCCTGGGTCCGACCCGTATGAATTACCCGCAAGCGATCGCCGCAGTGACGGTGGTTGGACGCCAACTCGGCGTCCGTTTGAGCGAAGGCTGAACCTCGATGGCTGATTTCTATGAACTCCTCGGCGTTCAACGTTCGGCATCGGCCGACGAGATCAAGAAGGCATACCGAAAGCGGGCTCGCGAGCTCCACCCAGATGCCAACCCCGACGACCCCGAAGCTGAAGCGCAGTTCAAACAAGTCGCTGAGGCGTACGAAGTCTTGAGCGACGACGGCAAGCGTGCGAACTATGACCGCTTCGGATCTGCAAGTGGACCCGGTGGCTTCGGCGGAGGCGGCGGTGGCGACCCCTTCGGTGGCGGTCTCGGCGATCTGTTCGATGCCTTCTTCAACAACGGCGGCGGAGCTGGTGGCGGCGGTGGCGGACGGGCCGCTCGTCCCCGTGGCGTTGATCTGGAAGTCGTGGCCACGCTCGATCTGGAAGACACCGTACGAGGGGCAGCGAAGAAGGTGTCGGTGCGAACCGCCGTCGCTTGCGAGTCGTGCGACGCCACTGGAGCCTCAGCTGGGTCGGGCGTCGAGACGTGTAGCCAGTGCGACGGCGCCGGCCAGGTCCGTCAGGTCCGCCAGTCGATCCTGGGCCAGATGGTCACCACATCAGCGTGTCCCCGTTGTGCTGGCGAGGGCCAGATCATCAAGGACCCATGCACCTCCTGCTCTGGTGAGGGTCGCACCGTCGAGGACCGCGAGTACACCGTGGACATTCCTGCCGGCGTGTCGCACGGATCGACGCTTCGGCTCAGCGGACGGGGTGCCGTTGGGCCCCGTGGTGCGGAGGCGGGCGATCTCTACGTCGAAATCAGGGTCGCACAGCACCCCGTATTCCAGCGAGACGGTGACCGCCTCTTGGCTGAATTGCACGTTCCGGTCACACAGGCAGCGTTGGGTGCCGACGTCGTCTTCGAAGGCATCGAGGGGCCGATCGACATCACGGTTCCTGCTGGCTCGCAAACCGGGAAGGTCTTCACGGTGCGAGACGGTGGTATCCCCCGACTCCGTGGTCGGGGCCGGGGCGAACTCCTCCTCACCTTGATCGTCGACACACCGATCGATCTCTCCGAAGAAGAAGACGCGCTACTTCGGCAGTTGGCCGAAATGCGCGGCCACTCGGTCAACGGTCCAAAGGACGGCAAGTTGTTCTCCAAGATCAAGAACGCCTTCAGCTGATCGCCCAGGGGCGTCGGTCATGGGTTTGAAGGACTTGCGTTCGGTCCCGCTGATCTTCGTCGCGGACCTCGAGCACCCCGTGCTCGACGACGGTGATCTCCATCACTATCAGCGGGTGCGTCGGCTCGCTGACCGAGCGCCGATCACGATCAGCGATGGTGCTGGTTGTTGGCGCTCGGCCCGCTTCGGTGCAGTGCCTGAGGTCGACGGCCCGATCGAGGTGGAGGCCGCGCCCGCTCGCCCGAGCGTCGTTGGTTTCACCCCGGTGAAGGGGGAGCGGCCTGAGTTGGTCGTGCAGAAGCTGACCGAGCTCGGCGTTGATGTGATCCTCCCGCTGCAGTCTGTTCGGTCGGTTGTTCGCTGGGACGGTGTCAGAGCGAACAAGCAACTGGCGAAGTGGCAGGTCATTGCCAGGGAGGCGGCGATGCAGAGCCGCCGCGTGCGTCTACCGACCGTGCTGCCGGTGACTCCGTTGGCTGACGTCATGGCATCGATTGACCTGGAGGGCGACCGCCCGTTGTTTGCTGCGTCAGGCAGGCCTGTGTTCGCTGAACCTGGCGGGCCACCGTTGGATTCCGCTGTCGACCGATTCGTTCTCGTCGGGCCGGAGGGAGGATGGGCTCCCGAAGAGCTGCGAGGCCACGAGCTTCGCTCGTTGCCTGGTGGTGTCCTGCGTGCCGAAACAGCAGCGATTGCGGCGGGTGTGCTGCTCGCTGTGCGTGGCTGAAAGACCGACCACGATGGCGGTCTTCGGGGTACATGTCGGAGTCAGTCGACGATTTGTCATGGGTGGATCACGTTGGGTGGTTGAAGCTGCACCGTGAGACGTCTACGGTGACGCACTCAACAGGGGAGCAGCATGGGCGCTGGCGAAGACCACATCGATATTGACGCTGTAGACTCGGCATATGGCCGTCGCGTTGGGGAACGGCTCCGGGCGATTCGTCGCCAGAAGCGATTGAGTCTCCAAGACGTCGAGTCGCAGTCGGATCAAGAGTTCAAGGCGTCTGTTCTCGGCGCCTACGAGCGCGGCGAGCGAGCCATTTCGGTGCCTCGACTCGAGCGTCTTGCGCTTTTTTACAGCGTCCCGATCGACCAGCTGCTGCCTCGTACCACCAACGTGGGCGTTGTGCCGGGCGTGGTCGATCTGACCGAGGGCAAAGCGGGCGTGACGCTCGACCTGACCCAAGTCGACGGCGTTGCTGGTCCCGAAGGTGAGATGCTCGCTCGCTATCTCGCCATGATCCAGGTGCAGCGTCAGGACTTCAATGGTCGAGTGCTCACCGTGCGCCGCGACGATCTTCGGGCCGTGGCCTGCATCCTCGGGGTCGACTTCGATGACGCCACCGACCGCCTCGCCGACCTCGGCCTGGTGAAGCAAGCCGCAATCGGCTGATCAGCGATCACCGGCAGGTTCGGTGGTTGCCATGAGGGCGGAGGTGTCGATCTCTGATGCACCGGCCGGGCCGCGAGCAACGGCAATGTGGCAGCTGTGGTCGCCTCGAGAGCGCTGTTCGCTTCGGATCTCGGTCGCGCCTGGTACGACGGCAATGGGCTCAGAAGTGGCGCCGTCGTTGATCGAACGGAAGGCCCAAATTTCGCCGGTTCCGGGTCGCAGTGAGACCACAGGGGCATGGGGATCACACGGTGTGCGCAGGTGGGCGACATCATCGCCGACCTGGCCGACGGCATAGGTCGACCCCTCGACGGTGAACCGGGGACCCGCGACAGTCGCTTCTTGGTTGTTCGGTACGAACGCAATGCCGACAACGGCGACCATGACGGCGGCGATGGCCGCTCCGAGCCCCTTTGATGCTTTCGGTGCGCGGCGATCGGGTTTCGGCGCGGAAGGTGATGGTGCCTGGGCCAACCGGCGCAGGGCCTGGGTGGTGCGGATCGCTGACCGAGACGGGTCGGTGGCGTCTTCGAGACGTTTGGCGAGGTCGTCCCACTGCGTGCGCCACGGGCAGGTAGCGTTTGTCTCGTCCCACTGTCGGTTGAGTTCCCGCATGCAGCGAGCGATGCCGTCGAGGTCGACCTCGGGTGTGGTGATCGTGCCGTCCGGGCTGCACAGGACCGGACCATCGAGGCCGACGATCACATGGTCAACGCTGAGCTTTCCATGGACGAAGCCGTCGCGATGCAATTGGGCGAGAAGCTCGGTGACCTGGGTCAGCAAGGCGAGGCCAGCCTCGGGGTCGAGGCGGGCGGTGCGCATCGTGCGGGCTCCGGCATGGGCGGTCACGATCGTGAACGGCTCGTCTGACGTCGAGATGAGTTCCACGATGCCGGGACGGGCCGCAGCAGTGAGCCACTCGGCTTCGGCGCGTCGGTCACCTCGGTCGTTGAGCAGTTGCACCTTTGCAACGGGCACCGGAGCGGCGATGCCGACGGACAACTCGGTCGCTGCAAAGGCCGTTGTGTGATCGGGTTCGAGTGGGGGCAGGGTGACGCGGGTGGCCATGGTGTCCTCGCTTGGTGTGTGTTGTGATCGAAGCTCCAGAACCTCTGGCTGTGCTTAGAAGTAAATGAAAGTAAAGGAAAGTATTTGGAGATTGTCAAGTGTTGTCTGGTGGCCAAGCTTCTGGTGCCGTCTACGATGTGGGTCCGGGCCCGGCGCTAGCCTGCTGCGCAAATGACTGACCCTTTGAAAGTGCACGTCGCGAGCAACGAGCTCATGGTGGGATTGCTCGGAGAGCGTGACGAGTACCTCCGTGTCATCGAGTCCTCGTATGACGTCGATGTCGTGGCACGCGGAAACGAGATTGCGCTCAGCGGTCCTCAGGCCAGCGAAGCAGAGCACGTCATCAAAGAGCTGTTGTTGCTGCTCGACAGCGGTCAGCAGCTCGACAGCACCGTGGTGCATCGCTCGATCGACATGGTCGGCAGCAATGTTCGACCCTCTGAGGTCTTGACAGATCGCGTCATCACCACCGCTCGGGGCAAGCCGGTCCGCCCGAAGACCGCAGGCCAGAAGGAATATCTCGACGCCATTGCGAAGAACATGGTGACGTTCGGCATTGGGCCAGCCGGAACGGGCAAGAGTTGGCTGGCGGTTGCATGCGCCGTGCGAGCGCTACAAAACAAAGAAGTCGAGCGCATCATCTTGACGCGTCCGGCAGTCGAGGCAGGGGAGCGGCTCGGTTTCCTGCCGGGTGACCTCATGTCGAAGGTTGACCCCTACCTGCGTCCCCTCTACGACGCACTCCACGACATGGTGGGGGCCGAAGGAATGGCCAAGTTGTTCGAACGCAGCGCCGTAGAAGTTGCTCCGCTTGCCTTCATGCGTGGTCGCACCCTCAACGACAGCTTCATCATCCTCGACGAGGCGCAAAACACCACGCCAGAGCAGATGAAGATGTTTCTCACCCGCATCGGCTTCAACAGTCGAGTCGTTGTCACCGGTGACGAGACCCAAGTTGACATCGGTGGTGGCCGGAGTGGCTTGGGCGGAACCGAGGCCATTTTGGCCGGCGTCGACAGCGTTGCGTTTGTTCGTTTGCGTTCCAAGGACGTGGTCCGCCACCGCATTGTGCAGGACATCGTTGACGCCTATGAGCGACATGTCGAAGCCACCAGTCGACCATGAGCGACGACGGAGACAAACCCGAGAGATCCCGGCCCAGCGATGTGAACGATGCCCCGATGACGACCCCGGCACCGTTGTTCGACATGCTCGATCTCGATTCAGCTGCTGACGAGATCGAACCAGACGTGTCCATCGATCGCTCCGGATACACGGTCACGCTCACGGTGGCCGATGACGCGGAGGTCGAAGGTGTTGCGCTGTGCGAAGCGGCGTTGTCAGTGCTCATCGAAGAAGACGCCCCGAAGGGTCAGCTCGACCTTCATCTGGTCGACGTCGGCACCGTTCAAGAGCTGAATCACACACACATGCGGAGCGACGAACCAACCGACGTCTTGGCGTTCCCCCTCGACCCCGATGACTTCGATGCCTCTGCTGCTGGCGACCGGCCAGCACTCCTCGGTGATGTCGTGATCTGTCCATCGGTTGCGTTCGCCCAAGCGCCCGGCCACACCGGCTCGTTCGGAGCGGAGATGTTTCTGCTCGCCATTCACGGAACACTTCACGTGTTGGGCCACGATCACGGTGAGACCGAAGAACGGCTGTTGATGCAGAGTCGGGAGCGGCACCATCTCGCCGCCCTCCGCCTCGTCCACCCCGTCCCGTCGCCGTGAGTCAATCGACGGGGCTCGCACTGGGATTCGCCATCGGCTTGCTCCCGCTGGCCTTCGTCTTGGTACTGGCCGAAGCGGCGATCAGTCGCACCAGTCCGATTCGCATCTCGACGCTGAGCGACGAAAACCCCAGGCGAGTCGAGCGCCTGGTCACACTTCTGGAGTCGCCCGAGGCCGTGCTGAATCCGCTGCGGCTGCTGATTCTTGCCGTGCAGCTGGTCCAGATGATTCTGGTCTACATCGTGGCGGCAGAGCTGCTGGGCTCAGCGGCTGTTGCAGCGGTGGTCTTTCTCGGCGTGTTGCTCGCTTACCTGGTCGAGGTCAGTGGCCGCACGCTCGGTTTGCTGCACGCTGATCGTTTGACCTTCAGCCTTGGCCGGCCGATTTCGATCGTCGCAATGTTCCCGCCGTTCCCGCTGATCGCCCGGGCTTTGATCGGAGCTGGAAACGTAGCGATCCCCGGCAAGGGACTCAGCAGCGGTCCGTTCTCGCTTCCCGCAGAGTTCATTGCTTTTGCCGATGCAGCGGTCGAGGACGAGGTTCTCGAGCCGGTGGAGCGCGATCTGATCGAGTCGGTGATCACGTTTGGTGACACGGTGGTGCGCGAGGTCATGGTGCCGAGAACCGACATGACCACCGCTGACCGTGACCTGACCGTCGCGGCCACCCTCCAACTGTCGTCTGAGGTGGGCTATTCACGCTTGCCGGTCGAGGGTGAGAACGTCGATGATCTGATCGGGCTCGTGTACGTGAAGGATCTCATCCGAGCCGAGCTCGATGGCGGCGAGCATCGTCGTATCGACGAATTGCTCCGGCAAGCCCGCTTCGTGCCGGAAACCAAACAAGTGGCGCACTTGCTTCGCGAGATGCAGGCGGAGAGTTTCCACATGGCCATCGTCGTCGATGAGTACGGCGGTGTTGCTGGCTTGGTCACCCTGGAGGACCTCATCGAGGAACTCGTTGGTGAGATCGTCGACGAGTACGACGTCGAAGAGCCGCTCGTTGAACGGCAACGAGACGGCACACTTCGCGTCGACGCCCGCATCCTGATCACAGAACTCAACGACATTGCCGGCCTCCAATTGCCCGAGGGTGACTACGACACCATCGCTGGTCTCGTCTTTGATCGGTTCGGTCGGGTTCCGCTGGAGGGTGAAATCACCGATGTCGCGGGCTACACCTTGAGGGTCGAGCGGGTGCAAGCGCGGCGCATCACTCGCGTGCACGTCATGGCGCCCACACCCACCACTACTGACGAAGGCGAAGAATGACCGAAATTGATCCAGCGATGGATGACAACCGAGGCCCTGCCGGCGACGCAGGAGCCGCCGAGGCCTCCGAGCCGTTCCACTCGGGCTTCGTCACGCTGTTCGGGCGACCGAACACGGGAAAGTCGACGCTGCTCAACCGGATGCTGGGCCGCAAGGTGACGATCACATCGGACAAGGCGCAGACCACTCGCCACCAGATCCGTGGTGTGCACACCACCGACACCCGCCAGATCGTGTTCGTCGACACGCCCGGTGTCGGCAAGCCCCGGACCGCGCTCGGCGAGAAGCTGAATGCGACCGCTGCCGACGCACGAAGCGGCGTCGACGTCGTGTGTTTCGTGGTCGACGGCCGCTCTGGCTACGGCCGAGGCGATCAGTTCTTGGCCGAGCGACTCCATCCACCCAGCACCGTGGTGGTGCTCAACAAGATCGACGGGATGCGGAGCGAGGCCATCGGGGCGCAGCTGACCAAGCTGGCCGAACTGGATGCGTCCGCGTACTTCCCGGTGTCGGCTCAGACCGGCGACGGGATCGACGCGCTCCTCGAACACTTGAGTGGACGCATGCCCGAGGGGCCGCACTGGTACCCCGAAGATCAGTTCACCGACATGGGCGAGACCATGTGGGTCGCCGAATTGGTGCGCGAGCAGTTGCTCCGGGTACTTCGCGCCGAAGTGCCGCACTCGGTCGCCACCCGAGTGACGGAATGGCAGTGGCCCAAGGTTCGTGTCGAGATCCTGGTCGAGCGCGAAAGCCAGAAGGGCATCGTCATCGGGCACAAGGGGGAGGTGCTCAAGCAGGTGGGGACACTCGCTCGGAAGCAACTTCCAAAGGGTGTGTTCCTCGATCTGTTCGTCACCGTTGACAAGAACTGGCAGCAGGACGTGAGCTCGGTCGAGCGCCTCGGTTACTGAGCCTCTCGACCGGGCCCGTCCAGCTGCACGTTGGGCCCGCCGTGGCTCCATCTGGCAACCAAGACCCCAGCGAGTGCCGCCATCCAAATCGTTGATTCCGGGCCGTGGATCACACCCCATGCAACTCGCACCCTGGTCATCGACAACACCCACTCCGATGCTGCCACCGTGATGAACACGATCGGCAGAGTTGTTCGAACGTCTCGCACGAGGCTGATGCCGACGAACCACGTGCCCATGCCGATGAGAAAGATGATGGGGGAATAGAGGGCCAGCAAGCTCGCAGCACCCGCGATACCCATGCTTCCTTCGCTGAATCGTGAGGTGATGGGAGCAATCGCCCCGACGATCGCGGCGAGACCGGACCAGAGGGCGATCGACTCCCACACCGTCAGGGTCTTGGGTGACAAGAAGCCGACAGCAGACGAGCTTCGGAACACCGTGCCCCCTGGCGCCAGCCAGTCGATGAATGCGTACGCGATCCAGGCGCAGCCGACCGTGACGGCAATTTCAGCGGCGACGCCGAGCGGGTGAGGGCCTCGCTCGGTCGAGCGTTTCGCGGCCCAGCTGCGAACGACCGAGCCGGCAAGGTACGACGCGCCGATCAACAAGCCGGCATAGAAGGTGACCCACGTGACGGACCGCATCAGGTGGTGACGGGGTTGGGGTCTTCGCTGCCTACATCGAGTGACCGGAGGAACTCCACGACCTCGTCGCGATGGCGAGTTCGACGGAAGGGCGGCAAGGCGTTGATGACTTCCCACCGATAGGACTTCTTCGTTGCGAGACGGGGATCGAGAACAGCAACCACGCCCCGATCGTCAGCCCGTCGAACCAGGCGACCAGCAGCCTGGGCCAGAAGGATCTGGACCCTGGGGAGATCAACGGTGCGAAAGGCGGCCGCCCTGGCCCGGTCTCGCCGAGCCTGAGTGACAGGTTCGTCAGGACGAGGAAACGGCAACCGATCGATCGTGACGAGCGTGAGCGTGTCGCCGGGGAGATCGATGCCCTGCCAGAACGACATGGTGGCGAGGAGCACCGTCGTTGGATCGCTCTGGAACTCCCTGACAAGTGCTGCCTTGGAGTTCTCTCCCTGCACCAGGATGGGCAGATCGAGGGTTTCTCTGAGCTTCTCGGCTGCCTCGTTCATGGCGGATGAACTGGTGAACAGGCCGAGCGTTCGTCCGCCAGCAGCTTCGATCAGGATCCGCATCTCTTCCTGCACGGCGGCCCGAGCGTCGGGTGCGTTGGGGTTCGGCAGGTCCGGTGAGCAGTAGAGAAGGCCTAGCTCTTCGTAGGCGAACGGGGAGCCGACTCGCTCGACCAGTGTCGAGTTCGGCAGTCCGAGCTGTTCCACGATGGCATCGGGGATCGTCGCGCTGGTGAGGATCACGGCACGATCCTCCCAGAGCTGGTGCTCGAGAATGCTGCCGACATCAAGGGGGGTCCTTCGCAGGACCGGGTTGTTCGGTGAGCCGTCGACCCACAGAACATCGTTGGTCTTGTCGGCACCGATGATGGCATCGATGTCGTTGACCAGGTTGTTTGCCGCCAGGAGCGCTCTCTCGGTCTTTGCCTCGGCGTCGGAACCCTCCGGAGCTTTGACCTTGCGCAGAGCGTTGAGGACTTTGTCCGACCGGTCTCGAGCGGCGATGAGCATGGCGACGAGATCCGGGTCGGTGCCGATCGTGTCGCCGACCATCCCGGACAGCTGTTGATCAAGATCGATGGCCGAACGATCGAGGAGTAGCGGCAACTCTTCGTCGGTGAGCACGTTGCGGGTGCGGCGAGCCAGTGTGCGGACCCGACCCCCGCTGAGGTCGGTGCCGCAGGTTGCGCCGATGACTTCGGGAAGGTGGTGCGCTTCGTCGAAAACCACGACGTCGTGTTCGGGGAGCAGTGCTCCGCCACTGGCGATGTCGAGACCGTAGTAGTGATGGTTGGTGACGATGACGTCAGCTTCTTTGGCAATTTGGCGAGCTCGTTCTGAAAAGCAGTCATCGCCCGAGGGGCATCGTGCTGCGCCTGGGCATTCGTCGGCTCCGACACTGACGGCATTCCACACGTCGACCGGTGGTGCGGGATCGAGTTCTTCCCGATCGCCGGTCCCCGTACGCTCGGCCCAGTCACGAATTTCTTCCATGTGGTCGCCGGCTGCCCTTCCTCGAAGCAGCTGAAGTTGCTCCTCGTGGTCTGAGCGGTCGAATTCGGCAAGCCGCTGATTGCACAGGTAATTGCGGCGACCCTTGAGGACAGCCGCCGACACGTCCATCTCGAGGCCCTCGGAGATGCGAGGCACGTCGTTGGCGACAAGCTGGCTCTGGAGAGCAATGGTGGCGGTGGCAACGATGGTGCGCTTGCCGGCGAGAATGGCCGGCGTCAGATAGGCCAATGACTTGCCCGTGCCTGTGCCGGCTTCGACCAACAAAGCGGTCTGGTCATCGATCGCGCGCTGGACCATCTCGGCCATGGAGATCTGCCCGGGGCGTTCTTCGCCACCGCCCGGTAGCCCTTGGGTGATTGTGGCTAGTGCGGCCTTCGCGCTGGACATTCAGCGGATCCTAGGGACTAGTGTGTCCTGACGGGCACGTGGGGCACACCAATCGCAGGCAGCAGTCTCCGACCAATCAAGGTTCGACGTCATGTCATCTTCAGTAGACCAACTCCCACAGCAGCCGAGTGATCCAAAAGGGTCCAATGAGCGCGACGCTTCCGAACCTGCGGTAGAGGCGGCCTCGGCAGGCTTCGACGAGGAGTTCGCTGGCGAGATTCGCTCCCTTTTCGGATCGGGAGACAGGGGCAAGGGCCTCTTCGGCGAACCCGCGCCTGTTGCCGATGCGTCAGCGGGCATGGCGTCAGGCGAGGTAGGAGAAGACCAGACAGACGCCGACGAGACAGCGGAAGATAGCGCCCCTGCTGCGCCGAGTTTGTTCGCAGCTTCGATGGCCGCCGCCCCGAGCGAGACCGAGAAGTCGAAACCAAGCATCGGCCTCTTCCTGCCCAGAGTCGAGGATGAGCCAGAACGCGCTGCGCCTGCTCTCACTGGTCTCGCTCTGGCCGCTGGCAAGACCACCGAACCAGCCGTCGTCCCGAATCTCTTCGTTTCAAATGATGTTGCACCAGCTGAAGTTCTGTTCGTTCCCGCCGAGCAGGTCGACCGCAGAAGCTATCGATGGCTGTTGATCCTTCTCGGGTTGTTCTTTGTCGTCGGAGCCATCTGGCTGACATTCGCTGCGCAATCTGGCGAGACGGTCGATGCGCCGGTGACCACGATCGAGACCGTCCCCACCACGGCGGTGTCGACGCCTGAAGCACCAGCTTCGACGGCGTCCACGACGGCCCCGACCACGAGCGCACCAGCAACCACTGCCTCGACCGAGACGACGCTCGCCTCGACCGAAGCCACGGTTGCCACAACGGCGCCGCCGCAGGTCCAGCCCACGACGCCCCGTCGTCCGGCCACCACGGCTCGTCCGGTGACGGCGCCGCCCACCACCGCAGCCCCCACGACCGGGGCCACGGTTCCCGATGTCACGTTCGCCCCACCGACCTGGAGCCCGAATCCCACCGCCGCTGCCGCCGAACCGCCTGCGGGTCCGGCGGCGGCTGCTCCGGTCGAACCGGCAGCACCTGAAGCCCCTGCTGAGGGGTGATGCCCTGATCGGGTACGAGTCGAGCGGCCTCCCCCGGGGCCTTGCGCACCTCCGGTACGATCCGAGCCAATGGATCTGACCGGTATCGATCTCGACAACGTCCCCGTTCACCTTGCTGCGGTGATGGACGGCAACGGGCGCTGGGCTCAACAGCGCGGTCTCAAGCGGACCGAAGGACACAGCGCTGGCGAGGAAGCGCTGATCGACGCAGCGCGCGGTGCGATTGGCGTCGGGGTCAAGTGGCTGAGTGTCTATGCGTTTTCGACGGAGAACTGGCGCCGCCCCACCGAGGAAGTCCGTTTCCTGATGGGATTCAACGAATCGATTCTGGTCCGGCGTCGCGATGAACTCAACGAGATGGGTGTCCGCATCCGGTTTGCTGGTCGGCGTGACTGGCGAGTTCCCAAGCGCCTGATCCGCCAGATGGACGAGTGCATTGAGCTCACGAAGGACAACTCGACGCTCACGCTCACGATCTGCTTCAACTACGGCGGACGAGCCGAGATCGTTGATGCGGCGGCAGCGGTGGCTGCCAAAGGGCAGGCGATCACCGAAAAGAGCATCGAAGCACACCTCTACGACGCGGAGATGCCCGAAGTCGATCTCTGGATGCGTACCTCGGGTGAGTCACGCATCTCGAACTTCTTGATCTGGCAAGCCAGCTACGCCGAGCTGATCTTCACCGAGGTGTACTGGCCAGACATCCGTGCTCAACACATCGCTGACGCCGTCCTCGAGTACCAGCGTCGTGATCGTCGCTTCGGTGGGCTGAACCCCTGACATGCCGCTCTATCGAACCGATGGGGTGGTGTTGCGGACGTACAAGCTCGGCGAAGCTGACCGCATCGTCGTGCTCTACACGAGGAGCCGAGGCAAAGTTCGGGCGGTTGCCAAGGGCGTGAGACGGACCAAGTCTCGCTTCGGGGCTCGTCTCGAACCCGGTTCGATCGTGCACGCTCAGTTCTATGAGGGTCGCAACCTCGACATCGTCACCCAAGCCGAAACCGTCCAGCGGCTCGCCAATCTGCGTTCTGACCTCGGCCGGTACGGCCGTGCGGCGCTGGTCCTCGAGACCATCGATCACCTGACCGAAGAAGGTGAGTCCAACCCGGCGCTCTACAAGCTCGTCACCGGGGTGCTTGCTGAACTCGACCGCGAGGGAAACCCGTTGGTCGTCCCCAGCTTTGTCGCAAAGCTGCTGGCGCTCGAAGGCGTTCAACCGCTGCTGGATCAGTGCGCCGTTTGCGGCTCGGCTGGGCCGCTCGTCGCCATGGCCATGCACCTCGGCGGCGTGGTGTGCCACAGCTGCCGTCAAGGTGACCCGATCTCAGACAATGCTCGACTGGCCCTGCAACAAATCCTCGACGGCCATGTTCGTCACGTCCTCGACACGACCGCGGAGTCGGTGGCGGTCGAGTTGGAAGCCATCAGCTCCAAGTTGCTGGAGCAGCATCTCGAGCGCCGCCTCCGGTCAGCCAACGTGCTCTATCAGCATTTGCAAGATGCTCACGAGTCTCAGCCCGACCGGGGAAGTCCAGTCTGAGGCGGGTAGCGAACTCTGCGCCGACCGCCGTGGTTCCGCTTGACGTCAGTCGACTGGTTTCCACGTGTTTGACGTGGTGTCGTGGCGCAGCCAACACTTCTGAGCGGCGTCCCAGTACATCCATGCCCGCCATTTGTCGCTCCACACCGGCGCTTTGGCTGATGGCCCCTGCTTCGAGTGATTGCCGGCCCGGGCGGAATCAGTGGCTTCGGACTGGTCGGCTCCGTCGGCAAGGAGCGCTCCGATACTTGGGTCGATTCGCTCCAGATCATCGATGGTTCGGCCGTTGTGAGGGTCTGGTGACTCGACTGGTGCGGTTTCGAGCGTCGTCGGCTGCCACACCGGGGCTGGCTCCTCGCGAGGAGCCTCCCAGGCCCTGTCAGGAGCGTAGACGGCGCTGGAGTCGTCCACCTCGATGTCGAGTGGCAGGGTTGGTTGAGCCGACAGATGTTCAGCCGCAGACGCGGTGGGAGCGTCGACTTCGGACGCAGCCTCGAAGCTGATCGGGGCATCAATGCTTGTTGCTGAGCCTTCGACCCTCCGGCTGGCAGGCGTTCCCAGATGGTGCTCCGTTGGTGTCTTGCGGTGCACGGGAGGTGGCGGGAGCGGGTCGCTGAACGCGGGCTTGGCGACGGGTGGCGTCGTGGCTTCGGCGGCGGGTGGCGTCGAGAAAGGCGTCGACGATCGCTCGGCTGCGTCCAGCGCCTCGATCGGACTGGGGCCGCGGGTTGGGGCACCCTCGGTGAATGTCGAAGTGCTATCAAAACCGGTTGAGGGACCCGGAATGGCAGTCGCGGCGTTGGCCGCTGGCTGTGGCGTCGATGCGGCGGTGGGCGCAGGCTCTGGGGCGGCCCGCAGGTCGAGATCGATCGCAACGTTTGGTTCGTTGCCGTTTCGCAGCTCCGCGAGGTCGACCACGACGGTCTTCGCAACACGATCGCCGAGGCGCTGGCGATGGCTCGACGCTCTCGAAGTCACGAACCCGAGCAGTCCGGGAATCACGAACGGAAGTGCATCGACGAATCCGATGACCGTGCGGGTCAGGTGCGCACCGATGCCGGCGCGTGTGCCGCCGTTTGTTCTGATGCCGATGCCGAACGGGAGCATGCCGATGGTCCGGTGAAGGAACGCTGGCACGAGTCCGAAAAGGACCAAGGCACCGACCGCCGCGGCGAGAAGTCCGAATTGGTAGGAATCCTCAGCAAAGATCCGGATCGATCCGCCGAGTTCTTGGGCTCGAACGAGGGGAATGCCAAGGATGTCGCTTTGACCAAAGAGTTGGAACTCGCTGAGGGCTTCGACCTCTGCGAATTGCGCAGGGTCGATCAGCGGTTCGTCTGCTGGGTCTCTTCCGACCACGGGGAATGCCGTGGACATTTGGAAGGCAACACCGAGACCCGTCGCCACAACCAGTGCGCTGTCGATCAGGAAGGCCAACGAGCGGCGCCCCAGAACAGCGGTCACTTCGGGTTCGATCATGGTGTGGAGTTTGCCTGTTAATCCGCGTCCGTGCGACCAGTCGACCGTTAGTCTTTGGCGCCATGTCAGAAGACTCGACCCCCGGCACCGCCGACCCCGCCCTGTTCGACAAGATTGTGAACCTCTGCAAGCGTCGAGGTTTCGTCTTCCCGTCGGCTGAGATCTACGGCGGCTTCCGATCAACCTACGACTACGGACCGGTCGGTGTGCTCATGTTACGCAACGTCAAGGACGCTTGGTGGCGCTCGATGGTGCAGCTCCGTCACGACGTCGTTGGCCTGGACGCGTCGATCCTGTCGCCGCCTCAGGTGTGGGAGGCCTCCGGCCATCTCTCGAATTTCTCTGACCCGCTCGTCGATTGCAAGAACTGCGGTGCACGGCATCGCCAGGACAATCTCGAAAATCCCGATCAGTGCCCAACTTGTGGAATGTCTGGCCAGTTCACCGAGCCTCGTCAATTCAACTTGATGTTCAAGACCCAGGCGGGTCCCGTCGACGGCGCGGGCGCCGACGCATACCTACGGCCCGAGACGGCCCAGGGCATGTTCATCAACTTCGCGAACGTGCTGAACACCAGCCGCAAGAAGCCCCCGTTCGGTATCGCCCAGATCGGCAAGAGCTTCCGCAACGAGATCACGCCAGGCAACTTCGTCTTCCGAACTCGTGAGTTCGAGCAGATGGAGATGGAGTTCTTCGTGCCGCCGGCCGAAGCGCAGCAGTGGTACGAGTACTGGTGTAACGAGCGCCTCCAGTGGTACATCGATCACGGCATCGATCCATCGCTGCTGATCCTTCGTCCCCACGATGCCGACGAGCTCAGTCACTACTCATCGGGCACGTCTGACGTTGAGTTCTTGTTCCCATGGGGTTGGGGCGAGCTCGAGGGCATCGCCAACCGTGGCGACTACGACCTCAAGCAGCACGCTGAGCATTCGGGCAACAAGCTCGAGTTCTACGATCAGGCTGCCAACGAACGGTACGTGCCACACGTGATCGAGCCGGCGGCGGGTGCCACCCGCACGATGATGGCGTTCCTCATGGCGGCATACGACGAGGAAGTCGTCAATGACGAAACCCGTCTTGTCCTTCGACTGCATCACCGCATCGCTCCCTACAAGGTGGCGGTGTTGCCGCTGTCCAAGAAGGACGAGTTGCGTGGTCCAGCGATGGAGGTCTTCTCGATGATCTCTCAGCGATACCAGGCTGACTACGACGAAACCCAAGCGATCGGCAAGCGCTATCGCCGCCAGGACGAGGTGGGTACGCCCTTCTGTGTCACGTTCGACTTCGACTCACTCGAGGACAATGCCGTCACGATTCGTGAGCGAGATTCGATGGAGCAGGTGCGTTTGCCGATCGGCGATGTCATGGATTGGCTCGCCGAGCGCCTCACCTAGGTCCTCCTTCGTGCCAGAGCGTTCCATCACGTAGTCTCGCCTCCGTGCCGAACGTCTTTGCCTTCGACCATCATCACGACCTCGCCTTTCCCGATCTCCAACAGTTGTTGGGGAACAAGGGTGCCCATCTGAGCCAGATGGTCTCGACCCTCGGCTTGCCTGTCCCTCATGGCTTCGTGATCTCTGTGGAGGCGGGTGCACACGTTCGGGCGAAGGGGCCGAGCCAGTTGGATGAGGTCGAGGTGCGCGAGCATCTCCAAGCGTTGTCCGAGCGGGTAGGTCTGGAGCTCGGGTCGGGGGAGCGCCCGCTGCTGCTCAGCGTACGTGCGGGTGGTGTCCTCCCGATGCCCGGGGCCATTCGCAGCGTGCTCGACATCGGGCTGAACGACGTCACCGTCGAGGGCCTGGCGAAAGCGACGGGCGACGAGCGATTTGCTCTGGACTCCTATCGTCGGTTGATTGAGATGTACTCGACCACGGTGCTCGGCCTGCCCGCTGGCTTGTTCCAGCATCGATGGGAAGGGGCCAAGCTCTTGGCTGGAATCACCGATGACGGCGAGGTGCCGGTGCCGGTGCTGCGGCTCGTGATCGAGCGCTACCTCGCTGCGGTCGAGGCCGCGATGGGTATGCCGTTTCCGCAAGATCCTGAGGAGCAGTTGCGAGGTGCCATCGTGGCCGCATGTGAGTCGTGGGATGCTCCGGCTGCTCGGAACTATCGCCGCCGTCAGGGCCTCGACGACGACAGCGGCATGGCCGTGAGTGTCCAACAGATGGTGTTCGGCAACCGGGACGAGTCTTCCGGTACGGGCATGGCCTTCAGCCGCAACCCGTCGACCGGCGAGCGGGTCGTACACGGCGAGTTCTCGTTGATGGCGCAGGGCATCGACGTCGGCAAGCACGACACCATGTCGATCAGCGCCGTCGTGGAACGATTTCCGGAAGCTGGCGCCCGTTTGCTCGAGGCGCTCGCCACACTCGAGACCGAGTTCGGCGACATGATGTCGGTCCAGTTCACGATCCAGAGCAACGAGCTCTGGTTGCTGCAGGCGCGGCCGGGCGACCGGTCGGGGCGAGCTGCTGTTGTCATGGCGGTGGCCATGACCGACGAGGCTGACCTCGGACTGGCGCACGCTGATGCGATCTTGCGAGTCACTGGCGATCATCTCGATCAGATCTTGCATCCGCAGATCGAGGGGGAGCGGACCGTGCTTGCCTCGGGACTCGGCGCTTCGCCGGGCGCTGCTGTCGGCAAGGTGTTCTTCAATGCCGACGCTGCAGTCGATGCTTACGACGAAGGCGACGATGTCATTTTGGTGATGGACGAGACGTCCCCAGAAGACGTGCACGGCATGGCGATCGCTGAGGGAATCCTGACGTCGAAAGGCGGCCTGGCCAGCCACGCCGCGGTCGTGGCCCGTGGCTGGGGCAAACCAGCCGTCTGCGGCGCAGAGATGATCGACATCGGCGACACCGAGTTCACGGTTGGTTCTGTGGTGGTCCGCGAGGGCGACGTCATCAGTCTCGACGGTGCAGCCGGCGAGGTGTTCCTCGGTGCGGTTGACTTGTCAGAGGGCGAAGTGCCCGTCGAGATGGATGTCGTTCTCGGCTGGGCTGACGAGATCCGCGCCGGCCGTTTGGGTGTGCGGGCGAACGCCGACACTCCTGAGGATGCAGCGAAAGCTCGAGCGTTCGGGGCCGAGGGCATCGGGCTGTGTCGAACCGAGCACCAGTTCCTCGGCGAGCGTCTGCCGGTGGTGCAGCGCATGATCCTCGCTGGCAACGAAGCGGAAGAAGCCGCAGCGCTCGAGATGTTGGCCGAAGTCCAACGCAGTGATTTCCTCGGCTTGTTCGAGGCCATGGACGGACTGCCCGTCACCGTCCGGCTGCTCGACCCACCTCTTCACGAGTTTTTGCCGGACCTCACTGATCTCGCGGCGGCAGAGGCAACGGGCCGCCTCGATGATGCGGGTCGTCGTCTGCTGAGCGCAGCTCGAGCCCAGCACGAGGAGAATCCGATGCTCGGAACGCGCGGCGTTCGCCTCGGCATTCTCAAGCCAGCGTTGTTCCGGATGCAGACTCGGGCTCTTGCCGAAGCAGCGATGCAGCGCCGATCTGCTGGCGGTCATCCGATCGTCGAGATCATGGTGCCGCTCATCATCAATCGGGCCGAGCTCGATCTGGTGCGGGGCTGGATCGAAGACGAACTGCGTTCGGTCATCGGCGATGAGCGAGACGGTCTGAGCATCACGATCGGCACGATGATCGAGACCCCTCGGGCCGCGATCTGCGCTGCGTCGATCGCGCCCGGCGCCGACTTCTTCTCGTTCGGTACCAACGACTTGACCCAGATGACGCTCGGGTTCAGCCGCGATGACGTCGAGGCTCGCATCATGGGGGAGTACCTCGATCGAGGCTTGCTGGGTGCCAACCCGTTCCAGACCATTGATCGTCAGGGCGTTGGTGCGCTCGTGAAGCGAGCGGCAGCCGAGGCTCGAGAAGCGGTTCCTGGCCTGAAGCTCGGTGTGTGTGGCGAACACGGAGGCGATCCAGAATCGATCCAGCTGTTCGTCGACGCCGGCCTCGACTACGTGTCGTGTTCCCCCTACCGAGTGCCGATCGCCCGGCTCGCCGCTGCACAAGCGATCGTCCGTTCCGACCGGTAGGTTCGCCTTTCGTGGGGATCGTCGACGAGGACATCGTTCGAGTTCGTGAGAGCACCGACATCGTCGCGATCATCACCCAGTACACCCAGCTCAAGCGCGTGGGGCGCCGCTTCAGCGGTCTCTGTCCATTTCACGGGGAGAAGACGCCGTCGTTCTCGGTGAACTCCGAAGAAGGCTTCTACTACTGCTTCGGCTGCCAGGTGAAGGGCGATGCCATCACCTTCGTACGCGAGAAGGAACAGCTCGACTTCGCGGCCGCGGTCGAGTGGCTGGCCAACAAGGCGAACATCACGCTGCGT
The DNA here is from genome assembly GCA_964351995.1 of uncultured Acidimicrobiaceae bacterium. Classification (GTDB taxonomy): domain Bacteria; phylum Actinomycetota; class Acidimicrobiia; order Acidimicrobiales; family SZUA-35; genus SZUA-35. Next base: position 148,072 of record CAYGQE010000005.1, on the reverse strand, counting down.
TACACCGACGCCAACGAGGGCGAGAGCCGAAAGCGCCGTTCGAAGCTCTACGACTCGATCGAGCTCGCCGTCGACTGGTATCACAATCGGCTCCTGACAGCACCAGATGCGGGGCCGGCCAGGGCCTACCTCCGTGATCGCGGGTTCACTGGCGAGTTGGTCAGGGAGTTCAAGATGGGGTGGGCCCCAGACGAATGGGATGCGCTGAGCAACTCGCTCAAGATGTCGAATCAGGATCTGATCGACGCCGGTCTCGGGTTCATCAACCGTCGGAATCGTCAGCAGGACGCGTTCCGGGGCCGAGTGATGTTCCCGATCTTCGATGCGCAGGCCCGAGCGGTTGGTTTTGGTGGCCGCATCCTGCCGGGCAGTGACGATCCAGCCAAGTACAAGAACTCTTCAGAGTCGACCGTCTACGCCAAGAGTCGCGTGCTGTACGGGCTCAACTGGGCAAAGACCAACATCGTTGAAGCCGACGAGGTCGTGGTGTGCGAGGGGTACACCGACGTCATCGGCTTCTTCCAGGCCGACATTCCCAGGGCCGTGGCCACGTGTGGCACGGCGCTCACCGACGAGCACGTGAAGTTGCTGCGCAAGTTCGCTCGGCGGGTCGTGTTGTCGTTCGATGCCGATGCTGCAGGCCAGAACGCAGCGGCTCGCTTCTACGAGTGGGAGAAGTCTTACGACCTCGATGTTGCCGTCGCCGACCTGCCAGACGGGGCAGACCCCGGCGAGCTGGCGCAGAAGGATCCGGAGCGGCTGAGGCAGGCGATCGCCAACGCCAAGCCGTTCCTTGGGTTCCGTGTCAGCCGCGTGCTCGACGCCGGCAACTTCGACACCGCCGAAGGTCGAGCCCGCACCGCCGAGGCTGCCCTGGCCATGGTGGCGGAGCACCCGGACCCGCTCGTGCGAGATCAGTACGCCATCGACATCGCCAGCCGATGCCGGCTGGAAGACTCGCTCGTGCGTCGCATCTTGGAACAGGGTGCACGTCCCGCAGCACAGCGCCGGGTGCCAGAGATCCGGCGACCCCCCGAGGATCGGCAGTCGCCTGAGCTCGAAGCGTTGCGGCTGACGATCGTGCAGGGCGAAGCCATGAAGGCGCTGATCGTGCCTGACCTGTTCGCCGATGAGCTTTACGCCGCCACCTTCAATGCCATGGTCTCGACCGCCAACCTCCGTGAAGCCATTGATTTCGGTGGGCCGGAGGTCGGCGATCTGATCCAGCGGTTGTCGGTCGAGGACAGCAACATCGAACCCATCGATGTCGCTGGGCGTCTTTGGCAGCGTTATCTCGAACGCCGGATCGAGGACTGCAGGCGCGAAGCGAGATTTGCCACCGAGTCGTCTCAGTTACGTGTACTGAACGATCAGATGGGATGGTTCAAAGCGCAAGTCGCCGAACTCCCGGAAATCAGCACGAGGGCCACCGCGGTCCAAGGCTTGCTAGCTTGGTTCAACGGGGCGGCATCGCCCTCGTGATTTCTCCGCCCGATCTGCGACCTTCGCACCACTGTTTCACCGAACTGCATGACCCGGAAAGGAATCGACGTTGACGGAAAATCCGCTCGCAATCCCAACGTCTGACTTCCTTCCCGAGCACCAGGATCGCCTTGTCTTGCGATCTCGAGCTGGGCGCCCCCTCACCCCCGATGATGTCGTTGACGTCATGCGGCGGGTCGAGTTGACCCCCGACGTGCTCGAAGAAGTTCGGGTGTTCCTCGCCGAGAAAGAGATTGCGTTCGACGATGACCCCGTCGAGCCAGATCCTGAAGAGGGGCGTCGCAGTCGCATCCGGGGTAAAGATGCTTCTCGTATCGCCGCCAGTGCGGTGGCAAAGGCCAGCGGCTCGTCTGACCCGGTGCGGATGTATCTGAAGGAGATCGGCAACGTGCCACTCCTCAAGGCCTCAGAAGAAGTTGAACTGGCCCAACGCATCCTCGAAGGGGCAGCTGCCGCCGACGAAACGGCCCTGCTCATTGCCGCAGGCACCTGGGCAACGATGAGCCGGGTCGAGCAGCGTTCGATTCGCCGGCGTGTGACAGACGGCGAGAATGCTCGTCGTGAGCTGACCTCGGCAAACCTTCGCCTGGTGGTCTCGATCGCCAAGCGATACGTCGGCCGTAGCGTGCCGATGCTCGACCTCATCCAAGAGGGCAACTTGGGTCTGATGCGAGCGGTCGAGAAGTTCGACCACACCAAGGGCTTCAAGTTCTCTACCTACGCAACGTGGTGGATCCGTCAGGCGATCACCCGGGCCATTGCCGATCAGTCCCGCACGATTCGGGTGCCGGTCCACATGGTCGAATCGATCAACAAGGTCGTGCGCGCGCAACGCGCAATGATGCAGAGTCTCGAGCGAGATCCCACGCTGGCCGAGTTGGCCGAAGCGGTTGATCTCTCGGAAGATAAGGTCGCCGAGATCCTCCGGATCAACGCACAGGATCCGCTGTCGCTCGACACACCCATCGGTGACGAAGATGACACGTCGATGGCCGACTTCATCCCTGACAAGGGTGCAGCTCCGCTCGACCTGGCAGCTCGCAAGTTGCTGGAGCAGACCATTCGCGATGTGCTCGATGATCTCTCACCCCGTGAGGCCGAGGTCGTACGCTTGCGCTTCGGCCTGGTCGATGGCCGGCCTCGGACGCTTGAAGAAGTTGGTCGAGAGTTCGGAGTGACCAGGGAACGCATTCGCCAGATCGAGTCCAAAACCCTGGCCAAACTTCGACACCCCCTTCGCAGCGACCGCCTCCGCGACTACCTCGACTAACAGAAACCCCCGCTCGCCCCTACCCGTCCAAACCCCGGGTTGGGGACCCTCAGTTTTGGCGGTTTCAGCCCCCGGTTCGGGGAGTCGTTGAAGCCCCGAACGGGGGCGGTGCGAAATCGGGGAAATCCCCGAACGCATCGGAGGTCTGTCTTGCTATCGTCTGCCCCGCTGCAGTGGTCGCAAGGCCACGAACACACCCATCCGGGGTAGCTCAGCTGGCAGAGCAATTGACTGTTAATCAATGGGTCGTGGGTTCGAGCCCCACCCCCGGAGCAAGATGAATGTCGGGGCTTCGGTCCCGACATTCGTGTTTTTCGTCCTTGGCTCTGTTGGTCGTGAGACTGTTGCCGGCGTTGCTTTGGTACCGTCAGCGGCGATCGGGCCTGTAGCTCAGTCGGTCAGAGCAGCGGACTCATAATCCGTCGGTCCTGGGTTCGAGCCCCAGCAGGCCCACGTGAACGCTTCGGCCTGGCGGCCTCGGGCGTTCCTGGAGTTTTGGCGCCGTGGCGTGAAACTTCCGTTTTCAACGCTCCGCAAAAGCGGGTTGTCGCTCTGAAATGAAGAGGCTCTTGCTGCGGGCGATGGTGTGAGGGTCAGCGAGCAACTCGAGTTTCGTCGAAGGCGAATACGTAGCCCGGCGCAGTGACAGCTGCCCGGGCCGGACCGGCAACCAATGGAGGCTGCCGGTGGGACGAAGGCGAGAGCCGCAACGACCACGTTGGTGTGCTTGTCACCACGCGTAGCCGCTTGCCCGTTTCCCCAGGATCATGTCGTTGAACACCTGGGTCGCTGCGCCACCTCCGGCGCCGTGGCAGACGTGGAGGGGAAGCAGATGCTCTTCGCGCGGGTGGCACCATCGTGCGCCCGGAGCGCTGGCCCAGTCGATCAAGCGACCTGTCCGGTCGTCTTCGCTGAGGCGAACGTCGGTGCATGTGGTTGTGAGCCAGGTCTCGAACGCGTCGTTCTGCGCGTCGGTCTCGCTGGCGGCGTGCGCCGGGCCGAAGGCGTTCATGTTGTGGAAGGTGAACCCGGAGCCGAGGATCAAGACATCATCGTCGATCAGTGGCCGGATTGCAGCCCCCATCTCGATGTGCTCGAGTGGGTCGAGGCTGTCCATCAGGGAGAGCTGAATCACCGGAATCGATGCGTCTGGGTACATCAACAGCAGCGGGATGAATACTCCGTGGTCGAAACCACGCTCGGCGTCGAGTGCCGGGTCGAAGCCAGCGTCGGCGAGCAACTGAGCCGCCCGTTCGGCCAGACCGGGTGCGCCGGGCGCCGGGTACTGCAACCGATAGGTCTCCTCGGGGAAGCCCCCGTAGTCGTAGATGAGGCCCGGCGTTGCCCCTGCGGTGAGGGTCGGGGTCCTACATTCCCAATGGGCGCTGATCAAGACGATCGCTGAGGGTCGCCCGACGGCTTTTTCTGTGTCGCGGAGGAAATCGACGAGACGATCGTGGGATGGGTCACCCATGATGGGAAGGGGGCCGCCACCATGGGGAATCGAAAGCACTCGTGGTGCACGCTGTTCCATGACACGGAACTCTGCCACACACGCACCAACGAACGGACTTCGCACCGGCGGCTCCGTTGATTTGGCGCTGGCTGTGCGTTCGCAACGCCGTGGAACGCAGTGGGCCCGGCACTGCTGAAACAGCCCGGACCCTGATCCTCAATCGAAAGGGATTGACGATGCCAATGACACTAGGGCAGCGTTCGGTCGTCGCAACATTGTTGGGGAAGTCATGGAAAACCTCAGGTCACAGAAAGAAGGTGCCGATTCCCCAGCCATGGATTCGGCCGACCGCAACACCGCACCGCAGCGCGGCGGCTGACTCGAAGTGATCTTGGCCGTTGTCGTTGCGTTGCTGACCTTTGCGATGTCTTCTGGCACGACGAGCCAGACGGCGTTCGAGCGCTGCGACGAGACACATCTCACGGTCACCAACAACACTGCTGATTGGGTGGATGCAATCATGTTCGGGCAGTACGACGCCATCCCGCCTGAAGGTTCCGTTGTGTTCTGGACCAACGAACCGGTGGCGGTCGACCGGGTGATGCGTCGAGGTCCTGGGCAGCGCTACCACACATCGATCACGTCAGTGTTCATGGTTGACGAGCGAGCGTGCACGTTTCTCTGGGCAACCTTGTGATCACTTGTCGCTGATCACTTGTCGCTGATCACTGCGCGGTTCAGCTGTATTGCTGGACCTTGATGGCCGCGGCCCGGACGCCGTCTTCATCGATGTCGACCATGGCTTCGAGTAGCGCACGCAGCCACTGCTGGAGCTTTCTCGTCATCGGTGGCAACAACACGTCGTCGATCGGCGGACTGTGGTGGGCCAAGAGATCCCCAGCCAAGCTCGGCCAATCGGCCGGGTCGGTCTGCTCGATCACGTGCTGGACATCGCCCAGCAGTGACTTGATCGAGGTTTCGGGAATCGCAGCCGCAGACACCCCGTCAACCGTAGCCAACGTGAGCATTCTCACTCGGCATACCACGGCTCGGCGAGCCGATCACGGAATGCGCATGACTCGAAGGGTGTCGGTGGCCAGTGTGCGGTTGGACTGACCCGAGATCACCACGACCTTGTCGCCCTTTGCGCAGCCAAAGTGGGTTGATGCCAGCGAGATGGCGTTGTTGATGAGGTCCCACGGGTCGCTGAGAACCTCGCTGGTGACCGCCTCGGTTCCCCAACTCAGCGACAGCTGCGCTGTCGCTCGGGGATCGCTCGAGAAGGCCAGGATCCGAGTCGGTGGACGGAACCGATTGACAGCGCGCACGGTGTAGCCCGTCTTCGACAGGCAGAGGATGGCTTGCGCTCCGACCTGCTGGGCGATCGTGCACGCAGCCCGAGTGAGTGAGTCAGTCGTGATGGCACCGAACTCCGTCGAGCCGTCGCCTTCTCGAATGGCGCTGATGCCCTCAGCCCAATCGTCGTGGTCGAAGCTCTCGTCGGCTCGGAGCGAGATCTCTGCCATCGTGGCAACCGCATTGACCGGGTCGATGCCGACGGCCGTTTCACCGGACAACATCACCGCGCTCGATCCGTCGAAGACGGCGTTGGCGACATCGGACGCTTCTGCCCGGGTGGGCGCCGGGGCGTACACCATACTCTCGAGCATCTGTGTTGCCGTGATGACAGGCCGGCCGAGTGCCACACAGCGCCGGATGATGTGCTTCTGGAGGTGGGGAAGCTCGGAGAGTGGGAAGTCGATGCCGAGATCGCCTCGGGCAACCATGACCGCGCCGGACGCTTCGATGATGCCTTCGAGGTTGTCGACCGCTGCTTTGGTCTCGACCTTCGCCACCACGAGCGGGCCGCGCGGAGCGGCCTCGACGCCGAGACTGCGAATGTCGTGAGCGCTGCGAACGAACGACACTGCGAGCATGTCGACACCAGCCTCGACGAACGCATCGGCGAAGACGAAGTCCTCAGCTGTCGGCGTAGAAATACGAAGCTTCTCTGACGGGACTTGGAGACCGGGCCGTCCTTGGGCGAGGCCGCCACGGATGACCACAGCCTGCAACTCGGTTGCCGTCTTACCCTGCACGGTGAACACGATGTTGCCGTCACCGAGAGCAAGCTGGTCGCCGATGTCGATGTCTTCGACAAGGCCTTCGTAGTCGGCGGAGATGACTTCGGCGCTGCTCGACTTCTCACCGGCGGTGAAACGGATCGACGCACCATCGACGAGTACAGCCCCGCCTTCTGGGAAGGAGGCACAGCGAACTTTCGGACCAGGGAGGTCGGCGAGAATGCCGACCTCGGCGCCCATTTCGGCCGAGACTTTGCGGATGCGGTGATACTTCTCGAGGTGCTCGTCGAGCGTGCCATGAGCCATGCCGATGCGAGCGACGTTCATACCCGCACTGATCATCTTCCTCAGCATCTCTGGCGAATCAGAGGCTGGTCCGATCGTGGCAACGATCTTGGTACGGCGCATGGCGAAAACTCCCGGTTGGTGTGTCGGTAGCGGTCCCCATTGACTGCCGGATTGCGTCGTAGCGACGCAGGTCACAGTGTGCCGTCATCGGCAGGCGGAGCGGTGTATGGCCTGTCGTCCTAGCGTGCTCTCCGTGTCTGTTCACGATCTGTGGTTGCCCAACCTTCCTGTTCCCAGCGGCAAGCGTCTGGCCATTCGGCTGACCAAGGATGCGCTGCGTCACGTCAGAGCTGGTCACCCATGGGTGTTCGACGAGAGCATCGCGTCGATCAGCCACGCCGGTGTGCCCGGAGACTTGGCGGTCATCTTCGATGACAAGCGACGTTTCAACGCCATTGGCCTGTTCGACCCGGACTCACCGATGCGGGTCAAGATCTTGCATCGAGGCTCACCCGCCAACATCGATGAGAAGTGGTGGATTGAGCGAGTCGCCGCAGCTCTGGCCTTGCGTGCTTCGCTGGCCGATGACCCAACCACCACCGGTTACCGGGTGCTGAATGGGGAGAACGACAAGTTCCCCGGCCTGGTTGCCGACCGCTATGCCGACACGCTCGTGGTCAAGATCTACACCGCAGCCTGGCTGCCGCATCTCCGGACCATCATCGACACGTTGATCACGGCGACTGGTGTCACCACCGTGGTGCTGCGAACCGCTCGCAGTATCGACGTCGAGCTGGTCGCCGACGGCGCCGTGGTGTTCGGAGAAGCCGCCGACCCTGATGACGTCTGGTTCGAAGAGAACGGCTTGTCGTTCCTCGCTCACCCACGATTCGGCCAAAAGACCGGATTTTTCTTGGATCAGCGAGACAACCGAGATCGGGTGCGCGCAGCATCCGATGGAACTGCCGTACTCGACGTCTTCAGCTGCACGGGTGGCTTCTCTGCAGCAGCGGCAGCCGGCGGAGCCACCGAGGTGACCAGCATCGACATGGCGCCGAACGCCATAGAGACAGCAAAGCGGGTGATGGACATGAACGCTCCCGACGTTCCATGGGAAGGCATCGTCGGCGATGCCTTCGACGTCATGCATCGGCTCATGGCCGAGAAGCGCCGATTCGGGGTGGTGGTCGTTGACCCGCCGTCGTTCGCCCAGCGAGCCATCAACTCAGCCGCCGGCTTGCGGGCCTACGGCAAGCTGACTGAGTTGGCGCTGTCGTTGATCGAGCCCGGCGGCTTGTTGGTGCAGGCGTCGTGCTCTAGTCGCATCTCATCCGATGACTTCTTCGCCAAGGTGCTGTCGACCGCGGCTGCGTCATCTCGGCAGCTGACCGAGGTGGAACGCACGGGTCATGCGGTGGATCATCCCATCACCTTCTCCGAGGGCGTCTATCTCAAGGCGCTGTTCGCTCGCATCGACTGAGACGGCTGAATCTCCGCACACCTGGTTTTTGGGTTCGCAAGGGGCCGTGCCATGATGTCGAGGTTCTATCCAAACTTCGTCAGCGCGTCATCCACCATCTCGAGAGCGAGACCCCATGCCCGTGAAGCCACTGAACACCGACGACTTCGGCGGTGAGCTGTTCCAGCTTGCCATGTCCGAAAAAGCCCGTCCTCTTTTCGAAGCCGTCAAGGTCTTCATCGAGGAGGAAGTCGTCCCGATGTCGGTCGAGTTCTACGCCCTCGATGAAGGTAAGGAAGATGAGTGGAGCTACGCCCCAGGCCAGCTCGAATTGCTCGACGGAGTGAAGGCCAAGGCCAAGGCCAACGGCCTCTGGAATTTCTTCCTCCCCGACGCTGAGACCGGCGAAGGTCTCAGCAACCTCGACTACGCCTACATCGCTGTCGAGCTGGGTAAGAACCGCCTTGCCTCCGAGTGCCTCAACTGCGCCGCTCCTGACACCGGCAACATGGAAGTTCTCGAGCGTGTTGGCACGCCCGAGCAGAAGAAGGAGTGGCTCGAGCCGCTCCTCGCTGGCGAGATCCGCTCCGCCTTCGCCATGACCGAGCCGGCCTACGCCTCGTCTGACGCCAAGAACGTCCAGACCCAGGCCATCCTCGACGGCGACGAGTACGTCCTCAACGGAGAGAAGTACTACATCTCCGGCGCTGGCGACCCTCGGTGCAAGATCATGATCACCATGTGTCGGACCAACCCCGATGCCGCTCCGCACCTTCAGCAGAGTCAGATCTTGGTCCCGATCGATACCCCCGGTGTCGAGATCCTCGGCCCGATGCACGTGTTCGGTCGCTCCGACGCCCCGCACGGACACATGCACATTCGTTTCACCGACGTTCGTGTCCCGAAGTCCAACATGCTCCTCGGCGAGGGTCGCGGCTTCGAGATTTCTCAACTCCGTCTTGGCCCCGGTCGTATTCACCACTGCATGCGTTCCATCGGTGCCGCCGAGAAGGCCCTGCAGCTCATGGTCGAGCGTGGTCTCGTTCGTGAAGCATTCGGTAAGCCCCTCGTGGCACTCGGTGGCAACACCGAGATCATCTCTCGAGCCCGCATCGAGATCGAAGCCTGCCGTCTGATGGTGCTCAAGGCCGCGAAGGCCATGGACCTCATGGGCAACGCCGAAGCCCGTGTCTGGGTGTCGGCGGTCAAGGCAATGGTGCCCGAAAAGGTGTGCGACATCATTGACCAGGCCATCCAGATGCACGGCGCCACCGGCGTGTCGCAGTGGACCCCGCTGGCCGAGATGTACACCCAGCAGCGCACGCTGCGTCTTGCTGACGGCCCGGACGAGGTTCACCACATGGTCGTGGGGCGGGCGGAAATCGCTCGCTACCAGCCCGTGGACAACACTCCCGACCAGATCGCCACCAAGGCTCGTCGCTCGATCAACTCGCCGACGTACGACGGCGCCGAAGACCTGACCGACGTCGGTCGCAACTGACCCCCATCGCTCCAGCCTTCCGACATCCCGTTCTGCGGCATTGAGCCCTCACTTCTGAGGCTCACGTGCCGCAGAACGGTGTCGTTTTGGGGTCAGGTGGTGAACATGGCGGCGTGCTCGGTTCGTAGTGCCGCCTTCTGGACCTTGCCCATTGCGTTGCGGGGCAGTTCATCCACAGCCAGCAACCGCTTCGGGTGCTTGAAGCGGGCAAGCTCGGTGCCGCAGCGCTCGAGGACAGCCGCATCGACGGCGGCTCGGTCAGCACCTGGCTCGTAGGCGATCACGGCCACGACGCCTTCGCCGAAGTCTGGATGCGGCACGCCGATCACGGCGGATTCGTCGACGCCGGGTGTCTCGTCGATCACCAGCTCGATCTCCTTCGGGTAGACGTTGTAGCCGCCCGAGATGATCATGTCGCCGGCTCGACCGGCGAGCGTCAGTCGTCCGTCGTCACTCAGTTCGCCGACATCGCCGGTGATGAACCAACCGTCGTCGGTGTAGGCCTCGGCGGTCTTGTCTGGCATCTCCCAGTATCCGGCAAAGAGGTGCGGGCCCTTGATCTGCACGCTGCTGTCGATCACTCGCATGTCCATGGCCGGCAACGCGAAGCCGACGGTTCCGGCGATCCGATCTCCGTCGACGGGGTTGGTGGTGATGATGCCGGACTCGGTCATGCCGTAGCGCTCGACGATGCGGTGCCCGCTGCGCTCAGTGAACTCGTCGTGGACCAGAGCGGTCATGGGGGCAGAGCCTGAGGTGAAGAGCCGGATCGACTCGGTGTCGCCGGGACCGAACTCGGGTTCGGCGAGCAGCCGGATGTAGTGCGTTGGCACCCCCATCATCACCGTGGCTCTCGGGAGGAGCGAACAGACCTGAGCCGTGTCAAAGCCATGGCAGAACAGCACCTCGGAGCCGTTCAGCATGGCGCAGTGCAAGGCCACGAACAGGCCGTGCACATGGAAGACCGGGAGGATGTGCAGCAGCACGTCGCCAGGCTCGAAACCCCAGAGCTGATGTAGCGCCTCGCCGTTCACGAGCAACGAGCCGTGGGTGAGCATCGCTCCCTTCGAGCGGCCCGTGGTCCCGGAGGTGTAGAGAATGCAGGCGACCTCGTCCGCGGCGACGTCGATCACTTGGTCGAACGGCTCCGATGTGGCCGCAAGGTTGCACAACGAACCGGTGCCGTCGGTACCGAGGCTTTCGACTCGGCTGGCGACTGTTGACAGGTCATTGAGCCTTGCGGGGGAGCAGACGAGCAGGCTGGCGCCCGCGTTGTCGACGAAGTACTGCACCTCGGCATCGGTGTACGCCGTGTTGATCGGGACGAAGACCACGTTCGAGCGGAGGCAACCGAGGTAGAGGGCGATGGCGTCGACTGACTTGTCGACTTGGACGACCACTCGACTTCCTCGTTCGACACCGGCCGCGGCGAGCGCACCTGCCAGCTGAGCCGAGCGATCCGTCACTTGCCCATAGGTCAGAGCGGGCCCATCGGGGACCGTCAGGAACGGGGCATCGGGTTCGCTCGCAGCGAGAAGTGCGGTGAAGAGTGATTCGGTCACCGTCTTGATGTAGCACCTAACCTCAGGGGATGGCGATTGGACTGTTACACCCGGGCGCAATGGGGGCCGAGATCGGGCGAGCCCTGCTTGCCGCCAATTCCGATCGGCCGGTGCTGTGGGCCAGTGATGGCCGCTCGCCCGAGACGGCGAACCGTGCCTCCGAGGTTGGCCTGACTGATGTCGAAACGCTCGCTGCGCTGGTGGAGCAGGCCGACACGATCATCTCGGTCTGCCCTCCGGCCAATGCGCTCGAAACGGCGACGGCCGTGGCCGGTCTCGGGTTCGGCGGCCGCTACCTCGATGCCAACGCTGTGTCTCCAGCGACCGCCCGGGCGGTGGCCGATCTGTTTGATGATGTGGTCGACGCCGGGATCATCGGCCCACCGCCTACAGCCCCAGGGACGACGCGTCTCTATGTCTCAGGTGGTGGAGCAGACGGGGTCGGCGAGCTGCTCTCGGGCAGCAATCTCGAGGTTCGGATCGTCGAGGGGCCCGCAGGCGCTGCGTCGGCGGTGAAGATGTGCTTCGCCGGATGGACCAAGGGGACCACGGCGCTGCTCTACTCGATCCGCTCGCTGGCCGAAGCTGAAGGAGTCAGCGCCTCGCTGTTGGCCGAGTGGGAGACGTCGATGCCCGAGCTGATTGCTCGAAGCGAGCGCTCTGCGGCGATGGTCGGCCCGAAGGCGTGGCGGTTCGAGCCCGAGATGCACGAGATCGCCGACTCGTTCGCGGTGGCTGGCCTGCCCGATGGGTTCCATCGAGCTGCAGCGGACACGTACGGTCGCATGGCAAGTTTCAAAGGTCGGCCGGACGCCGGCGATGATGCCACGACCCTGGCTGACGTCATGGCCGCACTCCTGGCTCACTGATCGTTGACGATGTTGAGCCGGGAGCGACGTTGTGAGCGCCAGCGAACAACTCGGGTTTCGCCGAAGGCGAATACCTAAATCCGTTCGAGGTCGGTGCCGTCGAACAGGGGCGTCATGCCTTCAGCCAGAACATCGGCGGCCATCGCTTCGTCGCTCGGGCGCAAAAGCTCACCGGCAGCGGCATCCAAAGCCATCTCGATGAGTCGGGCGTCGCTCGAGGTGTTGAGGAAGACCCGCTCATCGGACAACACCCACTGCACGGCTCGGGTGATCGTGTCGGCGTCGGTCAGCGGGTCATACCAACTGAACTTCTTGGCCGCGGAGCCCTCGGCCCAACGGCCACGGGCAATGGCTTTGATGGTCTGGGCGGCAACGCCATCGGTTGCACACTTGTCGAGCAACGCCTCGACGTCGTGTCGGTACGCCGGGTTCTCCATCATCACGTAGCTGTAGGGGAACAGAACCGAAGCGAAGGGGAAGCGTTCGAGGCTGCGCACGTGCATACCGGGAATGCGAACGCCATGACCGGTGACGCCGATGTTCGACACAAGACCCTCTTCGCGGGCTTTCGCCAATGCCTCGACTGCTCCGCCGGGGCCGTGAGCGACTTCCCACTCGTCGTCCTCGACGAGGTTGTGGAGCTGGATCAGATCGATGTGGTCGACGCCCATGCGTTCCAGCGAACGCTCGAGCTCGGCTCGGGCCGCATCGCCGTTGCGCTCGCCGGTCTTTGTCGCAAGGAAGACCTTGCTGCGATGCGTCTCCAGCCATGGCTTGAGACGATCCTCAGACTCGCCATAGGAAGCGGCAGTGTCGATGTGGTTGATGCCCCAGCGCTGGACGACCTCGAGCGTTGCGTCGGCACGGTCTTGGCTCATACCGCCGAGCGCAGCGGCACCAAAGAGCACGCGAGTCGACTCGTGGCCGGTCGAGCCGAACGGGGCGGTTGGCAGGGAAAGAGGCGTGGTCATGCGGTGGCTCCGTTGGTGGGTGAGAGGGTCGGGATCTCGCAAGCAAGATCGGTGGTGATCGGGTGGGAGACAATGGGATTGTTGTGGCCGCCGGCCGCCCAGGACGGGAAGACCGAGGTGTAGAGGCCGGGGCCGCCGGCGACGAACACGAGGATGTTGTCCGGGCTTGCGATGGCACGAATGAGGTCGGCGGGATCGCCCTTTCCGGCGTACACCGGGTTCAGACGAGCAATCGCTTCTCGTGGGTTCGTCGCCCGCTCGAAGAGGCGGTGCTGCACATCGCTTCGAGTGAGGCCGGCGGCTTCAAGCACGCCAACGTGTTCTGGGTTGAAGGCAACGGCAACGGAGCCCCTACGGAAGTGGGCGTTGTTCGAGCCGAGGTTTGCGATGGTGGCGGCGACGGTGTCGAGCAGTCGGTCAGTCGACGTTGGGTCATCGGCATCGGCCACGAAGATGGCTGAGTGTGGAGCCTCGACGCCGACCACGATGACTGCGTTGTCCTCGGCTCGGTAGCCGAGGCTCGTGTGGAGCGGTTCCCATGGAGACGACGCGGTGTCCTCGGCGATGCAGAACGAGAACTTGCCGCCGTGCCCGAGCAGCGCCATGTCAGACACGCCCGGGCGCGCGCCACCGATGTTCATCATGCAGAGCCTGACGGCTCGACCAATCGAGGCGTTGGCTCGGTGGCCGGGGCCGAGCGCGCCGAAGCCGCCGCTGATACCGAGCGTGGCGGCGATGGGACCGCAGACGATGGAGAGGGGAGCGATGCCGTGTGTCGTGCCCTGGACCTCGGTGAGGTCGAACGGCGCCTGCATGATTGCTTGGATGGTGGCCAGAACGACCGGCATGTCGTCGGGGCGACAGCCCGCCATGACCGCATTGGTCGCAATGGCTTCGATCGTGGTGGCGCCGTTGCCCGGACCCATGGGGCCAAGGTCGAGCGATCCGTCGATGCCGCTGGACAGCACCATGCGGTCGACCCGCTCGGCGGTGGGGATGACCACGGGGAGGCCGTCGGTGCGATTGTTGGCGTGGAGCCACTCGAGCGCTGTTTCTTCGTCAGTGGCTTCGACCAATTGCCTCGTCATGCTGATGCTCCTCGGAGCAAACTCAGGATCTCGCCGGCGATGCGTTCGGCCTCGCTGGTCATCGCTACCGAGCCGGTGCCGGCGACGGGGTGGGGGAGCTGGATACGGGGAATGGTTGGCATGCCTGCCGCCATCGCTACGAAGTCGCCCTGAGGCCAGAACTCCTCGGTGACGAGGGCCACGGCCGGGGTGCCCTTGCGGGCGATGTTGATGCCGTCACGCACGGTGCCGGTGGTGCACGAGCCTCAATGCCCGTAGGAGGCGACCACAGCGTCGCACTGCTCGGCGGCGGCCACAACCTCCTCCTCGGTGGCGAGGCGGGAGGCATTCCCCTTGTTGTAACGGATGAAGGTGGCGTCCTCGAGCTGCGCGGCGAGTGCCGCTTCGACTTTGTCGAGGAAGGCGACCGAGTCGGGGAAGCCATTGGCGAACAGGCCGATCGACGAGCCAGACCGGAGCGGTGTGGCGAGGTCGTAGACGTCGGCTGGAGCGGAGGGAGGTGGTTGCGGGTCGACGAACTGCATTGCGCCATCATGGGCCGTCGCCTCCGCTGCGTCGAACCGAACGGGCGTGTCATGATGCGCAGATGTCGAATGTCATGTTGATCACGGGCGGAAGCCGAGGCATCGGGGCAGCGACGGCTCGAATGGCTGCAGCCGACGGCTATGACGTCTGCGTCAACTACGCGAACGACGCAACTGCTGCTGCGACCGTGGTGGCCGATTGTCGAGCTGCGGGAGTGTCGGCCATGGCGGTACGTGCCGATGTCAGCAACGAGCGGGACGTGGTTGACCTGTTCGAGGAGACCGAAGCCGAGTTGGGGCCGTTGACCGTCATGGTCAACAACGCCGGAATCTTGCACACAGCGTCGCGCCTGGACACCTTCACCGTTGAGCGACTGCGGGAGGTGGTCGAGGTCAACATCATCGGGGCGTTCCTCTGCGCTCGCGAGGCAGTCAAGCGCATGTCGACTGACCACGGTGGAGAAGGAGGAGCGATCGTCAACGTCTCGTCCGCTGCGTCGTACCTGGGAAGCGCCAACGAGTTCATCGACTACGCAGCCACCAAGGGCGCCATGGACACGATGACGATCGGCTTGGCAAAAGAGGTGGCAGCCGAGGGCATTCGAGTGAACGCTGTGCGCCCAGGTTTGATTGATACCGAGATCCACGCCAGCGCCGGGATTCCTGACAGAGTCGAGCGGCTGGCCGGCAACATTCCAATGCTTCGAGGCGGAACCGCCGATGAGGTTGCAAGCCTGATCCTGTACCTGGCCTCAGATGCGGCGAGCTATGTGACCGGAACGTTGGTCAACGTCTCCGGCGGTCGGTGACAGTCGATCCATCAGGCCGGACAGGCGTCGAGCTTGGCCTGGACGTCGGCCGGTGTCTCGAAATCGGGTGAGTCGATCGGTGAGAGGAAGCCCCGGAAATACCGGAACGCATCGTCATTGGTCCATGTTGGTTCGAGGCAGGCGGCGTCGAAACCGAAGCCTTCGGTCGAGGAAGCGAAGACATCGAGAAAGAATTGTCTGAAGTCGATGCATGAGTCGAGCGCCACCATGTAGGTGTCGCGCTCGTCGTTCGTCATGACGCTGCTCGACACCTCGAACTGCTCCGCTGTGGTCGCGGTGAGTCCGAGCTCGGACAAGCGATCCGCACCGAAGGCAGTGACCACGGCGTCCGCTGCGCACAGGTTCTCTTCAGCGGTTGGCTGGCCGGTCCCATCGTCGAACGACCGTGCGAGGGCATCGACAAGCGCACCGCTGTTGGTGTTGTCGTCACCAGCATCTACCGGGGCGAAGTCGCTTTCAGAAAGGGCAAAACACTCGTCGACGACACCGAAGAGCGCAACCGACTCTTCGAAGCCAGCGTCGAGATCGGGGTTCATGCCGGCTCGAAGAATCGCTTGGGCGTCCTGTTGTGTGAAGGTATCGAGTGCACAGGCGGTGATGGCGGGGTCGCCGTCTCCGGCGACCGCGGAAATGAGCGCGACCAGGTCAAGGCACGAGCCGGCAACGTCTGCGAGCTGATCCCGCTCGGGTTCGGTCATCTCCGGCAGCGAGGTTGGGTCGAACTGGTCCGCCGTATCGGTCGTGATGCCGATATCTGTGAGCCGGTCCACGCCGAACGTTGCGACGGCACCGTCGCCGACGCAACGAAGGTCAGCGGGCGAGAGGGGGTTCAAAGGATCATCGAACCACGAACCAATCCCGATGCTCAGGCTTTCGTCGGTCATGTCCGAGGCCTCGGGCGGATCAGCTGAGGCTGATGGCTCGCTCGCGACCGTTGTGGTTACGTCGGCTTCGGCCTCGTCGGTGCCTGAATCACTGCAGCCAGAGGCGATGAGGGCAAGAAGGACGGCAGCGGTGGCCAGACGGAACATCGAGACATCCTGCCTGCGCAGCAGTGGTTTGCGGCATCCGCCGCATGGCGGGCATGACACCACAGCGCACCCGTGTGGCTCAGACGTCGTCGAGCCAGATGGGTGCCCGATCGAGCAGGAACTCGCTGACCTCGTAGCAACGGTCGAACACTTCGCAGAGATTCTCGCGGTGCATGAAGAGATCGCCGAGCGAGAGCTCGAGTTTGGCTTGGATCGAGAGCGTGCGCTCGGGCGCATCGGTGACCGACACGGTCGAGTCGATCGCCGACACCTCGAGCGGGAGGCCGACCCCTCCTACACCAGCAAGATCAGTGGCAAGGCGCAGAAGATCGGGCCCCTTGGGCAGCGGGGGCATCACCCAGGTGAAGATCAGAGGAAACTCAAACCCCGGTGGTGGCTCGGCTTCTTCTGGGAGTTCGAGCATGGCGTCTTCGAACATGAGCAGCGTGCGAGGGTCGAGTTCGATGGCAAGGTGCAGGTCGAGCGGGCCGCCGCAGGCGCGCTCGGGGTGCAGGTCGACTTCCCATGCTTGACGCATCGAGTACGTCTCGATGAAGTGCCGCTCGTCATGGACATGGAAACCATGATCAGCGGCGTGGTCCTTGAGGTCGGCCACGAACCCCGGAACGTCGAGAATCGCCATGGCCGCAATCCTGCCAGATGATCGAACGATTCCGGCACCATTCCCGTCGAGTTCTGATCGACAGGCTCGAGCGTTCTGTGGCGGGCGGATGAACGCTGGGGGTCTGGTCTGCGACGGCGTTGAGGATGGTCTGCGACGTCCTAGCTTGGGCCTCTCAGTTCTGTTGCAGTTGAAGGAGACCTCGTGATCAAGCGCTCTGTCCATGCGCCCGGTTCGGTCAAGGTGACATTCGTCGTTCCCGTACGAGCGTGTGACCAACCAGTGTCGGTCGTCGGCGAATTCAACGACTGGGACCCGCTGGCCACGCCACTACGTAAACGCAGCAACGGCACCCGGAGCGCCAGTGTCGAGCTGGTCGAAGGAAGCTCGTACCGTTTCAAGTATCTGGCCGATGACGGCGCCTGGTTCTGCGACGAAGAGGCAGACGGGCAGGTGTCCAACGACTTCGCGTCGGTCGACTCGCTCATCACTGTGTGACGATCTCGAGCTTCATTCAGCCCAGCTTTGCGGCGTAGGTGGCGTGGTAGTGGTGAAGCGCTGGCTCATTGCGGCCGAAAATGATCTCGTCGAGGGCGCCGGCGTTGGCGGCTCGCTGCTGTGATTCGCCCATCACGTAGTCCTCGTCGCGAATGATCTCGGCGAAGTTCTGGGCGATCGTTGCGATGAAGTCAGCGATCGCTTCACCTTCAGCACCCGTTGCGTTCTTGAGTTGGGACTTCATGTAGAAGTCGATGCGGCTCGTGTGTCGACCCGGATCGTCGGCATCGGGATAGGCCCGAACGAGGAAGCAGCCGGCTGAAAAAGGCATCAGGATCACGTTGGGGAAGATCCAGTAGACCGGCAGCCCAGCAATCGTGATGTCCCACTCCGACTCAGGAAGCTGACGCATTGCGTCGATGTCGCGACGGCACAGGACCATGCGGTGAAGGTGATCGAGCTCGTCGTAGCACTGCACGTTCCCGTGGAAGGAGTTGAAGAGTGTGTCCTTGTGCAGAACGGAGAAGTGGTAGGTCTCGCCGAAGGTGTCCATGGCGAGCTTCCAGTTGCACGCAGTGTCGTAGGTGTCGTGGTTGATCGGGACGAGATCAGCGAAGTTCCAGGTCGGGAACTCGTCGTTGAACCAATCGCCGAGTAGGGCATCGAGATCCATGACGCCGTTGGGGTCGGGATGGACGAACAACAGGCCGTGACGCTCCTCTGCTGCGAGCTCGACAAGTCCCAGGCAGCCCGTATCGACATCTCCGAAGTGCTCCTGTTTCGGAAGCCCGACCAGGGCGCCAGACGGGTCGTACGTCCAAGCGTGGAACGGACAACTGAAGCGTCGTTTGGTCCCTCGTGCTGCAGTCTCGACAATCGCACCTCGGTGTCGACACGAGTTGACGAAGGCTCGAAAGGAACCTTGGTCATCACGAGTGGCCAGGATCGGAATTCCCAGATCGTTGACAGTTATGAAGGACCCTGACTCTGGCAAGTCGCCCGACATGCCGATGCACTGCGGGGTCTGCTCGAAGAACAACTCTCGCTCCCGCCGTGCCATCACCTTGTCGGTGTAGACGTGAGTCTTCAACGACGTCGTCGTTCCCGCATCCACGTTGGTCCCGGCGTCGAGACGCTCGATGAGAAGCTTGATGAGCCGAACTTGTTCGTCGTGCCGCATGGACCGATCATCGTGAGACCACGAGCCCAAAGTCAAGACGACCCCACTCTGGGCGCTAGCGTCGCCTCGTGGATGGACCAGCTCTCATTTCGCTTTTCGATCGACTCACCGACGACGTGCTCTATGCGCTTGCCGGCCTCGATGATTGGGGTCTGAGCGGGAAAAGAGACACGCAGTACACACACGACGTCGTCGCTGATCAGGTGATCATCCAGCCGCTGCTCGATGCCGGTTTTCGAGTCCTGACCGAAGAGTCCGGCCTGGTCAGCGCCAATGCGTCTGCAGAAATCACCGTCGTCGTTGATCCGGTCGATGGCTCGACCAACGCATCTCACGGTCTGCCCTGGTTCGCCACCAGCTTGTGCGCTGTCGATGCGTCTGGGCCGTTGGCGGCTTCAGTCACGAACCTCGCACTCGGAGATCGGTACGAGGCGATACGCGGGGAGGGCGTGCAGACCCAGTCGGCTCGGCAGGGGAGTGCCGGCGGACCGTCCGGGATCTCCCACATGTCCGACGCACTCTTGTCGTTCTCCGGTCTTCCGCCGAGCCACGGTGGGTGGCGTCAGTTTCGGGTCTACGGAGCCGCAGCGCTGGACATGTGCGCCGTTGCCACCGGGGCGTTCGACGGGTTCGTCGACGTCGACGGGGCTCACGGTGTGTGGGACTACCTGGGAGCGGCGCTGGTCTGTTCCGAGGCCGGAGCGGCGGTCGGTGAAGGCACCGGCCGTGACCTCGTCACACTTGATCCGGCTGAGCGGCGGGCACCAATCGTTGGGGCGACGCCAGAACTCCTCGAACAACTCGTGGAGATGTGGCAAGCGTGGTCAGCCAGCGCTGATCTCTAGGACACGTCGCCGCAGTTGATGCTGAGTTCAGCTTCGTGTTCGATCTCGCTCTCGTCGAGGCGCTCGATCAGCTTCAGCCGTGCGGTGACACTGCTCTGACTGGATGTCCACGAGACCCTGTCTTGTGTCCCGAACCAGAGGCTGTCGTCTGGAACCGGTGCGGTTTCGTCGATGACGCCGAAGGCGAGCTCGACTTCGCTCGGCGAGGCGAGTACTCGAAAGTCCTGGTCGTCTTGTTGGCCGTGGCCGGCGACGACAAAGGAGTCGTCACCGACGAAGCAGGTGTCGAGCTCGAAGACGTAGTCGATGCCGTCGACAACAAGCACAGCAGCGGCGCCTGGTTCGATCGACGCGACCGGGGAGTCGCTTTGCGCTGACCCGTTCACTGCGAACGCCAACGCAGCGGCCAGTAGACCGAGGAGCAGTATCGCGGGGCGACGTTTTGGGAGGCGACGGGTCATGGATGTCCAGCTTCGGCAGTGAGAATTCGAGGCTAGGAACGTTGGGTCGGAGCTGAGTTTCCGTCTGGTGACGGAGCTGTGAACGTTCGCCTCCGCATTGAAACATCTCTGAGGCAACGACCTGAACAAGTGCGGAGAGAAGGTACAGAAACAAGTGACTGGGCTGACCTCTTGCATCTCGAGGTGCGCAAACCGGGGACGATCTCCTGAAGGGCCTCGATCCTTGCCTTCGGTCGTAGAGGGTGACCCATCGAAAGATGCCGGCGGCAATGTCCAGGAGTGCGACTAAGATCTCGCAACCTGCTTCGGTAGGGCAAGGGCGTTTAGCTCAGTTGGCTAGAGCGTCGCGTTTACACCGCGCAGGTCGGGGGTTCGAGTCCCTCAACGCCCACGTATTCGCCTTCGGCGAAACCGGAGTTTGGCTTCGCCAAACATCCAAGGGCTATCGGCGTTGTGAAAGCTGTCCCTGAAGGGCCACGTATTCGCCTTCGTCGAAACCCGAGTTTGGCTTCGCCAAACGTCCAGGGTCGAGTCCCCCAACGCCCACTCGTCACTTTCCGGAGATGAGCATCCACACTGAGGTTTTGTCCCGAGTCAGCGCTTCGCCTCAATCAAGGCTTCGAGAAAACCCAAACCAAGAGGCTCAGGAACCGAAACCCAGAGTCTGCTCAGTTGGTCTCGGTTGCATTGAGTGGAGGCCAATCGTGCCAGCATTCTGCGCAGCCGTCCGCTTCGCAGAGCATCCAGCCTCCGCAGTTCTCGTCTGGGCTCCAGATCGTGTGCATCTCGATCGGGTGATCGCACTTTGTGCATTTCGCTGGCGGTGCCCATTCCACGAGTTGAAGCGTAGGTCAGGAGCGTTGATCGGCGAGTATGGTTCCGGTCATGGGAGACCAGCGTGTCATGACTGCAGCTGAGATGGAACTCCTGAGCCCCGGCGAGCGTGCTCGCGTCGTTCGAGATGCCCAGCGCTCGTCACTTGCCGACCTCGATCCTGATTTCCGGGCACGAGTCGAAGAGACGAGCAGGCGGATCGCTGAAGAACACGGATTGCTCAATGCTGATCAGTCATGACTCGGCGCGAAGTCCGGGTCGCGGACTCGTTCTTCGCCCGGCTAGACCATCAGCTGCGACCTGAACGCGGGCCCAACGGGGAGGCCTCGGCCACCGACTTCATCGTTATCGACCTACCGACGATCGTTGAAGAGTTCGCAACCTCGTTCGATGAGCTTGCAGAGGCAGTCCCGGGTGTGGCGACGGCGTCGTGCATCTCGTGGCCATCGACATCGAACCCTGAGCCTCAGATCTCCGCACTGCTCAGAACTCCGACGTTGGAGATCGACCGTGGCATCGAGTCTTGTTGCGGTTAGTTGTTCGCCAGGTAGTCGAGTACGAGGCCAAGCCCGTCGTCGTCGATCGTGGTGGTGCCGAGGAACGGCATCTCGCCTTCCCTGAAGTTGCGCGCAATTGCGCCTTCTTCTTCCAGGATGCCGGTTGCAGTCAGTGGTGTTTCGATTCTGAAGTCGAGGCCTTCGCCGGCCGGTTCTTCCCACCCACCGGGGTTATGACAGTGAGCGCAATTCATGTCCAGATAGGCCCGACCTCGTTCAGTGATGGAGAGGGTCGAGTCCAGATAGTCCACAGCAGCAGCGACGGTCGTCGGGTCGACTCCGTCCAAGGCCCCGGAAGCCGTGAGATGGCGGAGTTGATTGACGACCAAACCATCTCGTTCGACATCGAAGTTGAGATGTCGCAACTCGGGGCCGAGCGGGGTAGACGCCCCGCTCTGTTGATGACAAGCCATGCACGTCACTTCGTCGGGTACTTCGTACTGGATCGAGCGCTCCTGACCCGAGGCGTCAATCCAGTTCACCGCTGTCGTGCTGCCGCCGAGTTCGAGTGATGCCTCGGTTTGTTCGTCGTTCCAGACGTAGGTGGCCACGTTCCACAAGCCCTGGGTGAGAACGAGGAGACGTGTCTCGATGATGCGGCGACCGAGGGACGGGTCACGCTCGTCGTCGTTGTACAGAAAGGTCTTGACCAACACGGTCCCTTCAGGAAACTGCGGCATGCCGTCACCGACAGACTCGATCGTTGAACCTGGGGGAACGTGGAGTAGCCGGACCTTGTCCGAACTGTCCGAGAAGAGCGTTGAGCCGAGGTCATAGGTGAGATAGCCATCGGCTGGGACGAGATCGGCAAGCGGGGCGCTTGCGTCGTACACACCCGCCTCGGTCAGTGTCGCCGTGAACTCGTGACTCCTCGGTACCTCGATGATGTCGTCCGCTCCTTCGAACGTAGTTGTTCCTCTGAGTGCAACAAACGCTGCAACGAGCGCGGCAAGGGAACTGAGAGCGATGACGGAGGTGACAGCTATCGCTCGAAGGCTTCGGTCTGTACCAGATGGATCGGTCGAGATCGCTTCGCTGCCGCTCATGTCCTCATGATGAGCCTCGAACCTCAGAGCGAGCCAAGAGCGAGCCGAAAATCAACCGACAACGTGACCCCTATTCCGCACGTGGTCTTGTCGATCGATGACACCGAGCGATGAGCGAGGCTTCCAGCGCCACTCGGTGATTCGGCGCACCGCGATGCTCGAGCCCGGCCCAAACCCCGATCTGATGGACCGGCTTGCCGACAAATGCTTCGGGCTACAACCGCACCCGCTCGCTCTGCGAGGCTCGCTGGACTGCTTGGTGATTCGAGTGTCGGTGGTTCGCATCAGCGGGGTCGGTTCATGGATTGAGGAAGCGGCGTTCGCCTGACTGCCGGCCTCCTGCGCCAGTGACATCCGGCCCTGACGGGCGACGGCTGCTACATGGAGAATCGCAACATGATCAGGCCTTCTTCGGTATTCATTGATCCGATCAGGACGAGCGTCTGCAACGCGCCAAGCGTCTGCAACGCGCCAAGCGCATGACCGCTGCCATCGAAGTGGTGGGCCTCTCGAAGGCTTTTGGCAAGACCCAGGCGCTCGACCGACTCGATCTTCGGGTGGAGACCGGCCAGGTCATGGGCTTCCTCGGCCCGAACGGATCGGGCAAGTCCACGGCGATCCGCGTCCTCATGGGGCTCCTGCGTCACGACAGCGGCGCTGTCCGCATGCTGGGGCAGGATCCGTGGCGCAACGCCGTTGAGCTCCATCGTCGCGTGGCCTACGTGCCCGGCGACGTGAATCTCTGGCCCGGACTCACCGGGGGAGAGACCATTGATCTTCTTGGTCGGCTGGGCGCGGGCCTGGACCCCAGCCGTCGAAGCGAGATGATCGAACGCTTCGATCTGGACCCAACGAAGAAGGGGCGGACCTACAGCAAAGGCAACCGTCAGAAGGTGGCACTCGTCGCTGCGCTAGCGGGGAACGCCGATGTCCTCATCTTCGACGAGCCAACGTCGGGTCTCGATCCTCTGATGGAAGCGGTTTTCCAGAACACGATCGAAGAGATGTTGACCGACGGCAAGACGGTCCTGCTGTCCAGCCACATCCTTGCTGAGGTCGAGTCGCTGTGTGACCGGGTCACGATCATCCGGGATGGTCATACCGTCGAAGCCGGGACCTTGGCAGAGATGCGCCATCTCACCCGGACTTCCGTCGATGCAATGACCAAGAAACCCATCGCTGCGATCGCCGACGTGAAGGGCGTCTCCGACTTCGTGGCGAGCTCTGCCCGCTCAGCGTCATTTGCCGTCGCCAACGCTGAGTTGCCCGACGTGATGGCACAGCTGGCTGCCCTCGGCGTCGAGGCGATCGAGAGCCAACCGCCGACCCTCGAGCAGCTCTTCATGCGGCACTACTCGGTCGAGCAGGGTCAGGCTGTCCGGCCGTGACCGCGAACGGGTTCGCCGGCACAACGAAACTCTTGCGACTGATTCTGCGCCTCGACCGGGTCAGGCTGTCGCTGTGGCTGCTGGGACTCGTGACGCTGGTGGCGATCACCCCGTTGTCGCTGCGGGCCGTGCTCGACGCCGAAGCGGAGCAATCAGGCGTTACCACCGAAGAGGTCTTGATTCGACAAGCCGCTCTGTTGGAAACCAACAGTGCGTCGATCGCACTCCAAGGGCCGCCCGATGCACTCGACACCTTCGGTGGTCGCTACGCCTTCGAGATTGGTGCGTTCACCCTGGCCATCGTCGCGGTCATGAACATCCTCTTGATTGTTCGCCACACCCGGGCTGAAGAAGAGTCCGGCCGGGCCGATCTCGTCCGGGCGGCGTCGGTTGGTCCGTGGAGTGCGTTGGCGGCCGTCGGCATCGTTGCCATTGCCGCCGACGCTGTCCTCGGTTTGGCGACGACCGTTGTCTTTGTCGCTGACGGTCGTGCCGTGAGCTCGTCGTTGCTGTTCGGATCGAGCATCGCCATGTGTGGCCTCTTGTTTGCTGCGATTGCCTTGGTGTGGGTTCAGGTTTTTGAGTTCGGACGGGGCGCCACGGGCATGTCGCTGGCCAGTCTGGGTGTTGCGTTCGCGCTACGAGCCATCGGCGACGTCAGAGGCAACTGGGTGTCGTTGCTCTCACCGCTCGGTTGGGTGCAGGCAGTCGACGCGTTCGGTGATGCAAGGCTCTGGCCGCTCGCACTCTCCGGTATGGGGCTGGTCGCCATCGTCACAGTGGCGACCGGCCTGGCCGCTCGTCGAGATGTCGGTGCCGGTCTCATCCAGCAACGACCTGGCCCGCCGACTGCGACCGCAGCATTGGGAACGCCACTCGGGTTTGCCTGGCGAATCCAGCGTTCAACACTGGTGTGGTGGACGTTCGGCGCAGCCTTCATCGGGGTGGTCTACGGCTCGGTGATCAGCGAGATCGATGACTTCATCGAAGAGAACGCGTCCATGCGAGACATGCTCGAATCGATGGGCATGACGGGTGACTCCTTGCGCGATGGGTTCGTCACCGTGACCCTGTCGATGGTTGCGCTCATCGGAATGGCCGGTGTCATCCAGTCGCTACTCCGGCCGAGGGTTGAAGAGAACGCCGGACGGGCGGAGCCGGTGATTGCCAGCGCCATTTCGCGCCGGGCCTGGCTCGGATCTCATGTTGCTCTGACGGCGATGTCAGCGCCGGCGATCATGCTCGCCGCGGGCATCGGACTTTCCGTCGCCGACGCCCTCGTGGTCGGCCACTTCACCGACTTCAGGGGAACCCTTGGTGCCGCGCTGGCTCGCGTGCCGGCGCTCTGGGCGATAGCGGGCTTCGGTGTTCTTCTGTACGGGCGGGCACGCCAGCTCACGATTGGTGTCTGGGCGGCCTTCACCGCCGCTGCCGTCATCTTCTTGTTCGGCGATCTGCTTCGCTTGCCCGACGCCGTCAGGAACCTCTCGCCGATCGGTCATGTCACTCACCTTCCCGGTGATGACCAAAGCTGGATCTCGATTTCGGTTCTCTGTGCCCTCGGGGCCTTGATGGCGGCCAGCGGCATCGCGCTCTTCGGTCGCAGAGATATCGGCTCGGGCTGACGGCTGCCTGGCTGGCCGTGGGGAACGGGAGCATCATGTCGGTCGAGGAGCAGCACGTTCCCTGAACACCGAGGAGACCCAGATGACGACGAGCGACCGATTGACCATGCCGCTGGGCGAGGCCATCTATTCGCTTCGAGCGATCCGGCGACAAAAGCCAGACCCGATCCCCGACGAAGACATTCGCCTGATGCTCGATGCAGCGATCCAGGCTCCCAACGGCGGCAACTATCAGCCCTGGCACTTCTTGGTTGTGACTGATCCCGACCTGAGAGCCGAGTTCGCTCCTCTGTATCGCGAGGCGTGGTGGGCGAAGCGTCACGACTCGGGTTGGTACACACCCGAGGACTTGCCTGATGCCTACAAGTCAGCAATGCAACTTGCCGACGAGATCGGAAACTCGCCGGCGCTGGTGTTCGTTTGTGCTCTTGTGAAGGGTGCTGCTGCTGCAAACTCGATCATCCCTGCGGTGCAGAATCTGCTGCTGGCAGGAAGATGTTTGGGCATCGGGAGCACGATCACGACGCTGCACCCATCCGTTGAGGAGCGAGTGCATGAGCTCTTCGACATTCCGGCGACAGCCCAGGTCGTTTACTGCTTGCCGCTCGGCTACCCCAAAGGCAACTTCGGCCCGGTGAGCCGCAAGCCACTCGATCAGGTCAGCTCCTTCAACACCTGGGGGCAGTGAGTTCGGTCAGCTCGGCCGGTTGGCCAGCATCCAATCCACACCAAAGTCGACGATGTCACGCGATCGGCAAAGGCGCGCGACACCGACGCCCACGTTGCCGCGCCGCTCGTTGCCGGTCTCAGAGAAGGCCTCGCCGATGGCGGTGAAGTCGTCTGAGTCATCGGCGAGGTGGGTGACCTCGACCCACTGTCGCTCGCCGTCGATCAAGACGGGGGCTCCGTCGACCACGAGTCCCGGAAGACCGGATCGGGCCTCACTGAGGTGGAGCGACGTGTTGTTGCCATGGTCGACGCCGAGCAACAAGACATGGCCGTCGAGGGCATACAACCTGCCTTGCGGCGAGGTCTCGCCGAATCGGTCATGCAGCGCATGGGACTCGAGGAGCACAGAGGCGTTCGGGCCGAGTGCGGCGGCTGAAACGGTTGGGTGATTGCTCCGCTGCACGCCAGGAAGACAGCGGAAGCACTCGACGATCGCCCCCATGGATCGCGTCGGAGTGAGATGCGGGTCAAAGGCCGGCATCTGGGCTCGCAGTGTGGGCCACCATGCCTCGGGAACGGGCGGGTCTTCCCAGGTCACAGGATCGCTCAGCGCTCCCGAATGCGTGGGCATCATCAACGTGCCCGAGTCGCCCAAAACGTCGATGAGAGCAGTGACGATGGTCTGCGGGCCACCAACGACGAAACCGAGCCGAGAGAGCGACGAGTGGACGATGACACTCATACCTGCCTCCAGGCCAAGTGCTCGAAGGTCGCGGGCAATCGACGAGGTTGTGGCCGGCGTCGTCGTGGCGGCGATGGCAGCTGCTTCAGACACGAGCAGCAGTATGACAGGATCGCCTTTTCCTGGCGCACGCATTCAGTGCAACAGTGACCACATGAAGGTACGAATCGGCGTTGCTGCAGGGGCCGGCGTTGCGAGCGATCCTGCAGAGTTCCTCACACTCGTCGATGCCCTCGACGATCTCGGCTACGACTCGTTGTGGATCCCCGACATCGTGGCGGCACCAACGCTCGACCCCATCGCTGCGCTTGCGGTTGCCGCGGGTCGGCGGGAGCGACTCAAACTCGGCACACACCTGGTCGTGCCAGGGCGTGACCCGGTCTTCCTGGCGAAACAACTCGCCACGCTCGATCAGTTGTCCAACGGGCGTCTGCTGTTGCTTGCCGTCATCGGTTTGAAGCGTCCGGAGGAGCTTGCGGCCCAAGGTGTCGAGGTAGCTGCTCGGACCAAGATGTTGGAGGAGTCGCTTTCGATCATGCGAAGCCTCTGGGCAGGCGAGACCGTGTCGTTCGCAGGAGACCACTACCAGTACCGGGACGTGTCGCTGGCCGTGCAGCCGAAGCAGGACCCGCTCGAAGTCTGGCTCGGCGGACAGGTCCCAGCGGCGCTGCGCCGATGCGGCCGGATCGGAGAAGGTTGGATGCCGGGGCTGTGCCCACCAGCCGAAGCCGCAGAGAGCCGACGTGTGATCGAAGCGGAGGCAGAAGCAGCAGGGAACCACATCGACGGTGAACACTTCGGTGTCAACATCAGTTGGACCGACGGACCCATTCCTGATGAGGTTCGACAATCCGTCGAGGCAAGGCGTCCAGATCTTGACGCGCACGACGTCATCGCCGTCGGCGCAGCCGGACTTCGCAAACACATGGAGGCATTCCTCGATGTTGGGTTCTCCAAGTTCGTGATCCGCCCGGCGGTCGCACCGGATTCGTGGTCACGAGCGGTCGAGTCGGTCGCTGGCGTGCTCGATCTCCAGACCTGAACGGCCCAGAGTCCTGGCGTAGGCGATCACGCCTGCGAGCAGAACTGCTTCGACGACGCTCCCGAAGATGTAGTAGCTCCATTCGCCGACGGCGTTGCCGATCACGACCACGGCGTAGATGCCGGGGACGATGGTGTTCGTGGCCCGATTGGCTCTTGGTGGCAAGACGAGGGTGAAGAAGACCATCAGCGACGGAATCACGATGAACAACGTTGTGAAGAACAGGAACGTCTGTGTGATGTCGAAGACGTAGATCTTGCCTGCCTGTATGTCGTCGATGATTCCGGGCTTGTAGAGCGAGAAGATGTCGACGTAGGCGAATACGAAGACCATTGCGATCCAGAGGGCCGACATCTTGATCCGGGTGTCGATGGGTTCGGTGAGCTCGGCTGATTGTGGATGCGTTTGCATGGTGTGGAGTCCTTTCTTGGGCAGGCGATCGGTGGCCGTCGGCCGTCCGAACTCCGGGAGCAGCGTTTCGCTCCAAATCGGATCGTAATTGAAAATGCGGCCCGCCACGTCAGCCTTTCGGCTGGTTGTGTCTCGCTATGCTCCCAAGCGTTATGGCTCGCCCCAGGAGTGAAGACGCCCGACGTCGGCTCATCGATGCAGCGATTGAGATCCTGAGTTCTGAAGGCCCGGACGCTGTCACGGGAGACGAAGTGGTCAGGCGGTCAGGCGTGGCAAAGACGACCATGTACCGACACTTCGGCACGACGACCGCCTTGGTGTTTGCTGCTGTCGGTGTCAAGGTCAGTGCCGACGCGCCGCCCGACACGGGATCTCTGCGTGGCGACCTCGAGCAGATCCATCGCCGATACCTGGACGCTGCCGCCTCGCCGCAGAGCCGAGCGTTGTTCGTGTGGATGATCAGCCGATCGATCGAGAGTGACGAGAACCGCGAGCTGTTCCGCGAGGCACGAGTACAGCCGCGGGGTCCCACTGTGGTGGCGTTGCAGCGTGCGATCGCAAGAGGCGAGATCGATGTCAGCATCGACCTCGAGATGGCGATGCATGTCATTCAAGGCCCGCTGATCTCCCAGCGAATCGTGGCAAACAGCAGCGTCACCGACGACGAACTCGACACCATGTTGACCATGACCCTTCGAGCGCTCGGTGCGGTCGACTGACGCCGCCGGATCGTTGCCTGTTCCTGTGGAGCGGCGCCCGTATAGTCCGGTCGATGGTGTCGTCTCCCGGACCGGAACAATTCGAAGAGTTCACCGACCCCGTCGACGGAACCCGTTGGCGCATCGATGTGGGATTCACGGACTCGAACTGGCAGTGCCTTTGGGGCAACGGATGCCAGGGCATTCTCGACAAGCCAGCACCCGAGCTGGCACAGGGATGCTGCAGCGAGGGCGCGCACCTGCTCGGCGATGATGAAGCGATGCGGATCGAGATGCTCGGGCTGACACTCGACCCCGCTCGGTTCGAGAACCATGCAGAAGCGGCGGCAAACGGTGTCTTGCGAGATGCACCGAACAATCCCGACGGCGGTCGTGCCACTCGGGTGGTCAACAACGCCTGCATCTTCCACAACCGTCCCGGGTTCACCGGGGGTGAGGGTTGCGCTCTGTATCTGTCGGCACTCGACGACGACGAGTCGCCGATGGACTGGCGTCCAACGATCTGCTGGCAAGTTCCGATTCGTGTCGATCAGAACGACGACGGCTCGAAGACCCTCCGGCGGTGGCAGCGATCTGATTGGGGCGAGGACGCCGACGGCCTGGCCTGGTGCTGCACCGAGGGCCGACATGCCGACGGTTTGCCATCGGCGTACGTCGGCGAGGTCCCTGTCGCCATCAGCTTGCGCTCCGAACTCGGCGGAATCGTTGGCCCCGAGATCGCCCAGGCGCTCCAGGATCGAGCATCTCGCTCGTACTCCTGACCCTTCTAGATGAGCTCGAGAGCGAAGTCGAGGCCGGCGCGCACCGTCGCAACTTGGGCAGCGATGCAGGCCTCGGGCGTTGCGTTCGGGCTGTCCGGGTAGACCTCAGTCGTGGTGGTGAATAACGCGTTGGTCACGCCTGCGCACAAGCCGAGATCGGTGAACGGGTAGTTGATGACACCGTGCTGGGTGACGTCTGACCCGATGATCTGACCTGCGTCGTCGGCCGGTGCAATGTGGGTGACCTGTTCGACTCCGACGATGATCGCACGCTGGAATTCTGGCTGGGGATTCTCGGTGTCTCCGACGGTGTAGAACCCGTCGGGTATCAGGCCGGGGTGCGAGGCCTTGCCGTCCCGAGCGGCAACGGCTGGTCGAAACTCGGTCTCGTCGCTGTCCGTGGTCTCGTGGAGATCCATGTGAACGGCGAAGTCAACGTCACGATCGTCGAGCAGCGTCATCACCGCGGCCGCTTCTTCGGATGGACTGTCGACGACGAACGACCGATTGGGGTCGAGACAGTTCGGATTCCAGCGGTTTATGACTTCGTAGCCCCAGGGACTCACGCAGGGCAGCACCAGGAGGTTCACCCGATCGCGGTAGGCGGCAGCGTGTGACTCGAGAAATCTCAGCGCTCCCTGAACACCGCTGGTTTCGTAGCCGTGCACACCTCCAGTGATCAGCGCCCACGGTGCGTCGGCGCGATCTGCCAGAACCGTGACAGCCATGAGGGGATAGCGGTCGACATCGAGCGGCAGCGCCCCGTAGGTGGTGACCTCGAACGATCCATCGAGTCGTTCGATCTTGTCGAGTACCTCTTCTCGGTAGCTGCGCTTCACGGTCTGAGACTCGAACCATTGCAGCCTTTCTGAGTCGCCCCACGGCTCGCCAGGTGTGCCAATCGGATAGAAGCGGTCCATCGACCGCAAGGTACCGGAGCCCATAGCCATCGGTCGAACGCCTGGGCTACGGAAGGTCCAGCCGCCGTTCTGGGCCATGACCGAGCACGACCGAACTCGGTGCCTCGGGCCGATCGACGATCAGGAGCTCGTCTTGCTTGGCCGAACTCGATCTCGCAACGAACGGGCCTGCTTCACCACGGAGGGCGCCCGCTCCGCAACCCCGGCTCGTTGGGCGAGTACGTCGTTGATCTCTGCTCCGAGGAGCAACACCATGCTCAACACGTAGATCAAGGTGAGCGCCAGCAAGATGGCGCCAACACCTGATTGCACGTCGTTGCCCTGCCCGGAGGCTCGGACATACAAGGCGAAGCCCTGCGTCGCCACGACCCAACCAGCTGTGGTGAAGATGGCTCCTGGGAGGTCGTATCGCCAAGGGGTGCGGTGGTTCGGGCCGATGTGGAAGATCGTTGTCGCCCAGATCACCAGGGCAACAAGGACGACGGGTGCGGTCAACAAACGCAAAGCACCGTCGAACGGCAGCGATGGCAGCGCTGCCAACACGGTGGCTCCCGACGCAACGATCACCACCGTTCCGAGACCCAAACCGATGGCCACGATCCGCAAGAACCACCACGGCCGGCTGTCCTCGACGCCGTAGGCGATGTCGAGCGCCCGGATCAGCCCGGCGAACGCTCTCGACAACGTGAAGATGGCGGCGATCGTGGCCACGGTCGCAACACCCGTGCTGGAGGTGTTGAACAATTCTGAGACCGTCTCACTCAGTGCTTCTGAGTCGGTGAAAGTTTCGGAGACAAAGAGTTGCACCTCGGCTTCGACATCGTTGGCAACGGACACTCCAACGACAGCTTCGAGTGAGCTGAGGAAGCTGACGAGTGCCAACACCGCTGCGGGGACCGACAAGATCGTCCAAAATGTGATCGACGCAGCGACGTCGCCGATTCCATCCCGGGAGTAGTCATGCACGACGTCCCGTGCGAGCTGCCACAGCCATCGGGCCAAAGCGAGCGGCCGCTTGGGCGGCGTGGGGGAGCGTAGGGCGAGGTCCATTGGTGATCGTGGTGAATCGTAGGTCCCCAAACCTCCTGCACATGCAGGGCGATCGTGTGAGCGCTTCTGTGAACGCAGCATTGCCGTCGCCCCGGACCATCCCTTGCCCACAACGGAGTCGTTAGTCTCCGCCACTTGGAAACCCGGAAGCGCAGCATCTTCTCGGCCGAGCTTCGGCCGGCAACGCTGGCGATCCTTGCGACGACCGCACTCGTCTCGTACAACACGCTGTCGGTGTCGGCTGCTTCCCCGGAAATCGGTGCCGAACTCGGGTCGATCAGTCTGCTTCCTTGGATCATCACTGCGGAGTTGTTGGCCACAGCGGTTGCGGTGTTGGCCATCGGCCCGACCGTTGATGGCTATGGCGTCCGCATCGTGTTCCGAACATCGATGGTCACCTTCATCATCAGCTCAATCGCTTGTGCACTGGCGACCTCGATGCCGATGCTGATTGCCTTCCGCATCGGACAGGGGCTCGGTGCAGGTGGCGTCATCGGCAGCACCATTGCTGCAGTAGGCCTCAGCTATGACGCTGACGTACGGCCTCGAATGTATGCGGCGATCTCGGCAGTCTGGGGAGTCATGGGCGTTGGAGGTCCAGCGATCGCAGCCGTGCTGGTGAGTCTCGCCGGATGGCGTTCCATCTTCACCTTCACGATCCCGGTCGGGATCGCAGCCACCGCAATTGGATGGCGGCGTATGCCGGGCAAACACGAAGGCAACAGCACCGCCGCCTTCGATCTTCGCGGGTTCATCGTGATGGGCAGCCTGGCGAGCTGCCTGCTCATGGCTGCCTCGACCACCAACCGCTTTGCCTTCGCCTGGCTGCTCGCCGTCATTGCCCTCGGGTTCCTGTATGTCCGTCTCTCTCGCTCGATCGAAGATCCGGTACTCCGGCTCGAGCACATCGGTGGGCGAAGGTGGCGCCACGTGCATCTCACCGCATTTCTCGGGATCGCTGGGGGAACCGGGGCTGGCGCCTACCTGCCGCTGTATCTTCGGGCGGCCCGAGGCGCATCAGCGGCCGGCGCTGCCTTCTCGGTGTTGTTCCTGACGTTCGGTTGGACTGCCGGAGCCTTTGCTGCCAGCCGGATGCAGGAGCGAATGGATGCGGCCTATGTCGTTCGTATCGGCGCGCGATTGCTGGCAGGAACCATGGTGATTTCGGCGACTGCCATCTGGTTCGAGCTACCACTGCCGGTCCTCTTCGTGTCGACGTCCATCGCTGGGTTCGGCATTGGCGCGATCACCACATCGGGATTGGCGATTCTCCAAGGAAGAGCTCGGCCCGACGAGATGGGCCGTGTCTCCGGTGCCCACCAATTCATCCGATCGCTGGCCTGGGCCTATGGTGCTGCGATCGGAGGACTCGTGATCTTCAGCGTCGTCGGCGCACGAATCGGCGACATCGAAGCGGTTCGCGACCTCCTGAGCAGCGACGAAGTCCTGAACGACATCAACACGATCGATGCGGTCCAACTGGGTTACGCGAGCGCCGCAGTCGCCACGGGGCTGCTGACGGCCGGCTGTTTGGCTTCAGCCCGCCAGCTGGTCAAGAACATCGGCGCCTTCGACTGACGCCTTTGGTTGCGATGTTCAGGTGATGGGAGCGGCGTTCGCCAGACGAACGTGGCTGAAGCCCCATCGGTCATCGCTCATCACCTCGACGATCGGCCACAAGTTGGCGACGAGACGAAGCTCGATGCCGGCCCGGGCGTGGGCATCGAGCAAGCTCCCGACGGCAGCCACCGATACCGGTTTCACGGTTGTCCTGCTGATCCACTGACCATGGGCTTCTTCCCACGGCTGTATCGATCGTCCACACGCCCGGCTGCTGTGACGGGTTTGTCTTGGGAACGTGAGGTTCGAACCGCTCGATCGTTGGATCCTCGCTGAAGTGATGCAGCACGGATGCGAGCTTGGCAGATCCGGTCTGTGGAATCCTGGAGAACGTGACGTCAACCGGCAGCCAGCATCACAACGATGTGTTGGCTGCGTTGACTGATGCCGCAGACACGATGACGAGTGGCGTCAACGCACCTCGATGGTGAGTTGATCCGATGGGTTCGCGCTGACGCCAACGTTCGGGCAGGATGTCTGGGTGCTCGCTGAACCCAAGCAGTCGGACCGCTCCGCTTTGTTCGACCAACTCACTCACCTGGTCGAGCAGCAACTGCTGCCCGGAGCATCCGACGTCGACCGTTCCGGAGCGTTCCCTGCGGCCAACATCGCCTCGCTTGGCCAGCTCGGTCTCTTCGCCATGGTGGCGCCGGAGAGCGCCGGTGGCCTCGGGCTCTCGCCTGCCGAAGGCCGGACAACGCTGCGACTGCTGAGCTCAGGCTGCGGCGCTACGACCTTTGCTTTCGCCCAGCACCACGGAGCCACGGGCGCCGTGGCCGCAACCAAGAACGACGATCTTCGTCAGCAGTGGCTGCCACGGTTGCTGACCGACACGCTTGCTGGCACGGCGTTTGCTCACGTTCGACGCCCCGGCCCACCCGTGCTCGCGGCGGTTGCTGAGGGCGACGGCTGGGTGCTTTCCGGCATCGCTCCATGGGTGACGTCGTGGGGCCACGCTGAGGTGATGACCGTCGCTGCAAAGACGGCCGACGGACAGCTCGTGTGGGCGCTCTTGCCAGCCGTCGAAGCGCCGGGCCTTCTGGTCGACAAGTGGTTCGATCTCATGGTGTTTCAAGCAACACAGACCGTCGCGCTCCGGTTCGACTCGCTGCGCGTCGAGCCAGAACAGGTGTTGAGCGTGGCCGATTTCGATCGTTGGGCCGTTCGCGACCGAGCGCTGTCCGCACGCCCCAGCCCGCTGTGTCTCGGAATCGGGGATCGAGCGATCGCAGAACTCGATCTCGTCGCACCTGATACGGCGGCTGCGATGAAACCGTGGTGGATCGAACAACACGGAGCGGCCGAGGCGCAGTGTCAACGCGTCGACCAAGCGATTGCGGACAAGGCCGTGGACGATGATTTGGTGGCCGTGACGGCGCGCGCTCGAACCTCAGCGCTGCTTGCTGTCCAACAGCTCACCACGACGCAGCTCGCCGCCAGCGGTGGCGCAGCGATTGAATCCGGCCACACGGCCCAACGCCTCAGCCGGGAAGCCCTGTTCTATGTGATCCAGGCCCAGAGTCCCGACGGAAAAGCGGCGACCTTGAAAGGGCTCACGCCTCGAATCGGGGACTGAAGTCAGCCTCGCTGAGTTCCGGGTCTGTCCACTCGCCGGTCTGGGCAAGCCCCACTGCCAAGGCACCGATGGCATCGGCACTTTTGGCCGCGTGACCGTTGCCCCCTCGGGCTATCACTCGGCCATCGTCGACGATCCCGATGAAGGGCAGACCGGTCGTTGTGTCGGTGATGACGCACGGCTTCATCGAGAAGGACAGGAAGGGGACATCAGGCAGTAGCTCGTCGACGACGTCTCGCATCAGCCCCATCCGGTCGTCGGCATCGGCGTCACACATCCATGAACGTCGCGAGGCTTCGTCGTTCAGCAGGGGACCCGGACTCCACTCGCCACCGATCTTCAGATACCAACGACCATCGGGGTACTGCACGGGTGGAACGACGTAGACATCAACGAGTTCCGGATGATCGATCAACCAAATCAGCGACGGCATCTCGAGCGCAGCTGCCACCTTCGAGTCGACCTCGCACAACATCACCGCCTCGGACCGAATCGACACCGCAGGCGGCTTGGTCGTCAGTTCGTTGCCGTACGAACCCGTTGCGATGATGACGCGATCGGCG
This sequence comes from uncultured Acidimicrobiaceae bacterium, assembly GCA_964351995.1. Lineage (GTDB taxonomy): Bacteria > Actinomycetota > Acidimicrobiia > Acidimicrobiales > SZUA-35 > SZUA-35. The sequence continues at coordinate 112,507 of CAYGQE010000005.1, read as the reverse complement.
GTCAGATCGCGGCCGTTGTCGGCCCGCAACCGGAAGCCGCTGCCCTCACGAGTCACGGTTCGCACCTCGGACCTGATCAGTTCTGCTCCGTCACTCTTGGCCACCAGATGCTGAGCTTCGAGCATCTTGCGGGGGTCGATGTGACCAGCCGGTGCTTGCTCCAGGAGACAGGTCCAGTCGCCAGAGAAGCTGTACGGCGCCGGGGCTGGGCTCTCCTTCATCGCAATGCCGAGCTCGGCGGCCACGGCTCGCTGTTGCTCGATGCCATCGACGTCGTTGCGAACGTATGCCATGCCGACCGGAGCATGAAAGCTGATGCCGGACTGCTGCTCGATGAGTGAGTAGTTGTCGATCGAGCGGCTGGCCAAGATCGCCCATTCCCGTCTGGCATCGAGACGGCGAGTGACTCGACCCGAGTCGTAGTGGCTGGCAAACGCACCATCGTGGTTCGCCCAATCGGATGGCTCAGCCGGCCCAATGCCGACCACCGATCCCAAGGCCGCAGCGTGGCGCAACGCACCACTGCCCACGAGGCCGAGGCCGACCACCGCCAGCGAGAAATCGCTCTTCATGGGCAGATCCTAGATGCCGCCAGCTGTGGCAGGCTGGGCAGATGCGCATCGGTCTCTCGCTCAGTTCTTCCCGACCAGACGGCGACCACGCTGCCGGTGCCCGAAGCATCATCGCCAGAGCGAAGGCGGCCAACGACGTCGGCCTCGACTCGATCACCATGGGTGACCGCCATGCAACGCCGACGCCGTACTTCCAGAACGTGCCGATGCTCGGCCGCATCATGGCTGACGTGTCCGCCGCCCGTCCGGTCGGCTGCCTCTTCTTACTGCCCCTCTGGCATCCGGTGTTGGTCGCTGAGCAGGTGGCCACGCTTGCGACGATGAGCGACGTTCCGTTCATCATCCAGACCGGCATCGGCACAGGCCAACAACAGTTCGATGCGGTCGGGGCATCGCTGCAGACCCGAGGCATTGCACTCGACGAGAGCATCCGGGTGATCAAAGCGCTCCTCGCCGGTGAGACGGCCAGCAGCGAGCCGTTCGGCATCGTCGACGCCTCGATCTGTCCGCTGCCGCCGGTTGGAGTCGAGTGGTGGATCGGGGCGGGGGTTGACAAGGCGCTCGAGCGCGCCGCGACCGTGGGCGACGCGTGGTACACCGTCCCGCATCTGACGCCCGGCGACCTCGAGAAGCCGATGCGGACCTACGAGTCGTTCTGTGAAATTGCCGGGACTCCGCCGCGAACCGTGCTTCGCAAAGACGTGCTCGTGTTGGCTGATGGTGACCGAGCCCGATCGGCTGGAGCCGAGATTCTTGCTCGCGGCTACCGAGGCATGCAGACCGAAAACGTCGTGATCGGTGGGATCGACGATGCGGTCGAGCAGTTCGCTGCATTCGCGGAGATGGGGGTGTCCGATGTGATCATTCGGTGCATGAGCGATGACGACGGTGAAGCAATCGAAACGATTGCGTCGTGCGGCGAGGTTCGACGCCGATTTGTCTCGACCGTCATGACATCCGACCGTCTGCCGCCGCCGAAACCCTGACGAGCGAGCAACCTCCGGTTCGTCCCGGCTGGTACCCGACGCCCGACGGACATCAGCGCGACTGGGATGGCACCGGCTGGACCCAACGCATTGGGTCATCTGCGGTGGCGTCCGCACCAGGCTCTGCCCACGGCGCACGCCCATGCCGGGCGGTTCTTGCGTGGCGATCAGCTCCTCATAGCGGCTGCGCCAACTCCGAAGCTTCACCCAGGAAGGTGGAGCCCGCAATGAGTGTCCGAGCATGAGTTACACCGCAAAAGTAGTTGCCGTTCTCGGCCGCACACTGCGTGCAGGACGTTGGAAGCTGGCCGATGACTCGCTGGTGATTGCCGTTTTCGGGCGATGCGTACTCGATCTCTCGCGGGCGTACGTGGACGAAGATGACGACGAGTTGAGCATGACGGTCTTTGCCCTGTTCGGATCGGTCTCGATCGTTTTGCCTCCTGGTTGCGATGTCGAGCCATCTGGCATTGCGTTGCTTGCCTCCTCCGAGGTCGAAATTCCGTCAGACAAGTCAGAAGACGTCACCCAGAACGTTCTGGCGCCGCTCGACATCAGCTGGTTTGCGATGTTCGGCCGAGTTCGGATCAACGAACTCTTGCCCGAGCCCGAGCCGGAACTCACCTCGGAACTCTCACCGCCAGCGGTCGAGGTCTTCGATGCCACCCGAGAGGCGGCAGCTTCTCCCCCCGTTGCGGATCCGCCGGCAGCGCCCGATGCAGCCGCGGTCAGCGAGGAAGCCTCGCAGGCTGAACAGGCGGCGCTGCGCGACGAGATCGCGCAATGGCGTACCGAGACCGGGCGCCCGGACGCAAGAGCAGAAGCTTCACGTGGAACAGCCGAAGCCGATGAGATCACTCCCGAGCCCGATGGCGAGGGTGTCGCCGAGACAGCATCGACCGAGGCTTCCTGAGCTCGATCGACGTCGAGGATGAGCGGCCTCGAAGATGAGCAGCGTCGCCGCTCTCTCGTCTTCGGGCAGTTGGTCTTCGGGCAGTTGGTCTTCGGGCAGTTGGTCTTCGGGCAGTTGGTCTTCGGGCAGAGTCATGACACGATCGGGCAATGGCACGAACCGTCCTGCGCAATGGCTCGATCTTCGATGGAACGGGAGCCGCTCAACGCGTGAACGACATTGCGATGGAAGGCGATCGGATTGTCGCCGTCGGTACCGGTCTCTCCGGTGATGAAGAAATCGACTGCACCGGCAAGCTCATCACGCCCGGTCTGATCGATTGCCACGTGCACTTCATGGCTGACGGCAATTTCAGCCCAAGCGCCCACGCTGGAACGCCGTTCTCGTTGAACTTCTATCAAGCGGCTGAACGGATGAAGCGCACCCTGGCCTGCGGCATCACGAGTGTTCGCGAGGCCGGCGGCGCAGACCTCGGCGTGAGAGAAGCGCAGGAACAGGGCTTGATCCTCGGACCTCGAATGCAGATCGCCATCACGATCCTTTCCCAGACCGGGGGCCACGCCGACTCGTGGGAAGTCTGCGGGGCACACATGCCCGGGATGCTCGACGAGCACCCGGGTCGTCCTCGTTGCGTGGTCGATGGGCCAGAAGAGATGAGAGTGCGGGTACGCGAGATCATCCGTGCCGGCGCCGACGTCATCAAGGTCTGCACCTCAGGCGGTGTCATCTCGCCGCGAGACGACCCTCAACATGCTCACTTCCGGGCGGAAGAACTCGACATGCTCGTTGCCGAGGCAACGGCTGCTGACCTGTTCGTGATGGCCCATGCCCAGGCGACTGATGGCATCAAGAACGCTGTGCGGGCTGGCATCCGTTCCATCGAGCACGGGATTTTCCTCGACGACGAGGCAATTCAGATGATGCTCGACGCCGGGACCTACCTCGTCCCGACGCTCATCGCGCCCCAAGGTGTGCTCGACGCCGTCGACCGAGGGGTCGAGGTGCCGGCCTACGCATTGGAGAAGGCCGCTCAAGTGGTAGACGTCCACCGAACATCGGTCTCGAAAGCGATCGATGCCGGGGTGAAGATCGCAATGGGCACCGATGCCGGTGTGACGCCGCACGGACAGAATCTGAACGAGCTGCCCTTGATGGAATCGTTGGGGATGACCACCGAGCACGTGTGGGAGTCAGCAACGAGGGTTGCGTCCGAGCTGATGGGTGTCGACAACGAGGTCGGCACGATCGAGACGGGCAAGCTCGCCGACCTCGTGGTGTGGGACGGCCCCGAGCTGGCGTTGGCTGGTCTTCGCGAACGGGTCAACACCGTCATCCAGGCTGGAGTGGTGCGGGACGGCCTGATGAACGCGGGCATCAACGACGACTGAGGAGCACCGGGAATCGTTCGTCGTTCATTGGCTCACCTGCGGGAATCTGCAGTCCCTCGAACGGGGGAGAGGTGGTCCAGGGTCGTGGAGCGTGGACGATGTCGTCACCGAGGAAACGTACTGACAAGACCCGACGCCGGTTCGGGCCATCGACGCCGCCCGCGCCGTGCGCGGTCAGCATGTCGAAGAAGACGGCATCGCCGGGTTCCAATTCCCAACCGATGACCGTCCACTGGTCTGCGTCTTCGAAGTCGGGGAGCTCGGCCAGGCTGCCCGTCGGGAACCACTTGGCTTGTTCATCGAGGAACGTTCGAGGGAGGTACCAGGGCCCGTTGTGGGTGCCCGCAATGAACTCGAGCGACGACGATCGTGGAACAGGGTCGACGGGCAACCACATGCTGACGTGCTGAGATCCGTCGATGTTGTAGTAAGGCAAGTCCTGGTGCCATCGGGTTCGTTGTTTGGTTCCCGGTTCTTTGACCAGAACGTGGTCGTGGAACAAGCGGACCGTCGAAGAACGCATCAGTTCCGCAGCAATCGCCGCAGCAGGCGAAGTCTTGATGAAGGACTCCATGGCCGGGATTCGTTGCCAATTGCAGAAGTCTTCGATGAAGGCGCCGTCGTCGGCAGCACTCGCACGTTTTGCCAACGGAGACAGCGCCGAGAGGTTCGCTTCGATTGCCGCTGTGGCAAGCGACATTTGCTGAGGGCTGAACGCTTCGCGCACGCACACGGCGCCATCTCGCTGAAAGTCGCCTTCAATGATCATGTCAGACATGGGAGAAGGGTAAAGCAACCCATCAAGTCCCCGGCTCGATCGCCGATACATCTAGTCATGAAGGAGATGGTTCGACAATCTGATGCAACAGCCGCTCTCGCCGCGATGCCGCGATTGTCGGTGAGGTACCGGGTGGCCGGGGTCACCGTCGAGTGGTCCGCGCCGCAAGGTGGCCGTGTCCTTCCCAACCGGAAGAAGACGGTTGAAGCCGAGCTGCTGGACCTCTCCGTTGCTGGAGCTCTCGTCCGGGCGCCAGCGAGTTCGGCGATCAAGACGGGTTCACGAATCGACATTCGCCTCAGCGGAGAACCCGGCACTGTTCAGGTTCGCAACATCCGGACCGGCGACGATGGCCTCGTTCTTTACGGGGTCGTGTTCCACCGAATCAGCCCGGCCCTCGAAGCGGCCATCTATGACGGCATTGCCCGGCTGCGCAATGACAAGCGGAACTTCAACCCAGCTGACCCGAAGGCTTGAGCCAGACCGAGTCGAGTCCAGTGAGTGGGATTGCTGATGCCGGCGCACCTCGGACCTTCTACCGTCGCTCTCGGTGGAACAGACCATCCCCGCGAGCACTCACTCGATTCGCTTCATCCTCGCAGTCCTCGCTGTGAGTGTTGTCGTGTTCGCGACGATCGCCCGCCTCGCTGCGCCCAGCGCCTCGGCGCCGGAACGGCCGGCGTTGCCGCCGGTGCAACTTCGTGCGCTCGCCCAGCAAGCAACACTGCGAGTCTCAGCAAACGACTGTGGGCGCGTGGTCCTCGGTAGCGGGGTGATCATCAATGGTTGGCTGCTCACGAACGCCCACGTGGTCGAGGGCGCGGTTGATGTGAAAGCTGACCAACCGATCGACCCGATCGTGCTTCCCGTTGTTTCAGTTGACATCGGCAGCGATCTTGCCGCAGCTGAACAGCCAGCGGGTGTGTCGTTGGTCTTGGCCAGCGATGCGGATGTGATGGCAGAGTCGATCGTCGGGCGTTCGGTGACCCTGGCTGGTCATGCCGACGGTGGCGGCATCGAGATCCAATTCGGCGTTGTGTCGGCCCGGGTGCCCGGAGGCGCCTATGGGTACGGCGTCGACGTGTTGCTGATCGATGCCCAGACCCGGGGCGGTTACTCGGGCGGTCCCGTGCTGGACGAGTCTGGCAACGTCATTGCGATTCTGTCCGGCTTCGATCAGACGACCGGCTTGAGCCTGGCGATTCCCGCAGATGTGGTCAGCGAGTTTCTCGAAGTCACTCGTGCCGGAACAGCTGCCGTCGCTCCGGCACTCAGCGACTGCGGCGTCGGGTGAGCTTCCTCAAGGGCCGAGACCATCCTGGCCATGACTCTTCGAGGGAACCGGCTACGGTCCGGCTGACAACGCGACGCATCGTCACATGCATGTCGCTTGATGGAGGAATGAGTTGACTGCTCAGCGAATGGGCCAAGGGGATGCTCCTGGCGTTTCATCGAATTCCGGTCTCGGCCGTGGTTTGAGCGGCATTCTCGGAGATGTGGCCGGACATTCGCCGGCCAAGGAGGTCTCGGCTCTCCTCGGCTCGTCCGCTCGGCGGAATTCGCCGGAGGTCCGCCGCATCGTCGCTGAGCTCGCAGTCGACACGATGTCGTCAGCGTTTGCCGCCGATGGCGTGCTCATGGCGCGGCTCGGGGCCGATGGCGAGGTCGATCCTCTCCAGACCCGTCTGGCTGGGTCTTGGGCTCCGAGCGACCCCCTTGGGTTCGAAGTCAACGGTCGGCTCTGGAACTGCCTGACCGAGCGCACCTCGGTGCAGGGGCAGGTGCCCGTCGGACGCCTCAACGTGCTGTTCGGCCGTCACAAGATCGGGCCCGTGGTGATTGCCACAGCGGTCGTGCGTTCACGGCCGTTCAATCACAATGAACAGAACCAATTGGCTGGGCTCATTCGCTCTGCTGCTCGAGCGACCGAGATCGAAGACTCACTTCCCGAGGCCGCTCGACTCGCCGTTGATGTCGTCACCTCGGGCGACGAATCAACGTCGGCAACCGTCGAACTCGCCATTGGTCGAACGACGCGGACCGGGCGGGCCACGGCGTCTTCGGCCGACGCCGCAACGGCCGAAGCCACCATCGATCTTCTTGGCTTGGATGCTGAATTACGATTTGCCGGATCGACCAAGGTCGATGGCGACCACGTCACGATCGTGGTGCTCAGTACCGGATCACGTAGTGCTGGGTCAGGGAGTGCTGGGTCAGGGACCGTCTTCGGGCTTGCTGTCACCGGCGCAGCGTCGAAGAACGGTGCAGTCGAAGCCACGTTCAGCGCTGCGATCTCCGGCGGTCTCGATCCGCTGAGCAGCTTGCCAGCAGGCTGACACCCGCGGCGGCCCGCGCCTGAGTAGCCTGTTCCGCTGTGGTCACGCTGCTCCGGGTTGTTCAACGCATCGCTTCGCTGGGGCTGATCCTGATTGCGGTTGCGTCAGTGACCTCAGCAGCGGCCTTGACGATCATTCCTCAGCTCGGCGATGTGGTCACGGCCACCGAGAACACCTCGGCCGAGCTCGAACTCGATGTGCTCGCTCAACGGTCCACGATGTACGACGCCGATGGCAACTTCATGACGCTCCTCGTGGGTGAGCAGAATCGTGAATCGATCACGCTCGATGAGATGCCGCAGGAAGTCATCTCGGCCATCTTGGCCATGGAGGACAACGACTTCTACGAACACGACGGCGTCAATTACCGCGCCGTCTTCCGAGCACTTGCTCAGAACATCAGCGCGGGCGGTATCGAACAGGGTGGCTCGACCATCACCCAACAGCTCGTCAAGAACGCCTTGCTCAGCTCCGACCAGAGCTTCGATCGCAAGAAGACCGAGGCGTTCTATGCCCTTCGCCTCGAGGAGCAGTTCACCAAGGATGAGATCCTCGAGCGCTATCTCAACACCGTCTATTTCGGCCAGGGCGCTTACGGCATCAAGGGAGCCGCCGAGGTCTACTTCGGCTACGAGGACCCGAAGCAGATGAGCTGGGAAGAAGGGGCGTTGCTCGCTGGCCTCATCCGCAGTCCCAACAGCACCAACCCCGTCACCAGTCCCGAGCGGGCACGTGATCGTCGAGCCACGGTGGTCGACCGGCTTGTCGGACTCGAGCTCATCACCGAAGCCCAAGGCGAGCGGATCAATCTTTCCGAATTGCCGGAAGAGCGGAGTGCACCGCTGAGCACGAAGCCATCGGACTACTTCGAACGCGAGGCACAAAAGGAACTGCAGGAGAATCCGGCCATCCCGATTGGCGACACCCCGGCCGAACGCATCGCCGCCATCTATTCGCAAGGTCTCCGGGTGTACACGACGTTCGATCCTGCGGCGCAGGCTCTGGCCGAGCAAGCCAAGCTCGACAATCTGCCGATCGATTCTCGTGGGTTCACGCTTGCGATGGCCACGATCGACAATTCCACCGGCGCCGTCCTGGCAATGGTTGGCGGCGACGAATTCACTCGTGAACAGTTCAACCTTGCCGTCGATGGGTTGCGGCAGCCCGGCTCATCGATGAAGACCTACGTGTTGGCCGCCCTGTTCGAGGCCGGCTACACCCCGTCAGACGTGGTGCGGGGCGACAGCCCTTGCAGTTTCGACAATCCCGGCGGCGTACCCGACCCCTACGAGGTGAAGGGTGGCAGCGGCGCTCGGATCTCGATTGCGTCGGCCACTCGATCATCGAACAACTGTGCATTTGTTCGGCTGGGACAGGTGGTCGGAAACGACCAGGTGATCGAGGTCTCACGTCGTCTTGGCATCTCGTCGCCACTCGACGCTGTGCTGTCGCTGCCGCTTGGTTCGAAGGAAGTTCGCGTCATCGAACAGGCCGCTGCATACGCAGCGTTCGCCAACGATGGCATCTACAACGCTCCCTGGTACATCGAACGGATCGAAGACCGCAATGGTGAGGTCATCTACGAACGCCGCCCTGATGGTCGGCGGGCGGTCACGGTGCAAACCGCACGGATGATCACGCAGACCCTTGAAAGCAACGTGCGCAGCGGCACGGGTTGGCGGGCCCAACTCGACAACGGCATGCCGTCGGGCGGCAAGACTGGTACGGCGCAGAACTCTGAAGATGCCTGGTTTGTGGGCTCGAGTCCTTACATCACCACGGCGGTATGGATGGGTCATCCCGATGAGAAGATCCCGATGACAGGCGTTGCCGGCTGGGGCACGATCTTCGGCGGCACGGTTCCAGCCCAGACGTGGGGTCAGTTCAACAACGGCTACCACGCCCTGCTCGACACGATCGAGTTCGCCGACCCTGACAGCTACGGCGGAGGTCGCTTCCTCAAGGTCGATGGCGAGGTCGATTTCTGTTCGGCCGAGGACGCGACCGTCGAGAACGAGGGCACGACCATCTCCGTCGACTCTGACGGCAACGATTGCTACAAGCCGATCACGACCACCACGGAGCCTTGCCCTGACGGCTCCACTCGTCCCGAAGAGGGCGAGTGCCCGATTCCTGCGCCCACCACGGCGCCTCCGGTCACTGCGCCTCCGGCGACCGCTCCACCGGCAACACCTCCCGCAACCGAACCACCACCAGAAGGCGGCTGATGGCTGCTCCGGCCTACGAACAACTGTTGATCGTCCAAGAACTCGACACGACGATTGATCAACGCAAGCACCGCATCGCCAATCATCCGATGAAGATCGAGATCGCCGCAGTCGACGAGCAGGTCGCCGCCGTAGCAGCCACAGTGAGTGAGGTCGAAGCTCGTCGCCACGAACTGCAACGTGACCTCAAGCGATTGGCTGATGAGGTTGCCATGATCGAGGAAAAGCGCACCCAGATCGATGCCAAGCTCTACGACGGGTCGGTCACCGGGACCAAGGATCTGCTGGCGCTGCAGGACGAAGCCAAGATGCTTCTCGATCGCAAGACCGGTATCGAAGACGATGAACTCGAGATCATGATGTCGATCGAGGAAGTCGAAGCCGAGCTGGCCCCGAGCGTCGCCACCCGTGAGAAATTCGCCGCCGAGCGAGCACGCCTCGACGCCGAAATGGAAGCAGACATCACCGGGATCCGGGCCGATCTCGCGATGGTCGAAGGTACACGCATCGACGAAGCCGAAGCGGTCCCACCAGAGCTCCTTGCGCACTACGAGCGACTGCGCGTCGACTTCGGCGGCGTTGCAGTGGCCAAGCTGGTCGGTTCGACCTGCGATGGCTGCCACATGAGTTTGTCCGCCGTCGCCATCGACCAGATCAAGAAGCAGCCCGATGATGCCGTCGTCACCTGCGACGACTGCGGTCGTCTGCTGATCCGTTGATGGCTGTGTACTTCGCAATCACCAGCACGACCCGTTCGTGTTGATCTGGTTCCTCGTCCTCGCCCCCGTGCTGGTGGCCGAGGTCTTCCGTAGCCCAATGATCGACTATCGTCTGGTGGCGTTTGGCGCCGTACTCCCGCTGGCCGAAGTCGTCATCGGGGCGAACGTGTTGCACACGTTGCTCGGGGCCGTGGTGCTGATGACCGTCGTGATGCTCACCACGCAGAAGCGTCGTCTTCTGCGTCGGCAGCTACTCGGGGTGCCCATTGGCCTGTTCGTACACCTGGTGCTCGATGGCAGCTGGACCAGAGCCGAGTTGTTCTGGTGGCCGGCCTTCGGTTTCGATTTCGGCCCGAGCACGCTGCCAGAGTTCGACCGGCCGCTGGCTGTCGGATTTGGTCTGGAAGTCCTCGGTATCGTCGCGGCGGTCTGGGCATATCGCCGCTACGACTTGGCCGACCCCAAGAAGCGCAACCGGTTGGTCCAGACCGGTCAACTCGATCGGAGCGTGTTGTCATGACCATCTATGTCTGCCGTCACGGCCGAACCGAAGCCAACGCGTCCGGGCTGTTGCTCGGGCGAGCCAATCCGCCGCTCGATGCGATCGGCGTCGAGCAAGCAGCGCAGATCGCTGCGGTGATTCCGGCCGGAGCTCGCGTGATCTCGTCCCCGTTGCAGCGATGTGTGCAGACCGCTGAGGCATATGGGGCTCAGGTCGAGATCGCCGATGCCCTGATCGAGCTCGACTACGGAGACTTCGACTTGACCTCGATGGGCGACATCCCGAGTGAAACGATGCGCGAGTGGCGGACCAATCCAGATTTCTCGCCGCCGAATGGCGAGTCACTCCAGCAACTGGCGAACCGGGTCGGTGGCTTTCTCGATGAGCTGAGCGAGTCAGCGGGGGAGCGCGATGTTGCGCTGTTCTCCCACGTTTCGCCGATCAAGGCGTCGATGGCCTGGGCCCTCGGGGTTGGGATCGGCATCTCGTGGCGAAGCCACGTGGCCCAAGCATCCGTCAGCATCATCGAGGTCTCGAAGCGCGGGCCTTCGCTCCATGCATTCAATCGGATCGACCACCTCAGCTGATCAACGCCGTGATGTCAGGAGGCGTCGCCGTCCGGGAATCCGGAATTGGGTAGATCGACCGGTCGGGTGCCACACGCCGAGGGGAATGGGAGATTTTCGCTCTAGTCTTGTGGGTCGCACCCTCTCGTGAACTATCACGAAGTGATCCGTCACCACCTCAGCGACGAGGTTGACATTCGGGTCGAGCCGACACAAAGGAGCTCCCCATGGGTAAGCAACGTTCAAGCTTCGCCAAATTGCAGCGTGACCGCGCCAAGGCGGCAAAGAAGGCAGCCAAGCAGGCCGCTCGTCAGGGAAGCACCGCTGGTGTCGACCCGTTTGGCCCTGCACCAACCGTTGATCTCGACGGAGGCGGCGATGTCGAAGTCATTGATGAAGGCTCGAGCGTGGTGTCTGACATGCTTGCTGGCAAGGGCGAGCTTTCAGCCCCCGAGCTGCTCGCACTGATCGAGACCGTCCACAAGCAACTGGAGAATGGCGACATCAGCCAGGAAGAGTTCGAAGACGCAAAGGTCGAGATCTTCGCTCGTTTGCCGATCGACTGACCCGCTGGCGGTCCACGGTTGTTCGCCCGAACGGGAACATCCGATTGCCGACATGTGAGCAAGTGAGCCGAACGGTTGGTGCCGACCCGGGTCGACACCAACCGTTTGCGTTTTTAGCGGACGGGTTCCGTCGATGCGGCTCGCACAACTGCGTTCCTAAGTTGCCGACGGGTAACGGTTCGATTGGATCGAATGTCATTTATTGTGTTTCGGGGCGGCGGGAAGCCGCTTCGACAACGGGACTGCTGGCGTGAGCGTAGGGACAACGAGTGACCAGATGGGCTCGGCCGTTGGCGGCTGGATCGGCCCGGTAGCGCCCCAGTTCGACGGGGCAGCGGCGGCCCGTGCAGCTGAACGAAACAGAGAGTCGTGCGTTGTTGTGCAGAACCCGGTAACCGGGCAACTCGGTGCCGCATTCGACGGCTCGCTGACCCCGGCTGGTTCGAACGGTGCTGGCCCATTGCCAGCAATCGCTGTCCTGCCGGCGATGTATCCCGAGTGGTTGGGTGACCGCAGTTTCTCCGAGGTCCACGGCACTCGATTTGCCTACGTGACTGGTGCGATGGCGAATGGCATTGCGACCACGCGCCTGGTGATCGAAATCGCAAGGGCCGGTGGGCTCGGCTTCTTCGGTGCTGCGGGTCTGGACTTCGCACGAGTCGAAACAGCGATCGACGAGCTCGCGAGAACGCTCGAACCTGAAGGACTTCCGTGGGGGAGCAATCTGATCCACTCCCCGAATGAGCCTGCCCTCGAAGAAGCCATTGCCGACCTCTATCTCCGTCGAGGAGTTCGAAAGGTTTCTGCGGCTGCGTTCATGGGACTGACCCCATCGATTGTTCGCTACGCATACAGCGGTATCTCGATGACGGCCGACGGCACGGTGCATCGTCCCAACATGGTGTTCGCAAAGATCTCGAGGCCCGAGGTCGCTGGGCACTTCATGAGCCCAGCGCCGGCCGCCATGCTCGATGCGCTTGTCGCCGCCGGCAAGCTCACCGCCGAAGAAGCAAGGCTGGCATCGACCTTGCCGGTGGCCGAGGACTTCACCGTCGAGAGCGACAGTGGCGGTCACACCGACAATCGTCCGCTTGCTCCGTTGTTCTCGGCAATCCAGGCCGTTCGCGACGAACGTCAGTCGACCTTCGGCTATCCCAGGCCAATTCGACTCGGAGCCGCTGGCGGCATCGCCACTCCGCAGGCCGCTGCTTCAGCGTTCGCGCTGGGAGCGGCCTATGTCCTCACCGGCACGGTCAACGAGGCTTGCATTGAATCCGGGCTCTCCGACGCCGGACGGCAGATGCTCGCCAATGCTGATGTGGCCGACATCACGATGGCGCCAGCGGCAGACATGTTCGAACTCGGCGTCGACGTACAAGTGCTCAGCCGAGGCACGATGTTCGCCATCAGGGCCAAGCAGCTCTACCAGCTGTATCGGAACTATCCGTCGCTCGAGGCCATCCCGGCCAACGAAGCTGCCAACGTCGAGACGAAGATCTTGCAGGCGACGTTTGGCGATGCATGGGCGGCCACCCGTGAATTCTGGCTCGGGCGCGACCCAGCCCAGGTCGAGCGAGCCGAGGCCGATCCACACCACAAGATGGCGCTCACGTTCCGGTCCTATCTCGGCCAGTCCAGTCGTTGGGCGATCGAGGGTGTGCCTGAGCGGCGCCTCGACTACCAGATCTGGTGCGGACCCGCCATGGGAGCGTTCAACGCTTGGACCACCGGTTCGTTCCTCGCTGCGTCCAGCGAACGCACGGTCGCCCAGGTGGCCAGGAATCTCTTGGAGGGAGCAGCGGTGGTCACCCGAGCACAACAATTGCGCACCTACGGACTGCCCGTTCCTTCCCACGCATTCAACTACCGGCCCCGCCCTCTCAGGTGATGGCCGCCTTCGAACCCCAGAGGACGACGCATGACGTTTGATCGAGCAACTGACCGGCCACTACTCGCGGTCATCGGTGTGTCCGCACTGTTCCCCGGTTCAGTCGATTCGACGGGGTTTTGGTCCGACATCCTCAGCGGCGCTGATCGCATGTCTGCGGTGCCGCCGTCGCACTGGCTCATCGACGACCACTACAACGCCGACATGACGGCGAAGGACAAGACCTACGGACGCCGTGGAGGGTTCCTGGATCCTGTCGACTTCGATGCCATGGCCTTCGGCATCCCGCCGACGGTGGTTCCATCAACTGACACGGCTCAGCTGTTGGCGCTGATCGTGGCCCAGCAGGTCCTCGATGATGCCACCAAGGGTGAGTTCAGCGAGTCAGAGCGAGCCAAGACCTCGGTGATTCTCGGTGTGACCTCGGGGCAGGAACTGCTCGGTGCAATGGCGAGCCGGATGAATCGACCGCTATGGCTGCAGGGGATGCGTCGGGCGGGTGTGCCCGAGGACGTGGCTCTCGCCGCGTGCGACCAGATCAGTGACCTTCACCCCGAGTGGACCGAGAGCACATTCCCCGGCCTGCTGGGCAATGTCGTCGCCGGTCGCATCGCCAATCGGCTCGACCTGGGCGGCACCAATTGCGTGACCGACGCTGCGTGTGCGTCGTCGTTCTCCGCACTGTCGATGGCCGCCAACGAGCTCTACCTGGGTGACAGCGACATGGTCATCGCCGGTGGCGTCGACACCATGAACGACATCTTCATGTACATGTGTTTCTCGAAGACTCCGGCCCTGTCGAAGTCTGAAGACATCCGCCCGTTCTCGGATCAAGCCGACGGCACGATGCTCGGCGAAGGCATTGGGATGGTGGCAATCAAGCGTTTGGTCGACGCCGAACGTGACGGCAACAACATCTACTGCGTGCTCAACGGCGTGGGTTCGAGCTCTGACGGTCGCTCGAAGAGCGTCTATGCGCCGGTCTCTTCCGGCCAGGCTCGCGCGCTGTCGAATGCCTATGGCAAGGCCGGCTACGAGCCGAACACCGTCGAGCTCGTCGAGGCGCACGGCACCGGAACAGTCGCTGGCGACGCTGCCGAGTTCGGCGGCTTGGAACTGGCGTTCAACTCGCCAGAGGGTGCTCCCAACCAGTGGTGTGCACTTGGGTCGGTGAAGAGCCAGATCGGACACACGAAAGCAGCGGCCGGAGCTGCGGGGCTGTTCAAGGTGATCATGGGTCTGCACCACAAAGTGCTTCCCCAAACGGCCAAGATCGACAAGCCGAATCCTCAGCTCGACCTCGAGAACTCGGCGTTCTACCTGAACACCCGGTCCCGGCCGTGGGTCCGAGGTGCCGACCACGAGCGTCGTGGCTCGGTCAGTTCCTTCGGGTTTGGCGGATCCAACTTCCACGTGGCGCTGTCGGAATACACCGGTCACGGAGTGAAGGCGCCTCGCCTTCGTCCGAGCCAGAGCGAACTCGTCGTACTGTGCGGTGCCGATGGCCCCGACGTGATGGCGCAAGCCAACTCCCACGCCGTAGCGGCGACGATGCTTGGTTACCTCGCTTGGCTCTCACAGAGCAGCCACGCAGCGTACGACGCCACTGCTGGTGCCCGTCTCGCACTGGTCGCTGCTGATGAAGCCGAGCTGGTGGCCAAGCTGGACGAGGCGGTTGCGCTGATGCAGAAGAAGCCAGGCGCATCGTTCTCGACTCCGGGCCAGACCCACTTCGGCGTTGGTCCTGCCACCGGTGACGTCGGCTTTGTGTTTCCCGGACAGGGAAGTCAGTACCTGTTCATGGGCGACGAGATCGCCATGGCATATGACGCCGGTATTGCACCCTGGGACCTCGCCGCCGACCTCGACTGGGCTGACACGCATCTCCACAACGTGGTGTTTCCTCCGCAGTCCTTTGCCCAAGATGCAGAGAAACAGCACGTCGATCGGCTCACGGCAACGCAGTGGGCCCAGCCGGCGATCGGGGCGACGAGCCTCGGTTTGCTCGGCATGCTCACCTCGATCGGGGTCACGCCCTCATCGGTTGGCGGCCACAGCTTCGGTGAGATCATCGCCTTGCATGCAGCCGGCGCATTGTCGGCAAAAGACGCCATGCGCGTGGCCGTTCGCCGTGGCGAGTTGATGGCCGAGGCGGCCACCTCGCCCGGCGCCATGACCGCAGTGGCCAAGCCCATCGAAGAAGTTCGGGCGATCGTCGAGGCGTCTGGTGTCGACGTGGTCGTTGCCAACCACAACACCCCAACTCAGGTGGTGTTGTCTGGACCAACCGAAGCGATCGAAGCGATCGAGGTCGAGCTCGGCGATGCGGGCATCACGGCGAAGCGCCTGTCGGTGGCGACGGCGTTCCACTCGCCGGTGGTCAGCGGCGCAAGTGGGGCATTCTCTGACTTCTTGAACGAGATCGACTTCGCTGCGCCTCTCGTTCCCGTGCTGGCCAATGAAACCGCCGCCCCGTACCCGACCGATGTTGCGGCCATGCGTAGCCAGCTCGGTCGACAACTCGCCAACCCCGTGCGTTTCGTCGAGATGATCGAGGCCATGCACGACGCTGGCACTCGAGTGTTCGTCGAAGTCGGTCCGTCGTCGGTGCTCAGCGGTTTGGTCAAGAAGATCCTGAAAGGCCGAGACCACACGATGATCGGTCTCGACAACAGGAAGGGGTCGAGCCTCGCTGCCTTCTTCGGTGGGGTTGGCCAACTCGCAGCCAACGGTGTGCCGATGGACCTCACGGCGCTCTGGAACAGGTATCGGACGCCACAAAACCCGCACGATCGTGTGCAACCCAAGCTCGCCATTCCGCTCGACGGAGCCAACAGAGGCGCTCCGTACCCGCCGCACGATCTCACCGAGCTGGTTGGCCCGAATGCTGCCGTTTCCGCCCCGGTGCCTGCTGCGACGCCGGCGCCAGCGCCTGCGGCCGTTCCCGGCGCACGGGTGATCGACCTCACCGCACCGACGACCCAATCATCAGCCCGCCCATCAACACCGACTGCTCCCATGACTGACACCACCGCTCGCGCCCTACCCGCCCCTCTGCCAGCTTCACCGATGCCAGCTTCAACAGTGCCAGCTTCACCGATGCCGGCTGCCCCGATGCCAGCTTCAACAGTGCCAGCTTCACCGATGCCGGCTGCCCCGATTGCTCCCGGGGTGCTCGGCGCCTACCAGTCGGTGCAGGAGCAGACCGCTCGGGCCCACGCCGATTACATGCACACCATGGCCCAGGTCCACTCGGCATTCTTGGCCACGTCGCAACAGAGCATCATGCTCTTGGGTCAGTTGGCTGGCGGTGTGGCCCCAGTCGCTGCGCCCGCCGTGACGCCGGTTGCTCTCGTGCAGCCACCGCCTGCGGTTGCTGCACCGGCTCCGCTCCCGGCACCCGTGGCACCCGCCGCTGCAACCCCAGCGCCGGCTCCCGCCCCGGCGGTGGGCGCCCCTGCACCAACCCCAGTCGTAGCTCCCGTCTCCACAGTGGCTGTGTCGAATGGTGTGGCTCCGCTGGCTGCGGCCTCGAACGGTGCGCCTGCGACCTCGAGTGCTGCTGTTGCGGGGTTGTCGACTGATGGGTTGATGGTGTTGTTGTTGGCGGTGGTGGCAGACAAGACGGGGTATCCGTCGGAGATGTTGTCGATGGAGATGGAGCTCGAGGGTGATCTCGGGATCGATTCGATCAAGCGGGTGGAGATCTTGTCGGCGATGCAGGATGAGGTGCCGTCGTTGCCTGAGGTGGATACGGGGGTGATGGCGGAGTTGGTGACGTTGGGTCAGATCGTGGAGTACATGGCTGGTGAGATGGCTGGAGGTGTTGTCGCTGCCCCTGCGCTCTCACATCCAGCTCCGCCCGTCGCTGCTCCGGCGTCCGCTCCTGCTGCGTCGAATGGTGCTGCTGTTGCTGTTGCGGGGTTGTCGACTGATGGGTTGATGGTGTTGTTGTTGGCGGTGGTGGCAGACAAGACGGGGTATCCGTCGGAGATGTTGTCGATGGAGATGGAGCTCGAGGGTGATCTCGGGATCGATTCGATCAAGCGGGTGGAGATCTTGTCGGCGATGCAGGATGAGGTGCCGTCGTTGCCTGAGGTGGATACGGGGGTGATGGCGGAGTTGGTGACGTTGGGTCAGATCGTGGAGTACATGGCTGGTGAGATGGCTGGAGGTGTTGTCGCTGCCCAACCAGCCTCCGCCGCTGTCGACCGCTACACCCTGGAGGCCGTGCCAGCCCCAAAAGCTGAAGCCCCGATGACGGGGCTCGCTGACGGCAATGTGCTCGTCACCAACGATGACCGCGGCGTTGCCGCTGCGTTGGTCGAGTCACTGCAAGCGCACGGCTTCGACGCTGAAGTGGTCGACAGCGTTCCGGCTGCTGGTGCGAAGAACGTCATCTTCCTCGGTGGTTTGCGCAAGGTTGCTTCGATCGACGATGCGGTGGCGATCAACCGCGAGGGCTTCGATGCCGCTCGTGCCTTTGCGGCTGGAGCGAACGACGGCGGCACGTTCGTCACCGTGTCCGACCTCGGCGGCACCTTTGGCCTCGGTCGCTCCGCAGGCTCTGCCCTTGGCGAAAACGGCCACGCGATCAGCGCGTGGAGCGGTGGTCTGAGCGGCTTGGCCAAAACCGCAGCACTGGAATGGCCGATGGCCACGGTGCGGACGCTCGACGTCGAGCGCGGTGGGCGAGACGCTCACACGATCGCTGCGGCTCTTGTGAGCGAGCTCACGACCGGTGGTGCCGACCTCGAGATCGGCCTCGGCGCCGATGGTCGCCGAATCACGTTGGCCAGCGCTCGCACCGCAGTCGAGCCTGGTCTTGTGCCAATCGACCGCAGCGACGTGGTTGTTGTGTCCGGAGGCGGCCGAGGGGTGACGGCAGCCACGATGATCGAGCTGGCCTCGGCATCGAACGCCACCTTTGTGCTGCTTGGTCGATCAGCTCTTGCCGCCGAGCCCGTTGCGGCGGCGGGTGCCATCGATGATGCGGCGCTGAAGCGAGCGCTGCTGGAAGACGCAAAGGCTGCCGGAGTCGCCATCACACCGGCTGAGCTCTCGTCCAACGTCTCGAAGATCCTCGCCAATCGCGAAATCGAGGCAACGGTCGCAGCCATCCAAGCAGCAGGTGGGCGCGCCACATATCGCTCCGTCGACATCACATCGAATGATGCCGTTGCGAACGAACTCAACAGCATTCGGTCCGAATTCGGTCGTATCACCGGGCTCGTGCACGGCGCAGGGGTGTTGGCCGACAAGCTGATCGCCGACAAGACCGACGAACAGTTCGACCGAGTCTTCGACACGAAGGTCACCGGTTTGCGGGTGCTGCTCGAAGCCACGGCTGCGGACCCTCTGAAACTGCTCTGCTTGTTCTCATCGGTTGCGGCACGAACAGGAAATAACGGTCAGTCCGACTACGCAATGGCCAACGAGGTCCTGAACAAAGTGGCGGCGGCAGAACGTCGTCGGCGCGGCGACACCTGCGTCGTCAAGTCGCTTGGTTGGGGCCCTTGGGAGGGCGGAATGGTGAGCCCTGGTTTGAAGGCTCATTTCCTGGCAATGGGTATCGAGCTGATTCCGCTCGACGCCGGAGCGAAGATGCTGGTCGCCGAGATTGCGAGCCCTCAGCGTGACGACGTCGAGATCGTGCTGGGCGGCGGCGTCCTCCCCGACAGCAGTCGCACGTGACGTCCGATCACGTCGGCAGTTTTGAACCCATTGCGGTGGTGGGGCGGGCCTGCGTGCTTCCCGGTGCCGACAGCCCGGAAGCACTGTGGCAGCAAGTGTTCGCGGGCAATGATCTCGTTTCGAACGTGCCGGCGGATCGTTGGGGCATTGCCCCCGACGATGTTCTCTGCCATGGCACCGAGGACAGCGCGGACCGCACGTGGAGCGACCGTGGCGGCTACGTGCGCGGTTTCGAACAACTCTTCGACCCCACCGGTTTCGGTCTTCCTGAAGACGAGATCTTGGCCCTTGATCCGGTCTTCCAGTGGACGTTTCACACCGCCCGACAAGCACTGCGAGATGCAGGCCACGATGGTGACGCTGGGCGCATCGGGGCCGTGTTTGGGAATCTCTCGTTCCCGTCAGCCTCGATGGCTGCATTCACGCAGGCAACGACCATCGCCGGTCTCGACGGCTACGGACCCGAAGCGCTCGCCGCGGCCGACATGGTCACGCCCCACCCCCGCAACCGCTTCACCTCCGGCCTGCCTGCACTGCTGCTCGAGCGGGCGCTCGGCCTCGGCGGGGGAGCGATGGCGCTCGACGCCGCCTGTGCCAGCAGCCTCTATGCCATCAAACTGGCTTGCGATCGGTTGCACAGTGGTGAGGCGGACCTCATGTTGGCCGGAGCGGTCAACTCCGCCGACGATCTCTGTATCCACCTGGGCTTCTCGGCCCTGACGGCACTGAGCAAGACCGGCCAGTCGAGACCGTTCAACGCCGGTGCTGATGGCCTCGTGCCAGCGGAAGGCTGCGGGTTCGTGGCCCTCCGTCGGCTCGACGATGCGCTCGCCGACGGCGACACGATCCACGGAGTGTTGCGGGGTGTTGGGCTGTCCAACGATGGACGGGGTCGAGGGATGCTTGTTCCATCGAGTGATGGGCAAACGCGCGCCATGGCCTCGGCCCTCGCCATGTCTGGGCTGGCTGCCAGTGACATTTCGCTTCTCGAATGCCATGCGACCGGAACAACGGTCGGCGATGGCACCGAGATCATCTCGACCGCTGCGGTCTATGGCGATCGGGGACCGAACGATCCTCTGCCCATCGGATCGTTGAAGTCGAACACCGGCCATCTCATCACTGCCGCCGGTGTGGCCGGGTTGATCAAGGTTCTGGAAGCAATGAAGCACGAGACCCGGCCACCCACGCTGCACATCGAAGATCCGCTCGCCTCCATCGCCGATTCGCCGTTCCGCTTGCTGTCCGAGGCTGAACCGTGGGATCGCTCGAGCGTCGGTGTACTCCGGGCTGGCGTTTCTGCCTTTGGGTTCGGTGGCAACAACGCTCACCTCATCGTCGAAGAACCGCCGACGCAGGACCAACCAATCGTGCCGGGCACATCTGCCGAGCCTGCACCGTCGACTGCCGTGATCGCCATCGTTGGGATTGGCGTGGCCGCAGCGGGGGCATCGGATCGATCGGGGTTCGTGCATGCCTTGCTGGACAACGAAGCCCAACTCGACGCAGCCGGGGATGGAAGATTCGACTCGATCGACCTCGAGATCAAGCGTCAGAAGTTCCCACCCAACGATCTGAAGAAGTCCTTGGGACAGCAACTCGCCATGCTCCAAGTGGCCGATGAGGCCTTGTCCGACGTCACGTCGATCCCAAGCGGGACGACGGGTGTCTACGTGGGGATGGGTACCGACCCGGAAGCGGCCCGGTTCGGTACTCGCTGGAGGTTGGCAACCATGGCTGCGGCGTGGGGCCAGAGCGATGCGTGGCTGGGCGAGGCCCGAGATGCGGTGGGCCCAGCGCTCGATGCCGCTGGCGTTCTCGGCACGATGCCGAACATCGTCGCCAACAGGCTCAACAGCCAGTACGACCTGGCTGGCCCCAGTTTCACCGTAAGTTCTGAAGAACGAAGCGGCATCGACGCCATGCGCCTGGCTGCGACCGCTTTGGCCAAGGGTGAGATCGATGCCGCGTTGGTGGGCGCATCTGACCTCTCCTGTGACCCCGTTCACCGTGCCGCGGCCCGTGATGTTCTCGGTGCAGATCGTCAGGTGCCGGGCGATGCTGCGGCAGTCTTGGTCTTGAAGCGCCTCGATGACGCACAACGCGACGGCGACACGATCTATGCGGTGCTACCCGGTGATGAGGCTGAACACGAGAACGGTCGTCCAGCGAGCATGCGTCTTGGCCTCGACTCGACCGCAGAGTCGCTCACGCCCTTGTTCGGCCATGCCCATGCGGCTTCGGGCTTGATCCACGTCGTGGCGGCTTCGCTGCTGCTGCACCATCGTCGTCGTCTCGGCGGAGCTCCATTGCTGGCGTCGCACTCGGCCAGTGGGAGCGGTCTCCCCGCTGAGCTCGGACCCCGAACGATCGATGTCGTCATCGACCCAATGGAGGGAGCGAAGTCCGGCCAGATCAGATTGGCAGAGTTCGCCCCGGCCGACTCGCCGAGTATGTACGACCCGGACGAGGTGCCCTCCCTCCACGTGTTCTCCGGAGCTGATGCCGCCGAGCTGCTGGCCAACATTGCCACTCGACAAGAGGCTGACACCGGTCCAGCTCGCCTGGTCGTCGTTGCGACAGACGAGCAGCAACTGAACGAGCGGCTGCAGAAGGCCAGATCTCACATCGAAGACGGTCGCCCGGCCGGCCTCGGTGTGCACTACCGAGCCACACCGCTCGACGGAGAGATCGCCGCAGTGTTCACCGCCGCCGGCGCCGCCTATCCGGGCATGGGTGCTGAACTCCTCGCAGCGATGCCAGAGTTGGCCACACCATCGTCGCAGCGGTTCCCACTCGGCGAGGTTGCGGACTGGGCGTACGCCGATGGACTTCACGACCCGACGCCAAACGACTACCTGTGGGGCACGGCGCTACTGAGTCAGGCGCACGCCGTCCTCACCCGCCGAGTGCTCGGCATCGACATGACGGCCGCCATCGGCTATTCGTCTGGCGAGAGCAACAGTCTGTATGCCTTCGACGTCTGGCAGGACATGGACGCCATGCGTCGGGAGATCGACGCCAGCGGAATGATGGACCGCGAGCTCGGCGTCGAGTTTGCGGCCGTTGCTCGGGCGTGGAGAGCAGACGAGGTCCATTGGTCGGTGTGGAACGTTCTGGCTCCGCTGGCCGACGTGCGCGCACTGATCGACGAAGAACCTCGCGTGCATCTGGCGATCATCAACACCGCGACCGATTGTGTGATCAGCGGCGACACCGAGGCATGCGAACGCATCATTGGTCGCATTGGCCGTCGACGTTGCGTGAAGGTCGGCTACGAGCTGGCCTGCCACATCCCAGAGGTGGCAGAGACGTTCCATCAGCCGTGGATCGACATCCACACTCGAACGGTCACCCCGGCAGCGGGGGTCCGGCACTACTCCAACGGTTGTGGTGGGGCCTACGAGGTCAGCTCGACTCGTTGCGCCGAGGTCATCACCGCTCAGGCCGAGAACACCGTCGACTTCCCAACGACGATCAAGGCTGCGTACGCCGACGGTGTCCGGGTCTTCATCGAGCACGGTCCCGCTGGTGCCTGCACGAACTTCATCAGGGACATTTTGGCCGACGGCGCTGATCCAGCGAGTGACATCATTGCCGTTCAGCTCGACCGAAAGGGGGCTGGCATCAGCCACACCTTCGACGCCGTCGCTGCTCTGGTTGCTGCCGGGGTCCAGGTCGATCACGACGCCCTGACCCGACGGCTCACACCGGCGATCACAGGGTCGGGCCGCGCCAAAGGACCGACGCTGTCGTTTCAACCGCACCCTCCGCCGGTGACGCTGCCGGCACGCGTTGCTCCAGCTACCCCCACTCGAAACAACGAACCGGAATCTGCCCCGATGTATCAAACGATGGCTCCTGCCCCGACACTCCCACCGGTTGGTGTCGCAGCAGTCTCTTCGACCGAACCCGAGCCCGTCGTCGAGCCACCAGTCGTTGCGCCCGTCGCTGCGGTCGTTGCTCCTGCCGACGACCTCGCTGCGGTGATCCTCCAGCAGATGGCTGCGATCACGCAGATCCACCAGCAATTCCTCACCGATCAAGCGAACGTCCAACAGCAGTTCCTCGCGTCGACGTCGGGAGCGCTGAGTGGTTTGCCCGCCACAGCAATCGAGACGCCGCAGCTTGCTCTGCCCGTTGCCCCTGTGGCACCTCCGCCGATCGTTGCTGACACGCCGGTTTCACCTCCGGAAGTGCAAGCTCCGATGGTCGAGGCAGCCGTCGTCGAACCAGTGCAGCCGCTGAACGAACGTCCGACACCGGTCGGGCCCACGTGGAACAAAGCCGAGCTCGAGATCCACTCATCCGGCAAGATCTCTGATCTCTTCGGTCCCATGTTCGAAGCCCAGGATGGCTTCGAATTGCAGTGCCGCATGCCAGAGCCGCCCTTGCTCTTGGCCGACAGAGTCACCGGCATGGTGGCAACTGCCGGCGAGCTCGGCCGTGGCACGATCTGGACCGAGACCGATGTCGAAGCCGGAGCGTGGTACCTGAACGAGGGCTACATGCCCGCCGGTTTCATGATCGAGTCCGGGCAGGCCGACCTCATGCTGGTCAGCTACATGGGCATCGATCTGCTGAACCTCGGGCAGCGTTCGTATCGCCTGCTGGGTTGCACGCTCACCTACCACGGAGACCTTCCGACCCCTGGTGAGACGCTCGAATACGAAATCCGCATCACGGGCCACGCCAAACACGGAGACATCCGCCTCTTCTTCTTCGAGTACGACTGCGTGGTCGACGGCGAGCCTCGCCTCACCGTGTGCGACGCTCAGGCTGGCTTCTTCACCTCCGCCGAGCTCGACGATGCGCTCGGTGCGCTCTGGAGGCCGGAAGATGCGATCGACGAGCTCTCACCGGCTGATCGTGTGGATGGTCCAGCCATTGTGGGAACGAAGCGGTCGTTCACACGCGACGAGGTCGTTGCCTTCAGCGAAGGCCGCGTGCTCGACTGTTTCGGCCCCGGCTTCGAATGGACCGAGACTCACACCCGCACGCCAAAGATCCAATCTGGCCCTCAGCTCTTCATCGACGAGGTCACGGCGTTCGATCCCATCGGTGGCCCGTGGGGGCGAGGGTTCATGCGTTGTGAGACGAAGGTCAACAACGACGACTGGTACTTCGACGGGCACTTCAAGAACGACCCGTGCATGCCTGGCAACTTCATGGTCGAGGCCTGTATCGAGGCCATGTCGTTCTATCTCGCTGCTCTGGGTCATACGGCCAAGCGGGACGGTTGGCGGTTCCAGCCTCTGCCGGAACAGCCGTTCGAACTCAAGTGCCGGGGCGAGATCAACCCGCAAGCCGACCACGTGGCGTACGAGCTCCACGTGGCCGAGGTGTGGGACGGTCCGCACCCAACAATCATCTGCGATGTGCTCGGCTTCGTCGATGGTCGTCCTGGCTTCCACGCTCACCGCATCGGGGTTGAGCTCGTCCCCAGCTGGCCGCTGACGTCACGCCCCGAGATCTACCAAGGTGTGCAAGAGCCGGGCCCGGTTGCCACCGACAGCGAGGGATTCCCGTTCGACTGGAAGGCCATGATCTCGTGCGCGTGGGGCCGGCCGTCTGAAGCGTTCGGTTCGATGTACGAGATGTTCGACGGCACTCGTCGATCGCCTCGGCTGCCCGGTGAGCCCTATCACTTCATCAGCAGGGTCACGAAGATCGTCGGCGACCTCGATGTCTGCGAACCAGGCATGGAGATCGAGTGCGAGTACGACATCCCAGTCGACGCTTGGTACTTCGACGAGAACGGCGTCGAGACCATGCCCTATGCCGTGCTGCTGGAAGCCGCGCTCCAACCCTGCGGGTGGGTGGCATCGGCTGTCGGCTCAGCAACGGGAGTCGATGAGGATCTGCTGTTCCGCAATCTTGATGGCACGGCCACGCAGCACCATGAACTGACTCGGATGTCGGGGACGCTCACCACGAAGGTGAAGTTGAAGAGCGTGTCCCGAGCCGGGGGCATGATCATCGAGGGGTTCGACGTCGAGTGTTTCCTCGGTGCCACGAAGGTCTATTCGATGACCACCGTGTTCGGGTTCTTCCCGCCAGAAGCATTCGAGGACCAAGTCGGACTGCCGATCGGTGACGTCAACCACGCACGCTTGCATGCCCCCACGAGTGACGTCGTCGATCTCACGACCCGCCCACCTCGCTACTGCGACGGTTCGGCGCACCTTGCCGAACCCATGCTGCTGATGCTCGACCGTGCCGGACACAGCCCGGGCGCCGGTGAGGTGGGCCTTGGGATCGTGCGAGGAGAAAAGGACGTCGATGTCTCAGAGTGGTTCTTCAAGGCGCACTTCTTCCAGGACCCGGTCCAGCCCGGATCACTCGGCATCGAGGCGCTGCTGCAACTGCTGCAGTTCTACATGCTCGACACCGGAATGGTCGAGGGCCTCAGCAACCCCCGGTTCGAGCCGATTCAGCTCAACAACGCCATGTCGTGGAAATACCGGGGCCAGGTCACGCCGAAGAACACACTGATCACCTCGACCATGGAGATCACCGAGGTAGGCAGCGACGACGTCGGCCCGTTCGTGGTCGGCACCGGCTCGCTGTGGTGCGATGGTCTGCGGATCTACGAGGTGCAGAACATGGGCATGCGGCTGGTCTCCGGCACGCCGGCGGGGCCGTCATCGATTGCATCGGTCGTGTTGCCACTGACCGAGGTCAAACAGCGGATGACTGACTACTGGCGTGACATTCGCCAGACGCCGGCTTCGTGGCTTTGTGAGGACCTCTTCGACGGCTTGACCGATCGCTACGTGCGTAGCGTGCGGTTGCCGGCTGCATCGAGCCTGGATGATCTTCATGGCAGGTCAGCGATCTACCTGGGGAACCACCAAGTGCAGATCGAGTCGTTGGTCATCTCCAATCTGCTGCCGGCGCTGACCGGTGTGCCGATGACCACGGTGGCACACATGAAGCATCGCCACCGATGGATCGGGCAGGCGATTGCTGCGGTGAACGCGTATCCAGGGGCGACCGGGCCGGCCCAGATCGCCTACTTCGACCAGGCCGAGCCCGAAACGATGTTCGAGCTGGTGGACGACGTTCGCTCGAAGATGGCGGCGGGACAGCACTCGTTCTTCGTGCACGCCGATGGCACGCGTTCCACGAGCTCACGAGATGTGACCAGCAGAGTGAGTTCGGTGTTCATCGATCTTGCGATCGAGATGGGTGTCCCGATTGTCCCGGTTCGTTTCACCGGTGGCCTGCCCGTGAAGCCGATCGACGGCAAGGCCGAGGTGCCGGAGGGTCATGGGACGCAGGACTACTGGATCGGGCAGCCGATCGAGCCAGAACTGTTGGCGTCACTTCCCATGAAAGAGCGCACGGCGCGAGTGATCGGAGCGATCAACACCCTTGGCGGAACGAATGCCAACGAGCTCCCCAACCCGAGCGACACCGGCTTCGCGGCACGAGTGGCCGACCACCAGGGTCGCACCGGTGTGTCCGACGTGTTCGCTGCCATGTGGGAAGTGCTCGAAGACTGTGACGACGCAAGCGACGAGACGATGTTGTTACGCGAAGCGATGATGACGGGCTCGTACAACTCAGACACGTCGGAGCGGGGGGAGTGGCTCGGCCTGATGGCCTCCTTGCTGCTTGGGCGCCGCACCGATTCGATGAGCGAAGTGGTGGTCAGCGGTCTCTCGCACCCACAGCTGACCGACCATGCGGTTGACGGTGTCGTGGTGGTTCCCGTGGTGTATGCCTTGGAATGGATGGCGCGAGCTGCCGCCGCCTGCCGTCCCGACCTGGAGTTGGACGAGCTCACCGACCTCAAGGTGCTCAAGGGCATCACGCTCCCCGGCTTTCTCGATGGCGAAGCCTCGACGTTCGAAGTGGTGTGCGAATCGGTGGAGGAAGCGGACGGCCGAGAGGTGCTGCTGGTTCGTTTGTCTCGGGCGGGGCGCCCGCACTACTCGTGTCGAGCTGCCATGACCGCCGAGCGTTCCGAGCGTTCAGCGCGAGTCGACGTCGCTCACCAAACCCTCACATCGGTGCCCTATGGCCAGCCGACGCTTTTCCATGGGCCTTCCTTCCGGGTGCTCTCTGGGATCGGTCAGATCAGCGACGGGGGAGCGACCGCCGCCGCGATCGGGGTGATCGGCAAAGAATGGCCGAGCGAACCGTGGATCTCTGACCCAGCACTCGCCGATGGCGGTCTGCAACTGGCGCTGCTGTGGACCGGACACATGACGGGTCGACGATCGCTACCGACGGGCATTGGCCGAGTGATCATCTACGATCGACCGACGGCGGGTGCAGCGCGCATCGTCCTGACCGCGAAGGAGTCGACTCAGATGAAGTCTTGCTGTGATGTCAGCTTCTTCGACGCTGACGGCAGCGTGGTGTGTCAGCTGATCGATGTCGTGACGCACACGATTGGCCAGTGACCCTGCTCGATCTCTGGTTGCAGCCGGTCACCCCTGACTCGGTGGCGTGGGCCGACAGCCACGCTGAGGTTCTGGACGCGGAAGAGGCCGAGCGTTGGCAGCGGTATCGACGTGGGGAGAGCCAGGACCTGTTTCTGGTGGCGCACGTCGCGACCCGCTTCGTGCTGTCTGAGTACGCAGAGACGGCGCCAGGCGAATGGGCCTACACCCGAGGCGTCAATGGCCGGCCTGAAATCGTTGGCGGACCTGCCGGGCTGCGGTTCAACATCTCGCACACCGAGGGGATGGTCGCCGTGCTGGTGCATGGCGAGCACGACGCCGGCGTCGACGTCGAGTCGCCGTGGCGGGCCACGAACACCGCCAGCGTGTCGAAGCGAGTGTTCACCAACGCCGAGCGATCCGCCATGTTGGTACTGCCTGATGACCAGCAGGCTGGCCGCTTCTACCAGTTGTGGACCTTGAAAGAGTCGTTCATAAAGGCCAAAGGCAAGGGCTTCGCCATGCCGCTGTCGAAGTTCGGGTTCACGATCGGTGACGATGGTTCGATTGGTTTCTCCTGTGACCCGGCGCTCGATCCCGACCCATCGCTGTGGGAATACTCGACCACGTGGTCTGAGGCCGGCCACGTGGTCTCGGTGTGTGCCTATGTTCCCGACGGGGAGTTCATCGAGCCGACGCTACGCGCCCTCGACGTCTCGATGTAGCCTGCGCGCCTGATGGTGAAGCCACTGACAACGAAGCGCATCACTCGAGCGATCGGCGCCGAAATCCAGAGTGGTGGAGCTGACAGTGTTGGGGGAGCTGACAGTGTTGGGGCCGACAGGGTCGACCTGAGCGATCCCGAGACGATCGACCAGCTCCATGCTGCGCTGATGGAGCATCAGGTGCTGGTCATGCGCAACGCCGACCTCACCCCGTTGGAGATGGCCGCTCTCGGTCGTTCGCTCGGCGATCTCGGTGCTCGCCACCACAGCTACACCACACACCCCGAGTGTGACGACGTGGTCGTGCTCGACTGGCACGGCGACATGCTGCCCGACGCAGCTGAGTGGCACGCCGACATGACCTACAAGCCGGTCGGACCGTTCGCATCGATCCTGCAGGCTGTGATCGTGCCGCCGACCGGTGGCGACACGCTGTGGGCCAACCTGTATGCGGTTCATGATGCGCTCGACGCCGGTCTGCGAGCCGATCTCGAGAAGCTCGAAGCCGTGCACGACATGGGTGCGTTCCGAACGCCCGCCTATCGCGACGGGGGCAACGCCGGTATCGACGAAGCCATCGTGGCCGCCGGGTCCGCCGTGCACCCGATCATTGCGCATCACCCAGTGACACAGCGCCCGTACTTGAATGTCAGCGAATCCTTCACCCGCTTCGTCATCGGAGTGGGAGCACCGGACAGCGCCCGGCTCCTCACGATGCTGTTCGATTTGATCAACCGACCCGAGTTTCACATGCGGTTGCGCTGGGAGCCGGGCACGCTCGCCATCTGGGACAATCGGGCGACGCAGCACTACGCCGTGGCCGACTACCTCCCTGACCGTCGGATGATGCACCGCGTCGCCGTCGCCACCGACGCCCGAGCCTGACTGCACCCGTTGCGTTCTGGTGGTACCCCGGTTGACCCAGAAGCGGGCCCTGCGCTTGCCAGAACGAGTATCAGTCGGGCACTTGAAGTGGGTGAGTTGGCCTGTAAGCGGGGTTCTGTTCCCGGGACTGTTGCCAGCCTCCGTTCGATGACCATCCATCTGTGCAGTCCACCTGGAGGCTCCCTCCGCCGAAGCGTTGGGTGACGAACAGCCGACCTCCATCTTGACCTTGCTCCCCGTGGGGTTTACCAAGCTGATGCTGTCACCAGCACCACTGGTGCGCTCTTACCGCACCGTTTCACCCTTACCTGTGACCGCAAGCGGTCCATCGGCGGTTTGTTTTCTGTGGCACTTTCCTGCGAGTTCCCCCGACTGGCCGTTAGCCAGCACGGTGTTCTGTGGAGCCCCGACTTTCCTCGATGCCACCGAAGCGACACCGCGGCCATCCGGCCAACTCACCCGGCACCGAGACTATCGGTCGACCCAACCGCTTCGGACTACCGCTCCCGGGGTCGGGTCAGGTTCGAGCGTCCTTGCGGCGGTACCAATCAGCGAAGAGTGCACCGCAGGCTCCAAGCGAGGCAGCGAACATGGCCAGGAACGGGTATTGCCACGGGTTGATCGAATCGCCCCGAAGCAGCCGAGAGATCACGCCAAACAGTTGGATCGCCACGTAGCACGCAAAGCCAGCGATGGCACCGTGAATCAATGGCGTGTCGCTTCGAATGCGACCGGCGCCGTAACCAGCGGTCAGGAACCCGAAGACGAGGATCAGCCCGAAGATGTAGATCCAGATCGACGCCGACGTGTCGTCGAGCACCAGCGTGAGCACCACGATGGCGGGCACGAGGACGAAGAGTCCGGCGAGCGCTGCGGATTTGATGACGACCCAGTCGATGGCGACCACGGCGTCGATCGTAGTGGCCTGCTGATGGGAGCAGGTGAGTCGGGTGTGCCAGCGTTGCGAAGCGGCAGCCACAGCGATGGCCCCTGCAGCGTCCGGCGATAGCTTCGGGCCATGCCAGAGCTCGATGGGACGCAAACCTACCGCAACCTCGAGTTGAGCTTTGCTCGAGAGAGCCAGGCAGCCATGCGCTACCGATTCTTCGCTCAACAGGCCGACATCGAGGGCGAACCAACCACCGCAACGCTGTTTCGTTCACTGGCCGACGGAGCGACTGGGCACGCGCTCGGACATCTCGAACTGCTGGCCGAAATCGCCGACCCGGCGACCGGCGTGCCGGTCGAAAATGTCGCTGACGCGGTGAGAAGTGCATCAACGAGCGAGAGCATCGATCACACCGATCTCTATCCGTCGTTTGCTGCTGTGGCCAGGGATGAAGGTTTCACCGAAGTTGGTGAGTGGATGGACGCCGTGGCCAAGGCGGATCATGGCGATCGCCTCGCAGTCAAAGACGACTGAGGAATCCATCCTGACGGAGCCAGTCTCCACAGCTACCGTGTCGCCGTGACCACTGCACAGACCCCGGCGACCGATGAACTCAACACCGACGCACTGTCGAGTTTCGGTGGTTGGCCCGGCACGATCGGCGCAGTGGCGTCGGGTGGCGACATCATCTCTGATCATGCCCAGGCGGCGATGGCAACGATCCTGAGTGGTGGGGCAACTCCCGCCCAGATCGCCGGTTTCATCGTGGCATTGCGAGTGAAGGGTGAGACAACTGAAGAAATGATCGGTCTCGTGCGAGGCATGCTCGCAGCGAGCACGCCGCTGACGATTCCGAACAACGCCATCGACATCGTCGGCACTGGGGGCTCGGATCACCGACGAAAGCATGCACTCAACGTCTCCACCATGTCAGCGTTCGTGGCTGCCGGCGCCGGTGCGGTTGTGTGCAAGCACGGGAACTTCAAGGCATCCAGCACCTCCGGATCGTTTGACTTCCTCCAAGCGCTTGGCGTGCGAGTCGATCTCGAACCAGAACAACTCGAACAGCAGGTGGCCGAACACGGGCTGGGCTTCGCCCTCGCCCGAACCTTCCACCCATCGATGCGTCACGCCGGCCCTGTCCGCTCCGAGCTAGGCATCCCCACGGTGTTCAACGTGCTCGGCCCGCTCGCTCACCCAGCGCAGCTTCGCCGCCAGGTGATCGGTTGCGCCAGCGAAGCGTTGGCCGAGCGCATGTCGATCGTTCTCAACGCACTGGGCTCAGAACATGCCTGGGTGGTCACCGGCGACGGAGGGATCGATGAGATCAGCACCACGGGCGCTTCGATCATCTTCGAGGTTCGGGAAGGGACTGTTCGCAGAATCAGCATCGACCTCGATGAACTCGGCATCGACCGACCGTCGTCGATGGACGAGCTGGCCGGAGGGAGCGCCGAGGACAACGCAGCGATCTTCCATCGCATCCTCGATGGAACCGCAACCGGAGCCCGCCGAGACATCGTGTTGCTCAACGCGGCTGCTGGCTTGGTCGTGTCCGGGCTGGCGGAGGACCTTGGTGCAGGCATCGATCAGTGCAAGGCGGCCATTGCCGATGGGCGAGTTGCCGCCAAGCTCGACGCCATTCAGCGTTTCGGTCGGGACTGACCAACTGGCGCTGGTTTGAAGTCAGGAAGGCCTGGCA
This sequence comes from uncultured Acidimicrobiaceae bacterium, assembly GCA_964351995.1. Classification (GTDB taxonomy): domain Bacteria; phylum Actinomycetota; class Acidimicrobiia; order Acidimicrobiales; family SZUA-35; genus SZUA-35. The sequence goes on along the minus strand of CAYGQE010000005.1, from coordinate 80,777 downwards.
ACGGCGATGCAAACATGCCGTCGGTGTTCACCAATCGGACGCCCGACGCATTTCGCTGCAGCCATGACGCGACACACAGCGCTTCGTCGAGCGTGGCCGGTTGATGGGCTGGGTCTGTCATCTTGGCTTCTGATGCCTCGAGGACGGGGCTGTCGAGCAGACCACCGCCGTTGATGCGGATCCGCATGCCGCGACCATCTTCGATGACGAGCTGATCGAAGTGGGAGAGCATGTCGATCCGCCGCTGTCGAGTGACGATGCGCGCAATGGCCTCGGCCCGGTTTCGCATGTCGGCGGCTTCTTCGAAACGTTCGGACTCGGCGAGCCGCTGCATGTGCGCCTCGAGCGGTAGCAGGATCAGGTCGGTGTTGCCGGCGAAGGCGTCGATGACCGATTGCACCACTCGGTCGTACTCGAGTTCGGAGCACGACCCACTGCACGGACACATGGCGACACCCAACTGGGCCGCTGTGCACGGGGCATCAGTCGGCTCGAAGCCTCGACGCCCGACCTTCGTGCTGCAGCGGCGAATGGGAAACGCTGCGTGCAGCGCCTCGACGACGGTCTTTGCTTCGCCCCGAGACGGGAACGGACCGAGATGAGGAGCGTCACCCGGGTCTTTCCGCACGATGGAGAGTCTGGGGAACGCCTCCTTGGTGAGCCGAACCCAACACGGCGAGATCGGCTTCTTGCTCCGGCGATTGAAGCGAGGTTGAAAGCGGTGGATCATCCGCAGCTCGAGCAGCTCGGCCTCGAGCGTGTTCTGGCAGACTCGATGGCTGATCCGATGGGTCTCGCGTAGGAGCTGGTTGACCTTGCGACGACGGTCGGACGAGAAGTAGCTGCGCACCCTGGCCCGCAGGTCGGTTGCTTTGCCGACGTAGAGGATGCGGTCATCGCGGTCGTGGAACATGTAGATGCCTGGCGAGCGAGGAATGTCATTGGTGAGTGAGAGCTTGCGCCACTCGGGATGCCCCGCAATCGTCGGCAGGGCCACAAGATCGTCCAAGCCGGTGACGCCCCACGCCGATGCCCGTTCGATGAGTACGTGGAGGAGATCGGTGGTGGCCCAGGCGTCGTCGAGCGCGCGGTGGGTTGGTTGGTGGGGGAGCCGGAGTCGCTTGGACAGCTCGCCGAGCCCGAACCTCGGCATCTCATCAGCCAGCAAGCGACGAGCGAGACCGAGGGTGTCGACGCGTTGGTTGCCGAGCATTGGTGCACCCCATCGCTGCACCGCAGCTGACAAGAAGCCCCAGTCGAAACGCACGTTGTGGCCAACCACCACGGCGCCGCCCATGAATTCCAGAAATGCAGGAAGGACTTGATCCATGCTCGGTGCCCGCATCACCAATGAATCGGTGATGCCGGTGAGCACGGTGATGTTCGGTGGGATGGCACAACCTGGGTTGACAAGCGTTTGGAAGGTGCCGATCACCTCGCCTGCTTTCACTTTGACAGCGCCGATCTCAGTGATGAAACACGTTTGGGGGTTGCCACCGGTGGTCTCGACATCGAAGATGCAGAAGGTGACGTCGTGCAGCGGTGTGCCGAGGTCGTCGAAGGATCGTTGGGAGGAGCGCACTCCTCCATTCGACATCGAACAGGTGTTCGAGTCAAGTGTTGTCGTTGTGTATTGAGGACAAAACTGGATTTTCGTCGGCCGGGGTCGATGGAGCACGGTGACAAAGAGTCCCGCCAGTGCACGTGTACGGGGACATCTGCGAGAGGATCGGGATCATCATGGGTGATGAGATGTTGGCCAGTGTGTGTGAGCTTGCCTTTGACGTAGCCAAGGAGGGAGGCGCCCCTTCGGCGATGAAGAACTACCTGTACCTCGCCCAGCGGCCCCCTCGCGCCTATTCCGTCGCGCAGCGAGCGCTCGAAGAGGACGCCAACTTCCGAGCCCGTGTTGTTGATCGCGCAACCATCGAGAACGTCGGCGAGGCCGGCTATCTCTGGCTGCATCGGCCGACGGGGTGGGAACAACGATTCTCAGCGCTCAACGCTGGCGTCGCTCCGATCGGCGGCGTGCCGAGCGCTGACACCCCACTTGCGCAGCGGCCGCCAATGCCGGCTGTGCCGTCGGTTGATCAAACACCGGTTGTGTCGCAACCAACACCCGCAACTCAGGTCCCTGCTGAGCCCATCGTCAACGTGCCGCCTTCGCCTGAGCCCCCTCGCCATTCGACTTCTGCCTCGACGGTGAGCTCGATTGAAGATGAGCTCTCCAGCCTTCGAGGTTTGGTGGACCGTCTTGCCGATGAACGCCAGAACGTCCGGTCCTCCGTCACCGAACTCGAGGTCGAACTCGAGACTCGTCGGGCCGAGAACGTCGAGATGTTCACCAAGCTCAGCGCGCTGCGCAACGAACTGACCACGGTGCAGTCGTCTGAGTCGACCATTCTTCTCGACCGCGATCGGGCGCTTGCTCGCGTCGCCGAACTCGAAGCAGATGTTGCTCGTCTGACCGTCGAAGTCGAGCGGATGGCCGCTGAAGCGGAGGGTTCGTCATCAGAACACGAAGCTGCGCTCACCGATCTTGCCATCGTGGCATCTGAGCGCGACGGCCTCCGGCGGGAGGTCGCCACGATCAAGGCCGAACACGCCACAAGCCTGACCGAGCTCGAGACGCTGCGTTCCGAACTCGGCGACCTCACGAGCAAGCGAGCCAGCCTCCAAGGCGAACTCGACGCAGTCACGACAGATCGCAACTCGCTGACTGGGCAATTCAACGACACCCTTGCCGAACGCGATCAGCTCCAGGCGAAGCTCGACACCACAAATGCCGAGCTCGGCGAGCTTCGCAGTCAACTGGCAACCGTCGAAGGCGAACGCAGCGACATGGCCGAGCGCATCGCGGCAATGGACAGCGTCAGCGCTGACAACACTGAACTGGCCTCGCGTCTCTCGGTCGCTGAGCAAGCCAGAGTCGACCTCGAGCAGCAACTGGAGGACGTCTCTGAGAAGTGGAAGACCGCAACTCGCCAGCTGTCGGTTTTCGAAAACGTCAACGGTCAACTCGACGGGGTGGCATCTGAGCGAGACGCCCTTCGTGAACAACTGAGCCTGGCGAACAGCGCTCTGACGGAGCTCCAGGGACGTATCGGCACCAGCCACGAACAGATTCGCAGTGAGCTGACCTCGATCGAATCGACGTTCGGGAGTCATGTCGAGGCGCTCTCGGTCGCAACTCCGGCAACTGACACCAGCGTGGTCCCGGACCCGGTCGCTTCAACGCCGAGCACTGGCAGCACTGACACTGACAGCGCTCCTGAGATCAGCACCGATGACGTCGATGCTCCAGCCGCGAACGCCCCGGCTCTGGGCGATCCCGAGATCGAAACCCCGGCGTTCGTCGTCCCCGCAGTCGACGGAGTCGACGACCTCGATGCTCCGTCATTTGGCGAAGGTGTCGACTTCGGTGTTCAGGACGCCGCGCCGCTCGGTTCCGAAGCGCTGGTCGACGACGATGATGCCGAAGCCACCGATGAAGAGGACGTGTTCGATGGTAAGGGCATCGAGATGGACCCCACCACGCTCGGCGGCCGCACGATCGGCGACATGTTTGGTGGCGGAGACGAGCGCACCACCGACGGAAACCTCACGATCGGCGATGCCGACGAAGCCATGAACGGCAACGCCAGTCCGGATGCGTCGGGTCTCGACGACCTCATCCACGCTGCTGCTGATGAACCGACGCTCGACGCGCCGTCGACCGATGACATCCCGGCGTTCGATGCGCCGTTGGTTGAGGATCTTCCGGCGTTTGACGCCCCGGCCGTAGAAGACATCCCGACGATGCAGGACGCATCCGCCATCGATCAGCGTGCCACCCCAGCAGACCTGCCAGACGCTGCCGCTGGTCGTCGCCGGCTGTCGATCCCTGCAGGCTTGGACGAGGCATCGTCTGCCCGGCACGTCGTCAGTTTTCCCGACGTCATTTTGTTGATCGACGGTGACGGAGCTGCGGGCCTTGGATGGCCTCACCTCGATGTGGCAACCCGGCGGAGCGCCCTCGTCGACTACCTCGGAACGCTGACGGCCGAAACCGGCGCAGCCGCCGACGTTGTTTTCGCTCGCCCGGTCGGTGATGAAGATGCGCTGCCGGTGTCGCGGGCTGTCCGAGTCCGGATCGCCGATGCTGCCGTCGCGGAAAGTCCGATCTTCTCCTCGATCGTCGCCGGCTATCCGGAAGAGTGGCCCATCGCGATCATCACCAACGAGCCCGTACTGCTCGCTCAGGCCGATGGGTTGGAAGCAGTGACGCTGAGCAATGACCAGCTGCTCGACCTCTTCTTGGACCTCAATTCCGGTAGCTGACCCAGGGGTTCCACCTCAGCCCCACCGGCTGATGCTCGGTTGCAGCGATCGAGCCGATCGGTGGCGAAGCGCCCCAGTCAGAGCACCGACGCCGTAGGCAACATCGTCGATGACGCCGATCGCGAGGAGCGGAGGTGACGTCGTCGTGGTGACGCGCCGAAGCCAGCCAGCGGTCATCCACGCCAACGAAGGGGTCCGAAGTGCGGGCGCAAGCGCAAGCACCGCAGCGATGCCGATCCACGATCGGCCAACACTCTCGGCGAAGGAGCGAAGCGCCCATCGATGGCCAGCGGTCAACAACCTCAGTGAGGTCGCCGTTGGCGTGGCAGTTTCTCGCAACTGCTCAGCCAACAGGGTGACTGGGCTGAGCCCGACGAGCGCGCCGGCGATCGGATGACCAAGGGAGACGAGGCCCACTCCGGCCACCCCGACCAGCGAACTCCGCCAAGGAGCGCTGGCGTTCGGGTGCTTGGTGTCGAGGGCTGCCGCTGCGGTGGCGTAGTGAAATCGTTGTCGGGCAAGTGCCCACAGGCTCGAGCGCGGGCCGTGGTCGACGACCACCGTGGGGTCGTAGCGCACTTGTTTGGTCTCGCTGAGACGCCAGGCCAGATCGACATCTTCCCCATAGCGGAAGGTCTCGTCGAACCCCCCGGACTGCTGCAGATCGGCGATCCGAATCATCAGGCACGCCGTAGGAACATAGGTGACGAGCCGGCCGGGTCCGACCAGCGATGCAGTTGGGCCGAGATCCAATGGGGAAAACAACTCCTCATAGCGGTCAACCACCGTGGCGCCAGGAGTTGACGCAACCCGAGGGGCGACGATTGCCACCTCCTCGTCGGCGAAATGGCCAGCCAGGTTGTCGAGCCACGAAGGTTGGGCTCGCGAGGTCGTCGAAGGGGCGATGACCCCACCGTCGATGAAGAGCACGAGGTCAGTGCCGGACGTGTGCGCTGCAACATGACGCCAACCGGTGTTGCGTGCCGCTCCAGGACCGATGGGCTGTTCGTGTCGCAGGACGGTCACTCCGTCGATCGGAGGGATCGGGGGAACGCTTCCATCATCGACAACCGTGATCGAGGCGGCCTGGCCTTGGCGAAGCGACGCAAGGGTGGCCTCCAGCTCATCGACCACACCGTGGAAAGGAATTACCACGTGGCAGGCCGATCGCATCGGTGCCGGTCTTGGATGGGCCAGGCCGGCATCGATCAATCGCTCCGCCAAGTCGGACTCTACCTGGCCCTCAGGGTGGGCCTCACCTGCGAACCACGCTCGCACCTTGCCAGCGCCAGAAGCACTCAAGCGCAGGACTCGGAATGGCTGGCCCCCGAGCAGCACGCGCCCCGCTGATTCGGTTCGCAGACTCGCAGCGGGAATGAGCGACGGGCTCACTCCATCACTCGCCGCAGTGCGTCGAGGACCGAGAGGGGTCCGCCGACCTCGGCGAGACGCCCGCCCGCGGCAGCCACCAGGGTTCGGGCGTGATCAGGCTCGTCGGCGGGGGCGAGGATGATCAGTTCATCGAGACCTCTGGCGATCGGCACCGGGTCGCCTCCGACGGTGACCTCAGCATCGGACAACAGAATCGTGATTCGACGGGTGGCTGGTGAGGGTCGGAGCTGGCGCTGCGCTGCGGTCAGCGCCAAGGCCACGTCAGTGGTGCCGTGGCCGCGAAGCGCCAATACTTCCGACACCAGCGTTTCCGGGTCCTTCGTGGCGGTGAGTCCCTTGAGTTCGACCACACGATCGCCGAAGGCCAACACGGCGAAGTGTTGGGGCGCTCGCCATGCGCACACCGCTGCGGCGAGAGCAGCACTGGCCAGACGCTCGCCGTTCATCGACCCCGAACGGTCGACCAGAAGACAGATCGCCGTTGCTGGCTGCTGCCAGTGAATGGCCTGCAGGTCCTCCAACGAAGGTCGGCGCCCGACAGCTTTCGCATCGATGATCGCATCGAGGCTGGTGTCGAGATCGATGTCGAATGACGACGGTGTGGCCGGTTGGCGAACGAGGCGCCCCACGCCTCGGCTCTTGGCCTTGCCGGTCCTGGCCAGGTCGAGCACGATCCGGCCGGCGAGGCGTCGAGACAGCGCGGCCAGGTCGCGGTCGGTGGCCTGGGTCATCTTGGCCAAGAGCTCCAGTGCGTCATCTGGTGCTTCGTCGAGAAGCTCCTCGAACGCCGCAGCATCGACCTCACCCAGTTGGGGGGAGATGTCCGCGAAGTTCTCGTTGCGTTCCAGGTCCCGTCGGCTGATCGATCGTCGGCGCTCGTCCTTCAGCGCCTCCTGAGCGTCCTCGCCGGTCAGGATCCGGTCGTCGTCGGCGCCGCCCCCGGAGGGCGGGGGGCTTTTCCCTGGTCGGTGTCTCCCGACTGATCCGGCGGCGACTCGTCGGTCGGCTCGGGCCGAGCCATGATCGAGTGATAGAGCTCGGTGATCACCGACTCGGGTGTTCGACCGGCCGAGTCGTGCAGACGGATGCGACCGGACAGGGCAGTGAGAGCAGCATCGAGCCCGACCTCGGGGTCGTCTGCCGGGAGAGCCCGCAATTGACCGAGTTGTTCGCTGAGGAGGAGGAGGTCGACTACGCCACGGACCGACGAGCCCACACGAACGTCGGTGTGGTCTCGGGTGGCCCGGATGAGATCGACGACGTTCGACGCGAACGTGGGGTTGCTGTGGGGTACGGCACGGTCGGCGATGGCCCGCTCGTCATCGGCCGACTGGTAGTCCATGGCGATGCGGCATACACGGTCGTAGATCGCGCCCGAGATGCGGGCCGTGCCCACCGAGTCGAACGGATTCATTGCCGCAACGAGGCGGAACGATGGGTCAGCGACGATGGTGCCGAGACGAGGGATGGTGAGTTCGCCTTCGGACATCACGGTGACGAGCAGGTTGAGCGTCTCCTCGGGAATGCGGTTGATCTCTTCGAGATAGAGCAACGAGCCATTGCGAAGCGCCCGAGTGAGCGGACCATCGATCCAGATCTCTTCGGTGTACCCGCGGTCGAGCACGAGGGCGGGATCGAAATAGCCGGCAAGCCGAGCTGGGGTGAGTTCGGCGTTGCCCTCGATGAATTCGAAGCCGTGCCCCGTTGTGGCGGCCACGGCGCGCAACATCGTCGACTTGCCAGTGCCGGGGGGTCCTTCCATCAGAAGGTGACGGCCAGACATCAGCGCAGCGACAACCAGTTCAGCTTCACGAGAACGACCGACCACTCCCGACCGAAGGGCGTCGAGGGTGGCCGAGCCGTACTGCGCGTGTTCTTGAGTACTCAACCGACGTCGATCAGTTGAACGCGATGACGCCGCGGATGTTCTTGCCGTCCCGCATGTCCTGATAGCCCTGGTTGATGTTGTCGAGGGTGTAGGTGTTGGTGATCAGCTCGTGGAGCTTCAGAGCCCCGCGCTGGTATTCGCGTAGGAGGCGGGGCACCTCGGACCGAGGACTGCTCGAGCCGAAGATCGAGCCCTTGATCTCCTTGTTGTACATGGAGAGACCGAAGAGGTCGAGCTTGACATCGCGTTGCTCCATCGGAGCAAGACCGGTGACCACGATGGTGCCGTCCTTGGAGATGATGTTGAGCGCAGGCTCGAGCATGTCGCCAGTGGTGACGCCGGGGGTCAGGATGCAGGAGTCGGCCATGATCCCGTGCGTCATCTCCATCACGTGGAGCACCGCATCCTCGAAGCTGCTGTAGAAGTGGGTGGCCCCGAACTCCTCGGCCATCTCCTTTTTGTCAGGATTGGTGTCGACGGCGACGATGTTCGCAGCACCGGACATCTTGGCCCCCTGGAGCGCATTGGCACCCACACCGCCGATGCCGACGACGACGACCGTGTCGCCTCCCTTGACGCCTGCACGATTCTGAGCGGAGCCAACACCGGTGGCAACACCGCACGAGACCATGGCGACCGCATCGAGGGGAAGGTCTGGTTCGACCTTGATCAGCGAGGCCTCGTTGACCAGCATGTACTCACTGAACGTACCGAGCTGGGCCATGCGGTTGATGGGCGTGTCGCCGATGTGGTGACGGTACTGACCATCGGAGATCATGCCGCCAGCGAGGGTCGATGCGCCGAGATCACAGAGGTTCTGACGGCCGGTGGCGCACCAGTGGCAGCTGCCGCACGCCGGAATGAAGCTGACCGACACGTGATCGCCGACGGCGAACGCTGTCACATTCGAGCCGATCTCGTGGACGACGCCGGAGCCCTCGTGCCCGCCGATCATCGGAAGGAAGTGGGGTGCGCCGATGAAGGGAAGCACCTCGTCGGGGGCGTGCAGATCGCCAGTGACGAGGTGTTCGTCTGAGTGGCACATGCCGGCAAAAGCGGTCTTGACGATGATCTCGTCGGGGGCGGGATCGCCCAACTCGACTTCTTCGATCTTCCATTCTTCGTTCTGAGCCCAGAGCACGGCAGCGCGCGTCTTCATGTTGATCTCCTCGTTGTGTCGTGCGGTCAGCAGAAGGTAGCAGCGACGCCTGTCACAGCAGAAACGAGGAGTGGCGAATCAGAGGTCGAGTGTGCGTCGGGCGTGGTCGACCAGGCGGGCCAGTAGTTCCTCACCTTCTGCGGCTGAGGCACCGGATGGATCGCCGAGAACGCCATTCGGTGAAACGGCTGCAACACCGCCAACCCGAAGAGCTGGCAGCAGCTCAGCGATCGGTTGACCGTTGCCTGGCTCGGCCCGCTCAACGGCGACGAGATGAGGTGCGATGTGCAACATCAACGAGGTCTCGGTCCGACCAGCGTGAGCATCGCTCCCGGCAAGCACTGGCAACACCGCGTCGACCGTGTGGCCTTCGTGACGAAGCTGCTCGACAGCGGTGCGCACTGCGTCGGCGTTCCCGGCATGTCCGCTGAGGAAGAGCACGCGATCGGCAAGATGGGCCGCTGACCTCGCCAGTTCGACCAAGACCGTGACCGTTGCGTCGGTCCCGATCGACAACGTGCCAGCGAAGCTCTGGTGCTCGCCAGCAGCGCCGTAGGGGAGTGCAGGAGCCACCAACACCCCAGCCACTTCGGATACTCGGAGAACCTGGGCCAACGCAGCGGCCCATGCCTCCGCGATCACTGTGTCAGTCGAAAGTGGAAGGTGTGGGCCGTGCTGCTCGGTCGACCCCAACGGAACGATCAGAAGGGGAGTGTTCGGCGCGAGCTCAGGCGAACGGGCATCGCCGAGATGGTTGGTCACCCCGCCATCGTAGGGATGCGCTCCTCGGCCGGCGGCGGACCTTCGAGCTCGTCGAGGGTTGGAATCAGACGGTCAGCGGCTTCTTCACGCTTGAAGATGCCGTAGGCCGCAGCGGTGAGGACCGCCAGGACGATCAGCGCACGAGGTAAGACGACGAAGGGGTCCACGATGTCGTTGATGCCCAACTCGATCTCCGCCAGTCGCTCGATCATCCAACCAATGGCGATGAACGACATGACCGCAGCGCTCACCTTCAAGAACGACAAGTAGTACCGAGTGCGGCGGAGGAAGTAGAGCGCAGGGAAGCAGGCAACGATGACGGCGACCTGGCCGATCTCGATACCGATGTTGCGACCGAGGAGGGACACCAGCTGGGTCGAGCGACTGACGTCGAGACCTTCGACCAGCGTGGCGAAGCCCATGCCGTGGAACAAGCCGAAGGCGAAGGCGATGAGCCACTCCTTGTTCGGAAAGACCGGACGGACGCTGTGGATAGCGGCCAAAGCGATCGAGATGGCGATGATGGCTTCGACGAACTTGGACGGCGGCAGCGGAAGGATGCCGAGGCCAGCGAGAGAGAACGTGATCGAGTGAGCGATGGTGAACATCGTGGCGATCTTGACAACTCGCCACAACGATGAGAGAAACCCGCTGGTGGGGTGCCAACCCTTCTTGAAGACGAGCACCGAGGGAATCAGCAGAACGAGCACGAACAAGACGTGGTCCGGGCCGGTCTTGATGTGATCGACACCCAGTTCGATGCTGGCAGTGAGGTTCTTCAGCGCCGATGCATCGCCGAGATCGACGTCTTGGGTCCGAGAATCGGAGTCGAAGGCCACGAGGAAGTCGGCTTCGTTGTTGTAGATGCCACCCTCGACATCGTTCTCGATCACGATGAGGCCGTCGCGACCATCGATCTCGTCGAAGAAGGGATCGAACGTGATGACGAACTCTCGAGGAGCTGGTGCTTCGAAACCGGTGAGCTCGAACGGCAGCCAGAGGTAGTTGTTGTCCTGGTCGAACTTGTCGGTCGACAGCAGGCTTCGGCCTTCGAATGTCACCGTCAACTCGGTGCCGTCCACCATGTTGATGGTGACATGTTCGTTGGCGTAGGCCTGTAGCTCAGCAAGGCGTTCGTCGACCAGGGCAAGAGTCTCCGCATCGCTGGCTTCGTTGATGAAGTCGATGCCGAAGACCGTCTCGATGTCCGAGAGCGGGAACTCGATGCGCCCGGCCAACTCGAGATCACTCACATCGAGGTAGAGGTAGGACTGATCTCCGGCGTGCGCCCCCCCTGGTGCAACCATGGTGGTGAGAAGCACAACGACGGCGGACAGCGCCGCAGTCAGTATGCGAGCGGTGCGTCGGGCGATGTCCCGCCTCTTGGTGGGCGAGGGCTTGGACGCTGAGGGCTTCATGTGGTGGCTCCGGGTGACAAGGGTCTGGCAGTGTTCGAAAGAGGGTTCGTCGTCGACGTGCGGTCTGGACGCAGGAAGTAGGGGGCAACCTTGCCTGTACCGCTCATGTCGTACGACGTGAGCGAAGCGGAGCGTCGACCCGCAAGAGTCGTCCAACGATCATGCGCTGGATGTCCGACGTTCCGGAATAGGCAAGTCCGCCAAGGGCGTCGTGGGCTTCTGATCCGATTGGACCATCGAGATAGCCGGCGGGACCATGCATGGAGATCGATTCGAGCGCTGAGGCGACGGCCATCTCGGATGTCTGGAGTTTGGCGAGCGCCGCCGCCATCCCGACTGACTTCCCGCGATCGTGCAGCGCCGCGGCCTTGTAGACGAGCAGCCTGGCCATTTCGTGATGCAGCTTCATGTCGGCGATGCGATGGCTGACACCCTGGTTCGCTCCGAAGTCTGCGCCGACGACGACCCCCGATCGAGCCTGTTGAATCGATTGCTCGATCACGCGCTGGGTCGCCCCGAGTTGGCCAGCGAACAGGAACGCTCGCTCGCCCTCGACGGCCTTGGTGAAGATGCTGCCGCCAGCCCCCTCGGGGCCAAGCCGATCGGCAGCGGTCAGGAGGCAGCGGTCGAACTGGATCGAACCAAACGGTGAGTTGTCGAGACCGACTTTCCTCACAGAGGCGCCGCGCTCGATACCCGCTCGTGTTCCTTCCACGACAAATGCCGTGATGCCCCACTTTCCGAGACTCGGATCAGTCGTGGCGAACAGGACGATCACGTCAGCGATCGGCCCAAGCGTGATCCAGCACTTCTCGCCCGTGACCTCATAGACCGCATCCGGATGATGAGGATCCTCTGCGTGTTCGTCGATGCGCTTGGCTGCTGTGCGGATGGCGCTCGAGTCCGAGCCAGCGTCTGGTTCGGTGATCGCAAAGGCGCCGAACGATTCGCCCGAGAGAAGACCTGGCAAGTACGTCGCCAACTGCTCTGGCGACGCGCCGGAGCGAAGCGCGTTCTGAGTCGCGAACACTTGGCTCGACAGAGCGAACACCAAGCCGTTGTCGATACAGCCGTGACCCAGGCCCTCGAAGGCAAGCATGGCGTCGACCGTCGTTCGGCCGAGGCCGCCGTCAGAGACCGGCGTCGTGATTGCCTGGAATCCAGCCGATGCAAACAGCTGCCAGTTTTCTCGATCGATACCTCGTTCGAAGTGGCCAGCATTGGCAGCGGCCCATTCCGACGCTGCGGTCGCCAGCGGGTGATGGTCCTCGAGGAGCGCGTTGAGCGCTGCGTCGGCTGTCGAACCTTCTTCAGTTGTCGGGCGTTCGAGCAGCGGGGAATCCATCCACCGAGCCTTTCTTCGAGTGACAGCGTGACCCAAAACACGCAGTTCTCAAAGGGATCCCCCGGGGAATCCCTCGAGATCGGGTGGTATTGCTCGCCTTCGGTGGGGCAAACGGTGTTGAAATAGACCGCTGCATCCAGTGGGGGACCCCTGGACGTACGTTGCATAGAAGAAGACGGTCCCACAGACAGGTGCATGGTGAACGAGACGAAGCGAGGTGATGGACCGGCAACAACACTTGGTGACCTCCTGCCCGTCGCAGCGGTGGCGTTCCCCGATCGAATCGCCGTGATCGGAACGGATCACCGCTTCACCTTTGATGAAGCCAACCGCTCCGCTGCAGCGGTGGCGGCGGCATTCGTGGCCGCCGGAGTCGCATCCGGAGACCACGTCGTGCTGTCTATGCACAAGACCACGGACTCATTCATCGTCATCCACGGGCTGCTGCGCATCGGTGCTGTTGTGGTGCCGATCGACCCTCTCATGCCGGTGCAGTCTGCCGTTGCACTGCTCGACGCTGTTCACCCTGCTGCGGTGGTGGTCGATGAGACGTCGATGCAACGACTCGATCTCTTCGGCGGTGATGCGGGTGGATTCGCCGTGTTCTCCGTTGACGTCGATGATGCGCGGGCCACGTCACTTCGCAACTTCATCGACGAGCCTGACGATGGCGTGCTGAAACACGAACTGCCGACCATCGCCGTCGACGATCCCGCCTATGTGATCTTCACCTCGGGCTCCACGGGAGCGCCAAAGGGCATCACGCACACGCACCGAAGTGCCATGGCCTACGCATCGCTCGCCGTCGAGGTCCACGGCATCACCGCCGAGGACCGTCTCGCCGGCCTCCCTCCCCTCCACTTCGACATGTCGACCCTCGAGCTCTACAGCGCGCCCCTCGCTGGCGCCTCGATCGTGCCCATCGGGACTGCCGAGCTCCGCTTCCCGGCCAGCTTCACCGAGCGGGCCGAGCGCGAGCGGATCACGATTTGGTACTCCGTGCCGTTCCAACTGCGGCAGATCAGCGAACGAGGGGCGCTCGACCAGCGCAACCTCACCTCGCTCCGCCATGTCATCTATGCCGGCGAGGCGTTTTCTCCGCCGGCGCTTGCCGCCCTCATGGATCAGCTCCCTCGCGCTCGATTCAGCAACGCCTACGGGCCGGCCGAAACCAACGTGGTGACCGTCCATGAGCTCGATACACCGCCGATCGACACGGTTCCGATCGGGCGTCCGTGGGGCGACGTCGATGTGGTCGTCGTGAACCGCCAGGCCACGGTCTCCGGGCTGAAGGATCTCACTGATGTAGGGGCGGGGGTGGTCGGCGAGCTCTGGGTCAAGGCTGCTTCGACGATGTCTGGCTACCTCGGCCGCCCAGATCTCACTGCCGAGCGATTGATCGGCAGCGGTGATGATCGCTGGTATCGGACGGGCGATCTCGTGACCAGAGATGGCATCGGCGTGCTCACACTCGTTGGCCGTATCGACCACCAGGTGAAGGTGCGAGGCACACGTCTGGAGCTGGAAGCGGTCGAGGCCGTTCTCGCCGCCAACCCACAGATCGCCGATGCCGTGGTCGCTCCTGACCGCACCGGTGCGTCGATCGAACACCTGGTTGCCGCTGTGACGCTGGCCGCTGGCTCCACCGAGCTCGACCAGCGGTCGCTTCGTCGCTGGTGCGCAAGCAAGCTTGTACCTGTGGCTGTTCCGCTCGAGTTCGAGGTGTGGACCACATTCCCACTCACCTCGTCCGGCAAGATCGACCGCAGCCACGTACGGACAGCACTCGACAACGCCACATTGAAAGACACCGACTCGCCAACTGGTGAGCTCCCAACGAACGGACCGCTTGATGCCTGACTCTGCTGCGACGGACAACCCCTCAACGGGTCTTTCCGAAGGCATCCTCGAATTGTTGAATGAGGAGCTGTCGCTCGATCCGTCAGTCATCATCGACGAGGAGACTGATCTGTTGCTCACCGGCCTCGTTGACTCACTTGGCGTCATCCAAGTGGTGGCCTGGATCGAAGACGAACTCAACGTCTCGATCGATCCGGTCGACGTGACGCTCGAGAACTTCCAGTCCGCTGGTCGCATGATCAGATTTGCTTCCCGCCTTGCCTGACTCATCGCAGCTGCCGGCGGCGCCTCAGCGGGGCGGTCGTGGAAACCACCCCGGACCGGGTGGTGTTGATGTGTTGTTGTCGGCGTCCCAGAGGGCGCTGTGGTCTTCGCAACGTCGACACCCTGACGCCCCGCTCCAGAACATGGCGCTGTTGACCCACATCGATGGCGACGTCGATGCACAGCGGCTCGTCGCGGCATTCGCGGCGGTCGTCCGATCGAGTCAGACCCTTCGTCTCACGATCAGCGATGCGGATGCGGCGTTCGTTGTCGACGATGTGCCGGCCGAGAGCCAGATCATCGATCTTCCAAGATCGGCGGTCCGATCGTGGGCTGATGAGCGTGTCCTCGAGCCGATCGACGTCAGCGCAGCGGTCTATGACAGCGTCGTGATCCGTCACGGCGACAGCACGCTATCGTGGTACCTCTGTATTCACCATGTGGCAACCGACGCCACGAGTTCGGCGCTGGTCTTCCAGGCAACGGCGCGGGCTTACCACGACGAGCCGATCGGCCTGGCCGACCTCGACCCGACGCCGCTCGAGACCAACAAGCGTCGGCAGCGAGCGGTCGTTTTCTGGAACGACCGATCACCGGCTCCACTGATCGAGTCGCTCTACCAGCCAATCGAGTCCAGAACCACCGATGTCTCTCGACATCGAGTGGACGGTCTGGTGCTGGAGGGCATCGAGGCAGCCCTCGACGGCCCCTACCGCATGATCAGCCGGGACTTGGCCTGGACTGCGTTGTTGATGACCGCGCTTTCCGTGCACCTTCACCGAGTGTCGGGGGCGGACTGCTTCGCTATCGGGTTGCCAGTCCACAACCGATCGGGCCGTGATCGACACAACGTCGTCGGACCATTGATGGAGGTCTACCCCGTTGACATCACGGTCGACCCCGGGGCGTCCTTCGCCGATCTTCATCGCCACGTGAGCAAGCAACTGTTGCGCGTTGTCGGCAATGCGTTCCCTGACGTCGGCGCCTCGGCATCAGACGTGTCTGGGATCGTCAACGTCATTCCCCGCGGCTCGCTCGGCTCGTTCGGACCGGAAGCCACCTCGACCGATTGGATTCACCCCAAGGCGGCTGATCCTTATCACCTGCTCGGTGTCCAGCTGACCACCTACGGCTCGGAGACGCCGTCCCTCGAACTCGACATCAATGCCGCCGGCGCCGATGCACTCCACCAACTCGAGGCAACCGGGCATTTCCGTTCAATTCTCGAATCGATGCTTGCGGATCCCGAACAGTCGATCTTCGCCGACCCACTCGGTGCCCCGACCGATTCCGAGACATCATCGTGGGGGAGTGGGCCCCCGCTCTCGCCCACCCGATTCTTGCTCGACCCGCGCGCTGCTCGGTTGACGGGCTCGGTCATCGACCGACTGTCGGTGGCACTGTCGAATGGTTCGAGGCCGGCACTGATCGACGGTCACACCTCTCTCACCGGTCAACAGTTGTGGTCCAAGGCTGGGGCCGTCGCTGGAAGTCTGGTGGCCGCTGGAATTGGACCGGGACATCGGGTCGGCATCGAAATCGCCCGCTCGGCGGACGCAGTCATCGCGATCCTCGGTGTGCTGAGAGCAGGAGCGAGCTACGTCCCGATCGACCCCACCCACCCCAAGGGCCGGCGTCAGAGCCTCAGCGACCAAGCGGGTGTTTCGGGTGTGCTGACCGACCTGGATGGCATCGATCACGATGCAACCATGGGCAATCGGGCGTCGATCGGGCCGGATGATGAGGCATACGTGCTGTTCACCTCAGGCTCGACCGGTGAGCCCAAGGGCGTCCCGATTTCCCATGGTGGCCTCGCTGACTATCTGGCCTTTGCATGCCAGAGCTATCTCGGCCCGAAGCAGCGGCGGCCGGTCGTCCCACTCTTCACCTCACTCGGCTTCGACCTCACTGTCACCAGCCTCTTCGTTCCCTTGATCGCTGGCGGCACCCTCGTCATCGTCGGTCAAGACGGCGTGCCGGGCCTGCGAGAGGTGTCCTCCCGTTCTGATTTGACGTGGATCAAGGCCACACCGTCGCATCTCGAGTTGCTTTCGCGGATGCTGCCACCCACGCATCGGATCTCGACCATGGTCGTCGGGGGCGAGGCGTTCCCGGCTCGTCTGGCGAAGGATCTCGCCGCTGGTCACCCTGGCATCGAGATCTTCAACGAGTACGGACCGACCGAGGCGGTCGTGGGCTGCATGATCCACCGATTCGACGTGCGGACGTCAGTCACCAGTGCGGTACCGATCGGTCGCCCGGCGCCGGGGGTCACCCTTCGGATCGTGGATCCCGGAGGTCACGAGGTGCCGCGTGGGGTGGCTGGAGAACTCCTGATCAGTTCCGATGGGCTGAGTCCCGGCTACCTCGGACAACCTCGGAACACAGCGCCGTTCCACGAGGTCGATGGCCGGCGCTGGTACGCCTCTGGTGATGTGGTTCGCCATGCTGGCTCCGAGGGAGCGGTCTACCTCGGACGAGTCGACGACCAGATCAAGCTGAACGGTGTTCGGCTCGAACCAGCCGAAGTCGGCGCGGCACTCGAAAGCCACCCGGGCATCAGTCGAGCCGTGGTTCGACTCTGGCAGCCGAACGCCGAGACTCGCCCGGTGTTGGGTGCGTGGGTCGAGCGCACCCCCGGTGTCGAAGAGGTCCAGCTGCCAGCGCTTCGTGCGTTCTTGCTGAACCGCTTGACCTCGCAGCAGATCCCGGCCGCTGTGGCGTTCGTCGACGAGTTGCCGTTCAACAACAATGGGAAACTTGACATCGAGGCTCTTCCTGCTCCTGAACGACTGCGGGCACCATCAGAGGGCGAAGTGCATCCGCTCGACGAACGGGCGGCGATCTTGGTCAGCAACGCCTGGCGGCGAGCGCTCGGACTGTCCAACGAAGTGCAGGCGATGGCCGCTGACGATGACTTTTTCGTCCTCGGCGGCGATTCCCTTGCAGCACTGGAGATGACGGCCAACCTCGGCGACTCGATCGAGGCGGACATCAGCGAAGGCCTCATCTTCGCTGCGTCCACCTTCGGCGACTTCGTGGCGGCGGTTGCCGACATCGACCGTACCGCCGGTCGTCCGACCGGGCCCATCGCTCTCGGCGGTCCACCCGAACTCTCGCCCGGCGAGCGGGCAATGGTGTTCGAGCACCAATTGGTTCCCGAGAGTCCTCGCTACAACATCGGGCGCCGCTACGTGGTCAACACCTTGGTCGATGCCGAGCGCCTGCTACGTGCCGCTGGGCAGGTGGTGGCCCGTCATGCTCCGCTTCACACCACCTTCGGAACCACCCGCAGGTCACTGGGTGTCCGCGAAGCGCTGCATTTCTCGACGCTGGGTCTGGGCGATGATGCGCTCCTCAGCGACGAGATCAGCCGGGTTGCCGCCGATGCGCTGTATCGAGCTCCGTTCGACCTCGAAACGGGACCGTTGGTGCGAGTGGCGCTCCACCGGCTCGATGGAGATGTCGCCCGGTCAGCCGTTGTCGTGGTCACCCATCACATCAGCGGCGACGCTGGATCGCTCGACCGCTTCTGGGCTGACCTCGATGCTGCCTACTCCGGCGAAACGCTGACGCCTCTGTCGATCTCCTATGCCGATCATGCGGCGTGGCAGCACGGGCGGGATCAAGGTGCTGGCTTCTGGAGCGACCTTTGGCAGCAGCCGGTCGAAACCTCGCTCGGGCTTCCGGGAGCAGCCGAATCCAGCCGGGGCGGCTACGTCGAACAGCCGGCGTCGTTCTCAGCATCCGCCCTCCGCCAAGGTCCAGGACGCACACCCACTGCTACGGCGGTTGCTGCGTTGGCCAAGCTGCTCGATCGGCACCATCACCCCTTGCCCGATGATCGCCCTGGTCGCTACGCCATCGGGCTCACCGCATCGGTGAGGGAACACTCGATGGCCGAGCCAATGGTTGGGTACTTCCTCAACACGTTGCCGCTCGTGATCGAGGTGGACCACGCAGAAGCTTCGGTCGCCGAACTGGCGAGCCGAGTCAATGGCCTCCTGGGGGCGGCGCTTCCGCATCGTTCTCATCCCTTCGCTGAGATGGTGGCGAAGGCACGGCGGGACCATCGACAGCTGCCAATCCCCGAGATTTTGCTCGCCGTTGAAGACCTGGCTGATGCGTTGCTCGATGGGCACCACGCCGAGCACGAGGTTATTGCTTCCGGTGAAGCGATTGCTCCGGCGACGGTGTTCGTTCAGATTCGAGGCGAGCGAGTCGATCTCGGCATCGAGTTCGCCGGCGCCGTGCTCGACGAAGCCAGAGCGCTTCTCTTGCTCGACGACGTCGACGCGCTGATCTCTGAAGCGCTCTCCGGTACAACCGGCCCGCCGGCCACGCCGCTGGATCGCCTGGTCTTGCCGTCTGAACGACGTGCCATGCTCGACGGTGGTCCTGCAGCCGACGATGCCCCCTTGATGGCCAGCATCATGTCGCATGCTGGCAGCGACGCAATCGCCGCCCGGTCAGGTTCGTCGACGCTGACGTGGGACGCCCTGGGCCGCCGCTCGGCTGTCTTGGCCGAGCAGCTTCGTCTCAACGGTGCCGGTCCGGGCGATCGTGTGGCGGTCAGTCTGGGCCGGTCAGTCGACCTGGTGGTGGCCATGGTGGCCGTGCTGCGCGTCGGCGCGGTGTACGTCCCACTGGACCCCACCTACCCGGCCGAGCGCCGCGAGCGCATCCTTGGCGCGGCAACTCCGCTCCTCGCGGTGGTCGAGCCTGGTGCGGAGTTCGCTTGGTTGCCCTGTACGACCGTGCCGGGTGACCGAGCCGACGATGCCACCTTCATCGATCACGTGGCGCAATCGAGCGACCCGGCGTACGTGATCTTCACCTCTGGCTCGACCGGACGGCCGAAGGGTGTCGAGGTGACGCACGGCCAATTGGCCACCAGCACTCGAGCGAGAGACGGCGTCTACCAAGGTCGCCCTCAGAGTTTCTTGCTGCTGTCGAGCATCGGCTTCGATTCATCGATCGTGGGCCTGTTCTGGTCGTTGCTGGCTGGTGGGGAGATCGTGATCCCGACCGAAGCGGAGGCTCACGACCCTGATGCGCTGCTCGAGTTGATCGACCGAAACACCATCAGCCACGTGCTGATGGTGCCGAGCTTGTACCGAGCCTTGCTGACTCGGGGTGCCGCTTCGGCACATTGGCCGCGGGTCGTCACCGTGGCCGGCGAGGCCTGTTCGGTCGATCTCGTTGCCCAACACCACCAGCTGCGGCCAGCCTCAGAGCTGTGGAATGAATACGGCCCCACGGAAGGGACGGTGTGGGCAACAGCGCACCGCTGTGCCGTGGGTGACGACCCAGTGCCGATCGGTCGGCCTATCCCTGGGGCCTGGAGCGCCGTGGTCGATGCCAGCGGACATCCCGTACCGCTCGGGGCTGTCGGTGAGTTGATGATCGGTGGTGCTGGCGTGGTCGCTGGTTACCTTCCAGACGCCACCGCTCCTGCCACCACAGCCTTTGTTGACCAAACCCCCTGGGGCCCGGGCTATCGAACCGGCGATGCCGTCGTGCTCGGCATGGATCGACGAGGTGAGCGCACGCTCTTGTTCCGCGGTCGAGTCGACGATCAGCTGAATCTTGGTGGCGTCCGTCTGGAGCCAGGTGAGGTCGAAGCGGTGCTGGTTGCGGTCGACGGGGTCGCGGACGCCGCCCTCGTCGCGGCCGCCGTCGGTGCATCCGAGCGGCTGATTCTGGTTGCTCATGTCGAGTGCGAAGAGGCAACAGTCGTGCAGCTCAAAGAGGCGGCTGACGCCTCCTTGCCGAAGGCGGTCCGTCCCCAACGCTACGTCGTTCACGAACGGCTGCCGAAGACCCCGCACGGCAAAGTCGATCGCATCGCTCTGGCCGCAACCGAGTTGGTCGATGATCTTGAGGCCACGCCGACCACCGATGTCGAGATGCTCACCACGACCGAGCGCCAGGTGCTCGAGTTGTTCCGTCGAAACCTGCGTTTCGAGGTCGACATCGACGAGGGCTTCTTCGATGTCGGTGGAGATTCCCTCGCCGCGCTCACGCTTGCGATGGATCTCGAAGACCATTTTGGCCGAGCCTTCTCGGTTACCGCACTCCTCGTCGACCCCACAGCTCGAGCAGTTGCCTCTCAGTTCGCCCCGGCCCAGACCGCGTCTGCAACGGTTGGCGAGGCAGCGGTTGGCGAAGCAGCGGTCGACGAAGTCGAGAGTTCACTCGTGCGTCGAGCCGGTGCTGACGAGTCGACGCTGGTCGAGTGGATACGGCCAGGTGTTGACACGCAGCCCGTTCTGGTGCTGTTGGCACCGGGGAGCGGACATCTCCTCGGCTACGAACCGCTGATTCGTGCGCTCGATCCCAGCACACCGATCCTGGGGGTTCGTCTGCCCGGCTACGACGGGAAGGCCGAACCCATTGCGAGCATCACCGACTTGGCCTCCATTGTTGGGCCACTGCTCGACGAGGCACTGGCGCAACGGGTCAGCTCAGTCGATGATCGAGGAGCGGTGCTTCTCGGAGGCTCCAGCGGAGGGCTGCTTGCGTGGGAACTCCAGCACCGAGCAGAGGTAGCGGGCCGTCCGTTTTCCGGCATCATCATGCAGGACACCGTGCACCCAGACTGGCGCCGAGACCAGGCTCGTGTTGGCTTTGTCGAGGATCTGCGTCGAAGGTACGAGGCAGGTGGTGCGTCATCGGTTGTCGCCGAGTTGTACGGCCGAGGTGAACGTAGGTTCAGTCGCTGGCGGCGGGCGCAACGCTCCCGAACACAAGCGGCCAAGACAGGGGCAGAGTTGCCAGCGGTGATCGCCCAGCGGATGTTCTCGGCAACGCTCGATGGTCTGCTCGCCTACGAGGTCCCGGACCTCGGAACGCGGGTGCTCTTCGTCGCTGCGGCCAACACTGATCCGGATGCCACCTTCGATCGGTGGAACGCCTGCAGCACCGACTTCGCTGTCAAAACTTTCGATGGCGACCACTTTGGCGACAACGGCATCACCGCAGCAAAGAACGTCGGACCGGTGGCTGCAACGATCGACCAGCTCTTGCGAACGCTGACTCCGGAACACTGACTCCGGAACACTAAACGTCATGCCGAGGCTCCGGCTCCGCTGTTTGCTCGTTCGACGAGCCGTATTGGAACGTGGTGGTCTCAGCTGATCTGCATCGCTCGCCACACCCGCTCGGCAGTGGTGGGGATGTCGACGTGGCGAACGCCGAGATGGCTCAACGCATCGACCACAGCATTCTGCACTGCTGGCGTGGCCCCGATCGTGCCCGACTCGCCAATGCCCTTCGCTCCGAGGGGATTCCGAGGGGTGGGCGTTTCCTGGGGGATGCGCTCGAAGAATGGCAGCTCGGCAGCGGACACCAAGGCGTAGTCCATGAAGTTCGACGTGATCGGGTTGCCCTGCGCGTCGTAGACGAACTCTTCAACGAGTGCCTGAGCGATTCCCGAAGCAACTCCGCCATGCACCTGCCCCTCGACCAGCATGGGGTTGACCATCGTCCCGGCGTCATCACATGCAATGTGGCGAAGGCAAGTGACGTCACCGGTGTCACGGTCGACTTCAACAACCGAGAGATGGGCACCGAACGGGAACGTGGCTCCCGGCGGCTGGAAGTCGACCTCGGCGATCAGGTTGATTCCGGCAGCTTCTGCCGCCTTCGATCCGATCTCTGCCCAGCTCTTCGACAGCGCAGGGGTGCCAGCGACGGAGAAGCTGCCATTGCTGGCATCGAGCACGATGTCGGCCGGGTTGGCCTCGAGCAGTTCAGCAGCGATGTCTTTGGCCTTCTCGACCACGGCCTCGCTTGCCTCCCATACGGCGCTGCCGCCCACCTGCAACGACTTCGAACCGCCGGTGCCGCCGCCGCGCACCACCTCGGCAGTGTCGCCGTGGCGGACTTCGATCCTGTCGAACGCAATGCCAGTGATTTCTGATGCCAGCTGAGCGAAGGCTGTGTGGTGGCCCTGGCCATGGGCCGATGACCCGGTGAGGACGAGCGCCGTGCCGTCGGGGCGGATCTCGATGCTGCCGAACTCGCCGTTGGCCATGGGGTTGGCGATCTCGACGTAGGCAGCCCAGCCGAGTCCGAGCAGCTTGGCATCGGGGTTGTTGCGCCGAGCCTCTTGCTCAGTCCGCAGGGCTGGATAGTCGACGAGGTTCATCACAGCATCGACGGCCTTCGCGTACTCGCCGGTGTCCATGGCCGCGCCAGTGGGGGAGTCGAAGGGGAACGCCTCGGGCTTGATGAAGTTGATCCGGCGAACCTCGACGGGGTCCATCTCGATCTCGGCGGCGAAGACATCGATCATCCGCTCGATGGCGGCGGCAGCCTCGGGGCGACCAGCGCCGCGGTAGGCGCCCATGGGCACGGTGTTGGTGACCACCGACGTGGCAGCGAAATCGACCTTTGGAATGTCGTAGACCCCGGTGGCCATGATCTTGGTGATGAAGGGGAGCACGGCACCAACGGCGGGGTAGGCGCCGCCGTCTTGCAGGGTGTGGACCTTGTAGGCAGTGACGTTGCCATCACGACTTCCTCCGATGGTCGCGGTGAAGTCGCAACCGCGACCATGAACGAGGCCGAGCATGCTCTCGGATCGGGTCTCGGCCCAGCGGACCGGACGGTCGAGCTTGCGAGCGACGAGCGCACACACGATGTCTTCGGGGTAGCCGCCGTTCTTGGCGCCGAAGCCACCTCCGACGTCGGGGCAGATCACGCGAACGTTGTCTGGCTCGGTTGCCGTCGCAGCAGCGAGGGCGTCGCGGGTGCCGTGCGCGCCTTGGGTGGTCGCCCACTGGGTGAGCTTGGCGACGCCGTCATCGCCGGTTTCCCACATGGCCACGGTGCTGCGAGGCTCGAGCGGGCAGGGGGCAAGACGCTGATTGCGGAAGGACAAGTCGACGGTCACTTCGCAGTCGTCGAAGAAGTCATCGCCAGCTTCGGAGGGGAAACCGAAGCACACGTTGGTGCCAGCATCCGGGAAGAGAAGGTTGGTGTCGGTCGCAGCGTCGGCGGTACTGACCACGGCCACAAGAGGTTCGTAGTCGACAAACACGAGTTCTGCGGCGTCGATGCCAGCGTTGCGAGTTTCCGACAGCACGACGACGATTGGTTCACCAACGAATCGAACGCGATCAGAGGCCAGCCACGTGCGATGCATGTCCTGATTGAGCATGGGCATCGCCGCTGGCAATGGCTCGAGACCGAGGTCTGCTGCTGTCAGCACAGCGACGACACCGTCCGCCGCCTTGGCATCTTCGGTGTCGATCGAGCGGATCTCGGCGTGGGCCATGCTGGCTCTGACGAAGGTGGCATGCAGCGCATCGCTCGGTGCGAGATCATCCACGTATTTACCTCCCACCGTGAGGAGGTCGGGATCTTCGTTTCGCTGCACTCGGGTACCGAGAATGCTCATGACATGCTGCTTTCGTTCCGTCCAGTCACGATTCGCACCTGGAAAGAGCGATACGTGACAAAAGGGATGGGGGTGTGGGCGGAGGGTGGCTCAGACGCGGGTGCGGCCGAGCTTCACCACCACGGGCTTGGAATGATTGCTGGTGGATTGGGGACGGGCTTCGACACCGACGTTGTTGAGCGCTGCTTCACCGTGTCCACTCACGCACTCGGGGTCCGGGCCGTCGAGCGGCATGCCGGTGAAGAATTTCGCAGCCATACAGCCGCCCTGGCACGCATCGAACTGCCCGCAGCTCGAGCACGCTCCAGCGGACTGTGGCTCACGGAGCTCGGTGAAGAGCTCGGATTCTTTCCACACGTGCGCAAAGCCGCCCTCGTCTCGAACGTTGCCAGCCTTGAACTCGTCGTGGAGAACGAACGGGCAGGCGTAGACATCGCCGACTGGATCGATCAGGCACACCACACGACCGGCGCCACAGAGATTGAGGCCGGGCAAGTTCTCGTCGCCGAGGGCATTGAGATGGAAGAACGAGTCGCCGGTGAGCGTCATCGGGTGGTCGAGGAGCCAGTGGTAGAGGTCGACTTGCTGCTCCGGCAGCGGATGGAGCTCGTGCCACGAATCGACGCCGCGTCCGGAAGGACGGAGACGTGTGAGGCGGAGTTCGGCGCCGTAGTGGTCGGCGAGGGCCTGGAACGCATCGAGTTGGCCGATGTTCTCGCGAGTGACGACGACGCTGATCTTGAACGGGCCGAAATCGGCCTTGCGGAGGTTGTCCATGGCATCGAGGGCGGTTTGGAACGACCCCTCGCCTCGAACACGATCGTTGGTAGCCGCATCGGCGCCGTCGATCGAGATTTGGATGTCGAGGTAGTCCATGGCCGTAAGTTGCTCGGCCCGTTCGGGGCTGATGCGGGAACCGTTGGTGGAGAACTTGACACCAACACCGTTGGTGGTGGCGTACTCGACGAGTTCAAAGAAATCGGGCCGGATCATGGGCTCGCCGCCGCCGATGTTCACGTAAAACACCTGCAACTCCATCATCTCGTCGATGACGGCCTTGGCCTCTTGGGTCGAGAGTTCGTCGGGGTCTCGTCGACCGGAGGAGCTCAGGCAATGGACGCACGCCAAATTGCAGGCGTAGGTGAGCTCCCACGTGAGGCAGATGGGGGCGTCGAGGCCCAGCTTGAGTTCTTCGGTGAGCGCAGTCATGAGGGCTCCTGAGAGGTGGAGGCCGAAGCGGTCGGCCGGGGTTCGATGAAATCAGAGGCCATGAGGGCCTCGAGGGCCCTGGCGTAGGACGGCCAGCGTGTGTCACCGAGGTCGGTGGCGTCGAAGGCGGCCCTCGCGTTTGGGTGGTCGCCGAGGGCCTTCACCAACGCGACGAGGTCGTGCGATCGCAGGAAATTCAAGCGTCGCGTGTCGTAGTGATAGGCGAGCGCACCAAACGGCTCAGGGCGCAGCGCAACCCGCGGGTGCAATGCAAGTGGTTGATCCAGCATGTCGTGCTCGATCGCTGGCTGGCTCAATAGACGCCGCACATGCCGTCGATCGAGATCTCCTCGACGAGCAGTTCTTCTTCGACCAGAGGCTCTGCGGCTTCCGCCGATGCTTCGGTCGGGACTTCCAGGGTGTCAGAGGACGGTTCCATGGGCCCAGAACCTAGCGCAGGTTGATCCATGGTTGAAGTTGTGGCCGGGATACCCGCCGACAGTCCACGCAGGTGAGCGCCAGTTCTTTGTCGTAGAACGGATCCTCTACGGTGTCGCCGGTGAGCGACGCACCACAGACATGGCAGGACCAACCGTGGGCCCAGCCCGAGCCTGGCCGGCTGATCAACAAGGGCCACAACGCCGGTGATCTCCTCGAAGCGTGGAAGTGGCCGGTACTCGAACGGGGCAACGGCGTGATGGTGGTGAAAGCTCACTTGCCCGAGCACCTCAAGAACCCCAAAGGGCAACTGTTCGGCGGTTTCACACCAACGTATGTCGATCTCGTCTCGCTCTACACAATCCATAGTGACGACGCGGGGCGCAAAGAAGAACGACGCTTCCTGAGCACCATCAACATGCGATGCGACTATTTCGAACCCGTGCTCGGCCCGACCTTCACGATCCGAGGCGAGCTCGAGAATCAACGAGGCAAGACCAGCCTGGTCTCGACCAAGTTCTTCAATGGCGACACGATGCTGGTCCACGCCATCACCACGATGCGGTCAGCTTGACCAGCCGCTCCCACCAATGTGGGATGGTTCCGGTCAGCTGTTGGTCGAGATGGCGCCACGTTGGCCTTTGGGCCAGCGTCAGCGGAGATCGAAGCAGATCTTGACAGCGCCGCGGCGACCAGCATTCGCCGCATGCTCGAGCGCATCTTCGTAGCGGGCCAGGGGGTAGGTGGCACTGACCAGTTGACCGAGATCGACAGCGCCAGCGACCTCGATCGCCATGTCGAACGAGCGGCGGGTGCTGCCGTCGGCGAGTGTCTCGGTGCCGTAGGTGTAGGCGCCGACGAGCGTGGTTTCGCGGTGCCAGAGCGCTGTGAAATCGATCGCCACCTTGCCGGGCATGCCCACGAGCACGACGGTGCCGCGAGGGCGACAGATGCCGATGGCCTGGTCGAGTGAGACTGCGCTACCAACGGCATCGATGACGACGTCGGCACCGCCGCTGAGGTCGTCGCCGATCTGGAACGAGCCAGAGAGTCGGCGGACCGCCCGCGGAACTTGGTCTGGATCGACCACCGTGGTGGCTCCAAAAGCCGTGGCCATAGCCTTTTGTTCTGGATACTTGGCCCCGATGATGATCTCGCCAGCCTCGGTGAAGTGGCGGAGGGCGGCGACCGTTGTGAGCCCCATGGTCCCGGCACCGAGGACGACGACGGTGGCACCCGGAGCGATCGGGGTGCGAAGCGCAGCGTGGACACCGACCGCTGCGGGCTCGACAAGCACAGCAGCTTCGTCGGTCAGGTTGTCGGGGATGGTGTGAAGCTGCGATGGGTGAGCAATGAACTCGGTGGACCAACCGCCGCCGGTCGACGCGCAGTAGCCAGTCTGAATGCCCGCTTCGATGTCGCCTGCGACGAGATGGCGATAGTCGTTGCCATCACCCGGCGCTGCACCCTCGAACGGTGGCTCGAAACCACGCGCCTCGTGGCCAAGGACGGGCTCGAGGGCGACGCGAGAGCCATCGGCACGCTGGCCGACGACCTCGTGGCCGGGCACGAACGGAAATGAGACCCACGGTTCGAAGTAGCGGGCCGATCGGCCGTCGACGGTGGCGAGATCTGAACCGCAGATGCCTGCGAGCCGCGTCGTGATGCGTTCCCACTCTGCTGATGGCAGATCCTTCTGCTTCCTGTCGACGAGAGCAAGCGGCCCAGTCTTGGCGCCACTTCCCGGCCGCAGTCGCGACGTGACCGCCGCAGCGACATAACGAGCTTCTTTGCGGTCGAACTCCAAGGCCTTCACGAGAAGCGAGGCTAGCGGTACCGCCGAACACAGCAGTTGAGTGCCACGCGATACCGACGGAGGAGGTTCGCCGGATAGAACCGAGTCGGCTGCGGGTCAGCGTGAGGCGACAGCCGAACAAGCCAGCTGTGTCACACCCCGCGTTCATAGTGGTCGACATGAGCATTTCGATCGATTGCGGAACTTGTGTCCGCCAACACACCGACACCTGTGACGACTGCATGGTCACCTTCATCGCGAATCGGGAACCCGACGAAGCGGTGGTGATCGATGTCATGGAGTTCGCCGCGCTGAAGCGCCTGCACAGTGCTGGCATGGTTCCGGGGCTACGCCACGAAGTCGGGTGAGCGAGTGAGGCGTGTGCCTGCAAAGTCGGCAGGCTGGGAACATGCCGATCCCGCCCGCCGATGCCACGGCAGCCGACTCTCCCTCTGGTGAACTGTGGGCGCGCCTGCAGGCAGTGGCGACAGCGGCCGGTATTCCTTCGATGGGCGTCACCACGGCTGATCCGCTTGAACCGGCAAGAAGCGTGCTGCGGATCCGCAAAGCACGGGGTCTGGCGGCGACGATGCAGTTCACCTACCGCAATCCTGAGCGATCGACCGATCCCACCCTAGCCATGCCGTCCGCTGCCTCGATCGTGGTCGCTGCGTGGCCGTATGCCCGGGCTGGGCTCGATCACTCCCTCGCAGATGCTGGCGAAGGCGGGATCATCGGTCGCGTGGCGATGTATGCGTGGCGAGACCACTACGGCGATCTGCAAAAGGCCCTCGAGTCGGTGGCTGAGACGCTTCGCTCGGCTGGCCATGAGGCGCAGATCCATCTCGACGACAACCACCTCGTCGACCGCAACGTCGCCTACCGCGCCGGCCTGGGTTGGTATGGCAAGAACGCCAACCTCCTGCTGCCCGATCTCGGTAGTTGGTTCGTCCTCGGGTCGATCATCACCGATGCACCGCTCGAATCGACTGGTCCACCACTGGCAGACGGATGCGGGCCGTGCCAGCGTTGCATCGACGATTGCCCGACGGGTGCGATCGTGTCACCGGGTGTGATCGACGCTCGCCGCTGTTTGGCATGGCTCGTCCAGGGACCGGGCGAGATCCCTGTCGAGTTCCGAGCGGCGGTCGGCGACCGTATCTATGGCTGCGACGACTGCCAAGACGTTTGCCCCCCGAATCTGGCGGTGCCCAGGCATCAGGAGATCGAGGCCGATGCTGATCCATCGATAAATGTGCTGTGGATCCTTGCCGCCTCGGACGAGGATCTGATGGCTCGAGTCGGTCGGTGGTACATCGCAAAACGCGATCCGAACGTGGTGCGTCGGACGGCGTTGGTGATCTTGGGCAACTCGGCGTCGGCGGACGACGAGGTAGTTCGCGCCACCATTCAGCGATACCGGAGCTGCGGTGACGAACTTCTCGAATCGCACGCTGAGTGGGCCGCGGAACAACTGGGTCTCCCAGTCGGTTGACGTCACGTTCCAACTGCGGAACGGGCATCATTGCGACGTGCGTCATCACCTCTTGGTCACCAACGACTTTCCGCCGAAGGTCGGCGGGATCCAGTCGTACTTGTGGGAGCTGTGGCGTCGGCTTCCCGCTGAGGACACCACCGTGTACTGCACACCTCACGCTGGGGCTGCAGTGTTCGATGCCAAGCAAGCATTCCGGATCGAACGCTCGCCAGAGCGGGTCCTGCTTCCGTACCCGTGGCTCGCCAAGCGGGTCTGTGCTCTGGCCGACGAGGTCGGTGCCGAATTGATTCTGCTCGACCCGGCCGTGCCGCTCGGCATGGTGGGTCTGTGGCTCGGCCGCCCCTACGGAGTGGTGTTGCACGGTGCGGAGGTGACCATTCCTGGTCGGCTCCCCATGTCGAAGTCGGTGCTGCGTCGAGTGCTCTGCGGCGCCAGCCTCGTGATCTCTGCCGGACACTACGCACTCGCCGAAGCCGAACGGTGTGCTGGCCGACCGCTTCCCTCGGTGGTGATTCCACCCGGCGTCGACACGACTCGTTTTGGACCACTGGATGTTGCTGAACGCGCGGGCGCTCGTGCGGCCTTCGGCATTGGCGACGACGATGTGGTTGTTGCCTCGGTGAACCGCCTCGTCCCCCGTAAGGGCATGGATCTCTTGATCGATGCCGTTGCTCAGGCCAGTCAGGAGCGTCCGGCTCTGCGGTTGTTGATCGGCGGATCCGGGCGATCATTCGATGATCTTCAGAAGCAGGCTGCGGACTCTGGCGCCCGGGTTGACCTCCTGGGTCGTTTGGGTGACCTCGATGTTCCGCGGCTGTACGGGGCAGCCGACATGATGGCGATGCTCTGTCACGACCGGTGGGGCGGGCTCGAGCAGGAGGGTTTCGGCATCGTGTTTCTTGAAGCGGCTGCTGCCGGCCTCCCACAGATCGCAGGTCGCAGTGGCGGAGCCGCCGAGGCAGTGGTGCACGGCGTCACCGGCATCGTGATCGATGACGCCATGTCGACCTCAACGGTCGCTCGGGCGTTGATCGGGTTGGTTGATGACGCTGGTTTACGCCGAGAGCTTGGCGAGGCAGCACGATCGAGGGCTTGCGAGACATTTGACTACGACGTGCTGGCTGATCAGCTTCAGCACGCCATCAACGAATGGACCCCTTGACTGCGATGACAGAAAAGAACGAGAACCGCAAGAAGCCTGGCAGCACAGCGAAGCCTGGCAGCACAGCGAAGCCTGGCAGCACAGCGAAGCCTGGCAGTACAGCGAAGCCCGGCAGCACAGCAACGGTCAGGCATCCGGCGTCGTTCAAGCTGCCGATGACGCGTT
>CAYGQE010000005.1:0-50596 GCA_964351995.1 uncultured Acidimicrobiaceae bacterium | reverse complement strand
GGCAGCACAGCAACGGTCAGGCATCCGGCGTCGTTCAAGCTGCCGATGACGCGTTTGCGGACGATGAGCATGGTCGTCACCATCAGCCAGCTGGTGGCGGTGACCATCGCCTTCTTCGGACCCGACGGGGTGCGAAACGTTGTGGCGCTCGCCTGTTGTGCCGTCTTCATCGCAGGAGCGGCACTGTTCGCCTGGGCATTCACCATTGCGGCGGGACGCAGCCGCATGGAAGACATCACGGTTGCGGGTGCGTTCTTCCTCGCTGGATCGGTCGACAAGCCGGAGCGACGTTGGGCATTCGGGTTTCTGACCGCTCAGACGGTCATCGGGTTTGCCGGTGCGATCGCCGATCCGTACACGACCATGGCTTTTGGTGTCTTGGTCCCGATGTTCGGGCTGGGTGTGATCGCGTTTCTGGGTTCGGCACACGGCGCATTTCGCCAACGGAAGCCAACCAAGTAACCTTTCCGCGTGACTACGTATCCGAGCCAAGCCACCGAGTCGGCCAAGGTCAGCACGTTGGTGAACGCTGGACCCGACGAGTGTTATGCCGTAGCGGTCGACATCGCTACCTACCCGGATTGGGCTCACGCCATCTCAGGCGTCGAGATTCTCGAGCGAGATGCCGAGGGCCGTGTCGCAACGGCTCGTTTTGTTGCCGAGGCCATCGGGCGTAGCACCCAGTACGTGCTTGCCTACGACTACTCGGGTGCACCACAGCAGCTGGCCTGGAGCCAAGTCTCCGGTGATCTCACCTCCATCGTCGACGGTGCGTACACCTTCACCCCATCGCCAGATGACCCAATGGCCACACTGGTCAGCTACGAGCTGTCGATCGGACTGGTGCTTCCACTCCCCGGTTTTGTGCGACGGCGGGCCGAGGCGAAGATCGTCGAAGCTGCTCTCGACAAGTTCCGCAGACGGGTCGAGGACATGGCGTCAGGTGAGCGACGAGAAATCTCTTCAGATTTGTCTTGAGTCCCGCTGAGTTTGGGCCGTAACCCAAGCATGCGAATCCTTCGACTCGACCTCAGCACCGGTGACGGCACTGTCGATCTCCACCCGTTCATCTCCATCGTGCAAGGCCTCGACACAACCGAGACTGCCGACTTGATCGACGCTATTCGTGGGCTGGTTCGTGGTGCAACGACCGGCCACGGCGGCTTGGTGGAGTCAAACGGAGAACTGATCGAATTGCGTGCGGGAGCAGCACCGATCGGCCCGCTGACCCTCGAAGACATCTACGTGACTGTTGGCGGACAAGAAGATGACGGCGACCCCGTTGTCTTGGTGGCTGACCGTGACCGGGCGAAGCGCTTCGCAACGATCGCCCGAGTGAAGCTCGAAGAAGCTCGAGCCAACATCGACCCGGGCGCAGCCCACCGAGTCCGTGTCTTGCAGAACGCATTGACGGCATTCGAGGTCCCTGAGGGTGAGGTCGACCGTACCGCATTGGTTCGGTCGATGATCAGCCACGTTCGCAGCCTTCCCGTCACGGTCCGGGAAATGCCTGCAGACATTCGAGAGATGCTGACCGAGTGGGAGCGCTACGAAGCCGCTCGGCAGCAGGCACAACCGGAGCTCGATGCACTGAACCAGCGGGTGCAGTCCTGCCTCGTGCAACGTGAGCAGGCTCAACGCGACGTCGAAGAGGCCATGTCTCGAGCGGTCCCCGTCGTCCTCAGTCGAGAAGAGGATTCTCGGGTCGAGGACCTGGCGAATCCCGACATGGGCAAGAAGGCGCGGCGCGTCACCGATGAGGATCACCGGGAACTCCAGAGCCTCATGGCCAAAGTCGGACAAACGTCCTACCTGGACTACGTGATGTATCGATTGGCTCCGACCCCGTCGGCCGAATCACTCGCGAACCTCGAAGCCACCCGAACGAATCTGGAACGAGTCGAAGCCCGACTTGGTGAGGCTCGCTTCGAGATGCAGTTCGGTCCGGTACAAGCCAGCCTCAACGAGGTCCTCGAGTCAGTAAAAGCAACCGCACGGGTGCACCTGGGTCCAATGCTTCCGTCTGATCTCGGCGCCGCGTTGCGCCGTCAGGTCATCGAGACCGACAATCCGGAGTTTGCCGAAGGTCTCCGGAGTCTCTATCACGAGTTGCGCCGAGTCGAAGCAGACGTTCCCGAGACCATCCAACCAGAAGCACTGGTGGACTGGGCGGAAGCCTGGGCCGATGAAGTCGACCGCCCGAAGGAGCACACGGGGCCGACTCGTGCGCAGCTCTTTGGTCAGTTGACGCTCGCCGAGCAGGATCTCGAACTGCACGACCGAGCGATGGCACGAGTCGAAGGGCTCGAAGCAGACGCTGAGCAGGCTGCAGCTGAACTTGCAACCACTGACGAGCGGCTTCGCTCCTCGATCGGCGATGTGGGTACCTCCGCCGATCGGGCGCTCGCGTTGCTCCGTCCGCTTGCTGACCGAGTGCGGTCAGAGGCTGGCGGCTCGGTGCCGCTCATTCTCCACGGCGACTTTGCCGACCTCAGCCCGCAGGGTCTCGAAGAGATGTTCGACCAGTTGGAGGTGCTCGCACAAGATCTCCAGCTGATCGTGCTCTGCGACCGTGTAGAGGCGGCTTCCTGGGCCGGCGGCGTCGGCCTTCGTCGAGCGCTCGGGTCACAGGTCTCCTACGCACAAGCGTGAGGCGAACGCATTTATCCATTGACGTTCTGAGTCACTGACTTGGCGACGGTAGTCTCGGCTGCGATGCCGAGCCCGTCCCCGA
This sequence comes from uncultured Acidimicrobiaceae bacterium, assembly GCA_964351995.1. GTDB lineage: Bacteria > Actinomycetota > Acidimicrobiia > Acidimicrobiales > SZUA-35 > SZUA-35. The sequence goes on along the minus strand of CAYGQE010000005.1, from coordinate 47,862 downwards.
AGACCGATCAAATGTCTCAGCTCGGTGGTTGTGCCGTCGGGCTCGACCTGGGCGGCACGAAGATTCTTGGCGTGCTTCTCGACGCGGAGAGCGGTGACGTTCTCGGCGAGCGCAAGGTTCCGAATCCACGATCGACCGGCGACGCAGTCGTTGCTGCGTTCCATGACCTCATCGATGATCTGGCCAAGAATCAATCTCCCCTGGTGTCGATCGGACTTGGTCTTGCTGGTCTGGTCGATCAAGCCGGTGTGCTGCGCTACGGGCCGAACGTGCCCGGGGTCGTCGACTTCGCAGTTCGTCATCACTTCGAGTCAGCGTTCGAGGTGCCCGTGGCCATCGACAATGACGCGGCGATGGCGCTTCGGGCCGAGCTCGATCGCGGCGCTGCGCTGGGGCACGACGATGTCTTGCTCGTGACACAGGGAACCGGGATCGGCGGTGCACTCGCCGTTGGCGGGCAGGTCATGCGCGGTGCCAACGGCTTCGCTGGCGAGCCCGGACACATGCTCGTCCAACGCAACGGGCACCTGTGTGCTTGCGGTCAGTACGGGTGTTGGGAGGCGTACGCATCGGGTGCGGGTTTGCTGAATCTCTGGACCGATCTGGCAGCGGAAGGTCGTGGCCTCGACATCTTGGCCAGAGCCGGCGGGGACCGAGCGAAGGTGCGCGGCGAGCATGTGTCGGCCGCAGCAGCTGCGGGGGATCGCGATGCCATCGAGATCTTCGAACGGTTCTCGAGCTGGGTGGCACAGGGGCTCGGCAACCTGGTCACGTTGCTCGACCCGAGCGTGGTGGTTCTCGGTGGCGGACTCGCTCAGGCCAGCGAGCACTTCCTCGCAGGGGTCCAGAGCCAGATGCACCTGTTCGTTCTCGGCGCAGAGCACCGACCAAACGTCCCGGTGCTACGAGCAACGCTGGGTGAGACCTCCGGGGCTGTCGGTGCTGCCTTGGCCGGGCTCGCCGCAACTCGATGACCAATGGCTGAGGTGCAGGTTCAGGTCGAGAGCCCAGACCACCGCAGGAAGTTCTCGATCATCACACGGCCTTCAGGGTGTTCATCTGTGTAGTACTCCGGGTGAAATTGAGTGCCCACGATGCGCCGCTCGTCATTGACTGCCATCTGGATCGGTGTGACCACGGTCGACGCAAGCGTTTGAAAGCCCTCGGGCAGAAAAGGCACCTGAAGGTAGTGGGCGTGCCGAAACACCGGAGCGTCGCCCAAGCCATCGAGCAATTCGTGCTCGGTCTCGAGAGCGACCGGGTGATAGCCAGCCTCGCCTTGTTTCTCGTTGCCGTCGGCATCGACGCCGAACGGCCGGAGGAGGTGTGACGGGGTGGTCTCGTCGACCGAGATCGGGTCGAGTGGGACGTCGAGGGCCTGTGCAATGCACTGGAACCCTCCGCAGAAACCGAACGTCGGAACGGAAGCGTCTCGGATGAGCGAGTGGAGCGGCTCGAGAGCTGCCGGCTCGTAGCGGCTGGGATCGGTGCCGTTGCCACTGATGAAGATCGCCTCGGCACCCAATCGGTCCAGGAGCGCTTGGTCGATGTGGTCGTAGCGCACGAGATGGCAGGGGCGGCCCGAGATGTCCTCGAGACGGTACGTGATCCAGGTGCGAGCCGCCTGCACTTTCTCGCCCCACACCGTCGATCGGCCATCGGCGTGTTCGTAGTCGACGAAGACGATCATCAGGATGCCTCTCAGAGCTTGCCGACGGTGCCGTGAAGACACATGTCAACGGCGAACTGTTCCAGCTCGGCAGAGTGCTTTTGCCCCCCGAACGCAATCGATCGGCCGAGCTCATCGATCACACCGATGATTCCGGTGGCGACCAACGTGGCATCGCATGGCGCGATGAGGCCCTGCTCGGCTGCGTCGCTGACGTGTTGAGCAGTGTCGGCAATCGAGATTCGCCGCCCCTTCAACAGTGACCGAGCGAACTGTTGCTCGGTGAAGCAGAACAGCGTCACCCGCAGCAGGTCTTGGTTGTTTGCGTACCAACCCACCGAGGCTCTGATCCCCCGCTCGAGGCGTTCGAGCGGGTTGTCGGAGTCGCCAATGGCCTTTTCTTGGGTGGTTCGGAGGTCGAACAACGAGGCTCGCAGAATCTCTTTGAGCAGCTCGTCCTTCGACGGGAAGTACCAGTAGAAGACACCCTTGCCGACGCCCAGCGCCTCGACGATGTCTTGGACCGATGTCGGGTGGTAGCCCTGCTTGGCAAACAACTGCGTCGCCGTGTTGATGAGGGCGAAACGCCGATCCCGTCCTCGCGAGGTCAGCTTCCGAGCAGCCTCGGGGGCATCGCTCGTGACCACGGTTTTGGGTGCGTTTTCAGTGGCCACGGCACCGAGGGTAGGCCACAACTTGACCGCCCGGTCAAGTGATGACTTCTGTCGATCGACCGTTTACTCGGGTTGGACCCAACCCATCGATCGCTCGACGGCCTGGCCCCAACGGGCGTAGTTGCGCTCGGCAACCGTGCGGTCAGACGTTGGCTCGACCGTCACGTCGACCTTCCACGCGTCGGTGATGTCGTCCAGGGACGTCCAGACTCCCTCGGCCAGACCCGCCAGGTAGGCCGCTCCGAGAGCGGTCGTTTCTTGCATGGTCGGTCGGGTGACCGGAACGCCCAACTGGTCGGCTTGCAGTTGGAGCAGCAGTGGCATGACCGATGCGCCGCCATCGACCCGCAGTTCGGCCAGTTCGAGTCCTGACCCGGCCGCCATTGCGTCGACGACGCCACGGACTTGATACGCCATCGACTCGACAGTGGCCCTCGCGATTTCAGCTCGGCCTGTTCCTCGCGTGATCCCGACGATCGTGCCTCGGGCGTACGGATCCCACCACGGGCTGCCGAGACCGGCGAACGCCGGCACCAGATAGACGTCGCCCGTGTCTTCGACGCTCTCGGCGAGTGGACCGATCTCGGCCGCCTCGGAAATGATTCCGAGGCCATCACGGAGCCACTGAATTGCGGCACCAGTGACGAAGATCGACCCCTCATACGCATAGGTGGCGGGCTGGTCTTTGCCCAGTGTCCACCCGATGGTGGTGAGGAGGCCTTCGACAGGTTCGGGGCACTCGTCGCCCACGTTCATCAGAAGAAAACTGCCGGTGCCGTAGGTGTTCTTGGTCATGCCGGGGGAGAAGCAGGCCTGACCAAACAAGGCTGCTTGTTGATCTCCGGCCACACCGCTGATGGGGACACCGGGCCCTACCGCGGTGGTGTCGGCAGTGACGCCGAAGCGTCCGCTGCTCGGGCGGACCTCGGGCAAGGCAGTCATCGGTACACCGAGCACGTCGCAGAGTTCAGCGGACCACTCGAGCTCGCGAATGTCGAAGAGCAGCGTTCGGCAGGCGTTGGATGGTTCGGTGACGTGTGCGGCCCCGTCGGTCAGCTTCCAGATCAACCACGAGTCAATGGTGCCGAGCGCGAGGTGTTCATCATTTGGCACCCCGCCTTCTTCGAGCAGCCACGAGAATTTGGTGCCAGAGAAGTAGGGATCGAGCCCAAGCCCAGTTTTGTGGCGAACCATCGGAAGGTGGCCTGCTTCGGTGAGCGCGTCACATCGTGCGGCAGTTCGCCGATCTTGCCAGACGATCGCCTTGTGGAGCGGTTCGCCCGTGCGGCGGTCCCAAGCCACCACGGTTTCTCGTTGGTCGGTGATGCCGATCGTCAAGATCGGTTCGTCGAGCGTGGGGACCAGCTCAGCGATGACCGCTTGAATAGCGGTCCAGATCTCGGCGGCGTCGTGTTCGACCCAGCCAGGTTCGGGGAAAAACTGGGTGAATTCCTGGTAAGCGAAACCAACGATGTTGCTTTGTTGATCAACGGCGAGTGCTCGGACTCCGGTGGTGCCGGCGTCGAGCGAAAGGACCAGTGCCATCAGTGACTCCTCAGGTGGGCGTGGAGATTCGCGTCGCACCATAGGGGAAGACGGTCCGACCGCTTCATCTCGTGGCATTTCTCAGGATTTGCAAGCGGATGTGACCTTGTGCTTCGCTCCGGTGGCTAGCTCCTAAGCTGTCGGCCATGCGTGTAGGAATCCTGACCGGTGGTGGAGATTGCCCGGGTTTGAATGCCGTGATTCGCGGCATCGTCCGGAAGGGTCAGCGGGAGTTCGGTGACGAACTCCTCGGTTTCCAAGATGGCTGGCGTGGCGTCATCGAGAACGAGTTCCAGGAGCTGGACATCACGGCGCTGCGGGGCACGCTTCCTCGTGGAGGCACCATCCTCGGAACGAGCCGGGTGCAGCCGTACATGTTCGAAGACGGCGTCGAGCGAGTGAAGGCCACGGTCGCTGCCAATGAGCTCGACGCGATCATCGCCATTGGCGGTGAAGGCACGCTGTCCTGCTCGCGAGAGTTGAGCAAGGAAGGCATCCCGATCGTCGGTGTGCCCAAGACCATCGACAATGACATCGGCCTGACGGAGCGTACGTTCGGTTTCGACACCGCTGTCCACATCGCTACAGAAGCGATCGACCGCCTGCACACCACTGCGGAAAGCCACAACCGCGTGATGGTCGTCGAGGTCATGGGTCGCCATGTCGGCCACATCGCCACCTGGGCTGGCATCGCCGGTGGTGCCACGCTCACGTTGATTCCCGAAGAGCCATTCGACATCCACGAGGTCTGCGAAAGCATCACCCGTCGTCACGAAAAGGGCCGTTACGCCTCGATCGTTGTGGTGGCGGAGGGGGCGAAGCCGGCCGAGGGCACCTTTGACATCAAGCCCGACGAGTTCGATGAATATGGGCACATTCGCTTGGGTGGAATCGGACACAAGGTCGCGACCGAGATCGAGGCTCGCACCGGGTTCGAGACCCGACTCACGGTGCTTGGCCACGTCCAACGGGGTGGCAGTCCGACGGCCTATGACCGCGTGCTCAGCACGTGGTTCGGCGTCGCTGCGATTGACGCGGTACACGATGAGGCTTGGGGTCAGATGGTGGCGCTGCAGTCGAATCGTGTCGTGCGTGTGCAGCTCGCCGATGCGGTGCGGGAGCTCAAATACGTCAATCCCGAGCTCTGGGCTGTCGCCAAGCAGTTCTTCGCATGACCATCCGAGCGTTTGCTCCTGGCCGGGTGAACTTGATCGGCGAGCACACCGACTACACCGGAGGTCTGGTCCTCCCGATGGCGCTCGACATGGGCATCACGATCACGGGTGAGGCCACTGGCGATCGCCTCGATCTCCACTCCGAGCAACTCGAGACCTCGTTGCTGACCGGTTTGCCCCTCTCCAGCGATCTTCCAGGGAACCCTTCATGGGGCCGATACGTTGCGGCCGCGGCGCGTCGGCTTGACCTGACGACGGGCTTCGCCGGCACGATCACCAGCACGCTGCCAGCCGGTGGTACGGGCCTCTCATCGAGTTCGGCACTGACGGTTGCGGCCCTGTTGGCGTTCGGAGCACTCGAGGAAGACACGCTCGAGCAGCGCAAGAAGCTTGCTCAGCTGGCCCAACAGGCCGAAGCAGAAGCATCTGGCGTGCAGTCCGGCATCATGGATCAGCTCATCTCGATCACTGCGATCGAGGGGAACGCATCCATGATCGAGTGTCACACGCTCGACATCACACCGGTGCGCCTGCCGGATGAGGTCGAGGTGATGGTCTTTCATTCGGGTCAGCCCCGGTTGCTGGCTGACTCTGAGTACAACGAGCGACGGGCCGCGTGCGAGGCCATCGAGGCCATGATCGGACCGCTGCGCACGGCTTCGCTGAGCGATGTGGAAGCGCTCGACGATGCGACGCTTCGTCGTCGTGGCCGTCACGTCGTCACCGAGAACCAACGAGTGCGAGCGTTCGTCTCGGCGCTCGAAGATGGCGACCTCGCCGCTTGCGGCACGTTGTTGGCTGAAGGGCATCGCAGCCTGTCGGAGGACTACGAAGTGAGCACGCCGATCGTTGATGAGATCCAGGCTCGGGTGTCCGCCATGCCCGGCGTCTATGGCGCTCGAATGGTCGGCGGAGGTTTCGGCGGAGCTCTTGTTGCGCTCGTCGAGCCGGGAACCGAACTCGACGTCGACACCTGGATCATTCGAGCCAGGCCCGGGCCCGGAGCAAGCGTCACTCGCTGAGCGGCCGAGCAACACGATCATTCGGTCGTCGTCGTCGTCGTCGTTTCCGCGTCAGGGTCGACGTCGACCTGCAAGTCTTCCTGTACGCAATCGTTGAAATCCGCCTTGCGTGCTGGGCCAGCGATGGCGACAGCGCCCGTCCCTGACAGCGTGAACTGCGCCCCGTCGGAGTTCACGATGGTGACGGCCTCGATTTCTGCGAACTGCGTGGCCGTGCACACGAACTCTGCTGCTTGCTCGGTGGTCAAGGCTTCATCGATCGGCCGCTGGATCTGGATTTGGTACGTCGAGCCCTCGATCTGGAAGAGTCGGGGCTCCATTGATGGGTCGAGGCGAGGCTGGAGGTTGGGGTTCTCTTCGAGTTCCTCCTGCGTGGGTCCGTTCACCAGTTCTCGCAAGGTGTCGGCTGCCGTCGATGCCTCTTCCTTGGCCCGACTGACCACCTGGAGACGGTTGTCGCTGGCGGTGTGCCAGTAGAACAAGACCGGGAAGAACGTGCTCTCAGGCACGGTGGTCGACGTGGTCGACGTGGTCGTGCCGAGCAATTCGAACGGAACGTCTTCGATCACTCGAGCCTGCTCTTCTTCTTGCAGGCCGCACGCTGCGAGGAAACCGAGGAGCACTATCGACACCAGGATGTTTCTGATCATTCCCAAGGCTCCTCATCCAAGATCGACAGGTCACCGACGGGCAGCTCGACAACGAAGTGAGCGCCCGGTTTTCCGTCGGGTCGATCGCGAACCCACACCCGGCCGCCGTGAAGTCTGACGTGCTCGGCGACCAGTGAAAGCCCGAGCCCTACCCCTTTGGCGACGTCTCGGCGCCCGGCGTCGGCACCGGCACGCGTGAATCGGTCGAAGATGCGTTCCCGGTCTGCGGTGGGTACACCCGGGCCCTCGTCTTCGATGAAAATGCGGACCATGTCGCCAGCAGTCGAGAAGCCAATGGCGGTGGCGCCTCCGCCGTACTTTGCTGCGTTGTCGATGAGGTTCTGCATCACTTGGGCAAGGCGACGCTTGTCGGCGACGATCACCGTTTCCTGATCTTGCTTCTTCGCGATCACCGAGAGTTCCGGGCTGCGAGACTGTCTGATCACGAACGTCAAGAACTCAACCAGGTTGATTGGATCGGTATCGGCGACGACGGCGCCCCCGTCGAGTCGTGAGATCTCCAACAGATCTTCGACCAGGCCAGTGAACCGTCGAAGATCCTTGCCGAGCAGATCCACTGCTTGGAGAGCTTCGGGTGACAGTTCGTCTCGGCGATTTTCCAGAATGCCGATCGAGGCCGAGAGCGTCATCAGCGGTGATCGCAGTTCGTGGCTGACATCGGAGGCGAAACGTTCGTCGCGTTCGATTCGAGACTCGAGCGCACTGACCATGTCGTTGAACGAGGTGGTCAGGGGAACGAGGTCAGGGTCACCAGACGGGTCAAGCCTCGTTCCGAAGTCGCCGGAGGAAATGGCTTGAGCCGCTCGAGCGACCCGAACGACGGGCTGGAGGGCACTCCTCGTCGAGTAGTAACCAAGCGCCGCACCAGCCAGCCCAGCGCCGAGGGCCACAGCGATCAAGGTGTTGCGAAGGCTCGAGAGTGTGTCTTGCAACGGTTGCAGACTCGACACCTCGAAGTAGCTGGCGTCGAGTTGGGCGATGTAGACGCCAACGGTCAGCCGAGGTGGTTGTCCGGCGGGAACGGTGCGTCGTTGCGCCACCCCTCCGTCGTTGACGATGGCCAGCAGGTTGGAAGGTAGATCTCGTTCCTGCAGACCGAAGCTCGATCGAGCTTGATCCTGGATGATCAGAAGCTCGCGAGCGTTGTTGCGATTGAAGCGGGTGGTGAGCACGTCTTCGAAGTTCAGGCCTGGAGCTTCGGCTTCGTCTTCAGGATCCGCCTCCCCTTGATTTGCCAGGGCAGCCTCGATGGCTTCTGCGGTCTGATTCTGGAGTGCGGTTCGAATGTCGCGAGCGTTGTTGAACAGTTGCGTCTGTGCCGCTTCTTCGGCATCGGTGAGGAGCTCGCGTTGGACAAGAGCGAAACCAACAAACGCCACGGTCGACGAGATCAACAACGCTCCGAGCGCGTAGATGACGGTGATGCGGGCCCGGAGCCCGAGCCGCAACCAACCGGTCACGGTTGCAGCTTGTATCCGAGGCCTCGTGCGGTGACCACGTAGCGTGGGCTGGCGGCATCAGCCTCGACCTTCGTGCGCAACCGGCGAACGTGCACATCGACAAGTCGCCCATCGCCGAAGTAGTCGTAGCCCCACACACGCTCCAGCAGCACTTCGCGGCTGAAGACCTTTCCTGGTTGTGATGCGAGCTCGACGAGCAGCTTGAACTCGGTCTTGGTCAGATGAAGCTGTTCGCCGGACTTGGTGACGGTGCCCTCTTCCGGGCTGATCTCGAGTTCGCCGACGCTGACGCGCTCCATGGCTCCGCCGTCGCTGTTGCGAGCTCGGCGGAGGAGCGCCCGGATGCGTGCCGACAGCTCCTTGGGAGCGAACGGCTTGGTCAAGTAGTCGTCGGCACCTGCTTCGAGACCAGCGACCACGTCGTGGGTGTCGTTGCGGGCCGTGACCATGATGATGGGTACGTCGCTCTGTCGCCGGATCGACCGACAGACCTCGAAGCCGTCCATGCCAGGAAGCATGATGTCGATCAAGACGACATCGGCCGCTTGACCGTGAAAGCGCTCGAGCGCTACTTCGCCGGTCGCAGCTTCGTCAACGTCCCAGCCCTCATCCTGCAGGGCGAGTTTCACAGCTTGACGGATGCGATCATCGTCCTCAACGGTCAGAATACGAGTTCCCACAGCAGGCATGTTGCCCGATTCAGAGCCCCATTGTCAGTCATGGCCCGAAATTGACTCGAAGTGACACCGTAGATGGGGCCGCCGAGACTGCCTGACAACATCTGGAGTCATGAAGCCTCAGGGGCAATTGTCGGCGTCGAGGTCTGCCAGAATCGCCCGAAGCGACTCGAACAGCGCCGGGTTGGCGGCCAGGGTGAAGTGTTCGCCAGCGGCGTTTCCTCGGAGGTCGCCAACGGTGGCGCCAGCCTCCGCTGCAATCACCGCTCCGGCGGACAAGTCCCAAGGATGCAGTCCGCGCTCGTAGTAGGCATCGACCAGACCCTCGGCGAGGTAGCAGAGGTCGAGGGCAGCCGAACCGAATCGGCGGATGTCGCGCACGCAGGGGAGCAGGTCGACGAGCACCTCCGCTTGGCGGCGTCGGCGCTCGGCGATGTAGCCGAAGCCAGTAGCGACGAGCGCAGTCTCCACTGATGGGTCGGTGTTGGCGGTGATCGGTTCGCCGTTCTTGAAGGCGCCGCCGCCGACGCTGGCCGAGTAGCAGCGCTCGAACACCGGTTCGTACACGACTCCGACGGCGAGCTCTCCGTTGATTTCAGCGGCGATGGAGACGCCGTAGGACGGCACGCTGTACACGTAGTTGGTCGTGCCATCGATGGGGTCGATGATCCAGCGAACGCCCGTGGTGCCTTCAGCCCCGGCTCCCTCTTCGCCAAGCACGGCGTCGTCAGGGCGCAGAACCGACAGGCGCTCGACGATGAGCGTCTCGGCGGCGCGATCCGCAGCAGTGACAACGTCGACATTCGACGACTTGGTGTCGCCGACGAGGTCGACCTGATCTCGCATGGCTTCGATGAGCTCGCCCGCTTCGATCGCCAGCGGCCGAGCAATCTCGAGGAGTTCGACTGGGTTCGTCATGAGCTCTCCTTCGTCGGGCGATCAGTTGATGAGCCAGTCGGGGAGGCGGGCTCGCTCTTGCTGGTTTCGCCGATGATTCCGTGACGCTCTTCCGGATGCTGCACTGCGTGCCATTCGTTCATGGCCCGGAGCGTCAACGTGGCCACGATGCCAACGCCGATCGCTCCGCAGACGGCTCCGATGAGGGCACCGCCAGCCGCCCAGGTGGTGGTCTGGCCGAGTACATCGCCGGTACCCCAGCCAATCATGCCGCCGAGAACGCCTCCGATCACGATGCCAGCAAAGCCAAGCCAGCGAGCTTGTGCCGGTGGGGCCGAGTTCAGCGGTTGGGGCGCTGTCAAGGATTCGAACGGCATGCCGTCGGTGATGAGTTCGTTCGGGGCAGAAGGCTCGAGGGAGGAACCCCGATCATGGGGGTTGGCGGCGTCGGGGTTGGCGGCGTCGGGGTTGGCGGCGTCGGGGTTGGCGGCGTCATGGCGGCGGTCGGACACGTCGAGATCGTATCCCCGGGCCAAGGCCGACCCAGACCCGAGCCGAGCGCTCAGCGCCACTTCCTCTACGCTGACACGATGGTCGGGGAGCTTCGATGGCTGGGATGAACGAGGACACCGCTGGTCTGCGGCACTGGAGCGTGGCTGGCGGCGTGGTCCACGATGCAGCCGGGCACCTCCTGCTCGTCGAAAATGAGCGACGCGACAAGTCGATCGACTGGAGCACTCCTGGCGGTGTGGTCGATGAGGGTGAGACGTTTGTCGAAGCGCTGACTCGTGAAGTCAACGAAGAGACCGGGCTTGTTGTTGCTTCTTGGGCTGGCCCGCTCTACTGCGTCGAAGTGACGGCTCCAGATGCTGGGTTCTTTCTTCGAGTCGAAGCGCACGGAGCGGTCACCGTCAGCGGTGAGATCACGATCGACGATCCCGATGGCATTGTGCTGTCCGCGGACTACTACGAGCCCAATGCGGCTCGAGCGCTTCTCGCATCAGCGCCAGTCTTCGTGAGCGAACCGCTACTGGCACACGTGGATGATGGTGTCGATGATGGCCGGGTGTTCTCCTACACGATCACCGGACACGGTGCTGACCGTGCCGTTCGTCGTACCTGAGGGTTCCAGAGTGGTCGAGCAGCGATCGATACTCCACGCCGACATGAACGCGTTCTACGTGTCGATCGAGGTGAGAGACGACCCGTCGCTGCTTGGGAAGCCGGTGGTGGTTGGCGGTACTGGCGAACGGGGTGTCGTGGCGGCCGCGAACTACGACGCCCGCATCTATGGCGTGCGTTCGGCAATGCCCTCCACGCGAGCCAGGCAGTTGTGCCCGCACGCCATCTTCCTGCCCGGTAACCATTCGCTCTACGCAGAAGTCAGCGCCGACATCATGGCGGTGTTTCGAGACATCACGCCGTTGGTCGAACCGCTGTCTCTCGATGAGGCCTTCCTCGACGTGACCGGTGCGATTCGGCTGCTCGGCGAGCCGGAACAGATCGCTCGAGAGATTCGTCGCCGGGTCTGGGATCGGCAGCGCCTGCACGTGTCGGTCGGTGGAGCGTCGAACAAGCTGGTCGCCAAGCTGGCAACCGAGCACGCCAAGCCACGCATCGTTGGTCAGCGCATTGAAGCTGGTGCAGGTGTCCACATCGTGGCCGCCGGTGCGGAGCGAGCGTTTGTCCGCCCTTTGCCGATTCGTGCGATGTGGGGTGTCGGGCCCAAGACAGCAGAGCGTTTGCAACGATTCGGGATCGAGACGGTGGGGGAGTTGGCTGATCTCTCGCTCGATCTGCTGATCGGTGCAGTGGGGGAAGCCAATGGCCGTCACCTGCACGCAGTGTCGAATGCGCTTGACGACCGGCCGGTCGAATCGCACCGGGCAACGAAATCGATCAGTCATGAGGAGACGTTCTCCACCGACCAATTCGACCGCGACATGCTGCAACGGGAGCTCGTTCGTCTGAGCGGTTCGGTGGCGGCCCGCCTTCGAGCTGCGGGATTGCGGGGTCGGACGATTTCGATCAAGGTCCGAGAGCCGGATTTCGTGACGATGTCGCGATCGCACACACTCGAGCGACCGACTGACATCAGTTCGGTGATCCTCACTGAGTCCTCCCAGTTGCTCGACAAGGTCGACATCGGCCGAGGAGTGCGGCTCATCGGGGTCGCGGCATCGGGCCTCACCGATGTCGTTGCAGACCAGCTCACCTTCGATGATGTTCTGGCCTCGCCGGGCGCATCGCTCCGTGCGTCGACAGACTCCGATCAGGATGCTCGATCACTGATGGATCAACGTTCGGGTGCGGCGGCCGATGCTGCCATTGATGAGATTCGCTCCAAGTTCGGACCAACCTCGATCGGCCCAGCGACATTGGTGGGTGAATCCGGCCTCGGTCGGATGCAGATCGGCCAAAAACAATGGGGTCCAGATGCCCCAAAAAGGCAGTGATCCGACATTTTTGGAGCAACAGATGCAAAATAGGTATCCGCTCGCGTTGTCTGGAGCCGCCAGATGCGCGAAACTGACTGAAGCCATATGGCTGCCACATCCGGGGTAGAGGATTGCAATGCCGCTGTCTGAGAATGAACAGAACATCCTGAACGAGATCGAGCGGCAGCTCGAAGAGTCAGACCCACGCCTTGCTCGCGAGGTTTCCGAGACCACGGTCTACCGGCATGCGCTGGGGTCCATGAAGTGGATCGGCGTTGCCTTCGTCGTTGGACTCATCGTGATGGTCGCTGGACTCACGGTTCACTTCCTCCTCGGTTTCCTCGGCTTCAGTTTGATGCTGGCGGCCGGTTTGGGTTTCGAACGGAATCTTCGCCTCATGGGACGAGCTGGACTTCACTCGGTCTCCACAGCGTTCAAGGCGGCCAACCCGAACCTGCGCCGGCCGGCTGAAGAAGACCCCGACGCCAACTGACGAAGTCCCCGACGGCAACTGTCACGATCGGCACGTAACGACGTTCAGTCAGACGCTCGTCGGGCGGGTTCACCAGCCCGAGACGTGGTTCGGGGCATTCGACGGAGCACTCGAGCTACGGCGATGGTGCGGTCGTCACGCCGCGACAGGCGCCCGAACGCCGGCCACATCGCGGCGACTTGGCGTCAGGATTCGGCGGGGCTTCGACATCTGCTTCCAGCGCTCGAACGACGTCGTCCGCAGTTTGACTGCGTTCTGGATGTCCTCTGCCGCAGCTGCGGCTTGGTCGACCATTGCTGCGGCGGCACCACTGCCGCCGCCGTAGTGGGCAATGGTCGTAGCGTCGGCAAGGGTGTGAAGCGCTCCAGCGGGGAGGCGAGGATCACCATCGAGGCGTCGAGCGAACTCCGAGCGTGTTTCTGACCGAAGGCGCACGATGCTGAAGAAGTCAGCCATGTCGTCGGCGGCATCGGCCCAGAGGACGGCAATGTGATCAGCTGGGCTGGACGCTGCGGCCGCCCGACGCCTGCGGCGAAGAGAACGAACCATCGGCCCGGTGGCGGCATAGAGCCCGATCACCAGGAAGGTGATCCACATCCAACCGGGTCCGGGAAGCCCCGAGCTTTCGTCAGTAGCGGCCGAAACGCCGACCTCATCAAGCGCCTCTGGGTCTTGGAAGATGTCGCCGATGTCAGGTTCCTGGTCCGGGATTGGAAGGGCTGGATCAGGTTCTTCCTCGATGATTTCTTGGTCCAGCGTTGCCTGCACCAACGAATCTTGCTGTTCACCAATGCCGGTGTACGTGGCATCAGGGGCGCCTCGGCCCGGAGTGGGCTCGAACGCCACCCATCCGTAGTCCGGGAACCAAACCTCTGGCCATGCGTGAGTGTGGCGACCGGTGACTTGATAGGTGTTCTCCTCACCAGCGATGGGGTCGCCCCACGTGAACCCCACGGCGACTCGGCTCGGGATGCCGAGCGAGCGAGCCATCAGAGCGAACGTGCCCGAGAACTGCTGGCAGAAACCGACCCGTTCGTCGAGGAACTGGTCGATGGGATCGCCAGTCCGGGTGCTCAGCTCGAGGCTGTAGTCGAACTGGCGAAAGTGGTCCTGGAGTGCGATGGCTTGGTCGTAAGCGGTGGTGGCCCCGGCGGTGATGTTCCTGGCCTCGTTGCGGACCCGGGGGGTCAACGAGGCGGGAACGCCGAGGTAGCGCTCTCTGATCTCGGCAGGAATGGTGGTGTTGGCAGTGCGCAGAGCGTCTGCGTCGAAGATCGGCAGAACAGACTCGAGTTGGTAGACCAGGCCGTTGGAGTTGCGATCTTCGTCATCGTCATCGCCGCGGCTGATCGCAAGTGATGCCGTGTCGGTGTTCCAGGTGACGTCTTCGGGTGACTCGATGATGCGCGAGGGTGCGAATGCAGCGGGCAGCCAGATGGCGCTGAGGGCTTCGATGGTGAATTCCTGATTGATCACGATCGACTCTGCGGTGCTGCTCCGCTCACCGGGAAGAGCTCCGTCAGCATCCTCGAACGTGAGGCGCGTTGACCAGGCAGCCCTTTCGTCGTCGTAGGTGTCGAGTCCGGCCACTCGCCAGTACGCCGGCCGATCTGAGGTGACAGTGAAAAGGTTGGTGTTTTGTTGTTCGACCAGCCGGTTACCGATCTCGACGAAGGGGCTCACGACGGTTCGGGTGGGGTCGGTCTTGCTGCGCCAATAGAAGAGTTCTTCTTCATCTGCTCCGGGCAGCCGTGGCCCAACCATCGTACCGACGAGCAGTGCAGCCACTGCGACGACGGCAGCGTTGCGGGCAATGATGGCCGGGCCTCGCCTCTGGTCACTGTTGAGCCACGCGGAGCCTCTCGCCAAGTGCTCGGTCCGCTGAACCACCGACCAGAACAACACCGTCCCGGCAAAGACCAACGTGGCCGAAATCCGGCGATCGCCAGCGCCGAGCACGGCGGAGAAGACAAAGAGCAACCCGCCGGGAAGTACGGGCTCGAAAGCCAAACCGAGGCGTTGAGCGCCCCAGTCGGTCAAGAAAGCCATCAGCCAGGCGCCGATCATGGCAAAGGCGATGAAGGCCGGAAGATCGGGGACCGGCGCCCGGAGATCGCGGAATTGCTGGAGCCCGTCACGGGCAAGTGCTTCAAGTGGCTCACGAGAATCGAGGGTGGGGATGATTCCGAGCGCTGATGTGTCGGGTGCGTAACGCAACACGATCACCACGCCGAGAGCGAGAACCGATACCAGGGCCGAGAGGGGCAGGGGCACGTTGCGGCGGCGCAGCACCGCAGCCACGAACGTCGAGAGAAGGCTGGCGCCGACGATCGGGATCACAGCGCTCGAGGTCTCGAAGACCCGGATGAACCCAATGACACCGGCAGGGACAAGCGCCGCAGCGGCGATCTCGCGCAAGATACTGGGCCTGTTGGTGTTCATCTCTTCGCTCCGGCTCTGAGGCGTTCGCTCCATTGGCGAGCGAATGATTCGGCGTTGTCGAACACCATCGCTCCGATGGGGTTCTGGTTGTTCTCGTTGTTCGCAACGTTGTCGCAGAGCACGGTGAGAATTGTTCCGAACGAACGCTGTGCGTTGTCGATCGCCCGCCCGAGGTCGGCGTTTGCTCTTCCGGTGATCACGACAAGCGTTCCGCCGTGGCCGACTTTGCCGAGCTCGTCGATCGACGTGATCAGTGATGCGTTGTCGGTCGTGGCTGTGAGAGCCAACTGTTCGTCGATGGCGTCGAGTTCGCCTCGGCTGCGAATGTCGGCGTAGCGAGATGTGCCGCTTGTGGCGAAGCGGAGTGCATCATCGCTCTTCCAAGCGGCGTGCAGCGTGCTGAGGGCGGCAGAAACAGCTCGCTCGAAGCCTGCTTCGGTGTAGGACAGCTGCTGACGGTCGAGCAGCACGGTCACACGGCCCGTGCGGGGCCGCTCCTCTTGTTTGACGACGAGTTCGCCGGTTCGGGCTGTGGCCCGCCAGTGGACACGGCGTAGCTCATCGCCATTGACGTAGGGGCGGAGCGCGAAGAACTCGCTCCCGCCCGATGCGAGCGTTCGCCGCTTTTGCTGGTCGGCGGTTGGATCGCGCCCGGCAACGGCCTGAAGCGCTTCGAGTTCGATCAGCTCAGCGTGGACGGTGAGTGTGATCGCTCGTGACGCACGGACGATGGATTGCGTGAGGCCGAATGGGTCTTCGAAGGTGAGATCGAGCGGGCCAACAGAGAGATGACCGCGACGCCTTGTCGGGAGCCGATACGCAACGGTGGCATCGCTGGCGGGGGCGATCGGAGCGAGCATCAACGTTGCGGCACGAGTTCCTTCCACTTCATCGCGCAACCGGAGGATCGGCGTCGAACGCTTGGCTTGGTTGCCGAGCCGCAGATCGACTCGGGCTGGTGTGCCGACGCGGAGCCGAACCGGTGTGGCCGTGCGGCTGATGCCGATCGACAGCTTCGTCGTCGAAGTGAAAAGCAAGGCCAAGAGCAGGGCCACCCCAGCAATGGCGCCGAGCAAGTAGAGCTCGAGTGTTCCGAAGATCCGACCGGCAGCGAAGCAGCCAATAGCGACGGTCAGGATCGCGACGCCGCTGCGGGTCAGGCGCATCAGACTCGATCAGCGGGCACCGGAATGGCTCGCAGAATGTCGGCCACGATCTGCTCTGCGTTTTGTCCTTTGATGGTGGCGTCAGGGGTGAGGAGGAGGCGGTGAGCGATGACGCTGCTGGCCGATGATTTGATGTCGTCGTCGATCACAAAGGTTCGGCTGAGCGAAGCCGCCCTGGCCTTCGCCACCCGCTGCAGGCTCAGGGTTGCTCGGGGTGACATACCAAGAGCGATCGACGGATGACGTCTGGTCGCTTCGGCGATGTCGATCAGGTACCCCTTGAGCTCGGGAGTGATGCCCACCATCGACGCAATCTGGGTCATCGTCAGCACGTCATTGATGCTGACGACAGCATGCAATCGATCAACGGCACCGTCGGACGCATGGGTCTGCAGGATGTTGAGTTCGTCGTTTCGGTCGGGATAGCCGACCGAAAGTTGCATCAGGAACCGGTCGAGCTGGCTCTCGGGCAGCGGGTAGGTGCCCTCCTGCTCGATCGGGTTCTGCGTCGCCATCACCATGAAAGGATGCGGGAGCTGATGAGTGGTGCCGTCGACGGTGACCTGGCCTTCAGCCATGGACTCGAGCAACGCCGCCTGCGTCTTGGGCGAGGCGCGGTTGATCTCGTCGGCAAGGACGACGCCAGCAAAGATGGGGCCGGGGCGAAACTCGAATGTGGAGTCGTTGCGATTCCAGATGCTGACGCCGGTGACGTCCGCGGGCAGAAGATCGGGAGTGAACTGCACACGTCCGAGTTGGGCCCCAACTGAGGCGGCCAGCGCTTTCGCAAGCGTGGTCTTCCCGACGCCGGGGACGTCCTCGATGAGAAGATGCCCTCCGGCAAGAAGGCACAGGAGCGCTTGGTCGATGACCGGCCGCTTCCCTTGGACCACCTGCTCGACATTGTTCCCGATGGCCGCAAATGCCCCGGCGAACTGGGCAACTCGGGTCTCATCAATGGCAGGGCTGCTGGTTGCTGCGGGCGGGTTGCCACCGTTGGCGTGATTCGTGTCGGTCAAGACGCTTCCTCGGTCGTCGACGAAGGTCGCACCTTAGTGGTGAATCGTGCTGACCTCTTGTCGGGGTGCCTCGCGTTCAGCAGTACTTCAGCTGGTGCGCTTCCAATCGAGCCAGGTGACGAGCTCGTGGGGCCGCATCGGCAACGAGCCGTCACCCCCGTAGGCGGTGACGACTCGGAAGTGTGTCCAGTCGGGGTCGGGGAGCGGCAGGTAGGGCCTGCGTTTCCACCAGCCTTTCGGCGCCAGTTCGAGCGCCGCCTTGAGTGCTGTGGTCCAGAGCCGAGGGCGGACCGCAACGGCAACCACCATCGGCCGCGTGATCGTGCTCAACTGGGAACCCGATTGGTCGCCTGGGCGACCAATTCGGTGCCCAGCTGAGCAAGGAAGATCACTTCGGGGTGTCCTTCCATGGACCGCCGTCGGCCTTCGGCTCCTTGGGAAGACCCAGAACCATTTCGCCGATGATGTTGCGCTGCACCTGGCTGGTACCGGCGTAGATCGTGCCGGCGCGGGCGTTGAGGAAGGTGCCGAGCCAACTCCCGGAGTCATTTGGAGCACCGGTGGAGTCAGTCGAGAATGCGCTCGATGGCAGCTTGCCAACGAAGTGCATGGCGTCAGCGCCCAAGATGTCGACGGCGAGTTCGGTCGAAACCTTGTGGTATTCGCTCCAGTAGAGCTTGAAGATCGAGGCGTCAGGGCCGGGGTTCTCGCCGCCCAGGAACTTTGTGAGTGTCCGCATGCCGAGGAAACGCATGATCTCGACTTTGGAGTAGCACCAAGCGAGGCGCTGGCGGATCAGCGGATCATCCTGGACACCGCGCTCCTTGGCCAATTCGAGGAGACGATCGATCTCGGTCTTGAAGGCGACCGGTGTGGTAGCAGCGGCCTCGCCCCGCTCGTAGCTGAGCAGCGTCATCGCAACGGCCCAACCGCCGTTGACTTCGCCGATCACGTTCTCCTTTGGCGCCGTGGCGTCAGAGAAGAAGACTTCGTTGAATTCAGCTTCGCCGCTGATCATCTCGATTGGGCGAACTTCAACGCCTTCCTGATCCATCGGGACGAGGAGGAAGGTGATGCCACGATGCTTGGCAGCGTCGGCATCGGTGCGGGTGAGGACGAAGATCCAGTCGGCGAGATGGCCGGCAGAGGTCCAGATCTTCTGGCCGTTGATGACCCATTCGTCGCCATCGAGTTCGGCCTTGCAGCCGATGTTGGCGAGATCGGAGCCAGCGTTCGGCTCTGAGTACCCTTGGCACCAGAGGTCCTCGCCGGAGATGATCCGGGGAAGGAAGTAGCTCTTCTGCTCCTCGGTACCCCAGCGAATGATCGTGTTGCCGACCATCTGGATGCCGAACGTGTCGTTGGCGGTCCCGGTGGGAACACCCGCCTTGGCGAACTCCTCGGCCATGATCACTCCCTCGAGTTCCGAGAGCCCAGCGCCCCCGTACTCCGCTGGCCATGAGGCGGCGAGGAGCTTGTTGTCGCGAAGAATGTCGCGCCATTCGTTGGCGAACTGAGTGGCGGCTTCAGCGTCGAGTGCTCCGATGCCTTTCCAGCTCGAGGGGAGGTGTTCGGCGAGGAAGGCCTGGATCTTCTCACGGAAGGTGTCGGCTTCGGCGGTGTATGTCGGCTGCATGTCGCGAATAGTAGACCGGTCGGTCAAGTTTTAGAAGATCGGCATCAGTCATGTCACGCGTGGCCGACGGAAGAGGCATGCTCAGACGACTCGACCTGATCGGCCGAAGGCCCTGAGGCGACAATCGAAGAAGGAAGTGGTCCGCTACGCAGCAGCCGGGAGGTATTCGGCCCACTCGTCCGGAACGGTGCCTGCGGCGACGCGGATCCAGCTGTGGCCGTTGGGAGCCACTGGCAAGGTTCGTAGGCGATGACTGCACTCGGAGAGGAGGCGATCCCCCTTCGTCGTGTTGCATCGGCGGCACGACGCCACAACATTGGCCCACTCGTGCTGGCCGCCGCGAGATCGCGGGTGCACGTGGTCGATGCTCTCGGCCGGTCGACCGCAGTACTGGCACGTGTTGTGGTCGCGAGTGAAGATCGCTCGACGGTTCAACGGCACTGTCCGCTGGTAGGGCACTCGGACGAAGTAGCGGAGCCGCACGACGGACGGAAAGGCCATCTCCAGCTGCTCGCTGCGGATGATGTCGTTCGACTCGGCGAGTACGTCGACCTTGCCGGCCAAGCTGAGGACGAGGGCGCGTCGGGCCGACACCACGCCAATCGGTTCGAATGTCGCGTTCAAGACAAGCGCTCGGGCCATCGCAAAAACATACAACGTCGTTTTTGACGGGGAGATGAATTCAGTCGGAGTGAGGTAACGCTGCGATGAATGCTTCGGTCAACGCTCCGAGGTCCAGGGGTGCCCCAACGGGCAGATCGTCGAGTTGCTGGTCGAGGTCGGGGGGAAGCACGCCGGGCCGCAGGTGGCGACGAATGGTCGGTGCGCCGAGCTGGCTGACCGCAAGTCCCTGGAAGCGGGCCATGTCTCGAGTGCGCCGTTGCGACAGGCCGACCACCTTTCGGCCGCCGACCACGACTTCGCCGGGACCGAGGCCAGCGAAACAGATCACTCGACCCCAATCCGGGTGCATCAACTTGCCGGCGTGTACTCGGGTTGGGCCCGGCAGGCCGATTGACGTCAGGGCCGCCGCCCAGGTCTCGCCGACCCAGTTGAACGCAAGGCCGACGTCATCACTCCACAACGAATGACCCCTGGGCACGATCACATCGATCCACAAAGAGGTGTCCGGGTCGACGTACACGAGTCCGCCGCCACTCCGTCGCTGGCAGACCTCGACGCCAGCCCGCTCGGCGCCATCGGCGTCGACGAGGGGAGCTCGCTGGGTCGACCCCAGGACCAGCGCAGGTCGATCCACGCGATGGATCCACACGGTGGGGCGAAGTGGGGAGGGTGGGGGGCGGCTGTGGAACATGCCGGCAGAGCCCATGGTGTGCTCGATCGACCAGCCGCTGAGATCCATCTGCGCAGGTTACGACCGATTGGACGAAGGAATTCTCGCGACCACGCAGCGCAGTGTTTGTGCCGCTCGGATGCTGTCGTCCAGCGGCGGTGGGGGCGACATGCTCACGTTGGGTGTTCGGTCGAACACACGTTCACTCCAGGTGGCGAATCGAGCACGCATCGTCCTCAAAAACCAGTTGTGCGGTGGGGCAAAGTGGCATAAGGTGGGTTGAAGAGGGGCAAACACCCATCCAGGGTGGCTTGTTCCCAGGAGCCGAAGGATTTGCAAGAACGAGGTTCCGCCATCAAGGGGTCCATGTGTTTGTTGGTCAGTACGAGCATTCGCTCGACAACAAGGGGCGAGTGGTGCTTCCTGCGCCGTTCCGTTCCTATGTCGCCGAGCGGGGATACGTCACTCAACTCGATGGATGCGTTGGCTTGTGGAGTGCCGAGGGATTCAAGACTGTTGCCGAGGGATGGAAATCAGAGCTCGACAGCGGGAGTATCTCGGCGGGTGTGTTTCGCAAGTTGATGGGTCGTGTGCAGGAAGTGAAGGTCGATGGAGCGGGGCGAATCACCCTCTCGAAAGAGCTTCTCGAATCGCTCGATTTCGAATCGAAAGTCATTGTCTCGGGTCGTTTCGACCGAGCAGAGATCTGGCCACTCGAGCGGTTCGAGTCGGAGCAGACAGAAGAAGACGACATTGAATTCAACGAGACGGTCCGCCGTCTCGGAATCTGACAGAGACGGTCCGCCGTCTCGGAATCTGACCGGAAGGAGCAGGGCGAACACAAGACCATCGAATCGATCATCGGTTGCCTCTCGGGCGGCGAAGAAGGGTACTTCTGCCCCACAACTCCGCCCGTTACCCCTCTAGTACGTATCGGGAGACAAAACCCGACGTACGCCCGCTTCCCGAGGGGTTACCGATGACCGGCTCGAGAACTCCGTTCTCGCCGTCACAACATGGCTGATTCTCCGCGTCACGACACCACGGACCGTGCCTTTCAGCACGATCCGGTGATGTTGACCGAGATCGTCGAATCCCTCGGTCAGGCCCCTGCTGGCGTCGTCCTCGATGCAACACTCGGAGGTGCTGGTCACGCTTGTGCCATTCTTCGAGCGTGGGACCACCTCGACGTCGTTGGCGTCGACCGTGATCCTGCGGCCTTGGCCGTTGCCGGTGATCGCCTCGCCGAGTTCAAAGATCGGGCTCGCCCGGTTCGTGCTCGCTTCGACCATCTCGACGCGGTGCTCGACGAGCTCGGTGTCGACGAGCTCGCTGGCTTCTTGTTCGATCTCGGCGTCAGCTCACCCCAGCTCGACTGGGAGGATCGCGGTTTCAGCTTCCGCAATGACGGGCCGCTCGACATGCGGATGGATCCGGATGGACCTCGCTCGGCCGCAGACTTCGTCAACGAAGCGTCCGAGCAGGAGATCGCATCGGCCCTGCGTCGAAACGCTGATGAGCGCTTCGCCAGCCGGATTGCTCGTGCCATCGTCGCCGCTCGCCCGATCGCGTCGACCACCGAGCTGGCCGAGGTCGTGGTCTCCGGAATCCCGGCAGCTGCTCGGCGCAAAGGTGGGCACCCGGCCAAGCGCACGTTCCAGGCGATCCGCATCGAGATCAACGAGGAGCTCACCATGCTCGCTCCAGCGATCGAGGCGGCCATTCGCCGACTCGCCCCTGGCGGTCGAGGTCTGGTGCTGACCTATCACTCCGGCGAAGACAAGATCGTCAAGCGAGTCATCCGTGACCGGACCGAGGTCGACGGTCCCCGCGACCTTCCCATCGCCCCCGAGCCCAGCGAATTCGCTGCGCTTCGGCCACTCGCACGTAAGGCATCCGACGAAGAAGTTGCTCGCAACCGGCGAGCATCCAGCGCTCGCCTGCGTGGGATCGAACGCCGCCTGGCCGGCTCAGGAGCCCATCGATGAGTGCAACCACAGCGGTACGTCGACCGGTGAAAAAGGCCGACACGCCGGCCACCCGGCAGGCAAAGAAGAGCAAACCCAAGCTCCGAGTGGTCGACAAGAAGGCCATTCGTCGTCGTAGGCGTCAGCGGACGTTGCTGAGTCTCTCTGCCGCGTTGGTGACCGTGGCGCTGTTCGGTGTCGCACTGATGTACGGCCAACTCGTCGAAGGGCAGCAGAACATCGATGAGCTGCGGGCCGAGATCGCCCAGGGCAAGGCCGAGCGGGCTCGCCTCGAACGGGAAGTTGCGGTTGCGTCGACGCCGGAAGCGATTGTTCAGCGAGCCTTCGAACTCGGCATGGTCCGAGCGCTGAATCCGCAGTATCTGGTCGCGGTGCGACCCGTTGGGGCAGGCCAGTGACATCGCGTCAGCCGCCATCGTCTGGACGTCGACAACCCACGCCGGCCCAACGAAATGCCGCAGCGCAGCGACGCGCTCGGGCGACACGCAACGCGGCTGCCGATCGAGAGTTTGCTCTTGCCCGCAGTTCGGCCAGACAACGGACGGCGGCTCGACGCGGTTCGCAGCCTTCGGTCCCTCGCACCACTCCAGAGCCAGATGTTCGGCGGCGTCTCCTTGGGTTGCTCGGGGCGTTCATTCTTGTTGCGGGAGCGCTGGTCGGAGTTCTGTTCGACCTTCAAACGCTGCGACCCGATCGCTACCGGGCGCTCGGTGAAGACCAGCGACTCCGCACCGTCGAGTTGGCTGGTTATCGAGGCTCGTTCCTCGACCGCAATGGTTTCGTGCTGGCGTCGTCGACACCCGGTCGAGAAGTGGTCGTCGACCCGACGATGTTCGACGACCCCGCCGCCGCAGCTGGCCTTCTCGCCCCGGCGCTCGGTATGGACCCCAACGATCTCGCGGTTCGCCTGACGCCGTCGGGTGAGAACGATCGCTACGACCTCTTGCTGCGTACCTCTGACGACGCCACGATCGAGCACGTTGCTGATGTGTTGCAGGCGGATCGCAGCAGCGGCACCGACCGCTTGCTCGCCGGGGTCTTTCTCCGGGCTGAAGAGGCCCGCGTGTACCCGGCGGGAACGTTGGCTCGCACCGTCGTTGGTCGAGTCGACGACTTCGAACAGGGTGTCTCTGGCCTCGAGTCCGAGTTCAACGACATTCTCCAAGGAAGCCCTGGCCAAGAAACAACAGAGCGCGGGATCTTCGGTTCGATCGCTGGTGGATTCTGGGAGATCGATCCGGCGCAGAAGGGCTATGACCTCGTCCTCACGATCGACCACCGCATTCAGTACATCACCGAGCAGTCGTTGATCGAGCACTGTTACGAGACCGACGCCGAGCGGGCACAGGCAGTCGTCAGTCACCCGGCCACCGGGGAGATCCTCGCCATGGCCAACGTGATCCGCCAAGACGACGGCCAGTGCGTCGTGCCCGGGTACAACGCAACGATTCAAGAGACCTTCGAACCGGGCTCGGTGCTGAAGATCCTTGCGGCAGCTGCAGCCTTCGAGGAACTGGGCTGGGACCAGAACACCTTGGTCGATGTCCCGAACTCGATCCTTGTTGGTGACTACGAGTTCTTCGAACATGCCGGCCACGTTCCTGCCTCGTACCCCGTCTCCCAGGTCATGGCCGACTCGATGAACGTCGGAACGATCCAGCTTGCGGAAGCGGTGGGTCGCGAAACGCTGCACGACTACTACGAGGCGTTTGGGTTCGCCCAGTTCACCGGGCTGGGCCTCGAAGCCGAGACTCGCGGCCGAGTTGCTGAATGGGAAGACTGGCAAGGTTCGGACTTCGGATCGATTGCCATCGGTCAGGGCGTCACGGCGAATACGGTCCAGATCATGGCGGCGTACAACACGTTGGCAAACGACGGTCTCTACGTCGCTCCTCGCTTGGTGCGAGAAGTGGTCGACGCCGACGGTGTCAGCTCAGAACTGCAAGCACAGGAAGCTCGACGAGTCGTGAGCCCGGAGACGGCGAACGCCGTCACCGAAATGCTGGTCGGCGTCGTCGACTTCGGCACAGGCACGGCCGCGGCGGTTCCGCAGTACCGCGTTGCCGGCAAGACGGGCACGGCTTGGAAGGTCTTCGACGACGGATCCGGCACGCTTTCCTACGGCAGCGATGGCAATCGCCGGTATGTGATGAGCTTCGCTGGGTTCCTCCCGGCCGACGATCCGCAGATCTCGATCGTCGTCACCGTCGACGAGCCGAACACCGGCCGTAACGCTGGCATCGTGGCCGCACCAGTCTTCGCTGACATCGCTCAATACGCACTTCGCATCCTGGCCATCCCGCCAGCAAAACCAGTGACCTCGACCGAATTGGTCCGAGGTACTCCAGCACTCGGGCCGAACGGTGCTGGCGAGCCGATCGATACCGAGTCAGTGGTCGCTGCCGAAGAAGAAGATGAACTCGAGACGGCGGCGCCAACCGGATGACCGCAACGATCTCCTCGCTGGTCGACGAACTTGTCAGCGCCCAATTGCCTGTCCGAACCGTCCTCGCCGAGGGCGGTTCGCTCGCGCCCGACTCCGACGCAACCGCCATCGAAGTGACGGACGCAACCCACGACTCGCGTGATGTGCGACCTGGCAGTCTCTTCTGCTGCGTTCCTGGCGCCGGTTTCGATGGGCATGACTTTGCCGCTGATGCGGTCGCTTCTGGTGCCGTAGCTCTGCTCGTCGAACGTCCGCTCGACAGCACGCCGGCACTGGTTCAGACCCCCCAGATCGTCGTTGGCGCCGTCAGAAGAGCGATGGGTCCGGCTGCAGCTCACATCCATGGAGACCCGTCTAGCGACCTGAAGATCATCGGCGTCACCGGAACCAATGGCAAGACATCGGTCGTACATCTTCTCGATCTCGTACTTGCCCGTCTCGGACATCGCGTCCAGACCATCGGCACCCTCTCTGGTGCCCGTACCACTCCCGAAGCCCCCGAGTTGCAGCGCCTCCTGGCCAATGCCCGAGACCGGAACATCGATGTGGTGGCAATGGAGGTCTCCTCCCACGCGCTCGACATGCATCGGGTCGACGGCACCCGCTTTGCTGCTGCGATCTTCACCAACCTCGGCCACGACCACCTCGACTATCACCACACGATGGACGAGTACTTCTCGGCCAAGGCCCGACTGTTCGAACCGGCCTTCACGTCTCGTTCGATCATCAACCTCGACGATGCGCGGGGGCTTCAGCTCGCCGAGCTGACGTCCACCGACGTCACCGGGTACCGGCTCGCCGATGTCGAGGAGCTCGATACCAACGGTCCGTCGAGCCATTTTCGTTGGAAGGGTCAACCGGTCGAGCTTCGCCTCGCCGGAGCGCACAACGTCTCGAATGCGCTCGCCGTGGCCACCATCGCAGAGCAACTCGGCCACGATGATGCTGACATCGCTGATGCGTTGTGCGCAGTCGATGCGCCTCGCGGCAGGTTCGAATTCGTCAACATCGGACAGTCGTTCCACGTCGTGGTCGACTACGCCCACAAGCCGGAAGCGTTGGCTGCCGTGCTTGGGGCAGCTCGTTCCGTTGCCGGCGACAACCGTGTGCTGCTCGTCGTTGGTTGCGGGGGTGATCGCGATCGAGAGAAGCGACCGAAGATGGCAGCAATTGGTGAGGAGCTCGCCGACGTGGTCGTGCTCACCTCCGACAATCCGCGCAGTGAAGACCCGCAGGCGATCATCGATGAGATGATCGCTGGCTTGTCTACTCCCTCCGCTGCTCACGTTCAGCTCGATCGCGCCGAGGCCATCGGCCACGCCATCGGTCGAGCCCGGCCTGGCGATGTCGTTCTCATCGCTGGGAAGGGTCACGAGGACTACCAGGTCATCGGCGACGATGTGATCGACTTCGACGATCGACTGGTTGCTGCTCGAGCACTGACCGAGGTCATCTCGTGATTCAACTGCTCATGGCGGTCGGCATCGGGTTCGCTTTCAGTGCGCTCGGCTCTCGCCTGCTCATCGACATTTTGACCCGTCGGGGTATCGGGCAGCCGATTCGTGCCGACGGGCCCCAGGGCCACCTGGTCAAAGCAGGCACGCCGACGATGGGTGGGCTCGCCATCGTCGGCGGTGCGGTCATCGGCTACGTGCTGTCCGATCTCATCGCCGGTGGGGTGTTCACTCGCAGTGGATTGCTGGTGATGGCTGCGATCTGTGGCGCCGGGTTCGTCGGATTCCTGGATGACTGGATCAAGGTCAGCCGGGAGCGCAATCTCGGCCTCAACGCCAGATTCAAAACACTCGGTCTCCTCACGGTTGCCATCAGCTTTGCCATTGCGACGCTCAATCTCACCAACGTCAGTACCGAGCTCTCGTTTGCAAGGCCCGGAGTGTTCTCGATCGACTTCGGTCCGGTCGGGTGGGTCATCTGGGCGGTCGTGTTGATGTACGCAACATCAAACGCTGTCAATCTCACCGACGGTCTCGACGGACTGGCAGCGGGGAGCGGCGTATTCAGTTTCGCTGCGTACGCCATCATCGGGTTCTGGATCTTCCGGCAAGCGGCAGACGGTGATTCGATCTATGCCGTTTCTCACCCACTCGACCTCGCCGTGGTGGCGATCGCCATGGTCGGGGCATGTGCCGGTTTCCTGTGGTTCAACGCTGCGCCGGCAGAGATCTTCATGGGTGACACCGGCTCGCTCGCCATCGGCACCGGTCTCGCCGCGCTTGCCCTCACGACCAATACGAATCTGTTGCTGCCGATCATCGGTGGGCTCTATGTGGCCCAGGCGCTGTCGGTCATTCTGCAAGTCGGCTGGTTCAAACTCACCAAGGGCAAGCGTCTGTTTCGGATGGCTCCGATCCACCACCACTTCGAGTTGCTGGGCTGGCGCGAGACCAAGATCATCATTCGCTTCTGGATCCTTGCCGGCGGTACCACTGCCCTTGCGCTCGGACTGTTCTACACCGACTGGGCTCGGGCGACGGACCTGATCCGATGAGTGCTCCTTCCCTGGGTACTGCGCCCGGTATCGATCTCGGTGTGCCGCTGATCGTTGGTTTCGGCGTGACGGGTCAGGCTGTCGCCGCTGTGCTCATCGAGCGCGGCCATCTCCCGGTCGTCATCGACGACCGGCCGGGCCCGACGGCGAACGATGCCGCGTTGGCCATGGGCATCGAGCTGATTGCTGCCCCGTCGGAGGACGAGTTGGCCGAGGTCGTGGCGAACGCCACGGTGCTGTTGCCCAGTCCCGGTGTTCCTGATGCTCACCCGGTCTTCATCGCTGCTGCGTCGACGGGCCTTCCAATCCGATCCGAGTTCGATCTTGCTCATCTCTGGGACGACCGGCCAATCGTCGCCATCACCGGAACCAACGGCAAGACCTCGGTCACGATGCTGGTGACCGCTGCGCTCGAGGCCTCCGGTGTGCGAGCCGAGGCAGTGGGAAACACACCAACGCCGCTGGTCGCCGCCATCGGTCACTCGGAGATCGATGTGTTCGTCGTCGAGGCATCGTCGTTTCGTCTTGCCCACAGTCATTGCTTCCGGCCGACGGTGGCGACGTGGATGAACTTCGCCCCCGACCACCTCGACGCTCACGCCGACCTCGAGACCTACCGCCGAGCAAAAGCTTCGATCTGGAGCCATCTCGGTCCCGATGCCATTGCCGTTGCCAATGTGGATGACGCCACGGTGATCGCCGCAGCACCCGCCGACGCTGTCACCTTCGGTGTCGAGTCAGGAGACTGGCGCGTCGAAGACGGTCATCTCGTCGGTCCCGATGGGCCGCTCCTCTCGATCGACCGGCTTGCTCGTCGTCGCCCCCACGACCTCTCGAATGCCGCGTGCGCAGCGGCGACAGCTCTTGCTGCGGGAGCAACCGCAGCGGGCGTCGCCACAGCCCTCGAGTCCTTCGACGGACTTCCGCATCGGTTGGCCCCAGTTGGGGAGTGGAATGACGTGGCTTGGTTCAATGATTCGAAGGCCACGGTGCCGCAGGCCACCCTCGCTGCGGTCGGTGGATTCGAATCCGTGGTGCTGATCGCTGGAGGCCGGAACAAAGGCCTCGACATGAGTGAGCTCGCATCTGCGGTGCCGCCGGTCCACACCGTGGTGGCCACCGGCGATGCAGCGGAAGAGATCGCCGCCGTTTTCGCCAAAACCAGTGCGGCTGTCCTGTTCGGGACATCAATGGCGGAATCCGTCGACCTTGCCTCCGAGGCTGCCAGCCCCGGCGACACGGTTCTGCTCTCGCCAGCGTGCACGTCGTTCGACTGGTACGACAGCTATAGCCAACGCGGTGACGACTTCGTCGAGCTCGTGATCGCCAAGTTCACATCCTCCGGCGGCCAACCAATGAGGACCTTGCCATGACCACTTCTGTCGGCTCTGGCCGCAGCGCGCGACGCCCCACGACGAACAGCCGGGGGGCGAAACAGGCGGCCGTCAACACAACGGTGCGTCGCTCGGCAGCATCTCGGGCGCCCACATCCAAGCGGTCGAGCGGGCTGCAGAAACCCACCCTCGCTGGCCAACGCAATTCCGGCATTCTCACGGCCGCATTCCTCTCGTTGACGCTCTTTGGTCTCGTGATGGTGCTCTCGGCATCGCAGGTGACGAGCCTGTACGACAGCGAGTCCCCGTATTCGATGTTTCAGCGCCAGGTGATGTGGGCCGGCATCGGCGCCGTTGTGTTCGTGGTCGCCAGCCGCATCGACTATCGATGGCTCCAGCGGCTCGCCGTCCCGTTCCTGGTCCTCACCGTGATTTTGCTGATCGCTGTGCTCATCCCGGGCGTTGGCCGTCGCATCAACGGCTCGTCGCGTTGGCTCGGCATCGGGCCCTTCGTGGTCCAACCCGGCGAGTTCGCGAAGCTGGCGGTCGTGCTCTTCACCGCAGACCTGCTCAGCCGCCGTAGCAAGCAGATGCACCGGCCCGACATCACGATCAAGCCGGTGATGCTGATCGTCGGTGGGATGTCCGGGCTTCTCTTGCTCCAGCCCAAGCTCGGCACCACGATCGTGATCGCAGCGGTGGGCATCATGATGCTGTTCGTGGCGGGCGCCCGCCTTCCGCACCTCTTCGCATGGGCCGCTGCTGGCACCGTCGTTGCCACGATCGCCGCGTTTGGTTCCGACTACCGTCGAGCCCGTCTTCTTTCGTTCATGGACCCGTGGGCCGATCCGCTTGGGAGCGGACTGCAAACGATCCAGAGCCAGATCGGTATTGCTTCCGGCGGTTGGCTCGGCGTTGGTCTCGGCGCTGGCCGAGCAAAGTGGGGGTTTCTTCCGTACGCCCACTCGGACTTCATCTTCGCCATCGTCGCTGAGGAAGTCGGCCTGCTCGGTGCGGGCGCGTTGGTCTTGGCCTTTGCGCTCGTCGGCTACCTCGGCGTTCGTGCGGCGCTCAACGCCCCCGATCGCTTCGGCATGCTGATGGCGGCCGGCCTCACGTGCTGGTTGTTGGTGCAAGCCTTCATGAACATCGCCATGTCGATCGGCCTCATGCCGATCACCGGCGAGCCACTTCCCTTCGTTTCTGCTGGTGGTTCGAGCCTCGTGACGACGTTGGCCGCTGCTGGGGTACTCACCAACATCGCCAAACGATCCAAGGCCTGACCATGGCAGACGTCATCATCACCGGCGGTGGCACGGCAGGACACACCAATCCGGGCATTGCCACCGCTCAGGCCCTGGTCGCCCGTGGTCTCGATGTCGCGGCGGTGCATTTCGTCGGTGGGGAGCGAGGCAATGAAGGCACGATCGTGCCGGATGCCGGTTTCTCGATCGACTTGCTGCCTGGTCGTGGCATCAAGCGCTCACTGTCGTCGGACAACATCGGTGCGATCGCCGACCTTTTTCGGGGCGCAGTTCAGGCGTTCCGAATCGTCAAGACCCACCAGCCACGCGTTGTTGTGTGTCTTGGGGGCTACGCCGCCTTCGGTGCTTCCCTGGCTGCCATTCTCCAACGCATTCCTGTGGTGGTCACCGAGCAGAACGCTCGAGCCAGCGTCGTCAACCGAATCGTCGGCCGGTTTGCGAAGGCGTGTGCAACTCCATTTCCCGACACCGACCTTCCGAAGGCAGTCCTGACGGGCAACCCCGTGCGCTCGTCGGTGGTCAAGGCCGTACAACAGGCAGATCGCGGGTCGAGCCGACGGGCCAAGTCTTTTGCCGATGATCGCACGGTCATCGTCGTGTGGTCGGGATCGCTCGGAGCTCGCTCTGTGAATCGTGCGGTCAGCGACCTTGCCGCGATCTGGCGTGATCGAACCGACATCACGATCTACCACGTGATCGGTCGCCGGGACTGGGCCGATCGTGTTTCAGTCGAAGGAGCCATTGACTACCGGACCATCGAATACGAAGACGACATGCCGTCACTTCTCGTCGGTGGTGATGTCGCCGTGTGCCGCTCCGGCGCCTCGACCGTCACCGAACTCGCCGTGGCTGGTCTCCCGTCGATTCTCGTTCCGCTACCGGGTGCCCCTCGAGACCACCAACGGGCGAACAGCGTGGAACTCACCGACGCCGGGGGAGCGATTGTGATCAACGACGACGAGCTGACGGCAGACACGCTTGCCGCTGCGCTCGGACCAATGCTCGACAACGCCGATGAGCGTCGCAAGATGGCAGTCGCAGCGGCATCGGTGGGCCGACCCGAAGCTGCCGACGCCGTGGCAGCACTTGTGCTCGACATCGGCGGCCTTTCCCCGAACCCAAGGACGTCATCGTGACTTCCAACGAAGCAAGCCCCGATCTTCGCGAACCTCGGCGCATCCACATCGTTGGTTTGGGTGGAGCGGGAATGAGTGCAATCGCTGAGGTGCTTCTCGGTACGGGACATCGAGTCACGGGTTCCGACTTGAAGACCTCAGCACCATTGGAACGATTGGCCAAGGCCGGAGTGATCGCTCACGTCGGGCACGCTGCGGAACAAATCGCCGACGCTGAGATCGTTGCGATCTCGACTGCGATCCCTGACACGAACCCGGAAGTGGTTGCGGCACATGCGGCGGGTGTTCCCGTGTTGCGTCGAGCTGAGATCCTGGCCGCAATCACCAGGGCCTGGCGGACGATCTCGGTCGCCGGCACCCATGGCAAGACCACGACGTCGGCCATGCTCACCAGCGCGCTCCAGGGCGCTGGCCTCGATCCTGCCTTCATTGTGGGAGGAGACCTGGTCGACCTCGACCGCGGTGCAGCGGTCGGCACCGGTGACCTGCTCGTCGTCGAAGCCGACGAGAGTGATGGAACGTTCATCGAACTCGAATCTGCTGCGGTCATCGTCACCAACGTCGAGCCCGATCATCTCGAGCACTACGGGGGGTTCGAGCCTCTGCAACGAGCTTTCGTCCAATTCGTCGATCAGACGTCCGGGCCTTGCGTGGTCTGTGTCGATGACCCCGGAGCGCGGTCACTGCTGGCCAGCCGTGACGGGGTGACGACCTACGGGCTCGATCCCTCAGCCGACTGGCGGATCGTTGATCCCCTTCCGACCCCGATGGGTGTGAGTTTCGATGTCACCAACGGTGATGACCGGTTTCGCATTGCCCTACGGCAGCCGGGCCTTCACAATGCCAGGAATGCCACAGCGGCGCTGGCGATGGCCGTGCTCCTTGGAGGAGACGGTGTTCGTGCCGCACGAGCGTTGTCTGCGTTCGGTGGCGTTGGACGTCGCTTCGAACGCAGAGGTGAGATCAATGGGATCACGCTCGTCGACGACTATGCCCACTTGCCGACCGAGGTCGATGCCGCGCTGCAGGCGGCGGCGAGCACGGAGCCAATGCGGCTGGTCGCTGTGTTCCAGCCGCACCGATACAGCCGCACCGAACAGCTCTGGTCGAGCTTCACCGACTCGTTCGTCGGTGCCGATGTGTTGTTCGTGACCGGCATCTATTCATCAGGCGAGGCGCCTCGGCCAGGGATCTCTGGATCGCTCATTTCCAATGACGTGGCGAAAGCCCACCCCGATGCCGACGTCCGCTACGTCGAGACACTCGATGATGTCGTTGAAGCGCTCGCCGATGAACTCACGGCGGGCGACCTCTGCCTGACGCTCGGCGCTGGCGATCTCACCACGATCCCCGATCGTGTGATCGCCGCGATCGAAGCCAGACAACGATGACTGCCGACGGCCAGCCCGCAATGGTCTCGACATTGGACGTGATCGTCAGCGAACTCAGCTCGGTGCTCGTTCCCGACGCGGATCTTGCGCCCCTCTGCACCTACAAGGTGGGTGGGCGTGCAGCTGGCGTCGTCTCGGTCGAGTCCGTCGAAACGCTGGAGCTGGTCTCGTCGGTGATCGGTCGATTCCCCGATGAGGTGGTTCCGATCATGGTCATCGGACGTGGCTCGAATCTGCTCATCGCTGATCGAGGCTTCCCGGGTCTGGTCATCCGTCTCGGAGCAGCTTTCGAAACGATCGAGATCGATCCGGATACCGCCATTGCCGTCGTTGGCGGGGCAGCGCTACTTCCCGTTGTTGCCCGCAAGACCGCTGCGGCCGGCCTGACGGGTTTCGAGTGGGCCGTCGGCGTGCCGGGCTCAATTGGGGGTGCGGTCCGAATGAACGCTGGTGGCCACGGTGCAGAGATGGCCGAGAATCTGGCGAGCATCACCATGTACGATCTCGGTGGCGCCGGCATGTGCCATCGTTCCGTTGAAGAGTTGGACCTCGGCTACCGCACCTCGAACATCTCGGCTTCACAGGTCGTGCTCTCGGCCGAGCTGCAACTCGCACAGGGCGACCGCGAGCCCTCGGAGGCCACGATCAGCGAGATCGTGCGTTGGCGTCGCTCCCATCAGCCCGGAGGCCACAACGCCGGCAGCGTGTTCGCCAACCCCGAAGGGGACTCCGCTGGCCGACTGATCGATGCCGAGGGCCTCAAGGGGCTACGAATTGGTTCAGCGGAAGTTTCGACAAAGCATGCGAATTTCATTCAAGCTGACCCTGGCGGATCAGCAGACGATGTCTTCGCCCTCATCCGCGAAGTGCAGCGTCGAGTGCGAGAGAATCAGGGCATCGTTTTGCGACCCGAGAACGTACTCGTCGGCTTCGACGCAGATGCTCCTCGCCACCAGCATCTTCATTCCGAGCGCTCGCTCCAAAAGAGCCCGCACCAAGAGAGCAACGAGACGTGACCGGAACGACCACGAAAGCGAAACGCACGCCCGCTCAAGCCAAGCGCACGAAGCAGGCGTCGGCCGATCCTCGGATCGAGGCCCGACGACGCGAAGTCGCCCGCGACGAGGGTCGCAAGCGTTTGAGGCTCTTGATCGCCCTGGCCGTCATCACGCTGCTGTCGATCGGTGCCCTCGTCGGGCTCCAGAGCAGTTGGCTCGACATCGACGAGGTCGTGGTGGTTGGCGGTGAGCGAACGTCCGCTGATCAGGTTCGCACCGCCTCGGGGATCATGGTTG
This sequence comes from uncultured Acidimicrobiaceae bacterium, assembly GCA_964351995.1. Classification (GTDB taxonomy): domain Bacteria; phylum Actinomycetota; class Acidimicrobiia; order Acidimicrobiales; family SZUA-35; genus SZUA-35. The sequence continues at coordinate 14,220 of CAYGQE010000005.1, read as the reverse complement.
GTACGCCACTGGTCGACCTCGACCTGGCCGAGGCGGCCGCCGCCATCGAAGGCCTTCCGTGGATCGCCAGCGCAACAGTCACGCGAACCTGGGACGGAACGGTGACTGCAGAGGTCACCGAGCGGACTCCGGCCGCTGCGCTGCCGGCTCCCGACGATTCGTTCATGCTGATCGACGCCGCCGGGCGTCAACTCGGTTCCGTCGCGCAGCGTCCCGACTGGGCCCATGTCATCTACGGTCTCGAAGCGAGCGGTGTTGCCGGCCAACCCGCCCCCAGCGCGGTCCATGGTGTCATCAGGTTGCTCGTGCTGCTGACCCCGGAACAGATGACGGGGATCACATCGGTCTCGGTAGTCGACGGCAACCTGGTGCTCGACCTCGTCGAAGGGGGCACCGTTGACCTCGGAGCCCCCAGCGGACTGGCCGACAAGCTGGTGAGTTACGACACGATTCGAGCGTCTGTCGATCTTCGTTGTCTTCATCGAATCGACCTTCGCGTACACACCGCCCCGGCCATCACTCGCATCAGCGCCACAGGCGAAACCGGCAAGGCGTTGTCCGACATGGCCACTTGCACCTAGCCTCACGGCGCGACGCTTGTGTCAACGAGACGGCCGCGCGTCCCAACTCGAAAGAAACTGGCTCAGAATGAATACCCAGAACTATGTGGCGGTCATCAAGGTCGTCGGCGTCGGCGGCGGTGGCTGCAATGCCATCAACCGCATGATCGACGCCGGTCTCCGTGGCGTCGAGTTCATTGCGGTCAACACCGACGCGCAAGCGTTGTTGATGAACGATGCCGAGACCAAGATTCACATCGGTCGAGACCTCACTCGTGGCCTCGGGGCCGGTAGCGATCCCGAGATCGGCGCCCAGGCAGCCGAAGACCATCGAGACGAGATCGCCTCGGCTCTCGATGGTTCCGACATGGTCTTCATCACTGCTGGTGAAGGCGGGGGTACCGGAACGGGCGCTGCGCCCGTCATTGCAGAGATCGCAAAGAGCCAGGGAGCACTCACGATTGCGGTCGTCACGCGCCCGTTCGGATTCGAGGGACGTCGACGTGCCTCGCAGGCCGAAAACGGTATCGGGCTCCTCAAGGCGAAGGTCGATACCCAGATCGTCATTCCCAACGACCGGCTGCTGTCGATTGCCGACGAGAAAACCACCATGGTCAACGCGTTCGGAATGGCCGACGAAATCTTGTTGTCCGGTGTTGCCGGCATCACCGATCTCATCACCACCCCTGGCCTGATCAACACCGACTTTGCCGACGTCCGGATGATCATGCACAACGCCGGTTCGGCGCTCATGGGCATCGGCAAGGCATCGGGTGAGGGCCGTGCGCTTGCTGCCGCACGGGCGGCAATCGCCAGCCCACTGCTGGAGTCCTCGATCGAAGGCGCTCGAGGCATCTTGTTGTCGATCGCTGGTTCGAGCGAACTCGGGCTTTTCGAGGTCAACGAATCAGCGGAGATCATTCATGACGTTGCCCACCCCGATGCAAACATCATCTTCGGCACCGTGGTCGACGAAAACATGGAGGACGAAATCCGGGTGACTGTGATCGCTGCCGGGTTCGATCGCTGGGACAACGAAGAGGATCTGCCAGCAGTGTCTGATCCGCTGGCTGACATCCTCGATGATGATTCCCCACCGAGTGCTGCGGTTGACATCTTCGCCAACGACGACGACGACGGCTTCGACGTGCCGTCGTTCCTCAAGTAGTCCGTCGTCGCACGACAAGTGGTGAATCTCCCGTGCTGATGAGCGCCGTGGCGTGAAGCAACAAGCGTTCGGCATTGCGGCCGGCACGGTGAAGGTTCGTTGCAGCGATCGTTCCGATGGCAGCTTCGCTCTCGACGAGCCCGCTGACATTCTTGATGAGCGGCGCCGACGGCTGATCGGCCCTTCCCGTCGCTGGGTCGGGCTTCGGCAGGTACACGGAGCGGTGGTCTTCGACCCGTCGGTTGCCGGCTGTGCAATCGTGGCATCAGACTCGATACCGGCGGCCGATGCCTCCGTTGCTTTCGATTCGACCGTTGCACTGTCGGTCCTCACCGCTGACTGCGCCCCGGTCGTGTTGGTCGGATCGACTGGTGTGGCAGTGGTGCACGCCGGATGGCGGGGCGCGGCTGCCGGCATCGTCGAAGCAGCGGCGGCGACGTTGAGGGCACGGGGATCCGAACCCGTGGCCACCTTGCTCGGCCCGTGTATCCAACCCAATGCCTACGAGTTCGGTGCTGCTGATCTCGAGTCGATCGTTGCGACGTTCGGTCCTCAGGTCGTCGGGCAAACCCACGATGGTTCCGATGCGCTCGACCTCACGCGGGTCGTGCAGATCAGCTGCGAGCGCGCTGGTTGGATCTCACCAGAACGGCCCGACTGCACCAGCAGTTCGGAGTACTACAGCCACCGAACGCGAGCAGACAGAGGACGTCAGACCACCGTGGCGTGGATCGAATGGGAGACGGGGTGAGCGGCGCCACCTTGCCCGACCTCGAGACCCTTCGAGCCAGCCGGGCCCAGTTGAACGACCGGATCGTCGCTGCAGGTGGCGATCTCGAACGAGTCGAAATCGTGGCGGTCACGAAGCGTTTTCCTGTCGAAGCCGTCGAGTTGGCGGTCGCTGCAGGTTTTTGCTCAGTCGGGGAGAACTATGCGCAGGAACTGATCGAGAAGGCCTCCTTGTTCGAGCAGCGCAATGCTTCGTCCCCGTCGAATCTGGCCTGGCACATGATCGGCGGGTTGCAACGGAACAAGATCAAGAAGTTGGTCGGTGTCGAGCCGGTCTTCCAAACGCTCGACCGCATCGAGTTGGTGGAGGAAGTGGCCAAGCGATTGCCGGGATCGACTGTGTTTGTCCAGGTCAACGCCACGAACGAGGCGCAGAAGTCTGGTTGCTCGATCACTGACGCTCCGCGATTGATCGATGCCTGTCGTGAACACTCGCTCGATCTGGTGGGCCTGATGACGGTCGGTCCAACTGACGGTTCGGATCCCACCGGCTCGTTTGTGACGCTTCGTCAACTGGCTGACGATCACGATCTCGAGCAGTGCTCGATGGGGATGAGCGGCGATCTCGAAGCGGCCATCGGCGCCGGCTCGACCATGATTCGGGTGGGTTCTGCTCTCTTCGGTCCGAGGCCGACTACGATTTGAAAGTCTTGCGCCGGACGGATGGCCGAGATTGATGGAGTCGTGATGTTCAAGAACGTGATGGTGGCGTTGGGTCTCGGACCGGACGAAGAGTACGACGATCGCTATTTCGACGACGATGAGGTCGTTGATTTCGGCGATCACCAGGCTGACGAGGTTCCCGAGCGGCCCAGCCGTGACCGAGTGGCGGCCCATCGCTCCACAGTTGCTGTTGCTGGTGACGCCAACACCGCTCGAACCAACACCGGGACGGTTGGGGCTGTTCGTCCCATTCGCTCCGTCGGCGCTGATGAGGATGCTTCCTTCACGGTCCGTCCGATCAGCCGGGTTGATGAAGAGGTACCCGTCGCCTCACCGGTGGTGTCGTCGAAGCCTCGTGTGCTTGCACCCCAGTCATTCAGTGATGCGAAGGTCATTGCCGACGACTTCAAGCGCAACACGCCGGTGATCATGCAGTTGAGCGATGTCGATCGCGAACTGGCTCGCCGTCTCATCGACTTCGCCAGTGGTGTGTGCTACTCGCTCAGCGGTTCGATGGAAAAGATGGCTACGAATGTCTTCTTGCTTCTTCCCAAGGGAACCGAGGTCTCGGATGACGAGCGCCGACGGATCGAAGAGCGCGGTTTCGACCGAGTGTGAGTGAACGCGTCGGCGCTGTGCGCCTTTGGCGTTCCCGGAGTTGTTCGCTTCGCTCACAACATCCCGCCTTCAATCGTCGAGTGATCACTCGCTAACGCGCTGCGACTTTGGCGCTCCCCAGGTGGGGCGACAAGAATCGCAGCGGAAGAGAGCCGGTGGCATGCGCCGACTCGTTCACGGGGAGCGGTAGTCTTCGGCCATGTCTGGTTCGAATGAGAAGCTCCGCGTCCTGCGACGGATCCCGGAGATCCGCTTTGACGAGGAGCTGAGGGGTTACAACAAGCACCAGGTCGATCGAGTGCTCGAGAACCTTGCGCCGCTTGCCGACGAGGTCGACGTCCTGGTTGATCGGCTCGGTGAAGCCGAGCGCCGAGCCGCAGCGGCCGAAGCACGTGTCATGGAGGGTGGCGGTCCAGCGCCCACCCAGCTCCCGGCACCCGAGCCTGTTCCGCAGCCCGAGCCGACGACGCAAGCTACGGCTGTTCCCGCTGCAACGGAGAACTTCGACGAAACGCTCAGTAAGACGCTGCTCCTTGCTCAACGAACCGCTGATGCCACGGTGCAGGAAGCCAACGAAGAGGCAGCTCGCATCACCGCCGAAGCCGAGGCTGAAGTTGCTGCGACACGAGAGGCACTCGAGCAAGAGGCAGTCTCGATGCGTGCTGCCGCTGCCGATGAACGTTCCGCCGCGGTCGAGCAGGCAAATCGCGAAGTCGCCGCCATGATCGAAGCAGCGAGAACGACCATCGACACCAAGGTCGCCGAGGCCGAAGCCGAGTTGGCGTCGAGCCATGCAGCGACCCGTGACGGTCTGATCGAGCAGATCGCTTCGTTGCAGCGAGCCCGAGACGGCTTGGCTCTCGATGTCGAACACTTCGAAGGCCACCTGACCTCGCGACGCAACGTCATTCGTGCTGCGCTTTCTGAACTTGCTGAAGTGGTCGAGCATCCAGAGCGTCTTCGAACCGTGATGCCCCCGACGCCGCTCGCGGAGGTTCCCGATGTCAACGCCGGCGAGCCGACACACATCGATGTTGTTTCACTCGACACTCTCGCCACAGCTGTCACCGCTGATGCCGAAGCGCAGGGTGTGCTCTCACCCGATCTCGGGGTGAGCTCTGAGGTGGGGGCCTGGGCTGAGGATGGCAACAGCTGGGCCGAAGTCGTCGAGACCGATGAAGATGTGTCGGTCGATTCGCCCTCTGTCGAGGACGCAGCAACACAGGGGACCTTCGCCTCTGCCGCCGGTGATGGTCTCCCGGCCGACGAGCGTCTCGACGAGGCACTCTCATCTGGTGTGCTCGTCGATCCCGGCCCTGCCGAGATTGGAGCCACCGACGGCTTCACGATCGAAGGTGGACAGGCTGACGCTCCCGGAGGCATCAGCGATGCGACTGCACCGGACGCCGGCATCGACGAACCCACGCAGGCACTCCCAGTCATCGATCCAGTCGATGTCGTCGACGAAGGCAGTAGCGATCCGTTCCTCGATGAGCTTCGTCGAGCGACGTCTGACGACGACAACGACGAGGCGCTCAGCAAGTTCTTGAGTGATGCCGACGGCGACGATGGCAAGAGCGGTTGGTTCGGCCGCCGCAAGTAGTTTCAGGTCGTTCGACGAACGGTTGATTCAGTACCGCTGACGCCGGAGAGGCACGTTGCGGGGCCGTCTGAGGTAGCAGCTGCGCTTCAGCTGCTGACCTTTGTCAATGCGATGGTCATGGTGTTGCCGTCCAGCGACACCTCGGTCGAGAACGATGCCGCAGGCGAGCCGGTGTCATGCGCTGACGCTCCGCTGACCGAGATGTTGGTGGCCAGAACGGCGCCGGCAATCATGTTGGTGTGCGCGCTCAACGCCGCCGTAGCTTCCGCTCCGACGGTCAGCGCGAGGTCGATGCGGTCCACAACGTCGAGGTCTGCATCCTTGCGAGCCTGCTGGATCAATCGGATGGCGTCTCTGGCGAGGCCCTCGGCTGCAAGCTCGGCGGTCACCTCGGTGTCGATCGCAACGAGCGCGTCGTTGCCCGGCAGTGGTGCCGCAGCGACTCCGTCGATGGGATCGAGCTTGAGTGAGAACTCACCGTCTTCCAGCTTGTAGCCGGCAACGGTGACGGTGCCATCATCATTGGGAATCCAGTCGCCAGCCTTGGCCGCTTTGATGACCGTCTGTACGTCCTTGCCCAGCTTGGGCCCCAATATGCGGCCATCGGGCTGCAGGCGGAAGGTGCCGAACTGGCTGACGTCGTCAGAAAACAGGATCTGTTTGACGTTGACTTCGTCTGCAAGAAGATCGACGAAGGGCGCAATCGACGACGCTCCCTCGCCAGCAACCGTTGCCGAGGCCAGCGGTAGGCGAACGCGCAGTCCTCGCTCTTCGCGAAGCGACAGTGCGGCCGACGCGGCGTCACGCAGCCGATCCATTGCCGAGACGAGATCTCCGTCGACCCCCAGTTCTTCGGCCGCCGGCCACTCCTGCAAGTGCACCGAGGAGGAACCAGCACCGTTGGGCGTGAGCCCGGTCCAGATCTCTTCTGAGATCATTGGTAGGTACGGGGCGATCACGCGGCTGAGAGCGTGAAGCACCGTGTAGAGCGTGTCGATGGCTGCTTCGGTGTCGTTGGCTTCGGTCTCGGTTCCCCAGAAGCGGTCGCGAGAGCGCCGGATGTACCAGTTGTTCAGCGCATCGAGGAAACCTTGGATGGCGACTGAACCGCCGGCGAGGTCGTAGGCATCGAGGCACGCAGTGGTCTCGTCGACCAGTTCGCTGGTCTTGGCCAGGATGTAGCGGTCGAGGATGTGCTCGGAATCGGTTCGCAGTTGGGCGGTGTGGCCGCTGGCGTTCGCGTAGAGGACGAAGAACGAGTAGGCGTTCCACAGCGGAAGCAAGACCTGACGAGTCACCTCGTCGATCGCTTGATCGCTGATACGGGCGTCGCCACCTCGCACGATGTTGCTCGACATGAAGTACCAACGCAGCGCGTCGGCTCCCTGTTTGTCGAAGACCTCGTTGGGCTCGGTGTAGTTGCGTAGCTTCTTGGAGAGCTTCGCCCCATCTTCGGCGAGCAGGACCCCGTGGCAGATCACGTTCTGGAACGCTGGCCGATCGAACAACGCTCCGGCAAGGACATGGAGGGTGTAGAACCAGCCACGTGTCTGGTTGATGTACTCGACGATGAAGTCAGCCGGGAAATGCTCGTCGAACCACTCGGCGTTGTTGAACGGGTAGTGGACTTGGGCAAACGGCATCGAGCCGCTCTCGAACCAGCAGTCGAGCACTTCTTCGACTCGACGCATGGTGGACTGGCCGGTCGGGTCGTCGGGGTTCGGGCGAGTCAGGTCGTCGATGTATGGACGGTGGAGATCGGTCGGTCGCACACCGAAGTCGGTCTCGATCTGGTCGAGGCTCCCGTAGACGTCGAGACGTGGGTAGTCCGGGTTGTCGCTCTTCCAGACGGGGATGGGCGAGCCCCAGAAACGGTTGCGGCTGATCGACCAATCACGGGCGCCGGCAAGCCACTGTCCGAAGCGGCCCTGCTGGACGTGATCTGGCACCCAGTTGATGTCCTGGTTGAGTTCGATCAGACGATCGCGGATTGCGGTGACCTCGACGTACCACGACGAGATGGCCTTGTAGATGACCGGGGTGTCGGTGCGCCAGCAATGCGGGTAGTTGTGTTCGTAGGTGTCGTGACGAACGATCCGACCAGCCTCTTTCAGGTGGCGAATGATCAGCGGGTTCGCTTCGAAGACGTTGACACCAACCCATTCGGTGACCGGCGCGGTGAACTTGCCTTGATCGTCGACAGGCACGGCAGTGCCGATCTGAATGCCGTTCGCCTCGCAGACGGCCTGGTCGTCTTCGCCGAAGCCGGGAGCCATGTGGACGATGCCGGTGCCCTCGGAGGTATCGACGAACTCGGCGGCGAGAACTCGGAACGCAGGCGACGGGTTGTTGGCGTCAGCCCGGTCGGCGAAATAGGGCAGGAGTGGTGTGTACGTACGGCCGACCAGGTCGGCGCCGGTGACCGTCGCAACGACCTCGGCCGAATCTCCGAGTTGTGCCCGGTAGTTCTCGATGGCCGCAGCGCCGATGATGACATGGCTACCGTTCAGCTCATCGCCTCCGTCGGTGACATGGATCACGGCGTACTCAATGTCGGGGCCGACAGCGAGCGCGAGGTTGCTTGGCAGGGTCCAGGGCGTGGTGGTCCAGGCCAGGATCTTCAAGCTGGCCCCAGCGCTGTTCCACGAGTCAGGGCCGGATGGCGCGACATCGAACGCAACGGTGACGGCGGGGTCTTGGCGGGGACGGGTGGCGTCGTCGAGGCGGATCTCGAAGTTGGACAGTGGGGTCTCAGCTCCCCACGAATACGGCATGACTCGGTAGGCCTCGTAGATGAGGCCTTTGTTGTGGAGCTCTTTGAATGCCCACATGACTGACTCCATGTAGGAGACATCCATCGTCTTGTAGTTGTTTTCGAAGTCGACCCAGCGAGCTTGGCGGTCGACAGTGGTCTCCCAGTCGCTGGTGTATTTCATCACCGAGGTTCGGCACTGCTCGTTGAAGTTGTCGATGCCGAAATCAATGATGGCGGCACGTCCGGTGACGCCGAGCTGCTTCTCGGTCTCCATTTCGGCGGGAAGACCGTGGCAGTCCCAGCCGAAGCGTCGCTCGACCCGCTTGCCTCGCATGGTCTGGTAGCGCGGGACGAGATCCTTCACGTACCCAGTCAGAAGGTGGCCGTGGTGGGGGAGGCCGTTGGCGAACGGGGGGCCGTCGTAGAAGACGAATTCGTCATCGGCTGGTCGCTCGTCGATGGATGCTTGGAAGGTTCCTTCGCGCTCCCAACGCTCGAGAATTCGTTGCTCGATGGCGGGGAAGTCCGCTCGAGTTGGAACCTCGGGATAGGGAAGCGACAGGGGGTCAGACATGGCGGAGAATCGTATCGCTGAGGCGTGCTGGGCCGCGGTTCAATTCCGCCGTCGCCGGTTGGGCATGCGTGATGTTGGGCGGCGGTCGACCTACACTGCGTCGCCCGAGCGGCTCGTTCTGCGGATGCGTTCGGGGACGTCTCGCCAAACGGTGGACGCTGAATGGCAAACGGGGGCAAGAAGGTGGCGAAGAAGAAAGCGGTACCAGGGGCTTCGAAATCGAAGTCTGCTGCAAGACCGGCGGCAGCCGCCAAGAAGGCCTCGGCAAAGAAAACCGCAGCAAAGAAAACCGCAGCAAAGAAGGCTCCGGCCAAGAGGGCCGCAGGCAAGAACTCCGCAGCGAACAAAGCACCGGCCAAGAAAGCCCCAGTCAAAAAGACACCCGCAGCTGCAAAGGCCGCCCCGGCGGCACCAACGAAGAAAAAGGCAGCGGTCAAGAAGGCTGCGCCCACAACCAAGAAAGCGGTGAGATCCTCGGTGGCAAAGAAGTCGAGCACGGCGCCCGAAATTCCTTCCTGGCTGAAGGACACGAAGTGGCTCAAGCAGCAGCGCATTGCGCTGTTGGAAGAGCGCGCAAAGCAGACCAGCCACGCCGAGGTGCGTGAAGCCGAGGCAGCGGCACTCATGGCTGACCGAGACCCGGGAGACGTGCAGTTCGACGAGGAATCGGGAGAAGGCGACACCCTCGCCGTCGAGCGAGATCGAGATCTTGCACTGTCGGCGAAGGCTCGCGAAATCGTCGACGAGGTCGACGCGGCAATCATGCGAATCGACAAGGGAACCTACGGCATCTGCGCAAGCGGTGAAGATGTGATCCCGAAGGAGCGCCTCGAGTTTCTCCCGATGGCGCAGAAGTGCGTTCGTCACCAGACAGCGATGTTCTGATCAGTCCGAGACGTCGACTGATCACCGCCGTGGCGGTGATCATCTCGATCGTCTTGGTCGATCAGCTCACCAAAGCATGGGCGGTCAACCGCCTCACCAGAGAATCCTGCTCGGTCCCCGACGCGTGTATCGAGATCATCGGATCGCTGAGATTCCGGCTTTCGTTCAACCCGGGTGCTGCCTTCAGCAGTTTCACCGGGGGCGGCCCGGTCCTGGGAGTGATTGCCTTCCTCATGACGGTGTACTTGGTCTACCTGTCGGTCACCTCTGCGGATGCGGTTTTGCGGTGGTTGTTTCCCATCGTCGGCGGCGGAGCAGTTGGCAACCTCTGGGACCGCGTCTTCCGGGCGGACGACGGTTTTCTCAGCGGGAAGGTGGTCGATTTCATCGATCTGCAGTTCTGGCCGATCTTCAACGTTGCCGACATGGCCATTGTCGTCGGCGTGGCGCTCGTGGCTTTGCGGTTGTTCACCCAGCCCATCGAGCAGAATGAGCCTGCATCGCCGGGCGAAGGTCAATCAAGTAGTGCAAGTGATGCGGCCGACAGTCCAGCCGACATCTCATCCGACAGCGACGAACCGAGTGCAACGCCATGAGTGAGATCGAGGTCGTCAGTGAAACCATCCCGGAGGCTCTTGCCGGTCAGCGCATCGACCGTGTCGTTGCGTTCGTCGCCGACGTGAGCCGTGGCGATGCGGCGGAGCTGCTCGGTGCGGGTGCCGTCTTGCTCAACAACGCCGTTCCTGCCAAGCCATCCGAGCGGGTTGCTGCCGGCGATTCTGTGGTCGTGACCGTCGAACGCCACGATGGACAACTCGAAGCTGATCCCTCGGTCGATGTGCCGGTGATCTACCAAGACGACCAAGTCATCGTGGTCGACAAGCCTGCGGGCTTGGTCGTGCATCCTGGGGCGGGCACGCTCGACGGCACCATGGCGCACGGGCTCCTGGCGGCGTTCCCAGACCTTCGCGGTGTGGGTCCCGACGAGCGGCCGGGCATCGTGCATCGTCTCGACAAGGGCACGTCAGGTCTGCTGGTGGTGGCCCGGACTGAAGATGCACTCGAGATGCTCAAACAGCAGCTGATCGTGCGTTCCATGCTCCGCCAGTACAACACGCTCGTCGATGGCCGGGTTGGCTCGAGCGAAGGCGTGATCGACGCACCACTCGGTCGGTCGCCACGCGATCCGACGCGTCACGGTGTGGTGCTTTCTGGGCGCGATGCTCGTACTCGCTACGAGGTCATCGACCGATTCGACGAGCCGCTCGTCACGCACCTTCGGTGTCGACTCGAGACGGGTCGGACCCATCAGATCCGCGTGCATCTCGAGGCCATTGACCACCCGGTGATCGGTGACGATCGATACGGAGGTTCGCAACCGTCCTTGGGTCTTGAACGGCCCTTCCTGCATGCCGAGACCCTGGGTTTCGTCCATCCCGAGACCGAGAATTGGATGGAGTTCGAGAGTCCGTTGCCGTCGGACCTCGCCAACGTGCTGGCCAGCTGTTCGACGACGTCGGACGACGAAGCGGCGTCCTGATCAGCCTGCGGTCCAAACGCCCCGGTGGATGATCTGGTCGAGGGGCGTTCGCTTGCGATGAGCGGAGCGTCCGGGCTGGTCGTCGTCAGCTGGCCAGCCCAGTGCGATCGTGCACACCAAACGTCGATCGTCTGGCACCGCAAAGGTGCTCATGAGGGCCGGCTCGTGATCGAAGATGCCGAACAGCGAGGCCCCCCAACCTCGATCGGTGGCGAGCAGCAACAAGTTCTCGACAACCATGCCCGCATCAATCCACCAAAAGGGTTGAGCCCAGTTGTCGGCGGCGGCTCCTAGCTTGGCTCTCGCCTTGTCAGGTTCGGCGTAGCGTTGCACGTACGCATCGGGTCGTGTGGCCAACACGACCAAGACGGGAGCTCGAAGCAGTCCTTGCCACCGGAACGTCAAGCGCTTCTCGGGCGTGAGCGTTGTTCCCCAGTAACGGTCGACCGCTGCAGGCGTGTCGAGGACGAGGAAGTCAACCGCTGACGTGTTGCCGGCGGCAGGGGCTCGTCGGGCAAGATCGAGAGCGGCGTCGAGGGCGCGGTGATCGATGGCTTGGTCGGTGAACGATCGGACCATGTGGCGAGCGCGAATGGTCCGATCCAGCGACGCATGCGGGTGCGCGGAAGCACGACCCGTCATGGCACGATGCCGACGAGTCGGGTCACGCTGAATCGGCGGGCTGGCTCGGCCACTCGGCAGCGCCGTTGGCCATCTCGGCAACGTCGGCAAGCGTGAAGCCCTCGAGCATGGACCGCATGGCGGTTCCCACGTTCTGCCACACCGCAAGTAGGACGCATTGGCCCTCGTGATCGCATGCTCCGGCGGTGTGAGGCTCGCCGAAGTCGCCAAGCGTGATCGGGCCGTCGACGGCCCGGATGACTTGAGCGAGCGTGATCTCAGCCGGCGGGCGCGCCAGAACGTAACCGCCGCCCACGCCTCGCTTGGATCGAACAATGCCTGCGCCCTTCAGTGCGAGGAGGATCTGCTCGAGGTAAGGCTGTGGCAGGCCAGTCCGCTCGGCGATCTGGCGAACGGTGGTCGGCCCGTCGGTCTCGCCATGCAACGACAGCGACAACAGTGCTCGCGCTGCGTAGTCTCCCCGAGTCGAAACCTTCACAAAGTCGACCCTACTTGCCGGAAGCCCGCGACGGGGTGCTCCTCGGAGGAGTCCTTCTGCTCAGGGTTCCTCTAGGGTCGCCCGGCATGCAACCGAAGCTGATCGCACCCGCCTACGGCCGAGGGTGTCTCACAGATCTGATTCCCTCGATGCTGGGTCCCGGCGGCGTTGGACAGATTCCAGCAGCCGTTGGGGCACCGGTGCCGGTCGACACCACGAGGCCGATCGTGTTGCTCGTGCTCGATGGGCTTGGCTGGGATCAGCTGAGCGAACGGCCAGAGCTCACGCCAGTGATGACCGCCATGACCGGGTCAGCGATCACCAGCGTTGCACCTTCGACAACGGCAACAGCGCTGACGTCGATCACCACCGGTCTCACGCCGGGCGAACACGGCATCGCCGGCTACCGAATGATGATCGACGGCGATGTGATGAACTCGCTGCGTTGGGGCTCCAACGCGCTCGGGGATCTTCGCCGCACCCTGCCACCTGACTCGCTGCAGCCGTACGACCCGTTCCTTGGCGAGCGGGTCGACTACGTGTCCAAAGCCGAGTTCGCCCGAACCGGTTTCACGGGGGCGCACCTGCGGGGAGCTCACTTGCACGGGTATCGCACGATGGCAGTGATGGTCAGCGAGATCAGCCGGGTCGCTCATGAGGGCGCAGCGTTCATCTACGCGTACTACGACGGGGTGGACAAGGTCGCGCACGAGTACGGGCTCGATGCTCGATACGACGCTGAGGTCGGATTCGTCGACCGCCTGGTCGGTGATGTCATCGCTGCGGTCCCCACGGGCACTCAGGTCTTCGTCACGGCGGATCACGGGCAGGTCGACTGCGGGAATGACCTCCGGCCGGTGGCTCCTGACGTACTGGACCTGACCGAGGCAATGTCTGGTGAGGCCCGCTTTCGTTGGCTTCACGCCCGGCCCGGTGCTGAGAGTCGTTTGCTCGATGCAGCAAACGAGGCGCATGGAGGTCAGGCGTGGGTTCGAAGTCTCGAGCAGATGGTCGATGAGAAGTGGCTGGGGAGCACCGTGCGCTCGGAGGTCCTGGACCGCTATGGCTCGGTGGCGCTCCTGCCCTTCGAGCCCTTCGGATTCGATGACCCGGATGACAGCGGCCCGTTCGACCTCATCGGGCGCCACGGTTCGCTGACCTCGGCGGAGATGCTCGTTCCGCTTCTGGTCGCCGAGGCTTGACTCGGTGATTCAGATGGCGAAGCACGAGTTCATCGACCGCATCGGCTAGAACGGGACCATGACCGAGACCAACGACGCGAGCGAGCCTGCCAGCGCCGAACAAGACGGCGAGCCCGAACACCTGGAACCCACCGACGTTCGTCCTCCAAGAGAGCCAGCGAACAACGAACCTTCCCGTGGTTCGGTTTCAGAACCGGCAAAGGTCATGCGGATCGGTTCGATGATCAAGCAGCTTCTCGAGGAAGTCCGCACCACTGATTTGGACGAACGAGGGCGTACTCGGCTTCGGGAGATCTACGACACGAGTGTGTCTGAACTCTCCGAAGCGTTGTCGCCAGACCTCCAGGAGGAGCTCGCCAGCCTTGTCATGCCGTTCGGCGACGACGAGATTCCGTCGGAGTCAGAGTTGCGAATCGCTCAGGCGCAGCTGGTCGGCTGGCTCGAAGGCCTGTTCCATGGGATCCAGGCCACGCTGTTCGCTCAACAAATGGCCGCGCAACAGCAGCTCGAACAGATCAAGACCGCTCAGTCGTTGCCGCCGGGTCAGACTGCGGCGCCGCAGCGCGGCGGCGTCTACCTCTGAGTTGCCGCGCAGCACGCGTGTCGCCCAGAGGTGGGCGGATGATGAAATATCTGATGTGATTTGACGGATGTCACACTTGAGCGGAAAACTCTGTGAGGGCTGGTCGGGGGACGATCAGCACCCGATGGGGGCTTACGCGTGATCGAGATCTACACGAAAG
>CAYGQE010000004.1:169730-174964 GCA_964351995.1 uncultured Acidimicrobiaceae bacterium | reverse complement strand
GCAACCGGCCGCAGTGGCAAGGATCTGGCCTTCATCGACGAAATGAGTTGAGGATTCTCATCGCCGTTGTAGGCTCGTGCGCTCTTGGTGGCTGTAGCTCAACTGGTTAGAGCATCGGGTTGTGATCCCGAAGGCTGGGGGTTCGAGTCCCCTCAGTCACCCCAGATTTCTCGCCTCGGCGAGAAACCCGCTGAGGCGGTGGCTGTTTCGACAGCTACCCTCTCGGCACGCAAGCGCCTCTAGCTCAATTGGCAGAGCATCGGACTCTTAATCCGCAGGTTCCGGGTTCAAGTCCCGGGGGGCGTACACGAACGAAGGCCGCCGACCAGGGCAAACACCCCGTCGGCGGCCTTCGCCGTTCACGGCGGGTGACAGACCGGGTGTCCTAGACCTCGTCCTAGACCGGCCCCTACGCTCGATTTCGCGCGCCTTGAACGCTCGAAATCGCACACCCACGCTCCTCACCCGTGGACGTCAAGCGAAGTATCGTTTAAGATACATCGATGGACTTCGGAGCCACCCTCCACACAGCTCGCACACAGGCCGGCCGCACCCAGGCCGACGTCGCCACTGCGACGGGGATCGCCCGCCCGAACATCGCCGCCTACGAAGCCAACCGGCGTGAACCACGCCTGTCCACCGCCATCGACCTCCTCGCTGCCGTCGACACCAACCTCACGGCCACACCCGCTGTCACGTGGACGTGGACCAGCGGACGCCGCCCCTACGCCGTCCCCTCACACCTCTGGCGGCTCCCCATCCACCAAGCCCTCTCAACCATGACCACCAGCCAGCACCTCTGGTGGAGCGGCCCCGACCGCACCCTCGACCTCAACGACGAGACCGAACGCCGACGCGCGTACGAGATCGTCCTCCGAGAAGGAACCCCCGCCGACATCGAGACCACCGTCGACGGCCTCCTCCTCATCCAAGCCTGGCCCCACCTCGTCGTCCCCGCCGACCTCCGCGCCGCCTGGCAACCCCTCATCGACCACGCCCTCGATCCCGACCAACAATCCGCCGCATGACCAGGCTCGATCCCGCACAGACCCAAATCGCCACGCTGCTCTTCTCACTCCCAGAAGCTGGCGGCTACGCACTCGCCGGCGGCGCCGCACTCCTCGCAACCGGAACCATCGACCGGCCCACCCGCGACCTCGACGCCTTCATCGCAGCCACCCCGACACAGCCACCCGGCGACGTCACCACCCTCGCCGTAGCACTCGCCGAAACCCTCGAGAACAACGGATGGACCGTCACCATCGTCCGCTGCCACCAGACCTTCCACCGCCTCAACGCCACCCGACACGATGACTCGGTCGAGATCGATCTCGCCGTCGACTCACCACGCCTCTTCCCCACCACGATCATCGACGGCATTCCACTGCTCGACCCCAGAGACCTCGCCGCCCGCAAGATCCTCGCCATCCTCGACCGATCCGAAGGCCGCGACTTCACCGACCTCTAAGCCCTCCAACACAGCCACCCCAGAAGCTCCATCATCGACTGGGCGCGACACCTCGACCCAGGCCTCTCCCCCATCGACATCGCTCCAGCCTTCGAACAACTCCACCGACTCGACGACAGCGCGCTCCCGACCGCCGACCCCGCCGCCACTCGACGACTCTTCGAGGAGTGGGCCGACGAACTCCAAGTCATCGACACGTCTGACCCGGGTCACGATCGCAAGGCCGACTGAGAACTACGGCGGCCGCACACGGCCGGCCGCCGCCTACCTCGTTCTCGAACGCTCGCGGAACTCGGGACTGTCGGAGAAGTACAGCACCACCGTCATCGCGGTGGAGTTCATGAACGAACCCCACCCCCGCGACGGAGCCGTACAAACCGCAGCCACCCAAGGCGAACTCGCCACCGTCTACGGCAACCTCGTCGACCACATCCGCACCAGCAACAACCCAGACATCGACAACGACACCCTCATCGTGCTCGGAGCGTTCTACGGCGGCACCCGATTCGGCGGCACCATCGACGCCAACGACAACTTCGCCCCCCTTGGAACTGTGTCGGTGGGTTCCCGAACCGCTCCGCCGCCCAAGCAGGACTCAGAAACACCGCCTACTACCAACAGCTCTACGCCCAAGAAGCCGGAATGCCGTTCTTCCTCGGCGAATGGGGAGTACCGAGGCAACGATTCCAAACCATCAACGGCACCGGTGGCTACCGAGGGATCGACGGATCCGAACTCTACTTCTGCGACGCCATGGCCGCCTGGGAAGACCCCAACAACGACGGCAACACCAACGACCGGATCAGCTGGGCAGTGTGGTCCTTCGACGCATGAGTCGACGGCTTCGGCCTCTACATGTCCCAAAGCCAAAACCTCATCGGCCGGGACTTCCTCGACCCCAACCAATGGGCCGACACCGGTGAATTCAACTCCAACCAGCAAGCCTGGAACGGCTACAACCCCAACAGTGACGACTGGAACTACGCCCAACCCTTCGACCGCACAATTGGAGGGAACGGCTGCCGCAAATAGAGGGCAAATCAGTTAGATGTTGTCTTCACGGATGTCATCGTCGCCGCCACGACCAAAGACCAAATTCCCACTGATGTCATCTGTGTACGCAGTGCCGTAAACCACGTCAAACCCGAAGCCACCGCGGAGAACGTTGAAGATCCCGGGAACCGAGAACGACTCTGTGCGAGGGCTGCCTGGTCCGGCGTTGGCGCCGATCAGCACGTCGTCACCAAGACCGCCGATCATGTAGACGCCGTTGTCCGCCCCGGGAGCGAGATCTACGGCGGTGGGTCCGATGATTCGGTCATTGCCCGCGCCGCCGTCGGCACGGCCACCGTCGGCACCGAAGTACATGACGTCGTTGCCGTCGCCACCGGTCAGGCCGTCGAAACCTGCACCGCCGCCAATCCAATCGTCGCCGCCGAACCCCGCGATCGTGTCCTCACCGTCGCCGCCCAAGAGTCGGTCATTCCCTCCCGTGAGCGCAAGGCTGTCGTCCCCTCCGATGAGATCATCACCGTCAGATCCCCAGATGATGTCGTTACCGCCATCACCGAATAGTCGATCGTTGCAGCGTTGACCAACGGCACGGTGACCGAGGCGTCTGGTGAGTCGGAGCCGTTCGGGTTTTGTCACTGGGCCGGGGCTCCGGGCGAGTTGGTGTCGGTGGACTCGTTCTACATCGGCAACCTCAAAGGCGTCGGCAAGGTCTACCAACTGACCGCAGTCGACACATTAAAACGGTGGGCGTGCGCGTGGATCGTGATCGGGTCACCAACCAAGGAAACGTCGGTGGCGTTCTTCAGTCGGATCTACAACACCTGGCGACGTCTCGGTTTCCCGATCCAGGCTGTGGTGGCTGACAACGGCCCGGAAAACAAAGCCAACGACTTCACCAACGCGCTCGCAGCGAAGCAGGTTGATCGGGTCTGGATCCCGGCTCGTTCACCGAACCACAACGCAGTGGTGGAACGCTTCCAAGGCACGATGCTGCAAGAGTGCTGGCGCCCAGCGTTCCATCGCCGCTGCTTCACCTCGATCTGTCAGCTTCAAGCCGAGGCTGACGCCTGGCTCATCACCTACAACACACGCCGCCGTAACCACGGCGACTACATGGCGTCCCGACGCCCGATCGACATGCTCGAGCGGGCATCATGACCACACCACAGACCACCACCTGTCACCCCCAGGCCTGGACAGGAAGTGCTAGGCCATCCACGACCGTGGTCAGATGGGAAGGAACGCCCTGAGCGGCTCGAACAACGCGCCAAAGAGCTGACCAGGGCTCAAACCGCCACCCCGGCACACCGTGTTTCGCAACTTCTACAGCGTTTCGCATCCGCTACCGCTTCCCGACCACCCTCGCCCGACTCGACGTCCAGTCCGAGCGATCCAAGAACCTCGAGATCATGATGCTGCGCCACCAACTCCAGATCCCTCGCCGACAAATCGACAAACCAAACATCACCGACCAAACACTGCTCAGCGCTATCGCAACCGCACTCCCCCGCCAGATCCACCAGAGCTGGATCGTGACCCCCTCACGGCAACTCGACGCCACCGCACCGCTGTTCGACAGCATCAACACCAGTCGCTTGGCAGCCAACACCGCGCTCGATCACCCGACCTTGCCATCCAGCACCGACACCTTTACCCTTACGTCCATGACTGAAGTAAAGAAACGGCGCCGAGGCACCTCCAAGATCAGCTCCAAGCACCAGATCACGATTCCCGCCGAAGCCCTCCGGAGCGCCGGCTTGGAGATCGGCGACCGACTGGTCGCCCGCTCCGACGGAGCAGGTCGAGTGATCCTCGAACGCGAGCACGACGTCGTCGCCGAACTCGCCGGCGCCTTGACCGGCGCCTACCAACGAGGCGAACTCGACGAGCTCCGCTCCGAATGGGACTGACCCACCTCGACGCCGGCGTCATCATCGGATTCCTCGATGCTTCCGACGCCCATCACGCCGCCGCGACAGCGTCACTGACCCGAGCATTCAACGACGGCGACCACTTCGCCATGGCCGCGTCCGCTTTCGCCGAGTGTCTCGTCGGGCCCGCCCGCAGAAGCGAACAGGCCATCCAGATCGTGAAAGACACCTTCGATCGGCTTCCGGTGGAGATCGTTGACCTCTCGCCCACCATCGCGATCGAAGCGGCCAGACTCAGGGCCCGCCACCGCTCCCTGCGACTCCCTGACGCGCTCGTCATCGCCACATCGACAATGGCTGGTGTCGATCGGCTCATCACCACCGACGGTCGTTGGCCGACCCGACGAAAGCTTCAAGTCGAGTTCGAGATCATCAGGATCTGAAAAGCAGCGGAGCGCCCCCTGCCGCTCACAGGTCCGTGCCTGCCAAGGCGGTCCCAAGGCGAACACTTCCGGCAGATATGCGGGCGAGCGCGGCGCTCGCCGGGGCCACTCGCAGTGCAGCTCACGTGCACCGCCGAACCGTGGACCCGATCCCGGGCACTGATCACATCGCAAACACCGGCCGGCTCCCGGCGCCTGTTCGCGCCACCCGCGAGCGCCCAGCTGGTGGCCACACGAAGGCGTTCGCGTCTGCTGCGCTGCAGCCGAACGTCTTCTGTCCGATCCCCTACCGCAGCGCCGTAAACGGCCAGACAGCCAGAACCAGTTCCAAATCCCGGACTGGGCCTGGAACACCGGCCGGGCCGAAGCTGCCGCCGTCGGAGTGAACTTCACCGGCACCCCCGCCAACCGGAGCTGGTACGCGTGGGCCGGTGTCGA
>CAYGQE010000004.1:6639-169630 GCA_964351995.1 uncultured Acidimicrobiaceae bacterium | reverse complement strand
GTGTCGAGCAGACCCTCGCCTCGCGTGTCGAGAGCCATGTGGGCGATCGAGGCCTGAGCGGATTCGTCGCCCGCGCGGTCGAGCACGAACTCGAGCGCGATCTGCTCGACGAGTACCTCGACGAACTCGACGCCGAGTTCGGGCCGATCCCAGAGGGACTCATCGAGTCGGTCGACGACCTGTGGCCGTCCTAGTCCTCGACAGCGAGGCGGTCTCGGCACTCGCTCGACCCCGAGTCGATCCGTCGCGTCACATCGCGGTGCGAGCAGCGATGCGGAGCGCGCACTCGCGCAACGCGCCGATCCGGGTCCCGGCCGCAGTGCTCGTCGAGCTGTACCGCGGGCGCGGCACCGATGAGGCAATCGACACAGTGCTCGCACGCGGCTTCGCACAGGTCGTCACAACGGGCGCACGAATGGCACGCGTCGCCGGTCATCTCCTGGCGAACGTTGGCGCCGGCAGCGAGATGGCCATCGATGCGCTCGTCGTCGCCACTGCGATCCGCTTCGGAGGCGGCATCATCGCCACGCACGACCCCGAGGATCTGCGCCGGCTTGCAGCACCACATCCCAACGTCGCCATCTTGGAGATCTAGCCCGGCCGAACGAGCGGCGCTCGATATCGCCCGCCCAGGAACCCACCCGGCAAGAGCGGCGAGGCGCCCTAAGGCGGAGCCAACGTGTTCCCGATCGACTGGTTCGGTCGCCAAGCCTTCCTCGCTCAGAGCCCGCAGTTCTACAAGCAGATCATGGTCGGAGCGCTCGAGCGGGTCTACGAGGTCGGCCCGGTCTTCCGTGCCGAACCACACGACACCACTCGACATCTTGCGCAGTACATGTCGCTCGACGCGGAGATGGGGTTCATCACCGATCATCGTGACGTGATGGCGATGCTGCGCGACGTGATCGCTGGCATGTTGGTGGCGTGCGCCGCCCCCAGTCGGGAACTCGACCTCGACCTGCCATCGGTCCCGAAGGAGATCCCGGTGATCGACTTCGTCGACGCGCAACACCTGATCGAGGCGAGTCTCCAAGAAGCGGTGGTCGGTGAGCCCGACCTCGCCCCGGCCCACGAGCGGTGGCTTGGTGACTGGGCCGTCCGTGAGCACGGCTCCGAGTTCGTGTTCGTCACCGGGTATCCAATGGTGAAGCGGCCGTTCTACACCCACCCCAATCCATCGAGGCCGGAAGTCTCGAACAGCTTCGATCTGCTGTTTCGGGGCAACGAGCTGGTGACTGGCGGCCAACGACTCCACGTCTACGAGGACTACGTGTCGGCGCTCGAAGGGCAAGACCCCCGCCCCTTCGCGGGCTACCTCGAAGCGTTTCAGCACGGCATGCCTCCTCATGGCGGGTTCGCCATCGGGCTCGAGCGGTGGATTGCCCGACTCACCGGCGCGGCCAACGTGCGAGAGGTCACGTTGTTCCCACGCGACCTTCATCGATCGACTCCGTGATCCATGAAAACCGATCCGAGTCGCCAAGCGCCCCAACGGCTGACGTGCGATGACGATGGCGAGTTGGTGAAGGTGTCGTCATTCATGATTCGACTCTCCGCGTCGGGGAAATCGTTCGCACGCGCGTATCTGAACGAAGGGACATCACCGAGGTAAGCTCGCGCTGCTCGGGCATCTGCTCGGAATTATTTGTCTGGAGGGACAAGCATGACGGTCAGCAAGTGGTTCAACGTTCGTTGTCTATCGATCGCATTGCTGCTGGGGGCGGCGGCATGTGGCGGAAGTGACGGCGACACAGCGACCCCCGCATCGGTCGACGGTGCTGCAGATGCGGGCGCCACCACCACCGAAGCCGCCGAACCGGCAGACGACGACGCTTCCTCCAAAACCACCTCCGAACAGCCAGCCAGCGATGCCGGCGGTTCCGGTTCGTCGGGCAATGGCGTGATTCTCGCCGACTTGTGCTCCGGCGAACAGTTCGTGAACGGTGCCATCACCATCGATGATCTCGTGAGCTACGGCCTGTTCACGTCGACCGACGTGCGTGTCGAGAGCAACTCGGCCTATGAGGCATCGACGTACGAGACGTTCGGGTTCATCTGCAACATCTTCGAGACAGTAGGTGATGGCGAGAACGGTCTGACCATCGGTGTGAGCTCCGGGAGCGACACCTGGGATCTGGCGGTCGAACAGGGCACTGCGCCTGCCGAGACGATCGGCGAGTGGGACGTCATCGTTGGGAGCAACTGGCTATCGCCCCTGACGATGCGGACGACCGACGAGGCTGGCAACCAAGACAGCATCTTCGTCTTGTGGACGCCGTCTGACGGTTCGATCCCCGATGCGGAAACGCTCGAACGGGTCATGCGGCCCCTCGCCGAAGCGATGGGGAATCGAGTCACGGCCGACATTCCTCGCGGCTGAGTGGAGTGTTGTTGCCCGTCGTTGTCCCCGAGCGTGTCTCCGACCCCGGTGTAGTAGTTGTGGGCAGTCCAGACGACGTTGGGTTGGTTGATGAGGTCGTCGGCGGAGTTGAAGTTGAACTCGTCGTTGGTAACAACTCCTCCGTGACGGAGTCCGCCGAAGAAGGCTCCGACGATGACCATCATCTCACTGTCCTTGGTTCGGATGTGGTCGATGAGATTGCTGTAGACCTCAGCAAGATCGTCTTGACCGGTCTGCACCTCAGCATCGGTGTTGGGCGGGTGGGGTTCGTTGACGACCTCGACGGCGATGACAGCGTTGTGGGTGAGGATTCCTGCGGCGCTGAGTTCGTCGATGTAGTCCTCGACATTGGCCCCGGAGTTGTCGTCGCCGGCCCACGCTTCCCAGCTATTGGCCTTCGTTCGTTGCGAGTTGGCTGTGAAGTCGGTGGTGTCCCACGCCCAGTCGGGGATGGCGTAGCCGGTCGTGGTGGCTTCGCTGCCGCTGAGATGGACGATGTCAAGAATGACGTCGACCTCGGCGAGCGCCGAGGCGTTCAACAGGTCGAGCACTTCGGTTCTGCGGTCAGAGTCCAGCTCCGCTACGGCCTTTCCTACCGACACGTCGAAGAACTCCTCGTCGAACGCGGCATCGCCGTTGATCACGTCACCATCCACCGATAGGTGCAACGCTTCACGCCGATGCTGATCGACGCGGCACGACCGTGCCGCCACGCGGTCGGTGGACGCTGGTTGGTCGAACGAAACCTACGTCAAAGTCGCCGGGAAGTGGCGGTATGTCGATCGCGCTGTTGACCAGCACGGCCAAGTCATCGACGTCTACGTCTCGCCGAAGCGTGACATCCCGGCTGCTCGAAAGTTCTTCACCGGTGCGTTGAATGCACACGGCGAACCCGACGAGATCATCACCGATCTGGCCCAAGCGTTGGAGACAACGATCGAGCAGCTGATCCCGGACGCCTTTCATAACACCGAGCAAACGCCACGCACGCACATGCCGACAACGTTCTCGGATCGGTCGAGTGAGCGGGGACTGCAGAACCGATCAGAATGCCGCCGGGAGCATCAAACCACGGCGCAACGCCGGACTTTGATACTCTGGACGGCATGTCCAAGGTGGAGGCCAACCCAAGTGACCTATCCGATTGGCTCCTTGGGGCAGGTCGACACTTCATTTCTACAACCGAGGTAGCGGAGATGTTCGACATCGATGCGGACTCGGTGCCGGCGAGTCTCGAGCGTGCACGAGAAGCAGGCAAGCTGATTTCGGTGACAAAGGGCGGGTGGGTACCGGTACCCCCTCAGTACCGAAGCGCAGGGGCACCGCCCCCAAGCCACTTCATCGATCAGCTCATGCAGCATCTGGGACACCCCTACTACGTGGGCTTCCTATCGGCAGCTGCCATCCACGGCGCTTCGCACCAGGCGCCAATGGTCTTCCAGGTCGTTTCGTCCGCCAAGCTTCGGGAACGCCGTATCGGACGCGGTCGCCTCCGCTTCATCCAACGGGCTGCAGTGTCCGAGCGGCCTCGGCTGCAACACAACGTCCCAACTGGCCGGATCTGGGTGTCGACGCCTGAAGTCACCCTGTTCGATCTGGTCGAAGCCTCTGACGAGGGAGGGGGCCTCTCGAACGTTGCCACCATCGTTGGAGAACTCCTCACCGATGAGCGCCTCGACAAGTCGGCTCTTGCCCAAGTGAGACAGCTGTACCCCAGCGCTGTTGCCCAACGCGTCGGGCACCTCGTCGACTTCATGGCAGATGAGACTGGTGTCCGGTTCGACACGAACGAATTGAACGAAGCGCTTGGCGACGTTCGCTACCGAGAGCTTTCGCCTTCGGCCGGCGACGGTGAACGCAGCGGGCGATGGCACATCATCAACAACACTGAGATCGAGCATGACCTGTGATCACCGAAGCTGATCTCGCTCAGTGGCGCCCGCTTGCACCTTGGCCCACCGATGAGCAGATCGAACAGGACCTTGTGCTGTCACGTTTGATCGTCGAGATTGCGAACCATCCATTGCTCGGAAGCGAGCTCGTCTTTCGAGGAGGGACGTGTTTCCACAAGCTCTGGCTCGACCGTCCGTGGCGCTACAGCGAAGACCTCGATTACGTCCGGACCACCGCCAGCGGGGTCGGCCCCATCCTCGACGCGCTTCGCGAAGTCGGCGACTCCGTTGGCTTCGACGTAGCAAGGACCGACATCGGGTGTCACCCGAAGATTCGATTCGACTCAACCTTCGTCAGCGGGAACCGCATGCGAATCAAGGTTGAGATCAATACCTTCGAACGCTCCCCCGCTGTACCGATCGTCACCCGGCCCCTCGCGGTCGAGAACGCTTGGTTCACCGGCTCGGCAGACGTCCCAACGTTCACGCTCGAAGAACTCGTTGCCACCAAGATCCGGGCGCTCTATCAACGCCGCAAGGGCCGAGATCTGTTCGACCTCTGGCTCGCCATCGAGCACGGCGGCGCTACCCCCGAAGGCATCGCGGCGTGCTTCGGTCCTTACTGGCCCGACGGTTGGACTACGACCCTCGCCAGGGAGAACTTGGAGGCCAAGGTGGAAGATCAGCGCTTTGCCACCGACCTCGAACCGCTCGTGACCGACTGGCCCGGCGGCTACTCGATCGACGTTGGCGCTCAGGCGGCGTCCGCAGTGCTCGACGAGATCGCATCAACGGAACACCGCAACTGATCCCGAGATTGGGCACACCGGTAAAACGGCAGAGGCCCCTCCGAAAAGGGGCCTCGAGTCCCGACCAACGAAGTAGCCGGGGTGTTATGTAGGAAACCGTGGCGAACACGACGGCAAGGATCGACAGGCCAACCCGTCGGTCGTGACCACCGCTCGGCTGCCCATCGTGATGCTCGGACGCGACAACGACGAGTTCTTAGTCGACGAGATCGAGATCGTCGATGTCTGGACCGACGTCGGCGTGCACATCGAACTCGACCTGGAGGTCGGAGTTGAAGTGGATGTCGTCGGCGTAGTCATCGGTGACCGCCTCGATCGTGCCGATCGGGCCGGCGACCGGGGGACCGCCGGCGATCGATTCCGGAACACCGTCCAACGGAGCGCGACCGCCCATCTCGAGTTGTGGGCCGTCTTCGGACGGGTCGATCGCTCCGCCTCCCATCAGTTTGATGTCGATGACGTCCCCGTTCTCCTCGACGTCGTCGATGTCGAGTGGGTCGCGGTCGCCACCGTCGTGGCGCTGTTCGACACCTTGGCCGAAGGCATCGAGCTGTTCGGCCCCCGCCTTCGATGTCAGGAAGTCGATCACATCGGCGTCCGAGGGGTCGTCGTCAGGGGCACCGGCAGAGCCCTGAGCTGCGTCGACCGCATCGACTTGCGCCTTCCGTTCTGCTTCACCGAACGGTGAGTCATCCCAGCGCTCCCGATCGGCAGGATCGACGGGTTCATCGCCCTCGGGTCGTGGAGTTCCCGCATCGCCCCCGGCTGAGGTCGACTCGGACTCGTCATCCTCCTCGCCCTCAGCGGGTGCATCCGTGGTCTCGTCCTCGGTTGACTGGCCGTCGTCGTCGTCATCATCATCGGTCGACTGGCCATCATCATCGGTCGACTGGCCATCATCATCGGTCGACTGGCCATCATCATCGGTCGACTGGCTGGACTCGCTCGACGGTCCTCCTTCCGCTGACTGCCCGTCGCCATTCCCCTGGCTGCTTTCGTGTTCTGCGAGCAGGGCAGCGCCTTCCTCAGTCGTGACGAGTACGGGCATGCCGTCGGTTCCTGCGACGTACCAGATCTCGCCGTACTCGTCGACCCACACGCCGTCTTGGTAGGCGTAGTTCGCCCCGTCGCCTGTACTGAACAGATCGAGATACGGGGCCATCACCATCAGCTGTCCGTCACCAGCGGTGATGGTGATCTCGGTTTCGATGCTCTCGCTTGTGTCGGTCTGGGCGGGCTGGGCTCCGGCCGCTGCTTCTTGGGTTGCATCTGCGGCCGGTGGCGGCGCTGATCTCGTGGTCTCGGTTGCAACCTCAGGGCTCTCAGGTGCAGCTTCCTGCTCCGTTGCAGGAGCGTCGTCAGCAGCCTGCTCGGTTGCTCCCGTCGTCGCTACGACAAGCTCGCTCAGGAGTGGAGCAACTGGCTGCGAGGTGGCGTCGACATCGCTAGCGCTCTCGTTGCGCTCTTCCCAGGACTGGATGTTCACGAGCTCCTGGAGCGAGCGTCCGGCGAGCTGTTCCTCGCTGTACCCATACCCGTTGATGAGTTCCTGCCTGATTTCGTTGGCCTGAGCCTCGCTGCTTGCGTTCACGTGCAGCGCAATCGTCTCGCCGTCGAGCGGGCTGTCCGGGACACCGGCGTACTGGCGAACGGCCTCGTTGTTCACCTCGTCTCGCAGTTCGGCGTCCCCGACGCCCGGATCGTCGATGCCCGTCACCGTCGTCGCCAGGTCGCGAACCTCGTGGTGGCCCGCAGCCCTGATGTGCTCGACCTGGTTGACGATGTCGCCGTTGCGGTCGAGCTCGTAGGCCTCGGCCACGCTTCGCGTCGCGTAGTCGTGGAAGAGAGCGGCCGGGCCGGCCTCCTCGGCCGTTGGCGTGTCGAGGCCCTTCGGAGGGTTCTCGTTCGAGGGATCCACCTCGGGGTGTGCGGCGTGATACGAGTCGACCATGGCACCCCTGTCGAGGATTCCTTCATTGATCGCAGTGGTCACGACCTCGTCGTCGGAGAGGTCCTCCACGGGATACCCGTGCGACTTGACCGAGGTGCGAAGTGCTTCCATGCGAGCGTGCTCCGCCGATTCGAAGTACTTGTCGGCGCCGAAATCGTGCACTCGATCGTCGCTGTACTGCCCGGTCGATTCCTTGCCAGCCATCGTCAGATCCCTCCGTGTCGTGGTCAGGACATGATTGGCGGTTCGCCGTCACCCGTCATCGGTGAGTTCACCGATATCGCCGACGTCCCGACGCCCTATCATTGGGAGGCGATGGGGAGCACCGGCGGGCCATCAGAGGTTCAGGAACCGATCGGGGGACATCGCTACCCATTCGTGGGACGTGCGTCCGAGCTGGGGCGGCTGACATCGTGGCGAAGCGATGCCTCGTCACGGGTCGCCGCCATTTGCGGCCAGCCCGGGGTCGGCAAGAGCCGTCTGCTCCAAGAGTTTCTCGCCCTTGTCCCCCCCAGCGGAGTCGTGCGCTTGATCGGGTCGGACGATGCTTCCGTCCAGCCACTCGAGCAGGTCGCGACAGCGTTCTGGCTCCCGGCCACGCCGAGGCGGACGACGGATCGCGAGTCCGGTGCAGACGCCAGATTTCGTCTCCACGAGCAGGTCCTGGACATCATCAGCGAACGTGCGGCCCACAGCCCACTCCTGATCGCTGCCGATGATGCGCAGTGGCTGGGTGCGGCGTCACTCGAGCTGCTGGTCGCTGCGACATGCCTGACGGGCACGGCACCAGTTCGCCTCGTACTGGCCCACCGACCGATCGTGGCCGTTGATGATCATCGCCGGATACTGGACGACGCCGATCTGCGAATCGACCTGACCGGACTCGATGATGCAGCTGTCCGTGATCTGATCGAGTTCGCAACCGGGTCGTCCCCGTCAGCAGAGGATCTCATCGACGTTCGGACCGCCCGAGGTAACCCCCTCCTCACGCTCCAGGTGGTCCAACTCAAACGGACGGCCGCTGATCCGGGCGAATCGAGCAACTCACATGACCCGCTGGCACAACTGCGGAGTCGTCTCGATGCCGACGCACGAAGGACGGCCACGGCCGCAGCAGTGATCGGCCGGCGGTTCAAGGTCGACGATGTGA
The DNA here is from genome assembly GCA_964351995.1 of uncultured Acidimicrobiaceae bacterium. Taxonomy (GTDB): domain Bacteria; phylum Actinomycetota; class Acidimicrobiia; order Acidimicrobiales; family SZUA-35; genus SZUA-35. Next base: position 161,427 of record CAYGQE010000004.1, on the reverse strand, counting down.
TGGCCATCCTCGGTTCGGCGCGGGCCGACGCAGCCGCAGCCTGCGCTGCTCTGCTCCGGCACGACATCGTCGTCGCCGTCGACCACCAGACGCTGTCGTTTCGGCACGACCTCCTGCGAGAGACGTTCCTGGAGACAGCACCACCGGCGGTCCTCGCCGACCTTCATCGTCGCCGAGCTGCGGTGCTGACGGAGTTGCAGGGCGGAGCCGACGCAGTTGTTGTCGCCCGTCATCTCGTTGCTGCCGGAGAGGCGACGTCGACGACGCCGTGGCTCATCGCCGCTGGTCGTACGTTGCTCGAGAGCGACCCTGGCGCAGCGGCGGAGTTCCTCCTCGGTGCCATGCCGGCATCGTCTGCTCCCGATGTCGAGTTGTTGGTTGCGGTCGCTCAGGCCTTGACGAGGTCGTCGAGAGCAGACGAGGCACTCGACCTCCTCGACCAACACGGTGCCGCTGATCACCCCGACGTCTTGGTCCAGCGGGCGCAAGCTCGCGCCGCCATGGGCGAGATGAGCGTGGCTGCGGCACTCTTCGAGGCTGCCGCAGCAGTCGTCGACGATGCAGTCGCCTCGCAACGGTGGATCGGTGAGGCGCAACTCCTTCGGGCGTTTGCCTTTGACTTCACCGCCGCCGAGCACACCAGCCGGGAACTCCTCGCGACCCCCGGGGTCGATCCGTTGGCTGCGGTACACGCCGGCTGCGCACTGGGATGGGTGCAGCAGCATCGGGGCGAGATCGACGAGGCGATCGCCACGCTTTCCGATGCCGTCGAGCGCGCTGGCGAGGATCCCGATTGTCTCTGGCGGAACCCGGCGATGCACCTTCTCGGCGCCTGCATCGCCGGTGATCGTCTCGGTGATCTGGCCGAGCATTCTCAACGAGCGCGACGGATCGCCATCGATCACGGTGACATCTGGCAGGTCCCGGCGCTGTCGTCGATGTTGGCGGGTGCTCACTTCCGAACCGGGGAATGGGATCGTGCCATAGCCGAGATCGATGCTGGCAGGAGCTGGGCTGACCTGAGCGGAAACCAACTGGCACTTCCGTGGCTGTTGAGCCTTCGGTCGGTGATCTCGAGTCGCCGGGGCCAACTCGGCGAGGCCGAGACCGACTTGGCCATCGCGACCGCATCGCTTGATGCCGACACTCGCACCGGATTCGAGGCCGTGGCGTGGGCGGAAGCGTGGTTCCGGTGGTCAGCCGGCGAACCGGATCGAGCCTTCGATGGCGTCGATCAACTGTGGGAGTTGATGAGGGCGATCGGCGTGCTGAATCGGACGACCGTCATCGTGCCGATGCTGGCACGGCTGGCGCTCGATGTCGGTGATCGAGCGCGTTGCATCCGGTTGGTCGGGGAACTCGAGCTTCTCGAGGACGGATCGCGCTCGCTCGCTGGTTTGGCACCGGTTCGAACGCTCCTCGACGGTCTGATGGAACGCAACCCGGCGAAGCTCTCGATTGCTGCCGAGGGCTTCGGCGAGCTTCTCCTGGTACCCGACCAGGTGGACGCGATGGTCGATCTCGTCGACGTGTGCAGCCCGTCCGGCCTCCGCAGTCATGCTGCCCAGATCTCCGACACTCTGGAAAAGCTGCGGACCTTGCGGGCAGGACCGAGGCTCGATCAGCTCACGGCTCGGCTACCAGGACCTATGGTTTCGGTGGAACGGGAATCGAGCGATCCGCTCGGACGGCTCACCGAGGCGGAACGGCGGATCGCCGAACTCGTCGCCACTGGCGCCTCGAATCCAGAGATCGCCGATCGGCTCTTCATCTCCCGCCGCACGGTCGAGAGCCACCTGTCGCACATCTTCAAGAAGATCGATGTCTCCAGCCGGGTCGAGCTGGCGTTGATTGTCGCTGGCGGCTGAGCTGATCAATCACCCGGCTCGGCTCACGAACGGCGTCATCGCGTCGCTCGTTGACCTCCGGCAGCGCTCGACGTTGGCCAACTTGACGGTGTCGACGCCGCGAATCATGTCGGGTAGCGATGCGATCTCGACAGCCTGGTTGTAGTTGTCGGCGACGCACCAAGTAGCGACGTGACCGTGCGCGGCGCCGCCGCAGTGACCGGTCCCGCCGGCTTCTTCCAAGGTGGCGGTGGTCCGGCGTCGACCCGTGTCGTTGTCTGGAAAGCTGATGGCGTCGAGGTCACCGTTGTGGGGCGCGGCTTCGACGAGGCCCGAGCGGTCGAGTTGGTGGGAATTGCCGAACAGGTCGAATTCATCGAATGGCTCAGCGACGTTCCCCGGCACGGCCTATGACCCCACCTACTCAGGGTCCCTGACGGCCGGCGAGCAAGCGAGATCACCGTCCTGATCGTGGAGAACCCCGCCTCAATCGCGAACGATCTCGATTCCGGCGGACTCGTCGTTGTCGTGATCGACGACGAACCATTCCGAGTCCGCCGCCTCCCGTTCCGACCCGACCACTGAACATGGTCCCGTCGACCGCGAGCTGCTCCCGCGTCGGGTGCCAAACCGGGTGCCGAACTTCCCGGTACTGGCCGGTCTGGCTCGGACTGACCGGACAGTAACTTGGACAAAACCCCTGCTCCTCGGACTGGACGGTCTTCCCCGGACAGAAAGTGTCGGCCTCTTAATCCGCAGGTTCCGGGTTCAAGTCCCGGGGGGCGTACAACGAGAAGCCCCAGGTCAGACCGTACAAAGCGGTCGCCTGGGGTTTCGTCGTTTTCGGCCGGGACGGCTCTGGAGAATTCCAAGGCATCGTCGCTGCGTTCGATCTACGTTGAGGCCCTCACGAGGAGGTCGATCCGATGGCCAGACAACGCGATGACGAACAGTCCTTTCGAGACCATGAGCAAGCGGCGTAGGGGGTTCCCGTAGCGAAGCTCGCGTCAAACGAGGCGACCGCAAGGTCGGCGTTGACAAAGAGCTGGTCGAGAAGCTCGGCAACCGCGACCCTTGCCCCTGCGGCTCAGGCCGGCGATTCGCCAAGTGTTGCCGCAACAGCGGCAGCTTTCGACGGAGTCAACAGTCACTACTACCACAGAGGCTGACCGACACGTCCCGTCTCACTACGCTTCAGTCGCCTTGGCGACGCTTTGCGCTTGCTGAAGTGCAGTGAGACGGCTTCACTCTCGACCGCGAACTGTAGTTTCTATGCAGTAACGCGGTCTTAGAGCCGCGTTACTGCATACAATCCCTGAATGTCGCCACTCGTTCGCAAGCTCGCACGACAGCAGCTCGCCGTAGCTCAAACCAGAGCGTTCGACCTAGAACGCCCGGACACCGAACTCCGTCGCCTTGCCGACTCGGGCACAGTTCTGCTTCTAGCCAAGGGCCTCTACGCCCTCGTTCCGGAACACCAGCGAACCCCCAGCACGACTTGGCTTCCAACCATCGAGGGCGCCGCACTCGGCATCGCAGCTGCGTTCTACGAGCCAGACGCCGTTGCTCTCGTCGGCCCATCAGCGGTACGAGCACACCGCTGCTATCCGCGAGCGCTAGGTGGCGCCTACGTCGCAACCCCGCGCCAGCGGCGACAACGCACCACGATCGTCGGGACCATCACCTTCGTCCAACGCGACATCAACAAACTCGACACCGTCAGAGTCGAAACAGACCTCGGCCCCGGCTGGGCAACCAGTGTCGAGCAAACCGCCCTCGACCTCACCCGCAACCGCCCGGCCTGGAACATCACCGAAGCCACCCGCAGCGAGATGGTCAACCGGCTCGCAGACCGCATCGATTGGGAACTCATCGAAGAGATCGCAGCCGAGACACGCAGCGTCGCAACACTCGCCCGCCTGCATCGCCAATTGAACAACACGTTCCGATGATCGGCGTCGACGAAGTCTCCCGACACGCCGCCGACTTCGGTGTTCCTCAAAGCCAGATCGTCCGAGACCACCTCATCAGCCACGCCCTACTCGCCATCGCCCAACGCCCTGCGAGACCTGACTCGATGACCTTCTTCGGCGGCACCGCCCTGTGCCGAACATGGCTACCCAGCCTCCGTCTATCGGAGGACATCGATCTCCTCGTCGATGCCAAGAGCGCGGCCGACTCCATCATGAAGCATGTATCTCGGCAGCTGCGTCGCGAATTCCCTGAGCACCAGTGGCATCCCGTCACTTCAGAACACGCTGTCGACACGTGGACCCTCGCCAGCGGAGAAACCGCAATCAAGGTTCAGTTCGTCCAGCGCCCAGAGTGGCAAGCCATCCCAACAATCGAGACTGCAGTCGAGCTGCGCTATGACGACCTACCGGGGACGGCCATGATCACGACCCCAACAACCGCCGGTTTTGCGGCGATGAAACTGATGGCCTGGTTCGACCGGAAAGCGCCAAGAGACCTCTTCGACCTCGCCGCTCAAGCCGAGGCCGGACACATCGACACGACGGCTCTACAGCTCGTCCGCAAGATCGCAGGCCACTGGCCAACTCCAACATCGCTTGGGAACAACGTACCCAAGTCAGTCGAGTCCACGTGGCAGCAAGAACTCGAGCACCAACTCACCACGACTCGAACCGCAACCGACTGCTTCGCGATGCTTCAAACGGCGCTCGGCGAACTCGTCCCCGACGATGAAGGCCAGACCTAGAGAGTCGGATTTCGGGTTGCGACTCCGGAAAGAAGCGACGAGATCGTGGCCGGTCAGGTGTGATCGAAATCGCTGTCGAGTTCTTCGGAGCGGCCGAGAAGCAGCTCGACCAACTTGGAGGAGACTCGGCTGCTGAGTGTGCGCCTGTTGGTGAACGAGCGGTTTGCGACAGCCACGAGCGCCTTGGCTCGGAACTCGCGCACCGCCACCGGCAGTTGAACCTGCATCACCCCTCCAGCGTCTGCTGGTTGAGACCGGCCGGCGGCGCATCACGTTTGACGACCCGACCGGGGAAGCCCTTGAAGTGCGGGATGCCCTGCTCGTAGTCGAGAAACTCGAGCGAGTCCGGACACAACACGGCGTCGCTACTGATGAACGCCCCGGCGAGATGGCTGTCGCCGTCGCCCCGCATCTCTGGATACCACCAGCCGTGCGGCACCCGGATGTGGCCCTCCTTCATCGACTCCTGCACCAGCACCTTGGCAGCGACCGACCCCGTCGTGGTCTCGACATCGACCCAGTCGCCGTCGACCAGACCATCTCGTTCCGCGTCGACCGGATGCATGAAGATCTTCGGTGAAGGCGAGCGCCGCCGCAGCACCTCGACCTGACGCTGACCGGTCTGGAAGAACGGATCTTCCCGCACACCGGTGAACACGTAATACGGGTACTCGTCACTGACGGCCGGCCCCTCGCGATAGTACGGAAGCCCGTCGAAGCCCAGGTCGTCGAGCACGCTCGAGAACAGCTCGACCTTGCCCGACGGCGTGGCAAAGCCCGTCTTGCGATACTTGCGGAAGTCAGGATTGTGGAAGCGGAAGTACTCGTCGGCTTCGAACTCGGCGAACGTCTTGCCCATTGGGGTCAGGCGGTAGTCGAGGATCTCCTCCAACGTCTCCCATTGGAAGTGCTCGCCGAAGCCCATGCGCCGGCCAAGATCGGTCCAGAACTGGAACGAGCTCGACGCCTGGTCTGGCGGCTCGACCACCTTCTGCGACAGTTCGAGCCGGCCGGTCCAGCCCCACGTGTCGGCCACGTAGTTGCGCTCGCTGAACACGTCGCCGGGTAGGACGTAGTCGGCCAGCATGGCCGTGGGCGTCATGAAGATCTCGTGGGCAACGATGAGATCCTGATTCATCATCCCGGCCAGGATCTGGTGCTGGTTCGGGTAGCTGAGCAGCGTGTTGTTGCCGAGGGTGAAGAAGGCCTTCACCTTGTAGGGCGCTTCGGTCGCCATGGCCCGGAAGAGCGCCGACGGATTGGCCATGTAACAACCCATCACGATGTCGGTGTAGCGATGACCCCAGACCCGCTCAGCAGCGTCGCCGAGCATGTCCTGCGCTCGGTAGGTGTAGGCGGGGTGATCCTGCGACCCGAGCTGCTTGTCTCGCTGCTCTTGGCTGAGGTTCTCGTGCATCGCCAGGTCGGACTCGGGGATGTACTCGGGGTGGAAGCCGTGCAGTGTTTCACCACCGACCACGTCGAGGTTGCCGGTGATGGCCCGCAAGATGCACTGCAACCGAATGGCCGAGGTCGACGAGATCTGCATGTCGGTGATCGGCGTCCACGGAATGATCGCCGACTCCGCAGTGGCATACATCCGGGCGGCCGCGGCGATGAGTTCTGGCTCGACGCCGGTGATCTCGGCCACTCGCTCCAGCCGGTATTCGACCGCTCGTTCCTTGAGTGCCTCAAAGCCGACCGTCCACTCGGCCACGAACTCCTTGTCGTAGAGCTCTTCGTTGATGATGACGTTGAGCCAACCCAGGCACATAGCGGCGTCGGTGCCCGACCGTAGGGAGAGGTGGAGATCGGCGCCCTCGGCCTGCTCGGAGACCCGCGGGTCCATCACGATGACCTGGGCTCCGTTGGCCTTCGCGTCTTCGATCATGTGGAAGATGGGAGACCAGCTGTGCTTGCGAGGGTTGTGACCGAACAGCACGATGCACTTGGTGTTGGCGAAGTCGCCCAGCGGGAACCACCCGTACGTGATCTTGTTGACCGCCGCCGTGTTGCCGGCGCACAGGGCGACGCCGCTGGTCCAGTTCGGGCTGCCCAACAGATTCATGAATCGACGATCCATGCCGTGCGTTGTCTGAGTGTTCCAGCCAGAGGTCGACACCGCGAACGACTCGGGGCCATGCGTGTCGACGACCGCAGCAAGTCGTTCGGCGATCTCGTCCATGGCTTGCTCGTAGGAGATCTCTTCCCACTTGTCTTCGCCCCGCTCCCCCACTCGTTTCAGCGGAACCGTGAGACGGTCCTCGTGATTGTGAACGTGCGGAGCGGCGGTGCCCTTGTAACAAATGTGCTTGGCGAACGCTGGGTTGTCGTGCTGGCGGATTCGTTCGAGCCGCCCGTCCTCGCCCGCTGTGGCCCGAAGCTGACAGTGAATGTCACAGATCGTGCACACCACGTACTTCTCATCAGAATCGGCTGGCCGTTTGCCGAGACTGTCGAACTTCTTGATCAGGTCAACGAGTGCCATCAGCGATCCTTTGATTGGTTGTCTTGAGCCATGCGTTCGTCTGTGCGGCGAGCCAGATCGAGGAGCACCTGCTTCACGGACCCTTCATGACCGAGCGACCCGCTTCCCACCGCCCAGCCGACCCCGAGCCCGATGCACGTTTCCTTGATCGTGTTGAACGCCGCGGCGGATTCGGCGCCCACATCGGCGGGGCCGAGCGCGATTGCGGGATCAAACATGGGCGCACCCAGCGCAATCGCATCGGTGAGTGTCTGACCGAGCACCGGGTCATTCTTTGATGCCAACCACAGCTCGAGGATCGCCTTGAACTCTGGCCGAGTCACGGCGTCGACGCCGCGATGTGTCCACTGTTCGAGCGGACCGGCGTTCGAGTCCGGTGGCTCGATGGCGAGAATGTGGTCGTACGCAGTGCCCAACGCCGCGGCGAGCAGCTGCCCGTAGTCAGGGAAGTGATGGTTGAGCGCTCCCCGAGTCAGGCCGGCCCGCCGACACACCTCGACACCCGTCGTGCGGGTGAACCCGACCTCGATCAGCGATGCCAGTGCTGCTTCGACCAGTCGCTCCCTCGCAGAGAGCTCATTGCTCGTGCGTTCACGGCTCGGGGATGCACTCATGACTCCGAAACATACATACATGTATGTACGTCTGCAAGCGTCTTCGTGTGCCGCACCCCGGGCGCGCAACCGCCGGGTCGGGAGATCCCGACCCGGCGGCCATCGTCAACTCAGCGGCAGGAGCCCCAGCAGCGCCGGAACTCGTAGACCTCGTTCACGCCGTCGTCCGACACGTAGATCGCACGGTCGGTCACGTCGATGCCCGCCATCGATCCGAACGGGAAGAAGCCCAGAGGGACCCGAGCGGAGTAGTCGAGGCCGACGATCACCGGAGAGGTGGCGCCGGTGGCCAGGTCAATCGCCGTCACCTGCTGGATTCCGGTTTCGACCACGAGCAGGCGATCACCGTCGACGACCATTCCTTCCAGCCCGGAGAGGCCGGTGGCGAGCGGTGCAGCGGCACCGTCAGCGACGGCCCACACGATGCCGGTGGCCCAGTCACCCACGTAGAGCGTGTCGCCATCAGACGCCAGACCCAGGGGCAGGAAGAAGGGGATCTCGCCAGTCATCGATGCGTCGAGCAGCACCTGACGTTCGCCGGGAGCGCCCTCGGCTTCGAGCACGCTGGCTGGAATGCCGAACTCCTCCGACCCGAACTGGGCAGCGACGATGTCGCCGTCGTGGCGGATTGCGTTCACGACACCAGCGAGATCCCGGATGTCGAGGAAGACTTCACCGGTGGTCGGGTCCATGATCTGCACGGAGTTGCTGAAACCACTCGCCATCAGCAGGTTGTCACCGTCGGCGGCAACGGTCGTTGCTCCGGCGAAACCGACACCCGGCGGGAGGAACCGGTCGTAGAAGGAGGTCGTCGGCGCCTTGCCACGCGTGTAGCCCTGGAGGGCGAAGAGGTCGGAGACCCACACCGTTCCGTCCGGCGAGACGGCAACTCCGCCGGGCAGCCCGAGCCCGCCCTGCGTGATCGACCGCGTCTGGCCGTTGGGCTTGATCCGCACGATCTCGTTGTCCGCTCCGACGGCGACATAGATGGTGTCATCGGCGGCAAACGCCATGTTGTCGATCGTGCCTTCGGTCTCGAGTACCACCTCGTGATCGTCAGCTCCGGAGAAGTCGAGCTTCAGAACTCGGCCCTGGCCGATGGTCACGGCGTAGGCGTCGCCCTGCGAGTTGAACTTCACCGCAGATGTCGGCGAGCCGAGCTGGGTCAGCAGCTCGAGGTTCGTAGCGTCGTCGACATCGATCTTGAAGATGTCGCCGGTGAAGAACGACGGTGCGTACAGATAGCCGTCAGGCCCGAAATCGAACGAGTTCAACGACACGTCACCGTTGAGGAGAACAGGATCGTCCTCGAGCTCAGGATCGAGTTCGTAGAGACCCTGCCCCAAGAAGACCAGATTGACGAAGAGACGGGTCTCGTCGTCGTTCATCGTGATCGGGTTGACCCCGAGGGCGACCATCTGGTGCTTGAAGGTGCCGTCGGGCTTGAGCATTCCGACCCGGCCATTGAGGATCTCGGTCCAGTAGATCGTGCCGTCGGTGGTGACGAAGACGTCGTCCGGACCGGACACGCCGCGCTCCGGTCCGATCCGATCGACGATCCGCCCCGACCTCGGATCGTGCACAGTGATCTCGTCGCCACCGACACTGGCGACGTACACGTTCCCGTCGACCGGCGATACGTACAGCCCGTTCAGGCCGTTGGTGTCGGCCGCAAGAGCGACCTCCAACCCCTGCTGTGCATCCAGGGGTTCGGGCCGTGTTCCCGCCCCAACCGGGCCGGCAAGCGCAACCAGTAAGACCGCCACAACGGCGATTCGAAATCTCATCTCAGCATCTCTTTTCTCTCTGCCGACCAGGTCGGCTGCGGGTGGAACTGCAACCTGGACAGCACTGCGTGCGTCCAAGCCGGGCGACGGCAGAGCCGAGCAAACCTTCACGCCCCTCGCGTTTGCTGGCTGTAGTCGAACAGACACCGCTTACAGCTCGGTTACAGCGGCCTATCACCTCACCAGAAGGTGGCCCTGACGGCACCGAGAGCACCCTTTGCAGGACTGGGTCGCTGTAATCCAGCGGACACGAGGCCGAAACACTCCATCGTTAGATTCGGGCCGCTGACCCACCGGGAGACCCCATATGCACGACGACATCACCCACCTCGAGCGCACAATCGAGCTCGCCGACGAAGCCGCAGCCGAGGGCAACCACCCGTTCGCTGCCGTACTCGTCGATGCATCGGGGGCCGTGATCGCCGAAGGCAAGAACGAGTACCTGATCGATAAGGGTCCGGGCCATGCCGAGACCAACCTGGCCCGGCGGGCCGCTCGCGAGTTTCCGATCGAGCAGCTGCGGGGATCGACCCTGTACACCTCGGTCGAGCCGTGTTCGATGTGTTCCGGCACGGTGTATTGGGCCGAGATCGGCGCCCTCGTGTTCGGCATGTCGGAGAAGCGACTTGGCGAGTTGACCGGCGACGACCCGATGAACCCAACCCAGAACTTGGACTGCCGCACGGTGTTCGAGTCAGGACAACGACCGGTCGAGGTACGTGGCCCATACGCCGAACTCGAAGAGCGGATCGTGGCCCAACACGTCGACTTTTGGGGATCGGACTGACGATGTCGAGCGACACGAGCGTGGTCCCGCTGATCGACATGGGCCGCTGGCGATCCGGTGACCCGGAAAGCCAAGCCGAGACGGCGAAGGCAGTTGACGACGCCCTCCGCAACGTCGGGTTCCTGATCCTGACCAATCACGGCATCCCAACCGACCTCATCGACACCGTTCGAACCGCGGCGTCCGATGCATTCGCCCTCACCCAGGAACAAAAGCTCCAGTATCGGCAGAGCAACGGCACGGGCGGCCCGGGCTGGACGCCCATCGGCGCCGAGGCGAACTCGTATGCGAGCGGCCAAGCATCACCACCCGACCGAAAGGAAACGTGGACGATCGCCCCGATGGCGGCCGGGGCCGTCGTACCGACGTCGCTCGGCGTGATCCCGGTCGAGAACAAGATCCCCACCGAGGTCCCCAACTTCGAGTCGGCGATGGAGCGCTACGTCGCCGCAGGGCTCGAGCTCTCCGCCGAGTTGTTCGAGCTCATGGCCGTGGCTGCGGGCCTCCCCGCCGACACGTTCGCCAAGCAATGCCGGGAGCCTCTGCACAACTTCAACCTCACCTGGTACCCCCCGATCGCCGATGACATGGCCGAGCCAGAGCCCGGTCAGTTCCGCATCGGGCCGCACTCGGATTTCGGCACCATCACCGTGCTGCAGCGGGAGGCGTCGGATCCACCGCTCCAAGTGCAGCTCGCCGAGGGTTCTTGGGCCGACCTGCCCCACGTGCCCGACGCATTGGTGGTCAACACCGGCGACCAACTGGCGTACTGGTCCGGCGGCCGGTGGCGCTCGAACCCTCACCGAATCCCGGCACCCACGGGCGACGCCGTTCGTGAGGGTCGCCTCTCGCTGGTGCTGTTCTTGGAAACCGATCTGGGGGCCATGCTGCAACCAATCGGCCGCCCCGACGACGAGCCCATGGACGCTGTTCAGTACCTGATCGACAAGCTGATCGCGATCGATACGTCGTTGCCGTGGCCGGGCTTTTGCTAGCGAGCCTCTCGGGCGTACGGCTGGGCCAGGGCTGCCGGAGCAGCGAGCTTGCGGGCACGCTTCGGGCTCGCCGACACGCCGACCACGACGAGGTAGGCAGCGATGAACGGCATCATCTTGAGGAAGTCGGACGGGACGTCGACCTGGGCCAACTGCAGCGTGAAGCCGAGGCCGTTCAAGATGCCGAACGCAAATGCTCCAATCAGCGCCAACCATGGCCGCCAGCCGGCGAGGATGACGAGAGCAACCGCAATCCAACCAATGCCGGCCGTCACGCCGTTCTGCCACGTGCCCACGATGCCCACGACGAAGTAGGCGCCGCCGAGACCAGCTCCGAAGCCACCGATCGCCGTGGCGATGTAGCGCATGCGGACCACAGAAATGCCAGCAGCATCAGCGGCGGCTGGATCTTCGCCCACCGCTCGAAGCGACAAACCCGTGGGGGTCCGGTTCAACACGTACGTGCCGGCGACCACGGCGACCAGCCCGAGGTAGACCATGACGTCGTGCCCCAACAGGATCGGGCCGACGGCAGGAAGGTCTCGAAGCACCTCGGGAAAGAGTGGAGCGATCTCCACCGCGTTCGGCGCTGACAGCAGGCCGGGTTCGCCGCTGGTGCCAACGAACGACGAGAACCCGCCACCGAGGATGACCAGCGAAAGGCCTGACACGGTTTGGTCGACTCGAAGCGTGACCGCCAAGACGGCATGGATCGATGCCAGCGCCGCACCGGCCAAACCGCCGACGATCATCGCCACCGCCAAGTTGCCGGTCTGGTTGCCGGCCCAAAAGCCGATGACGCCACCCACGAGCATCATCCCTTCGACACCAAGGTTCATCACGCCGGAGCGGTTCGCCACGATCTCACCAAGTGCGGCATAGAGAATGGGAATCGCCGCCACAATCGCGCTGGCGATCGACAGGACAACCAGGCTGTCGTTCATGATGCTCCTGTCGCTGCGAGTTCAGAAGATGACCCCGGGCTCTCAGCCGTCTCTTCGTTTGGTGCGAGACTCACGCTGTTGCTGACGAAGAACTCTCCGGCGGTCACTGACAAGAAGATCAGACCCTGGAGAAGGAAGACGACCTCGACGTCGATGCCGAGCGACTGCAAACGGCTTCCCGCTGTGGTGATGGCGGCCAAGAAGATCGAGACGGGAATGACGCCGAGCGGATTGTTCCTGGCCACCACGGCCACGATGATCCCGGTGAAACCAATGTCGGCGGCGATCGTGATGGGTTCGAGCCCCTTGGATACGCCGCTCACCTCGCTCACTCCGGCGATGGCGGCGAGCGCTCCGGAGATCGCCAGGACGGTGATGGTCTTGGCCCGAACACCCATGCCCGCGTAGCGAGCGGCCTTCGGAGAGTCTCCGACCGTGCGGATTTGGAAGCCCCACGAGGTCTGCCGCAGCAGCGCCCAAAGCAGGACCGCAGCAACGACGGCGACGATGATGCCGACGTGGAGTCGGCCGGACAGGCTTGGGAAGACGGCAGCCTCGGGCAGCCGCTTCCCACCGGGCACCGTCCGTTGCGGATCCCGCCAGAAGCTCCGAGATCCGAAGATCAGGTAGTTCATGAAGGCCAGAGCAACGAAGTTGAGCATCAACGTGGTGATGATCTCGTCAGCGTTAAACAAGGCCTTTGGCACAGCGGCGAGCAGCGCCCAGAGTGCGCCAGCGATTGCTCCGACGATCAGCATCGAGCCGAGCATGATCACCGCTGGCGTGGTCTCGGGCAGGTAGAGGCCCACACCGCTGGCGGCGATCGCACCCATGTACAACTGACCCTCGCCGCCGATGTTGTAGATCCGCATCTGGAACGCCACCGCAGCAGCGAGACCGGTGAGGATCAGCGGCGTGGCCAACGCGAGCGTGCGGGCCATCGCTGTCCAGCCGTTGAGGCTGGAGTCGAACAGGGTGATGTAGGCCTCGATCGCGTTGTTTCCCGCGATGGTGAGGATGACCGCACCAACGGCGAGAGCGAAGATCAAGGCCAGAAACGGAACGCCGAACCGAACCGACGGCCCGGCGGTCCCGCGAGGTGAAACTCTGATGCGACTGGTCATGTCGACGCCTTCTCGGGTGTTTCGATCGCCTGACTCTCGATCGAATCGAGATCTAGCGCGTCGTCGACCGCACTCAGGGAGCCGGTCATGAGCAGACCGATGCGGTCCAGGTCGACTTCGTCGCGGGTGAACGAGCCGACGATCTGGCCCTTGAACATCACCAGCACGACATCGGACATGTGGACGACTTCGTCCAGGTCCTCGGAGAAGACCAGGACGCCTCGGCCGCTCTCGCGCTCGTTCACGATGTGGGTCCGGACAGCCTCCGCCGCTGCCATGTCCAACCCTCGTGTCGGAGCGGCAGCGAGCAGTACCTCGTGCTCCTCGTCGAGTTCTCTCGCCAGGATCGCCTTCTGCAGGTTCCCGCCTGACATCAAGCTGACTCGCATACCGCTGCGATTCCCACGGACATCGAAGGCTTCAACGAGCCGAGCCGTCGTCGCCGATATCGCCGACCGTTGCAGCAGCCCTCTTCGGGCATGCGGGGCTCGGTCAAAGTTCTTCAGCGCCATGTTGTGATCGAGTGGCAGACCGGGGGCGAGCCCGACACCCAATCGATCCTCAGGCACGTAGGCAAGGCCGGCCTTCATGGCTTCCTTCGGCCCGCTCGATGTGCAGTCGACTCCTGCGATATCGATCGTGCAGCGTCGACGCTGCGGAGACCAGCAATGGCCTCTTGCAACTCCCGCTGGCCGTTGCCAGCAACGCCAGCAACACCGACAACCTGACCCCGGCGCACCACGAGCGAGGCATCATCGACCGCTCGCAGCCCGTTGTCGCCCGCCGCACTCACACCATTCAGCGTGAGCACGGGCTCTCCGACACTCGTCGATGTCTCGAAGCTCGTCCGTTCCGCCGCATCGCTGTCGCCGAACATCATGCGAGCGACGTCGGCAGGAGATGATTCGGCGGTCTGAACTGAGCCAGCGTTGACGCCCCGCCGCAGCACCGTGAGCCAGTCGGTGTATTCCATGGTCTCGGCCATCTTGTGCGACACCAGGACTACCGCCTGGCCCTTCGCCACCATCGTCGAGACCGCCTCGAACAACCGGTCGGTTTCTTGGGGAGCCAACACCGCCGTCGGCTCGTCGAGGATCAAGATGCGCGCACCCCGGAACAGCTGCCATCAATGATCTCGCCCGCCAGGTTGACCACGGGAACTCTTCGGCCCTGGCGGGCCTCGGGAGTTCCTCGAGTTGTTCGCTGACGCTCACAACTCCTCCGACCCTCGGGCCACTCCGAAACGCCAACCCCCGATGCGGTCCCCACAATCGGTTCAAACATCGAGAGAAATGGCGAACCCGACGCGACGAGCAGGGCCGCATCTACGACATCAGACCCGACGGCACCATCGTTCTCGCCGCGGGTGAGCGACCGCCCGACCTCACCCCCGACGAACTCGACGAGAAGGCCAGGCTCCGCGCTCGAGCCCTCGCCCGAACGGTACCGAAGTAGACGCCGACGGCGTGGACGAGGGACGAGGCGAGCGACATCGGATGGACCGTAGTCAGGACGATCACTCCAACGGGGCGAGATCGTCGAGGATCCAGGGAAGAAGTTCGCCCACTGTCGGGTGGGTGAAGACAGCTTCGCGGAAGTCCTTGTAGGACTGCTTCGTGTACATGAACGGAGCGAAGATGTTGATGATCTCGTCGCCGCTCACGCCCAGGATCGCAACGCCGAGGAACTCCTCGGTGTCGGCGTCCACGAGGATCTTGATGAAGCCGGCAGTCTCGTCCTTCTCCTTGGCCCGGGAGATCGCCGCCATGGGTCGAGTGGCCATCAAGACGTTGCGCCCGCTCTCCCGCGCCTCCCGCTCGCTCATGCCGATCCGACCCAGCGGCGGGTCGATGTACATCGCGTAGATCTGGATGCGGTCAGCGAGGGTTCGGTCGCCCTCGCCGGAGTAGTGGTCCCAGAAGGTCTCGCCGTCGTTGACCGAGGTGTGGGTGAATGCTCCCCTGCCGTTGACGTCGCCGACGGCATAGATGTGATCGACGTTGGTCTTCAGATGGTCGTCGACCGTGATGTAGCCCCGCTCGTTCGTCTCGACCCCGGCGGCGTCCAACCCCAGCGAGTCGCTGTTCGGCACTCGACCCACCGCCACCAGCAGATGCGTGCCCGACACCGAGTCACTGCCGTCGGCACCATCGAACGCGACGGTGATCTCACCCGCTGCGGACTGTTCGACCGAGCTCACCTTTGCTCCGGTGAGCACGGTGATCCCGCTGTCGACGAGGATCTGCTTGGCCGCTTGTGCGATGTCGGCGTCTTCTCTCGGCATCAGCTGGCCGGCCGCCTCCACGATCGTCACCTGGCTGCCGAGGCGTTGGAAGATCTGGCCGAACTCCATGCCGATGTAGCTGCCGCCGATGATCACGAGACGCTCGGGCACGTCGTCGAGAGCGAGCAGCCCGGCGTTGTCGAGCCAGTCGACCTGATCGAGCCCCTTGATCGGCACGGCGAACGGGCGAGTGCCGGTGTGGATGACGATCGTGTCGCCCGAGATCGTCTGGTCACCGACGCGAACCTCGTGGTCGGAGACGAAGCTGGCGTAGTCGGCGAAGAAGTCGACACCGTCCATCGTGCGGAGCCACTGCTCCATTCCGCTGTTGTCGCGAATGGCGTTCATGCGAGCGGCCACGGCGGTGTAGTCCACCGAGAAGTCGGGGATCTCGACACCGAAGTCGCTGGAGCGGGAAGCCATGTAGGCAGAGCGAGCGCTGGCCACCAGGGTCTTGGTGGGTGTGCAGCCGTAGTTGACGCAGGATCCCCCGACCTTGCCTCCTTCGATGAGGGCCACTCGCTTGCCTGCAGCGCTCAGCCGCGGGATCACGGTCCCCGTCGCTTGGCCGGTCCCGATCCAGATCACGTCGTAGTTGGTCATGGGGCCCACGAACCGAGCGCACCCCTCCGACATTCCGTCGACGCCGAATTCACCCGTCAGCGACGGAACATCTCGTTCCAGTTCCGCTCGATGAGCGTGGTGTGAATGAAGTGACTCCCATTAGGGTCGCGGCATGCGTGGTGTGGGCCCTCGGCTGACCGCACGCCAGGTGAACCTGGCGCTCGAGGTACTGATCGCCGGGGCGATCGTCACCGGGCTGGCCGCTTGGTCGGTGAGCGATCGTTGGGGTGGCCCCCTCACGTTCGTCCACGGCGTGAGCGGCCTCGCCATCGCCCTTCTCGCGCCATCCAAGATGCGAGGCTCGGTTCGCACCGGTTTCCGGCGGCCTCGGGCCAGCAAGTGGGTGTCGGCCGCATTCGGGGTGCTGCTCGTCGCAACGCTCGTGCTCGGCGTGCTCCACGCCACTGGCCTCTGGTTCGGTGTCGGCACCTGGACTGCGTTGTGGACACATCTGCTGTTCGGCTTCGCGCTGATCCCGTTCGTGATCTGGCATGTGCTGTCCCGGCCGGTTCGACCCAAGCGGCGCGATCTGGAGCGGCGAGCGGTGCTCCGACTCGGCGCGGTCGGCGTGGCCGCCGCCGGACTGCACGTCGTCTCCGGCGCCGATCGGCGAGCCACCGGTTCCCACGAGGTCGCGTCGTACGACCCGGCCCGCATGCCGCGGGTGAGCTGGTTGAACGACCGTCGTCCGGCCGACACCGATCCGGCGACCTGGGATCTGCGGATCGGCGGCAACCCCGTGGCCGTCGAACAGTTGCGAGCGAGCAGCCGACCCGTCGTGGCCACATTCGATTGCACCGGCGGCTGGTGGAGCGAGCAGTCGTGGGACGCCGTCCCCCTGTCCGAGCTCGTCGCAGAACCGGCGGGGCGCAGCGTGCGGGTCGAGTCATCGACCGGGTACGCGCGCCACTTCCCGATCGGCGATCTCGACCGACTCTTCCTGGCGGTCGGGTACGGCGGCGAGCCGCTCCGGTCCGGACACGGGGCGCTGGCTCGCTTGGTCGTTCCGGGGCGGCGGGGACCCGAGTGGGTCAAGTGGGTCACCCGCATCGATGTGAGCGACCGGCCGGCCTGGCTCCAACCACCACTGCCCCTGACCTGAGCCGACCCATCTGACTCAGTTTTCGAGCGAATCGCCTCTTCGTTCTACGATGCGGAATGGCTGTCACCGAGGACCCACAAGCACTGGACGAGATCCACGATCGCTACGCACGTGAGCGCGACAAGCGCGTCCGGTCGGAAGGGAACGATCAGTACCTCGAAGTGACCGGCCGCTTCGAGCACTACGCCGAAGATCCCTATGTCACCCCCGAGCCTCGTGAGCCAGTGAACGACGAGGTCACCGCAGTGTTCATCGGCGGCGGGTTCGGCGGTCTCGTCACTGGCGCTCGCCTCACCGAGGCCGGCATCGACGTGCGCATCATCGAAAAGGGCGGCGATGTCGGGGGCACGTGGTATTGGAATCGCTACCCCGGCGCGCAGTGCGACACCCACAGCTTCGTCTACCTCCCGCTGCTCGAAGAGACCGGGCACATGCCGTCGGAGAAGTACGCGCACGGCCCGGAGATCCTCGAACACTCGCGTCGTATCGCCCGCACGTTCGGGCTCTACGACAAGGCCCTGCTGTCGACCGAGGTCACCGACGTCGCGTGGAACGAAACCGAACAGCGCTGGATCGTGCGCACGAACCGGGGCGACGAGATGCGGGCCCAGTTCGTACTGATGAGCACGGGCCCCCTCCACCGACCGAAGCTGCCCGGCATCCCCGGCATCGAGACCTTCGAAGGCCACAGCTTCCACACCAGCCGGTGGGACTACGACTACACCGGCGGTGATCCGGACGGCGCACCACTCGACAAGCTCGCCGACAAGCGAGTTGGCATCATCGGCACCGGCGCCACCTCGGTGCAGTGCATCCCTCACCTCGCTCGAGCCTGCGGCGACCTGTTCGTCTTCCAACGAACGCCCAGCTCGATCGACATCCGCAACAATGCCCCGACCGATCCCGATTGGTTCGAGAGCGAGGTGCTCGAACCGGGTTGGCAGGAGAAGTGGATCCAGAACTTCACCGCCAACCAGACCGGCCAGTACGCCGAAGAAGACCTCGTGATGGACGGCTGGACCGACCTGACCCTTCGCATCCGGAACAAGCTCCTGTCATCGCCGAACCCCGACCTCTCCCCCGAGGGGCTGCTCAACGCCTTCCTCGAGTCCGACGACGAAAAGATGAGCGAGATCCGCGATCGCTGCGACGAGATCGTGCAAGACCCAGCAACTGCGGCCGCGCTCAAGCCCTGGTACCGCCAGCTGTGCAAGCGTCCCTGCTTCCACGACGACTATCTCCTCGCGTTCAACGAGCCCAGCACGAAGCTGATCGACACCGACGGCAAGGGTGTCGAGCGCATCGACGAGACCGGCGTCTGGGTCAACGGCGAGCACTTCGAGCTGGACTGCATCATCTACGCCACCGGGTTTGAGGTGGGAACCCCGCAGGGCCGCCGAGCGGGCTTCGACCCGACAGGTCGCGATGGTGTCACGCTCGACGAGCATTGGTCCGAGGGCATGCGCTCGCTCCACGGCATGTTCGTGCACGGCTTCCCGAACCTGTTCATCGTGGGCGCTGCCCAGGGTGCCGCCCTCATCTCCAACTACCCGCACAACCTCACCGAGGCAGGCCGAACCGCAGCCACCATCATCCGCCACGCCATCGACAACGACATCGCCTCACTGGAGTGCACCGCAGAAGCCGAGGTGAAGTGGCTCGAAGTGCTGGCATCGAACACGAGGCTGTCGATCATCGGGTCCACCGACTGCACCCCCGGGTACTACAACAACGAGGGCCAAGGCTACGAAACCAGCTCGGGGGTGGGCCTCGGGCAGGGCTACCCCGGCGGTGCGCTGGCGTTCTTCGAACACATCGCCCAGTGGCTCGAATCAGGTGACTTCGAGTGGCTCGAACTCCGGACGACGTGAGCCCGACCTCGCGCACCGCCGCGGTGATCCGAACGGTCTTGCGAGACCAGCAACTGCGCAAGGCGGCGTTTGGCTTCACGACGTTCTCGATCGCCGAGCATGCCACGTGGCTTGCGATCATCGTCTTCGCCTACTCCCGAGGCGGCGTGGCCGAGGCGGGCATCGTCTCATTCGCCCAGCTCGTCCCAGCTTCGGCGATCGCGCCCGTGGCCTCCGGCGTCGCCGACCGTTTCCACCGCGGCCGGGTACTTGCCGCTGGCTTCGCACTCCAGTCGCTCGCGTTCACGGTCACGGCCATTGCGATGTCGACCGAGGCGCCCTCGTTGATCGTGTACCTCACGGCCGGGTTGGCGGCGACCAGTGTGAGTCTCTCCCGCCCCGCCATCTCGGCCGCCATGCCCTCCCTCGTCGGGACTCCTGAACAACTGACGGCCGGCAACGTGATGGTCTCGCTCGCCGAGCAGACGGGTCTGTTTCTCGGACCAGCGTCGGCGGCGCTCCTGCTCGCCGTGTCGGAGCCACGCGCCGTGTTCATCATGGGAGCAGCGCTCACCGGTTGCGGTTTCCTCGCCACGATCGGCCTCCAGCTGCGCGCTCTCGTCGTCGAGTTCGATGGGGATGATGAAGAACCGGAACCGGCCACCTCGCTCAAGGAACTCTCGGCCGGTCTACGTTCGATACGAAAGGACCGAGACACGAGAATGCTGCTGAGCCTGATGACGCTGTCGTTCGTCATCGAGGGCGCACTCGATGTTGCGTTCGTCGCTGTCGCCATCGATCTGATCGGCAGGTCCGACGCAACGGCCGGCGTCTTCGCTACTGCCGTCGGGCTGGGCGGCGCCATCGGCGCCGTCGTGTCGGTCAGCCTGGTGGGGCGCCGCCGCCTGACCTGGCCGCTGGGAATCGCGCTGACAGCGGGCGGTGGGGCAGTTGCCATGCTCGCAACCGGTGCGGCGCTCCCGGTGCTCATCGGGCTTTTTGCCATCCAGGGCGCATCGGTGGCGGTCGCCGATGTCGCGGGAAGGACGATGCTCCAAGGCATGACCCCCGACGACGTGCTGGCCCGTGTGTTCGGTGTTCTCGAGGGCATCACCATGTTCACCTATGCGACCGGCAGCCTGTTCTTCTCCGGGCTTGCCTGGGCCCTCGGCGTTCGCGGGGCGTTGCTCGTATTGGGCATCGCCCCGCTCGTCTTCCTCACCGTCCGGATCAGGCGACTGCTCGCGATCGACAAGCATCGCAAGGATGTCGACCCAGCACTCCTCGCCATGGTGCGTGCCATTCCGATCTTCGCACCGCTCCCGCCCTATTCGGTCGAACAGGTCATCGTCAACTTGCAGCGTGAGCGCTTCGAGGCCAACGACGCTGTCATCACCAAGGGCGAGTTCGGCGATCGCTTCTACATCGTCGAGGAGGGTCATCTCGACATCGAGACGTCCGAGAAACCACCAACCGTCCGTGGCCCAGGCGACTTTGTCGGCGAGATCGCACTCCTGCGCAACATCGAGCGAACGGCAAACGTCAGAGCTGCCGCCGGAGGAGCCACACTGCTGAGCCTCGAGCGCGACATCTTCCTCGCAGCCGTCACCGGCCACCCCCGAAGTCTCTCGAGGGTCAACCACGTCGCCGAGGATCGCCTACGGAACGACTGACATCGTCGGACCGAGCCTCTCACCGCCCGGTCGACCATCCTGGGGACCCGAACAGTGCGTGCAGTGCATGCTTCCGTTCCTTGGACCTGCCGTGGTCACAACACCCGAACACCTGCCGGCACTCCTGTCCCACTGAGAGCGTGCCTCAGTACCCGGGTTCGACGATGTGCTCGGCGTTCCGCACCTGCCAGGGGGGGGACGGCGCTCTCCGACAACGAGCGATACGCCGAGAACGTGAGGGACGCGTTCCTCACCGGCTCCAGCCCGGGACTTCCCTGAGGAGCACTACGAGCGGACCTGGCCGGACCGCTTCGACATCGCCGACCTCGACACTTCGGGCCGCGACGGGCCTGGTCTCGACTGAGAGGACGGGACCTCGACAGCGACGGTGAACTCAGCCCACTCCGACGGCACAGGCAACCTCGCCCCGCAAGCGGACCCGCAGGGCCCACACCAGCAAACCAAGTGCGACGAGTCCCAGATAGGGCTGGACCGGGGCGAACCACGTGAGCGCACCCGAGGTGCCGAGTGCAACCACGACGAGCTTGTTGCAGATCGGGCAGCCGACAGCAAAGAACGACAGCAAACCGCCGAGGCTGCCGAACCGTCCCGGCCGGTCGAGATCTCCAACGTCGCCGGTTTCGCCAACCTGGAAATAGGTCGCGAAGAGCAAGCCACTGAGCACCGCAGTCATCGCCAGCACCGGCACGGCCCACGGCTCGACCGGGGTTCCCTGGCGTCCGAACACGGGGTTGGGAATCACGTCGGTCGGGAGCCCGATGGCCAACGCGCTGACGAGCGCCATCGCAACGGCGAACCACCAGCGCACAACCGGCCGATTCTTGAGCGATCCGAGTTCGAGCACGACCCCGATCGTACTCAGGTTGCCGATCGGGTGAGATCGCCGATCGAGCGCCACCTCGGTCTCCACGCCCACGACGCCAATCTGTTGGTCGGCCGATAGCGCTCGCGAGCAACGCCTCAAGCTCGAACTGGGCTGCGCTCGATGTCATCGAGCCCGACACCGCTTTGCTGTGTTCGAGCGCGCTGCGGCACGCCTTGCTGCCTGAGCGGGGAGTTCTCACGCTCGACCTCGGTTGGTGGCATCCATGAAGAACTACGACGTCATTTGGATCGGAACCGGGCAGGCCACGGGCACCGTCGTTCCGCGATTGACAGCTGCGGGCAAGACCGTGGCGATCATCGAAGGAGGCAAGGTCGGCGGCTCCTGTCTCGACTTCGGCTGCACACCGACCAAGACACTGGTGGCCAGCGCCCGAGCCGCCCACATGGCGGGCCGCAGTCCGGACTTCGGAATCTCCTGAGGGGTGGTCACAACGGTTCCGTCATGTGTACGACGAGTTTTCCCTTGTCATGCCCCACACCGGAGCCAACGAGCGACGGCCGACGCAGCTGTGCCGTGAACGACTGGGCGGGCAGACTGATCTGGATTCGACAACACGACGGGGAGAAGCACGGCGATGGCAGACGGCAATCACAACGATGGAGCGGTGTTGCTGTCTGGCGGGAACCCGCAGATCCCCAAAGGCGACGGCGACGCCCCGGTGCAGGCCTACATCTCAGCCATGCCCGGCTGGAAAGGCGAGATCGGACGCCACGTCGATGATCTCGTCAACGAAGTCGTTCCCGACGTCCGCAAAGCGGTGCGATGGAACACACCGTTCTATGGAATGGACGGCAACGGCTGGTTCCTCAGCGTGCACTGCTTCACCAAGTACGTGAAAGTCACCTGGCTCAACTGCGCCCACCTCGAACCTGCCCCACCTGTGACATCGAAATACGACGATGTTCGATCACTCCACATCGCCCAAGGCGACGACATCGACGACGACCAGCTCAGGGATTGGATCCGCCAAGCTGCGGATGCTCCCGGCGACGACACGTTCTGACGACGTGTCGACAGCGGCCGTGCGCCTCGAACGCGTGCGCCTGATCGCCGTCGTCGTCTCCGCCCGCATCGGCTAGTTCGTCCACTGTCCTGGCGATGGCGGGAGCTGGAGCAACCGATTCGAGTTGCTCGACTGTCGTCGAGCCCGTCGGCCCGACGATCGAGGGCGAGGCTGCACTCGGTCGAACAGCCGGACGCTCGAGGCGTGGCATGAACAGAACCACGACGGACCGGGAACCACTTGCACGATTTCGCCGACTCGAGGAACACGATCTTCGATCACGTTCCAATTCGTGAACCACTCGCGGTCGAGGTGCGTGTCGTGCACATCGACGAACGTGACGTCGAGTCCAGCCACCGCCGAAGACAGCGAGGCGCCCCGCACCACGGCTTGCCCGATGCGGCTGATCAGCTTGGCCTGCAGATCAGCTTCGACGTCTACGCAGAACAGGTCGGGATGCCCGAACCCACTCTGGAGGCCGATCGAATAGGTCCACCCAGACGACGAATCGCCCACTTGTTGGATCGCAAATCCATGACTGGCGATCGTGTCGGCGAGGTCGGCGAAGACCGCCTCGATGGTTTCTCCTTCACAGCGTTTGCACATCGGCCCATCATGACCTTGGGGTGTGACATCGATCGGCGCCGCTCCTGGCCCGTCCGTAGCCGAGCCGCGATTGCGGGCTGGCCCCCGGCAGCCACGCTGCGTAGCTTCACGGCATGGTGAATCCGTTTGCGAGCCCAACCGACGACGAGCTGGCCGTTGCCGACCACGCCTTTCGCCCCGATCTCTACGCCGGCCGCGTTGCGTTGGTCACCGGCGGCGCAGGCGGCATCGGTCGTTCGATTTGCATGCTGCTCGGTCGGCTCGGCGCCCGACTGATCGTGTGCGGACGCGACGAGAACAAGCTCGCCGAATTGGTCGAGTCCCTCAGTCAGCACAGCATCGAAGCCACACCAGTGGCGATGACGATCCGCGACCCCGACCGAGTCACCGCCCTCATCGAGACAACATGGGGGGTCAAGGACCGCCTCGATCTGCTCGTCAACAATGCCGGCGGACAATTCGCTGCGGCGGCGACCGACATCACACCGAAGGGATGGCAGGCCGTCATCGACACCAATCTCAACGGCCAGTGGTACATGATGCAGGCCGCAGCCCGAGCCTGGATCGAACGCAAGCAACCGGGTTCCATCGTCAACATCGGAACGATCACGGGCCGAGCGAGCGTCGGCATTCCCCACACCGCCGCGGCGAGAGCGGGAGCCGCCGCGCTCGCCGGAACCCTCAGTGTCGAATGGGCCCCACACAACATCAGGATCAACACCGTGGCTGTCGGCGTGGTCCAGAGCCCTGGTCTGGAGAACTACCCGGCGGAGGCGAGACCGAGCTTCGACCACAACCCGCAACGCCGGCTGGGCAGCGTCCACGACGTTGCCCAGACCGTGGCCTATCTGGGATCGCCGCTGGCATCTGGCTACATCACCGGCGACGTCGTCCACGTGGCCGGCGGCGAGCAGATCTGGGGCGAGTACTGGGCGTTGGGAAAGCCGGACTACTTCAAAGTCGACGAGACGAACGGACAGCCCGATGAGTGAGCATCAGATGCGCGCCGACAACAGCGCACCGCGAGCTACACCAGCCCAGGGCACAGCCGTGCGCCCGGACACGACCCGGCTCCAAGGCATCGCCAGGGCGTACACGCAATCGGCGGTGCTCTTTGCCGCCCTCGACGCCGAGCTCTTCACCCACGTCCACAACGGAGCCGCGACCGAACAAGCGCTCGTCGACGCCACCGGTCTGCGCACCATCGACGTGCATCGCCTGGTCTCGTGCGCCTTGAGCATGGACCTCCTGAGGTGGTCTGACCACGCCCCCGGCACGATTCTCGTCAATGCCCCTGATGTCGATGCGTTCCTCGTGAAGGGGAACGCTCGTTATGCCGGTCCTTGGATGACCTTCACCAGGCCAGACGTGCCCAGGTGGTTCGAGATGACCGAGTTGATGCGATCCGAGCGCGGCACCCACCTCGGGATGTACGAACAGCTCACGGTCGATGCGGCAAAGAAGTACCACCAAGCGACGTCGAGCATCGGTTTCGGTGCGGCCCGCCGATTCGTGAAAACCGTCGATCTCAGTGGCCGTCGACATCTCCTCGATCTCGGTGGTGGGTCTGGCGCCTACAGCATCACAGCGGTCGAGCGTTTCGCTGGTCTGCGAGCGACCGTGCTGGATCTCCCACCCGTCGTCGTCGCCTCGAAGGAGTACATCAGCGATGCCGGGCTCTCGGACCGTGTCGACACGGTTGGTGCCGACTTCACCATCGGTGAGTTTCCCGGACCGGTCGATGTCGTCGTCATGGCCAGCAACCTCCCGATCTACAACGGCGATGTCATCACCGGTGTGGTGGCCCGAGCCTTCCGGGCGCTCGAACCCGGTGGCGAGATGCACCTGATCGGCGAGATGCTGACCGACGATCGGACCGGGCCAATCGACGCAGCCATGTGGGGCATGAACGAGCTGATCTGCGGAAGCCTCGGCCGCAGCCACACCGAGGGAGAGTGTGTCGGGTACTTCGAAACTGCAGGATTCGAAGACGTTCAAATCGTTGAGTTCGTGCCTGGTGTGCTCTCACGCTGCACCGGCACCAAACCGCCGATGGCCGACACCTGATCTCTCGGACGAGCCTTACCGACCTATCCTGTCCCACACTTTGCGGGTCAAGAACGGTTTCCGCCGGGTCGGCCGAAACCGGCTCGTCAGTGCGGCAATCTCGCCGTCGCAGGCGTCATCGTTCTTGTCGTTGTCGCCAACGTCGCGATGTGGAGTGCCGTTCGAGGACACGTCGTCAAGGACGCCTGTGAATTGGGTGACAACCGCACGCAGGGCTGCGACGAGCCAGCGCTCATCCGTCGAAGCGTCCACCAGCAGGGCGTACACGTATACCCTGATCCATGTTCGCCGCCTCAGAGCGATGGCGGAAGCTCGAGCCACCGGCCCGATCCCTTCGAGCGGCGTCGAGCTCGGCGGCTCGACGCCCGAGCACGGGGCCATGGTTGATCGAACAGCCGCACACTCGACGCGTGACAGGTGCAGAACCACGACGGACCAGGGACGACCTGCATCATCTCTCCGGTGTGCGGGGGTCGACCCTCGATGGTCTTCCAGTTCGTGAACCACTCGCGCTCGAGGTGCCGCTCGTGCACGTCAACCAGCGTGGCGTCGAGTTCGAGCAGCACCGCTGACACCGAAGCGCCCTCGACAACGGCCCGCCCAATGCGACCGATCAGCCTCGTCTGGAGGTCAGGCTCAGCGTCGACACAGAACAGGTCAGGGTGTCCAAACCCCGCGTGTAGCCCGATCGAATACGTCCAGCCCGACGACGAATCAGAAACTTGTTGGATCGCAAACCCATGACGGGCGATCTTCTCGGCGAGGTCGACGAACGCCGCCTCGATGGTTTGTCCTTCACAACGTTTGCACATCGCCCGATCATGATGCGTGGGGTGTGACACTCGATCAGCCAACCGTCGGGGCTGACTTGGCATCGGTATCATCCGCAGGTGTTTTCGGTTCGGCTCTCCCGCTATGACCATGTCACGGCCCTCAACGACGGCCGCATTGCCCTTTGGCCCAGCGTGGACGACGCAGCGCACGTTCCTGAACAGAATGCCGGCCGAGCAATGCAAAGCAAGACCGTTGCCCACCTTGCGCTGGCCGACTCTCTCGGCCGGGTGAGGCGGCGAAAGGTCTCCGCCGACGTCGTCCTGGTCAACGACGTCATCGACGAGTTGGCCAACCTCGGGCCAACAGCACCCGTTGCCCCCGAGGTCCGGGCGCTCGCTGCGATCACCCGCCTCACCCTTGGTGCAGTGGCCGACGGCCGAGTTCTGCTCCGACCCTCGCCAGCTGAGCTCGATGCCGATCGAGCCAACCATCGTTGGGCCGTCGGGCCATGGAGCCCAACTGAGTCCGCTGACTTGCAACGTATTGCCGAGCACCTCCCACCGGCATTGCGGGCCGAGCCGGTTGCGGAGAAGCCGCTTCGGGTCGCTGATCCCACCACGATCGTTTTGCGATTCGCTGACTCGGTGGCCGATACCCTCGTGGCCACAGCAGCGGCGAACTCATCAACACGCCCCCTCGATCCCATCCAGCTCACCGACATCGAAGCCCACCTGGTCGGGACGGGGCCGGTACTGGTGGCGCGCCTCGAACTCGACGTCGATGGTGCAGTGCTCAGTTTCGAAGCGCGCGACCGAACAGATCACACCGCACGCCGCACCGCTTCCCAAACATGGGCCGATCCGGCCGACGCCGTCGCCATCGGCGAGGACCAACCGGACCTTTGGCTGCTGCGCCAGTTCAAACAACTGGCGGCGACATGGCCACCGCTTGGCGCCTTGCTGACATCCTCGGCACCAGCCTCGCTCGAACTCGACAACGACGCCATTGCCGACTTCCTCCTTGATGGATTGCAACGACTGTCAGCAACGGGCCTCGAGGTCCTCCTCCCCCGAGACCTCGTACGAAGCCTGACCGTCACCGCCTCGGTCTCTGCATCGAACGCATCGGAATCGTCGGGAATCTTCGCACTCGACTCGCTGTGCGAACTGAAGGTGACGGCATCACTCGACGGCTCGCCCTTGAGTCCAGACGAGCTGCTCTTACTCAGTCACTCCGAGCACAACGTGGTCCGGATACGCAACACATTCATCCGCGTCGATGCCCGCCTGACCAAGCAACTCCAGCGCCGGCTGACCGCGACCGAGGCGCTGGGTGCAGCGCTCAGCGGACAGATCATCGTCGATGACGACCACATCGATGTCGAGACCGTCGGCCCGCTCGCTGATCTCGTTGCCAAGGTCAAGGGCCTGACCGACCGGCGATCGGTCGATGCCGTCGATGGCCTCGTGGCTGAGCTGCGGCCGTACCAGCGTCGTGGCGTTGCCTGGCTGCAACAGATCAGCGAGTTGGCTGGAGGCGGAATCCTGGCGGATGACATGGGCCTCGGGAAGACGCTCCAGGTCATCGCGCCCCATCTCCTTCGCAACCAGCCATCGACGACGACCACCACCGGTGCCACCCTCGTCGTCGGACCGGCCTCGCTGGTCACGAACTGGATCCGAGAGTTCGAGCGCTTCGCACCAGGAGTGAGGACCCACCGCTACCACGGACCGGGACGGAACCTCGACGAGGTCGAGCCCGGCGACGTGGTGATCTCGACGTATGCAACAGTCCGGCGCGATCGCGAACTTCTCAGCGAACACGAATGGGCCATGGTGGTCGCCGACGAAGCACAACATGTGAAGAACCACGGTTCAGCAACAGCGAGGGCGCTGCGATCGCTGCCAGCAGGGGTACGTCTCGCCGTGACCGGCACCCCGGTCGAGAACCAGCTCAATGATCTGTGGGCGCTGACCGACTGGACGGTGCCAGGACTGCTCGGAACCAAAGCCGGATTCCGACGGCGCTTCGCCAACCCGATCGAGCGCGACAACGACCCAACCGCCACCACGCAGCTCGGCGCCGTGATCGCACCATTCGTGCTGCGCCGGACCAAAAGCGACCCTTCCATCGCCCCCGATCTGCCGTCGCGGACCGAGATCGACCACGTCGTGCCTCTCAGCACCGAACAGACAGCCCTGTATCGAGGAGTGACCGCCGACGTTCTCCAACAAGTCGAAGAGTCCGAGGGCATCCAACGTCGCGGGCTTGTGCTGAAACTGCTGACGGCGTTGAAGCAGATATGCGATCACCCCAGATGGTGGCTCGATCAAGACGGCCCACTTGCGGCGAGATCCGGCAAGCTCCAAGCCTTCGACGATCTCGCAAACGAGATGGTGCAGTCCGGGGACGCAACGCTGGTTTTCACCCAGTACGTGTCGATGGGCCACCTGCTCGTCGAGCGGCTCGGGCAACTCGGCATTCAGTCGCAATTCCTGCACGGCGGAACCAGCACCACGGCTCGCCAAACCATGGTCGACCGCTTTCAAGATGGCTCGGGACCGCAGGTGTTCATCATCTCGATCAAGGCAGGCGGAACCGGACTCAACCTGACCAGAGCGAACCACGTCATCCACTACGACCGTTGGTGGAACCCAGCGGTCGAGAACCAGGCGTCAGACCGGGCCTGGCGCATTGGTCAGAAACGAGCAGTCTTCGTCCATCGGTTGACATCGGAGGGCACGTTGGAGGAATCCATCGCCGCCGAACTGCGACGCAAGGCATCACTTGCCGATGCGGTTGTCGGCAGTGGCGAGGGCTGGCTCGGCGAACTCGACAACAACACGCTGCGCTCATTGGTCGAGCTCAGCGGAGCACGCGAGGACTGAACAACATGGCACCTCGAAACGACCTCGCCAAGACATGGTGGAGCCAGCAATGGATCCACGCACTGGAGACCCGTGCCTTGCGCGATCCGAATCGCCTGCCGCGAGGCCGGACCTACGCCCGAAAGGGAGCGGTCGACGGCCTCGACATCGCCGAAGGCCGCATCACTGCAGTCGTCGCCGGAAGCAGATCTCGCCCCTACCAGGTGACAATCGGTGTGCGCCGGTTCCGGCCTGAGGAATGGGAACGTGTCTTCGAGGTGATCGGCAGCCAGGTCGGGTTCACCGCTGACCTGTTGGCGGGGGTGGTGCCTCGCGACCTCGTGGCAGACGCCGCCCATCTCGGTGTCGAACTGTTACCCGAGTCTGGGGATCTCGCCATGGACTGCTCGTGCCCAGACTGGGCCGTTCCATGCAAGCACCTCGCCGCCGTCTGCTACTTGACGGCATCGGCTCTCGATGCCGATCCGTTCCACCTTTTGCTGTTGCGCGGCTTGTCTCGCTCCGACGTCGAGGAACGGCTCCAGACTCAGCGCTCGCGAGCTGCGGCGCCAGCGGTTGCGGCAGAGCGCACGATCGAACTCGCTTCGTCGCTGTGGAAGGATCCGCCGGTCGATGCCGACGCGTTCACTGCCATCGGTCGTCAGCACGAGGTCAAGTCTTCAGCGAACGCCATCTCGGAGGTGCCCATTCGTGAGCGCTGGGCACCGATCAGCGCCGACAGCGACGGTTCCCTGGTCGCCGATGTCGTCGACGCTGCCGCTCGGGCTGCGCTGTGCCTGTGCGAAGGTCGACCAGTCGTGGCACCCACTGACCTCCTCGCCGATGCCGCCCGTCGAGCCTCCGACTTCGGCCCCTCTCACCCAGGTCGAGCGGCACTGGCTCGGCGATGCAACGTGACACCCAGTCATCTGGATGCGCTTGCGCTTTCCTGGCAGATGGCTGGCAGCCGGGGCGTTCGTGTTGCAAACCGACTGAACATGGGAGGATCAGACGCGTGGATCCCGATCGATCCTTCGCTGGCTGACGTTGCTCGCCAGGTTCTCAGCGATGCCGCCACCAGCGTTCGGGTGGCCGATGGATGGTTGACGCTCGTCGGTGCGAACACACGCATCGTGAACGAGCCAGAGGACGGGACCTGGTGTGCCGTACGCAAGCAGGGCCGGCATTGGTTCGCGCTCGGCTTCGCCACGTTCACCGAACTCTCCGAACTCGCCGACGTTGATGTGCTCCACGCCAAACGTTGACGCCTCGCAACGTTAGGCTCTGTCGTTGTCGCAAGCGCTTCGGGGCCGTGAGCTGCTGGCCTGCCAGCTGAAGATCAGAGCACAGGTTCCGCAGTTTCGACCACGCAGGCGATCTCGCCCCGCAAGCGAACCCGCAACGCCCATGCCAACAGACCCAGTGCAAAGATTCCCAGGTAGGGCTGGACCGGAGCGAACCAAGTGAGAGCGCCGGAGGTACCGAGCGCAATCACGACGAGCTTGTTGCAGATGGGGCAGCCGACGGCGAAGAACGACAGTAACCCTCCGAGGCTGCCGAACCTGCCTGGCTTGTCGAGATCTTCCGCATTGCCTGCACCGCCAATTCTGAAGTACGTCGCAAAGAGCAGACCGCTGAGCACAGCCGTCATCGCCAGCACCGGTATCGCCCACGGCTCGACCGGTGTGCCCTGTCTTCCGAACACGGGGTTCGGGATCACGTCAGTCGGGAGCCCAATGGCCAATGCGCTGAGGGCTGCCATCGCAACGGTGAACCGCCAGCGGGCTGCCGGCCACTCCTTGAGGCTTCCAAACTCGAGCACGGGCTCGATCGTATCGAGCATCATCAAGTCGCGACTGCAGTCGGGCACCGGGCTTGACCGGCGACGACAGATCGGGCCGACACCAACGTGACTGTCACAGGCCGTGGCGAATCTGATCTCCGCCGATCGTGCCTTGCGCTCGATCTGGCGGTGCTCGACAGCCACACCTGGTTTTTCCACGTCGATGAGCTCGAGCGATACGACCCGAGCCTCGAGAGCTCGGCCGCCGGAATCCCCGAACGACTGCACATGCACACCTCGACCACCCGAGCGTGGATCCGCATTGGTCATTCGTCGCGCGAACTTCCGTTGACCAATGCTGCGTTCCGAGCCAACGTCATCACCTATGCGAAGGCTCAGATCCTTCCCCGTTGGGCCGACACCTACACCGAAGCGCAACTTCTCGCACTCGCCGAGAACCGCCGAGCAAATCGCCTCACCACAGCGATTGCGCGAAGAAGCCGACGATGTTCCGTTCGCGTAGGAGTCACCCAACGTGACAACTTCCGACACATCGGCCACTCCAGGTGATGGCCACGCGTACGCGTCTTGCCGCCGGGCACAGCAACACGCCGATGCTTTGATGGTTCTGTTCCTCGAACTCGACGTCGCCCCTACCACCGAGATGGTGGTACCAGAGTCGGAATGATCCAATTGTCATCAGCAGCTGGTTGCCACGACCGGCGGCGCTCCCGAAGCGTTGTGCGCCATGCCACCGGGCAAGCCATCGCTCGGCGGCGTGATCTGAACGAGCGTCAGAGCGAGGCTGCGATCGGGGTGAGAACGAAGCTGATGAACACGATCACGGCGAGAACCGAGAGATCCAGCTTACCCATCTGGGGAAGGATTCGACGAACGGGCACCAAGATGGGCTCGGTGACGCTCTCGATGAAGCGACGCACCGGGTATGCCGGCGAATCCCGGCCGATGGGGAACCAGCTCAACACCGCACGAGCAACGAAGAGCAACGAAGCCAGCTGAAGAAACGCAACCAAGAGGGATCCCATCTAGTTGCCTCCAATCCAGCGAACCGCTCGCCCGAGGGCGAATTCTGTGCAGGACACCAGCGCTCCTGGGTGCATACCAAATGATCTCATGCCACAAGTGTGCACCCTCAGGGCGAAAGCCCACGTGAAGACTCGATGTCAACCAGAGCATCAGGCGCTTGTCCCGAGCACCGGGCGTCCGTGGATCGCTCGGACATCGGTGCGTAGTCTGGGACGATGTCCCAACCTGACATCCCCCGAATCGAAGCAGCGGTACGTGAAATCCTGGCCGCGATCGGTGAGGATCCAGACCGAGACGGCCTGCTCGACACCCCAAAACGAGTGGCCAAGGCTTACGGCGAGATTCTCGGCGGCTACTACGAAGACCCACTGACGCATCTCGATCGACAGTTCGAGGTCGACCACGACGAGTTGGTCATCGTGAAAGACATCAGCTTCAGCTCACTGTGTGAGCACCACATGCTGCCGTTCATGGGCCAAGCCCACATCGGCTACATCCCGAGCGCCGACGGGAAAGTATGCGGCCTCTCGAAACTGGCCCGAGTCGTCGACGGGTTCGCCCATCGGCTGCAAGTGCAGGAACGACTCACGGTGCAGATCGCCGATGCTGTGATGGAGCGACTGAACGCGTCCGGGGTCGTCGTCATCCTCGAAGCTGAACACCTGTGTATGTCCATGCGGGGCGTGCGCAAGCCCGGCTCGCTCACCACCACCTCAGCTGTCCGCGGCCTGTTGAAGGAAAACGCAACGACGCGAGCCGAGGCCCTGCAGCTCATCCGCAGCTGAACCTCACAGGCCGATCGGCTGTTCGCCATCGGCGAATCGGCCAGCCATGACGCCGAGCACGGTCCAGTAACCCGACGCGCCTTCGACCAGGTCATCTCGTGCGAAGGACTGCGAGCTGACCTCGCCTGTCGCCGCATCGAACGCAGGAACCTCGACCGTCAGCTCTGGGTCAGCGAGCACAGCGAGGAATGCACCGATGCCGATGTCGACGAGCCCAGCGACCTCGTCGGCCGGCGGACGGTAGTCCTCGATCGGCCGGTCATCTGGGAGGAAGAACAGGTTCACCCGCTCACGATTCCGCCCCTCGCCGTTGTCGTCGGCAAGCAATCGGATACCGACCGGCACGAGGGCGGCAGCATCGAGAGCAACGCCGAGCTCCTCCTGCGCCTCACGAATGCCGTCTTCGGGCGACTCCCCCGCTTCGAGGTGGCCGGTGACGCTGAGGTCCAACTTGCCGGGAAACGCCGCCTTCGAGCGGGTGCGCTGTTGCAGCACGATGCTGCGAGCCGACGGGCGAATCACCATGCAGTGGAAGACCTGATGCCACAGCCCCTCAACATGGACCTCGACTCGAGACCGAGTGTCGGTGCGCTGCCCGGTGGCCGGGTCAACAACGTCGATCATCTCCGCAGGTACGTCGCTCGTGTCTCTCTGCGCTTCGCTCATCCGCGCACCGTAGCGTCGTCGCTGCGACCACCAGCCGAGACACATCACGACCGTTGGCACCTGCTTCGCTAAGATCACCGGCGTGCATGACATCTTTGCTGTCGCAATCTCCGGCTCCGAGGGCGGCGGTTCTGGTTCCCTGACCCTCCTCATCGTCTACGTGACCCTGGCGATCGGCGTGTCGTTCCTCTGCTCGATCATGGAGGCGGTCCTCCTCAGCGTGTCGCCGGCCTACATCGGCGCAATGGAGACGGACAAGCCAATCGTTGCCAAGCGTTTGCGGGAGCTCAAGTCCGATGTCGACCGGCCGCTGGCCGCGATCCTCACGCTCAACACCGTCGCCCACACGATCGGCGCCGCTGGCGCTGGTGCCGAGGCTGCGGCCTACTTCGGCAACGGAGCGATCGGTATCTTCTCCGCGTTGCTGACACTTGGCATCCTCGTCCTCAGCGAGATCATCCCCAAGACACTCGGTGCCCTCTACTGGCGTGGACTTGCCCCCATCGTGAGCCGCCTGCTCAAGCCGCTCATCTACGCCCTGTACCCGCTGGTCCTCATGTCACAGTGGTTCGCAAAGCTGCTGTCGCGGGGCGAGAAGTCCGGCGACGTCAGCCGTGAAGAACTCGCAGCACTCGCTGACATCGGCGCTGAAGAGGGCGTGCTCGGCGACCAAGAGGCTCGCCTCTTCAAGAGCCTTTTGAAGTTCGAAAGCCTCAAGGTCTCCGATGTCATGACGCCTCGGACTGTCCTTGTTGCGTTCCCCGAGACGGCAACGGTGCAGGACCTCATGGAGGCGAAGCGCCCGTTCTCGCGCTACCCGGTGTACGCCGAAAACCGGGACGACATCACGGGCTATGTCCTGCTCAGCGATGCACTCACCAAAGTCGCCGACGACGCACACGACACACCGTTGTCAGACCTGCGCCGTGATCTCGATGCCGTCATCGAAACCGAGCCTCTCCTCCGAGTCTTCGACCGGCTGGTCGCTGACCGAGAACACATCACGCTCATCGTCGACGAGTACGGGGGCACCGCCGGCATCGCCACGATGGAGGACGTGATCGAGACCCTGCTCGGGCTCGAGATCACCGACGAAACCGACAAGAACGAAGACATGCAGATCCTGGCCAGAGACCAGTGGCGAGAGCGGGCGGCACAACGCGGCTTGCTCGAGCAAGCCGAGCGCGATGCCAATGAACGCGAGGCCACCGTCCGCTTCGGGCTCACCGGCGGCGAACCGCCATCAACCGAAGCCTGAGGACCAGCTCGGCCTTGCAGTACTGTCCGGCATGGCCAACGTTGACATTCTCATTCGCGGCGGGCTTGTCGTCG
This sequence comes from uncultured Acidimicrobiaceae bacterium, assembly GCA_964351995.1. Lineage (GTDB taxonomy): Bacteria > Actinomycetota > Acidimicrobiia > Acidimicrobiales > SZUA-35 > SZUA-35. The sequence continues at coordinate 126,752 of CAYGQE010000004.1, read as the reverse complement.
ATGGCACGGGCACGTCTACCACCATTGCCGATGTGGGAATCGCTGCCGGCAGGATCACCGCCGTCGGCGATCTGACCGACGTCGATGCTGCAGAAGTCATCGACGCTGTGGGGAAGGTGGTCGCTCCCGGTTTCATCGACATCCACACCCACAGCGACATGGCCCACTTCGCCGATCCGCGTGCCGAAAGCCAGATCCGCCAAGGCGTCACCACCGAGGCCATCGGCCAGTGCGGCATCAGCTTCGCTCCATGCGTACCCGAGACCCGCAGCGATCTGTTCGCGGCCTACGGCACCCCAGAGATCGGGCAATGGCTCAGCTACGGCGAACTCCTCGCCGCCATGGACGACGTCAACATCGCCACCAACGTGGTCGGGATGGTTGGCCACGCCTCCCTCCGCACCGCAGTGATGGGGCCGACCGCTCCACGCCCTGCACGCAGCGACGAAGTGGCCAACATGGTCAGCCTTTTGCGCGACTCACTCGACGAGGGCGCCTTCGGGTTCACCACCGGCCTCGAGTATCACCCCGGGAAGACCGCGGAGTTCGACGAGCTGGTGGCCCTGTGTTCCGCCGTCGCTGATGCCGATGCCATCTACGCAACGCACTCGCGCAACCGCGATCGGCGCTATTTCGTTGGGTTCGGCGAGGCGCTTGACGTTGCTCGCGCCACCGGCGTCCGTCTGCAGATCTCCCACATCAACCCCAAGTACGGTCGCCCCGAGCACGCGATGCGCAACACCCTCCAGATGATCGAGTGGAGCCGGGAAGAGGGCATCGATGTCGCGATGGACATGATGCCGACCAACTGGAATCACACTTCAGCGGTTGCCATGTTGCCGGCCTGGGCCTTCGAGCTGCCCACCGACGAGCTCCTCACTCTGCTCGACACCCCTGATGGTCGCCGTCGCTTGCGCAACAACCCACTGCCGATATGGCAGCTCGTTGCCGAGGAACGATGGGACCGCGTTCGATTGCTTCACAGCAAAAATAACGCGGAGGCCGGGCAAACCATCGAAGCGCTGACAACCGCCCGCAACACCAACAGCGGCTGGGACACGCTGTTCGACCTTCTCCTCGAGGCTGGCCCCCGGTTGAAAGCCGTCATGTTGACCAGCGATGCGTTCGCCGAAGAAGACAACCGCATGGTGCTCGAGCATCCCTTGTGCGCGGTCGAGTCAGACACGATGGCGTTGGCCACCGATGGCCCCCTGAAAGGGCGGCTGATGGGTCTGGACGGGTTCAACTGGGTGGCCAAGTTCTTGTCGCACTACGTGCGGGACGAGGGCATCCTCTCGCTCGAAGAAGGGGTGCGCAGGCTGACCAGCCTCCCGGCGGACCGGATCGGGCTGACCGATCGCGGCTACCTCCGCACGGGGTCAGCGGCAGACGTCGTCGTCTTCGATCTGGCAGCGATGCAAGTCATGTCGACGTTCACCGAACCAGCCGCATACGCCGAGGGCATCGATCACGTGCTCGTCAACGGCGTCACGGCCTTCAGCAACGGTCAACGAACCCCCAATCACGCAGGCCAAGTCCTCCGCCGCTGAACCCTGTCGCTCGACCCCAGCGCTTCCCTCGACCCACGGTGGTGCGTTAGGTTCGGCTGAGCCGGAACGCACCGTGTCGGCAATGAACGGGGGACGTCATGGAAACACTCGAGGGCACCACGGATCCGCGATTCCAGCCGCTGGTCGACATTCTCGAGCGACAGCTCGACAACGGCTACGACCTGGGCGCATCGCTCGCTGTCTCCGTCGATGGGGAGCTGGTCACCGACGTCTGGGGCGGTTGGATCGACGAGGCCAAGACCCAGTCGTGGGAAGCCGACACCGTCACCAACGTCTGGTCCACCACCAAGACCATGACCGCGATGTCGGCGCTGCACCTGATGGACCAGGGCAAGCTCGACCCCAGCGACAAGGTCGCCACCCATTGGCCCGAATTCGCGGCCGAAGGCAAGGGCGACATCGAAGTTCGCCACATCATGTCCCACACCTCCGGGGTGTCGGCCTGGGCCCAACCAGTGTCGGTCGACGACGTCCTGGACGACGAGAAGGCCACCGCCATGCTGGCGGCCCAAGCCCCGTGGTGGGAACCCGGAACGTCCTCTGGATACCACGCATTGAATCAGGGTCACTTGGTTGGAGAAGTCATCCGCCGCATCGACGGTCGAGGACTCAAGCAGTACTTCGCCGAGGAGATTGCCGGCCCACTCAATGCCGATTTCACCATTGGCTCACCGCCGGAAAACCACGCTCGCATCGCCAACGTGTTGCCCCCGCCTCCCCTGCCGTTGCCTCCCGACCTCGACCCCGAGAGCGTCATGTTCAAGACGTTCACTGGCCCGCTCCCCGATGCCGCCATTTCCCACAGCGATGCCTGGCGGGCCGCCACCATCGGCGCAGCCAACGGCCATGGCAACGCCCGCTCGGTGGCAAAGATCCAGGCCGCTGTGTCCAACGGCGGAACCTCTGGCGGGGTACAGCTGATGTCATCCGACACCGTCGATCGCATCTTCGACGAACAATCACACGGCATCGATCAGGTCTTGATGGTGCCGGTCCGGTTCGGCCTGGGCTACTGCCTCGCCGCCGCCGACAATCCGGTCGGCGTCACCACCGGCAAGAAGTGCTTCTGGGGTGGCTGGGGTGGCTCGCTCGTCCTGAACGACCTCGACAACCGAATCACCATGTCGTACATGATGAATCGCATGCAGGAGGGGCTGGTCGGGAACGAAACGAGCCTGGCACTCGTGCACGCTCTGGATGAGATCACCGCAGGCTGAGGAGAAGACTTGACCAGCATCCGCATCCAGCTGCCGCCGACAGGCGTGTTCGGAGTGGTCGACGTTTCCGGTTACGACCCGTCGGCTCCCCCTCCAGCCGAAGGCGAGGCGATCGCCGTTGCGTTGGCCAACCACGGCGTGCTCTGCCTGCGCATGCCGCGATCGCTCACCGACGACGAGTTCCAAGCCGTGGCTCGAATCTTCGGTCCCATCAAGGAGCCCGTCGGCATCACGGTCAGAGGCGACGAGCTCCGGTACACCCAACGGCGCCAGATCATCGATTCCGGATTCGTGATGACCGAGGAGGCCAGAGCCCAACTCGGTGACGTCTCCTTCGGAGCGCTCGACGACGAGCGGCCCGGTCTTTTCGAGACCTACCACTGCGATGACACGTTCGCAGAGCGACCGGCATCCGCCACGGTTCTCCACGCTCGACAACTCCCGACGAGCGGCGGAGGCCCCACCTGCTTCATCGACATGCGAGCCGCGCTCGAGCGGTTGTCGGCCGAGACCCGCTCGTCCATCGAGGGCCTGAGCGTGCGGTACGGCTACGACAACGGCGGGGCGTTTCCTCCCCGACGGGCGGCGACCGACGAGCCTCGGATACTGGTCGATGTGACCCATCCGCTCGTCCGTACCCACGCCCGAGCAGGAACCACCTCGCTCTTCTTGGATCTCGATCGAGCCAAGTTCATCGAGGGAATGGACCTCGACGAGGGCCGACAGCTGCTCCAGTCGATGCAGGACCACGCCGAAGCGAGCGCTCCGTTCGTTGCCCATGATTGGCACGAGCACGACGTGCTCGTCTGGGACAACGCCTCGGTCCAGCACAAGGCCAGTGGCAACTTCAAGGTCGGCGAGTCGAGGCGTTTCTGGCGCTACATGGTCGAGGGCGAGCAGCCGTTTCGTTGACGCTCGCCGAGGTCAGACCGACAGACCCGTGGCGGCAGCAACCGCCTCGGCAATGGCCAACGACTGGCCCGATGTCGAGATCTTTGCCCTGGTGCCGTCAACACCATTGAGGATCACCGCCGAGGCCTCGAGTTCGAACGACTCGATTGCGGCATAGTCGTACTGTTGGCGACCGCTGAGACCGGTGAAGTGCACGGCGGTGGTGGTGAAGACTGCCCCCGACTTGCCATTGGCTCGCGCCCCGGTGTCGACGTAGCCACACATGTCTTCGGCTTCGATGTCGGGGGCAATTCCCCGCAACACGTTGGTCAGCTTCTTCTGGTCGGCGATGACGCCGACGGCCACTCGCTTGCCTTCGTAGCGGCCAAGCGCTTCTGCCACCCTCGCTCGGGCATCAATCGGTCCAGCACCTCCCGCCGATCCCTCCCAAGACGTTGCTGACATGTCGAACAACGCCTCGGAATCAAGCTCGGCATCTTCGGCACTGAAGGTATCGAGAATGGAATCGCTGTCGAGAATGGAGACGCTGTCGTGGAACGAGGAGCTGTCAAAGGCTTCCGGGTAGAAGACCTCGGGCTCGAACGTCTCGACTGGCACCGGGGCGAGAGGCGTGGCCGTCGGTGCAGATGGTGCAGATCTCGGTGGACGTCGTAACCTATAAAACAGAGCATCGAGCTTTCCGGTCAGGGCCAGCTCCACAATGAAGCCGAACCGGAAGGCGTGCAGTCCTCCTTGCGGACCAGCTGCTTGACTCTGACTGGTCACCTTCGACAAACGATCGATGGCCGACAGCGCCACTTCGACCACTGCTGGCTCGGTGCCGCTCAGCTGACAGACGACCAGCGAACTCGAGACACTCAGAGCGCTGATCTGAATGGTCCATTCGAGATCGATCTCGTCGACACCGTTGCGCAGCCCGCCCGGTAGTGCCGGAGCCCCGAACAGATGAGTCTGCAGATACTCCTGCAAGTCACCGCTCGGGCTGGCCCAAGCCAAGGCGTGTCCACCCGTGCGGTCGAACGCAGCCGGCGCGCCGAATGCGCCAGGCACCTGGGCATACAGCTCGCTGGGAAGCAGACGATCACCCGCTCGGGGCGTCACCAGAACCTCAGGACCAAACGGTCCGTTGGCTACGACCACATCGAGATGGGTGATGCCGTCGACGCTGTCGGCGAGTTGTCGGATGTCAGGCCGATGCGACATCGCCGCAATGTCAATGACCTGGGCCGCTTGCAGCGTGCGACCACGCTCGACGAAGCCATGCGTTGCAGACCCGAGTGCCGGTTTGATTGCCATACCGGATCCATCGGCGGCATCACGGCGTCCATGAGACTCTCCGATGCCACACGCCGACTCGTAGACGCTGCGTGCGAACCATGATTCACTGCTCAGCATGAACCACGACGATCTGGCTGGTCGACCGGTCAGATGACGATCGACACATCGGCGACGGGCGACCCGACAGAAAACCTTGGTGCCGAGATCCGGCAGCGGCGGCTCACCGCTGAGCTCTCGATCGCCGAGCTCGCTCGACGGTCCGACGTGTCGGCCCCGTTCATCAGCCAGGTCGAAGCCGGTCGGAGTTCAATGAGTATTCCGACGCTGTATCGCGTGGCCTCGGCGCTCGGCTGTACGGCGAACGCACTTCTCGGCAAGAGCTCGGCTCACACCCACATCACGCGAGCCGGTACCGGGCCCACGATGGCGGCAACATCTGGCGATCGAGCGCAGTCGACTCGGCTGCTGACAAGGACTGGTGACGATGCCATCCTCGAGTCGTACCACTACGTCATCGACCCAGAAGATGATGAACAAGAGTGGTTTCATCACGGCGGCGAGGACTTCGTCTACGTGATCAGCGGCCAGATCTCGATCGAGTTCGACGACGGATCTTCTGTGGATCTCTCGGCGGGTGACTCGTTGCATCACGAGGGCGCCGTCGGTCACCGGTGGATCCTTCTCGGCGACGCTCCCGCTGAGGTTCTCTGCGTCGTTGCGCAGACGCCGTAGAGCGAACAGGTCCGCCCAAGACCACCGTCACGGTGCGTTCACAAAGCGGATACACAGCGAACGTAAGCGCCACTTACGGTGCGGTTCGTGGCAGGAAGCATGACGAACACGCACCCCGGGCTCCGCCAGTTCTGGCATCCGGTGGCGCTCGAGACCGACCTGTCCGACGGCGCACCGCTGGCGGTTCGACTCCTCGGCGAACGGTGGATCGTGGCCAAGCTCGGCAGCGAACTCGTCGGCATGCGTGACCTCTGCCCGCATCGCCTCGTCCCACTGAGCGCCGGCACCATCGAGGGCAACGAAGTGCAGTGCGGCTACCACGGCTACCGCTTTGACGCCTCGGGGCGGGCCACCACCATTCCCGCTCTCGATCCGAGCACCCCGATCCCGGCAAAGGCCTGTGTCGACACCACACCGGTGACCACTCGCTTCGGCTTCATCTGGATGTCGTTGGTCGATGATCCGATCGACACGCTGCTCGACGACAGCCCGTACGTCGATCCCATCAACGACCTGTTCGTGTGTGGCCCGTTCACGACACGGGTGAGTGCGGGGATCTTGACCGACAACTTCCTCGACGGCGCCCACTTTCCCTACCTTCACGCCGCCACGTTTGGTGCCGACGACAACGGTCGCCCCAAACTCGAAGTCAGCCGCAGCGGCTGGACCTTCACGGTGAACGACGAACAGACCGTCGACGGGGCGCACCTCGACGCTCCCCAAGAAGCGCAATCGATCTACACCGTTGGTGCCCCGTTCGCCACCGAGCTTCGCATCGACCGCCCCGACGGTTCCGACCTCATCTGGTCCTTCGCCTGTCCTGTCGACGACGACACGACCATCTGGTGGATGGCCCACGCGTACCCGCTTGGCGGCGATGCCGAGAAGATCGCTGGGTCCCAGGCGCTCCAGACCGAAGTCGGCCACGAAGACCTCCGCATGCTGGAACAGATGGCGGATCCGAACATCCATCTCGACCTGCGGGCAGAGGTGCACACGAAGGCCGATCTCGGTTGTGTCGAGTACCGCCGAATGCTCATCGAACTCGACGAAATGATCCCATCATGAGCAACGAACTCGTGGTTCCCATCATCGACATCAGCGACTGGGCCGGCGGCGATCTCGAGCAACGCAAAGCCATCGCCCAAGCCGCCGACGACGCCTGCCGATCGATTGGCTTCATGCAGATCGTGGGTCATGGGATCCCGACCGACATCATCGACGGTCTCGCCGCTGCCATCGACACACTGTTCGCTCTTCCGGCCGAAACGAAGGCTGAGTACCGAGCGCCGCGTCCTTCGATCAACCGCGGCTACTCGCCTCCAGCGGCCGAGCGTCTGAGTTACAGCCTCGGCATTGACTCCCCCGCCGACATGTTCGAGGCATTCAACATCGGCACATCAACCGGCGACTTCCCGGAGTTCGGCCCCGCCATCCTCGACCCAGAGATCTATGCCGACAACATCTGGCCAGACTCAGCGCTTACCCCTGGGTTCGAGCCCAAGGCCACTGCGTGGTTCGAGCAAGCGGGCAACCTCGCTCGCACGATCACCTCCATTCTCGCTGAAGCGTTGGGACTCCCCGAGGGGTTCTTCGACGCCTACGACGACCACTCCATCGATGTGCTTCGCATGGTCAACTATGCGCTTCCTGAAGGTGTCCAACTCGAACCAGATCAGCTCGGGATGGGAGCGCACACCGATTACGGCATCGTCACCGTGCTGTGGGCCGACCAAGTGCCCGGCCTCGAAATTCTCGGCCCCGACGGCGCTTGGCACTCGGTGATTCCAGCGCCAGGTGCCATCTTGGTAAACCTCGGTGACCTGCTCGAGCAATGGACCAACGATCGCTACACCTCGACCATGCACCGAGTGGTGCCGCCCACCGATGCCGACGGCCGCTCAATCCGACGCCGATCCGCAGCGTTCTTCCACGACGGCAACGCTGATGCCCTGATCTCCACGCTCGAGCCATGCCGGGAGGCAGACGGCTCGTCGCCGTATCCCGACGTCACGGTGGCGGAGCATCTCACCCAGAAGCTCGCCGGTTCTCGGGGCCTCGAACTCAACACCCATGCCGACCGCGAGGCGGCCCGGATCGAGGTCACGCCGTGACCCTCACCGTGCCTCTGATCGACCTCGAGCGGTGGTTCGATGGCACTCCGGAAGAACGGCTGGAGATCGCTCGCCAAGTCGACGCCCATCTCCAGCGCTGCGGCTTCCTGATCGTCACGAACCATCGCGTCCCCCAGGACGTGATCGACCGTTGCCGATCAGAGGCTCGAGAGTTCTTCCACCAACGCGCCGAGGTCAAGGCCAAGGTCGCGCTCGAACCGGGCCCCTATCGAGGCTGGGTCGGACCCGGCCTGGAATCCAATGCCGCCTCCTACGGCGTTGACACTCCACCCGATCTGAAAGAGGCCTTCAGCTACGGCCCGGTCGATGTCGCTGATGAAGCGCTTCGCACCGCCGAACCGGACTTCTACGGCCCGAACATCTGGCCGAACTTCTCCCCCGACCTCCGGCCCGCTGGCGAAGCGTGGTGGCGCAGTGCGCGTTGGCTGCACGACGAACTGCTCGATGTCCTGTCGCTCGCTCTGGATCTTCCACTCACGACCTTGCGTGACATGAGCGCTTCGCCAACAGCCAACGTCACGCTGAATTGGTACGGCCCTCGCGATGCGAACGAGCCCCTCCCCAATCAGTTCCGGGTCGGGCCACACACCGATTTCGGCCTGCTCACGGTGCTCGATCGAGAGCCCGGGCTCGGCGGCTTGCAGATCAAGGACGACGAGGGGAACTGGGTCGATGCCCCGTACGTACCCGGTGGTCTGACCATCAACACCGGCGATCTGATTCGCCGCTGGACGAACGACCGCTGGTGCTCGAACGAACACCGGGTTCTGCCGCCGCCGGAGGAACTCCCCTCTGAAGAGTTGATCAGCCTCGTCTACTTCGGCGAACCAACGTACGACACCGTCGTGGAGACGTTCCCCAGCTGCATCTCAGACGACAATCCGGCCAAATACCCACCGATCCTGTCTCGCGCCTACCTCGACGAAAAGATGGCGGCGCTCGTGGTCGACTGACCGCCGTCGTCGAGCCGTATCGATCTCCACAAACCCCAACCGAACACCACAACCACCGGAGCTTCCATGCAATCCAAAAGCAACCACCGACGATCTACCTGGCTTCTTGCCCTGCTCAGCGTGTTTGCGCTGTTCGCTGCCGCCTGCGGCAGCAGCGACGACACCGCTGCGGATGACTCAGCGGCCGAGACCGAAACAGCCTCCGAGGAGGAGGCCACCGACGCTGACTACAGCGACCTCAAGGTCGTCATGATCCTCGACGGCTCCGCAGAAGACGGCGGTTGGAACACCGCTCACGTTCGCGGCGGCAAGATGATCGAGGAAGCGTTCCCCGAGGCCACGGTCGAGTACGTCGAAGCGATCGACCCGGGCCAGACGGCAACGAATGCGTTCGAGGATGCCGCAGCAGGCGGGGCTGATGTCGTCATCGGCACCACCTACTACCAGGACGACATGATGGACGTCGCAGCCGACAACCCCGACACCGTCTTTCTCACGTGGGCTGGCTTCACGACCGCTGACAACGTCGGCCACTACGAGATCGCAGCCGAAGACGGCCGCTATCTCGACGGCATGATCGCTGGCTACCTCACCGAGTCGAACACCATTGGCTACCCAGCCGGCTTCCCCTTCGGCTCAGTCACCCGTGCCATCAACGCCTTCACCCTCGGTGCCCAGCGGGTCAACCCCGATGTCGATGTGCAGGTGTTGTTCCTCAACACCTGGTTCGATCCGGCACTGGAGCAGCAGGCTGCCGAAGCACTCGTCAACGACGGTGCTGATGTGATTGCCCACGAGGTCGGCTCGCAGGTCTACGCCACGGTGATGGCTCAGGCTGGCGGCTACGTCATCGGCTACTCGAATGATTGGTCAGAACTCGAGCCTGATGCTTGGGCCTCGTCGTTCCTGTTCAACTGGGGCGCCTATTACGTCGAGCAGGTCCAAGCGGTCGTCGACGACACGTGGGAGCCAGCCATCACGTTCGGCGGCATCGCTGAGGGCTACATCGAGTTTGCTCCTTACGGTCCCGCCGTGACCGACGAGATGCTGGCCGAAGTCGACGCCGTCAAGGCCGAGATGGTTGCCGGCACGTTCAACATGTTCACCGGCCCCATCATTGACAACGCAGGAAATGTCATCATCGCTGAAGGCGAGGAAATCCTCTTCGCCGATCGCACGGTGTGCTGTGACTACTTCGTTGAAGGAGTCTCCGGAGAGATCCCCGGCTGAGCGTCGTGACAGCGCCACACGAGGCTCGGCGATCCGAGCAGATGAATACGCCGGTATCGCTCGAAGTTCGTGATCTCTGCAAGTCGTTCTATGGAGTGCACGCCGTCGACGGGGTCAGTTTCGACCTCGTCGACGGCGAGATCCACGGACTGCTTGGAGAGAATGGCGCTGGCAAGTCCACCCTCTGCTCGGTCTTGGCCGGGCTCTATCGACCCGACGCTGGTCGGGTGACGCTCAACGGCGACGACGTCCATCTCCGCTCCCCCGACGATGCTTCGGCGCTCGGGATCGGCATGGTCTACCAACACTTCCGCTTGGTCGAGAGCTTCACCGTGGCCGAGAACATCGTGCTCGGCCACCGCATGGCGCGAGGTCGAAAAGCACGCAACCTCGTGCGAGATCAGGTCGACGCGCTCGGCAGCCTGTACGGCCTGGAGGTCGACCCAACCGCGCCCATCTGGCAGCTGTCGGTTGGCGAACGTCAGCGGGTCGAGATCCTCAAGCAACTCTTCCGTGGCGCCCGCATCTTGATCCTCGACGAGCCAACAGCAGTGCTCTCCCCCCTCGAGTCCGAGCACCTGTTCGAAGCCACTCGGCTGATGGCTGACGGTGGCCATGCCGTGGTGTTGGTGTCACACAAGATGCAGGAAATCCTCGACCACACCGATCGGGTCACCGTCCTTCGTGCTGGTCGCAATGCGGGCTCGAGCCCGACTGCTGACCTGACACCATCGGTGCTGGCCACGATGATGTTCGGGCGCGAACTCGCAACCGTCGATGAAGAGGCGAGCAGCATCACTGCCCACTCCCCTGGCGACGTTGTGCTGTCGGTCGACGACCTCACCGTGGTTGGCGACGATGGGCTCACTTCGGTCGACCATCTCTCGATCGAGGTCCGACGCAACGAGATCGTCGGCGTGGCCGGTGTGGCCGGCAACGGTCAACGTGAGCTCCACGAAGCTATTGCTGGGCTTCGCACGCAACTCTCGGGCCAGGTCACCGTCGATGGGCATCTATGCGACAAGGGAGGCACCAAGGGTCGGCACAACGCCGGTCTGGCCTACATCCCCGAAGATCGGCTTGGTACTGGTCTGGCCCCCGGCCTGCCCATGGAGCACAACATCGTGCTCCGCTCGTTCGATCGTGCCCCGCACTCCAAACGAGGGTTTCTTCGCTCAAGGGACATCCAAGAAACAACCAACACACTCACCGCCGAGTTCGACGTGCGCGGCGCCCGAGACGGCATGCCCGTCAGCCTGATGTCGGGTGGCAATCTGCAGAAGGCGATTCTCGCAAGGGAACTCACCGAGGACCACGAAGTCCTCGTCGCAGCAGCGCCCACCCGCGGTCTCGACCTGTCAGCGGCTCAGGCGGTTCGACAGCATTTGCAACGAGAGCGCGACGCCGGCCGAGGCTTGCTCGTGTTTTCCGAAGATCTCGCCGAAGTACTGCAGATCTCTGACGTCGTGCTCGTGATGTTCGGCGGCCGCATCGTTGGCCGCTTCGAACGCGACGACGTCGACCTCGGCCGGATCGGCCTGCTGATGACCGGTGCATCTCCACAACAAGCGGTCGCCACGTGAGCTTGAGCGATCGCATTGAAATGAAGCCGCGAGCGCAAGCGTCGACGATGGTTCGCGCTGGCGTGCCGTTGCTCTCGCTCCTTGCAGCGCTCGTGCTCGGAGGCATCGTGTTGCTCCTCACGGGTGCGAATCCGTTCGAGGTCTATCGAACAATGCTCGACGCCAGCCTCAACGGACAGCGAGCGATCGAGCGCACACTCTCGTTCTCGACGCCGCTGATCCTCACCGGCCTTGCGGCGGCGATTGCGTTCCGGATGAAGCTCTACACGATCGGCGCTGAAGGTCAGCTCTTCATGGGCGCCGTTGCCGCCAGTGCCGTGGCGCTCCAGCTGCCTGAAACAACGCCGCGAGCGCTGATGCTCGTGTTGGTGTTGTGCGGTGGCGTGCTCGCTGGTGCGTTCTGGGCGGCGCTTGCTGCTGCCCCGAAAGTCATCTTCGGTACCGACGAGATCATCACCACGCTCATGCTCAACTTCGTGGCCCTTGCGTTCATGAACTACCTGATCTTCGGGTCACAGACGTTCTTGCGGGACCCCGATCGCCCGGTCCCACAAGGACTCGGATTCCCCGAGTCGGCCGAGCTTCCCGACCTCTCCGGCCGTCTCCACCTGGGCTTCCTCATCGCCGTTGCGTTGGCGGTGCTGATCTGGTGGGTGCTCAAGAGCACGACCTTTGGTTTCCGAGTCCGCACGATCGGCGACTCGAAACGGGCCGCTCGATATGCCGGCGTTGGCGTGTCGGGAACGATCTTCACGGTCTTCTGCATCTCGGGCGGCCTTGCTGGCCTGGCCGGTGCCATTGAAGTCGCCGGTGTCACCAACCGACTCGATCCGACCGCCCTCGCCATCGAGCTCGGGTACACGGGCATCATCATCGCCGCGGTGGCTCGACTCAACCCGATCGGTGTCGTGCCGGTAGCGATCTTCCTGGCCGCCATCGAAACGGCCGGCTCGTCGCTGCAGAGCATTGGTGTCGACACCGAGATCGTGCGCCTGCTTCAGGGCCTGATCTTCCTGTCGGTCACCACGGGCGAGTTCTTCGTGACCAACCGACTTGGCTGGAGGACACCGGCGCCCGATGCCGATGACGTCGACCCAGATGCGTCAGATCCGACGCCAACCCCCGCGCTCGTGGGAGACGCTACATGAACGACTCCATCATCATCTTGTCCCTGGCGAGCGCGGTGGTCGCCGGCACGCCCATTCTCTTGGCCGCTCTTGGCGAGATCGTCGCCGAGCGATCTGGCATCATGAACCTCGGCGTCGAGGGCATGATGCTCGTCGGCGCTGTCGTTGGCTTCTGGTGTGGTGTCCAGACCGGCAGTCTCACCCTCGGCCTATTGGCTGGTGGTTTCGCCGGTTTGCTGCTGTCGCTCGTGCACGCCGTGCTGGCCATCACGCTTCGCGTCGATCAAACCGTTTCGGGTCTGTCGCTGGTGATCGTTGGCGGCGGGCTCTCGGCGTACCTCGGAGCTGCTGGTGAGACGCCGCTGCTGGAACGAGCCAACGGCGTCGAGGTCAATGCCCTTCTCCCCGAGTCGTTCCGCGACCTGCCGGCAATCGGCCCCGTACTGCTCAGTCACGACATCGTGGTCTACCTCACCGTGGTGTTGGTCGCCGTGGTTGGTGGGCTGCTGTACCGGTCGTCGATGGGCCTCTCGCTTCGAGCGGTCGGCGAAGACCCGGCTGCCGCTGATGCTGCTGGGCTCGACGTGGTGAAGATCCGGTACCTATCCACTGCCTTCGGCGGGTTCGCTGCTGGCCTCGGCGGCGCCTACCTGGTGCTGGCGGTCCTGGGCACGTGGCAGTCTGGCCTCACCGCGGGCGCGGGTTGGATCGCTGTTGCGCTGGTGATCGTCGCCGGGTGGCGGCCATGGTTCGCCCTGATCGGTGCCCTCGTGTTCGGTGTGCTCCGCGGCCTGAGCTTCACGCTGCAAATCGCTGAGGTCGACATTCCCAGCGACTTCCTCGCCATGATCCCTTTTGTCGCCGCCTACCTGGTGGTGGTCGGGATCAGCGCAAGCCCATCACGGTCACGAAAGGTGGCAGCGCCCGCTGCCCTCGCCCAGCCCTACTTCCGAGAGCAACGGTGATCGCAATGACCAACTCGATTTCTGAAGGCATTCCACTCCTCGACCTCGCCCGTTGGCGGGACGGCGATGCCAGACAACAGCTCGAGGTCGCGGAAGAGCTGGATCGCCATCTCCAGCGCCTCGGTTTTCTCGTGGTCATCAACCACGGGATCGACCCGTCGGTCATGCAACGCTGCCGCGCCGCCGCGCTCGACTTCTTTCACCTCCCGCCAGATCAGAAGGAGCCGCTCGCCGTCAGCGATGTGTATCGCGGTTGGATCGGCCCTGGTCTCGAGTCGAACGCTGCCACCTACGGCGTCGACACGCCGCCCGACCTGAAAGAGACCTTCACCTACGGCCCCGTCGATGTGACAGATCCGACGCTGGCCGAAACTGCCCGCCGTTGGTTCGCACCGAATGTCTGGCCTGAATCGCCGATTGGTTTCCAACCGGCCGTCGAAGCCTGGTGGCGCTCGGCCCGCGGCCTGACCGATCAACTGCTCGAGATCATGGCGCTTGGACTGGGGCTCAACCGACGGCATCTCGTCAAGGCATCGGTGTCGACAACGGCCAGCGTCTCGATGAACTGGTACTGGTCTCGCAATCACGCTGCGCCCGCTGAAGGGCAGTACCGCATCGGCCCGCACACCGACTTCGGAACGCTGACGGTGCTCGACCGCCAGCCTGGTGTCGGCGGTCTGCAGGTGCGCGACGAACACGGCGAGTGGATCGATGCCCCCGTGGTCGACGGTGGCCTGATCGTGAACACCGGGGACATGATGCGGCAGTGGTCCAACGATCGTTGGAGTTCAAACGAGCACCGGGTGTTGCCCCCGCCTGCGGCGGCGCCAGAAGAAGAGCTGGTCAGTCTCGTGTTCTTCCATTCCCCGAATCACGATGCGGTCATCGAGCCGCTCCCACCCACCGTGACCGACGATCGCCCCGCTCGCTATGAACCCATCATCGCCAGCGACTATCTCGCGGCAAAAATGGATGCACTCCGAGTCGACTGACAGGAACCTCCCAATGACCACATCCGACTTCCCCACCGCTGCCGACAAACTGCGGGCGATCCCCAAGGCCGAGCTGCACCTGCACCTGGAGGGTGCCATCTCGGCCCCAACGGCGGTCGATCTCGCCGGCAAGCATGGCGTCGAACTTCCAGCCTTCGCTGACCCGCAGGACCTCTACCAGTTCGAGAACCTGACCGACTTCCTCGTCGTCTATGGGCTGGTATCGGCGTCGATCCGCGACCGTGACGACTTCGCCAGAATCACCCGGGAGTGCCTGGCCAGCTGTTCACAAAGCGGTGTCCGCTATACCGAGATGTTCTTCAGCCCTGAGTCGCACTTCGCGTACGGCGTGACCTATCCCGTCATGCTCGACGGCATCCTCGGCGGCATCGAGGAAGCCAAAGCCGAGTACGGCATCGACTGCCAACTCATTCCGGCCATCAACCGTGAGCTCGGGGCGCAGCGGGCTGTCGAATTCGTCGAGATGGTGATCGAACATCGTCGAGACGAGGTCATCGGCATCGGGCTCGACTTCAACGAGGTCGGGTTCCCACCCGAGGACTACATCGAGGCGTTTGCACTGGCCAAGGCGAACGGTCTCCACCGAACCTCACATGCCGGCGAAGTCGGACCCGCAGCCAACATCGCCAACGGCATTCATCTGCTCGATTGGGAGCGCGTCGACCATGGCTACAACATCGTGGACGATCCTGAGCTGATGGCTGAGTGCCGCGAGCTGCAGATCCCGTTCACGGTCTGCCCCAGCACCACCACCTACACCACCGCCTACCGAGATCTCGCCGACCCGCAGCACGCGATCCGGCAGATGGCCGATGCCGGCTTGTTCCTCACGGTGAATTCCGATGATCCGCCGATGTTCGGCGCAGACCTCACGGGTGAGTACGTCGCGCTGCACGAACTGAGCGGGTTCTCACTCGATCAACTCGGTGCCTTCGCCAAGAACAGCATCGATGCCGCCTGGGTCGATGA
Source organism: uncultured Acidimicrobiaceae bacterium (assembly GCA_964351995.1). Taxonomy (GTDB): domain Bacteria; phylum Actinomycetota; class Acidimicrobiia; order Acidimicrobiales; family SZUA-35; genus SZUA-35. The sequence continues at coordinate 111,067 of CAYGQE010000004.1, read as the reverse complement.
CGAAACCAAGCGGGCATGGCACGCCGAGTGGGATCCGGAGATCGACCAGATCCTGGCCGGCTGACTCCCCTTGCTGACTGGGCGTCAGTCGTCCGCCGTAGTGCCGATGTCCTCGAACCAGTCCTCCGGGCGCTCGGCGATCATGCGTTCCATCAACCCAATGCAGGAGGGGTCATCGGCAACGATCACCTCGACCCCGCGGCTCTTCAGTAGTTCCTCTTCACCTTGGAATGTCGTGTTCTCCCCGATCACCACCCGAGGAATGCCGTAGAGCAGGATCGCCCCGGTGCACATCGAACACGGCGACAACGTCGTGTAGATCGTGCTGTTGCGGTACACCTCGGCTGGCTGACGGCCGGCGGACTCGAAGGCATCCATCTCGCCATGAAGCGTTGGGCTGCCCTTCTGGATCCGTTGGTTGTGACCGCCGCCGAGGATGGCACCGTCGTGCACGATCACGCTGCCGATCGGGATGCCCCCTTCGTTCCAGCCCTTCTGCGCTTGTTCAACTGCTGCCTGCAGAAATCGCCGGTCATCGTCTGTCATGTCGTCATTCCTCATGTCCTTCGTCACGGCTCATCTCCCACTCGCTTCACTGCCCAGGGTGCAGCCATCAACACCAACCCAGCGGCGACGACAAGCGCAATCCGTCCGCTGGTGACGAAGGCATCGATCACGACCCCCTCATCAGTCGCCACCTCCAGCGCCTCGATGAACGACTCAGACGGTACGCCATCAGGCAGATTGCGGGCGAAGACCACCCGCTGGACACCACCGAGAACGGCGACGCCGATGGATGCGCCCAGTTCGATCGAGGTCTCGTTCACCCCGGCCCGAACGCCGGCCAGTTCTCCGTCGCCGCCGCCGACCACTCGCTCCACCGAAAGCGGGATCACGAGGCCGTTCCCCAGCCCGGCGATAACGCCGGCGACAATGAAGCCGAACCGATCGCCGACGCTGATCAACGCCATGCCGAGATAGCCAGCCGACATCAACGCCAAGCCAATGGCGATGGTTCGCCCCGTCCCGATGCGCTGAGCAACCGCAACACACTTGACGGCGACGCCGAACTCCACGAGCCCGATCGGCAACAGCAGAAGCCCGGTCGCCAGCGCTGACTCACCCCACCCGAACTGCAAGAACAGCGAACCGACGAACAAGACGCCGGCAAAGCCGACGGCAGACAGCAGCAACGTCGCCGCTCCGACTCGCACACGGGGCGGCTCGAAGACCTCCAACGGCAGCAGCGGTTGTGTCGCTCGCTTGGCATGGCTGATGAAGGCGACGAGCGCAACAACACCAATGACTGACCCGGCCAACACTTCCCAGGTCGCCAAGCCACTCGGCGCTTCGATGACGGCGAACAAGATGCCGCCGATGGCCAGCACCGACAACACCGAGCCAACGAAGTCCAGGTTTCGCCGTTCCCGCACCTGCATCACCGGGACGAACAGGACCGTGCCGATCACACCGACGGTGGCGAGTCCGGTGTTCACCAGGAACACCGACCCCCACGACGACCAACTGATCAACCAGCCGCCTAGCGCCGGCCCGACGGCGCCGCCGGCACCAGCCAGGCCTGCCCACATGGCAATGGCTCGAGCCTGCTCTTCACCTTCGAAGGTCTCGGTGAGCACCGAGAGCGTGGCGGGCAACATCAACGCAGCCCCGACGCCGCCGAGAACACGAGCAGCAATGACCACCTCGACCGATGAAGCAAAGCCGCCGAGAAGACCAGCAATGCCGACGATGACGAAGCCGACCAGCAGCGTTTGCCGCCGCCCCATGCGATCACCGATCGCTCCACCGGTCAGGAGGAGGCCACCGAAGACCACAGCATAGGAATCCACGACCCATTGCAGCTGCTTTGCTGATGCCCCGAGGTCTTGTTGCAAGCTCGGGAGGGCGACGTTGAGCGACGACAACGACGAGACAACGAGAAAGACGCCAACCGCGGCGACGCCGAAGACCTTCCACGGATCCAGATCTGCGGGTACGAGGGGGGCCTGGAGCCCGTCAACGCCGGTCACGCAGTGGCGCCAAGGTCGGTGTTGGGACTGGCAGTCGCACCGTCGAGGCCACGACGCCGCTCGAACAGTTCCTCGGCAGCCGATTGTGCCCGGGCTGCGACCTCGGCCACGTCGACCGAGATCACCTCGCCACCGGCAACCAAGTGTTGACCTCGGACCCACACATCGCTGACATCTCGCCCCGAGGCGGTGAACACGAGGTGTGCGGGCACGTTGAAGTCTGTGGGCGGGCAGGTGGGCCCGTGGAAGAGAGGCACGAAGTGCAGGGCCCGCAGGTCGACACTGACGATGTCCGCTTCCTTGCCGACCTCGAGCGTGCCGACGACATCGTCGAGGCCGAGCGCCTTGGCTCCCGATTTCGTCGCCATGTCGAGGATCTCCCAGGGGTCGCCAACCGTTGGGTCCAGAGTGGACACCTTCTGGAGGAGCGAAGCGAACTTCATCTCCTCGAACAGGTCGAGGCTGTTGTTTTCTTTCTCGCCATCAGAGCCGAGCCCGACCGTGACGCCGGCCGCTCGGTAATGCCCGATGCGAGCCGGCCCCGAAGCCAGCTTCATGTTCGAGCAGGGGCAGTGAGCGATGGCGGTGCCCGTCGAACGGCAGATCTCGACCTCGCGGTCGTCGAGCCAAACGCCGTGTGCGACCACGGCATGGCCGTCGAGAATCCCCCGCTCGTGAAAGACCTCCAGCGGACGGCGACCGAACTGTCGCAGCGACTCCTGCACTTCCCAGAGCGATTCGCTGGAGTGGGTGTGAATGCCGGTGTCGAACTCTTCGGCGAGAGCGGCGGCGTCGCGAAACATCTGATCGGTCGAATAGAAGAGATGCTCGAGACCCACCCAAGCTCGCACTCGCCCGTCGGACGCAGTGCGGTGTGTCTCGAGCAAACGACGATTGGTTTCCAGCGTTTCGAACCAGCCGTACAAGTCTGCGGTGTAGGGAGCAAGGGTTGCCCGAATTCCGATCTGGTCGGCGGCGTGAGCGGAGCCCTCCATGAAGCGCCACATGTCGAGCACCGACGTCGTACCCGCCCGAAGACCCTCGGTGTACGCCATCCACGACGCTGCCTCGGCAATCTCAGGTGTCATGGCCCGGTGTGCGGGATCAACGTGATTCTCGAGCCATTCCCACAGCGCCATGGACTCCGCTGTTCCTCGTAGGAGCCCGGAGTGGAGGTGGGTGTTGTGCAGACCGGGCATCACCGCATGCTTGGCGCCATCTACCCGGGCGACCGTTGCTGCGGCTGGGTGATGGCTGACCTCTTCATCGCTACCGACCACCGCAATGACGCCGTCGAGCACCAACACCGAGCCAGGATCGAACACGACCTTCTGGCCCTCCATGGGCAACACGATCGCTCCGTGGATGAGGAACGAACCGGACGTGGTGGTCATCGACCCACCCTGAGGGCGTCAGGTTCGTGCTGTGTCACCGGAGTTTGAATGCTGTGTTACCGCTCCAGCAAGGTCCTCAGGAATCAGCGGCCGCGTTGACCGGGTCTTCTTCGGCCCAGCCGTAGTGCATGCGTCCGTGATCGGCGTTGGCAGCCATGATGCCGCCGACAGTGCCGTCGGCCCAGGGCGCTCCGGGGATCTTCGACTCGAGGTCTTCGTCAGACAGCTCGGCCAGCAACGCAATCGTGTCGGCTCGCACCTCTTGGCCAATACGGACCAACTCGGTGAACGTCTTTCCGGCATGCTCCGCTTTCCACTCTTCGGTCCACCCGTGAATGGTGGCCATGATCTCGTCCATCGATTGCGGGGTTCCGTCCTCGCGAAGGCGAGGCGGGAGACCCTTGTCTCCCGAGACGTGGCGGCGGAACATGTCGTTCCAGTTCTGTTCGATCAAGGTGGTGTGGACGAAGTGGTCAGCAAAGGACCAGCGACTCTGTGGATCATGTTCGCTGAACGTGCGGGGAGCGTTGAGCTCTTCATCTGACATGGCTCCCAGACGCTCGAGCAGCCATGCCCGGTCTCGATTCAGTTTGATCTCGATCTCGATGCGATTCATGGAAGAAACGTAGTGTCCGGGGATGCGCATCATCTCATCTCTGCCGAACGACGACCTCAACGCCGTACCGGAGTTGGTCGAGACGATCGAGGCCGCCGGCTTCGACGGCGTGACCGTGGCCGAGAACGCTCACAACCCATTCCTCCCGCTGGCTGTGGCGGCGGTGCACACCTCACGAATCGAGCTGATCACCGGCGTCGCCATTGCCTTCCCTCGCAGCCCGATGATGACCGCCAGCACAGCCTGGGACCTCCACTCCGCTTCCAACGGGCGCTTCGTGCTCGGGCTCGGCAGTCAGGTCAAGCCACACATCGAGCGCCGGTTCTCCACGCCGTGGAGCGCTCCGGCACCCCGCATGCGGGAGTACATCAACTCGATCCGAGCCATCTGGAACACATGGAAGACTGGCGAGCGGCTGGCCTTCGAAGGCGAGCACTACAACTTCTCGTTGATGACTCCGAACTTCGCTCCCCCCAGCAACGACCTTCCGCTACCGGCCATCAAGATCAGTGCCGTCGGGCCGGCGATGCTGCGACTGTCGGGAGAAGCCTGTGACGGTGTCGCCCTGCACGGTTTCTGCACGAGGGCCTACATCACCAATCAGATCCTTCCCCGAATCGAGGAAGGCATGGCGCGGACCGGGCGCGATCGCGAACACTTTCAGATCAGCGGTGGTGGCTTCGTGGCCACGGGAGCCACCGACGAAGACGTCGCCAAATCGATGGAGTGGATCCGGACTCGTGTCGGCTTCTACGGATCGACGAAGGCGTACTGGCCAGTCTTCGCCGAACACGGCCTCGAAGAACTCGGCCATGAGCTGCTCCACCTGTCACGCAACGACGGGTGGGATCAGATGGCAAACGCCGTGAGCGATGAGGTCGTGCACCTCTTCGCCGCGGTCGGTCGACACGACCAGCTCGTCGATGCCATCACCGAGAGGTTCGGCGGCCTGACCGACGCGGTAGCCGTCGACGCAAAGCTGCCCCCCGACCTCATCGACGAGCTCAAGACCATTGCGTCGCCCTTTGTCGAATACCGCACGACGCAACAGCCATCTTGAGAAGCAGAGCCCTGAACCCCTAGCCTGCGATCACGTCTTCCTCGAACACCATCGCTCAGGCCGACTTGGCTTCGACCACCGGACCGACTCGGTTCGGCCCGGCGCTGGCTCTCGCTGGCATCGTCTTGTTCTGGGGCCTCGGGCCACCAGTTTCGAAGCTGATCGAGGCGCCGTCGGTCATCAGCGTGCTCTACCGCTTCTGGATGTCTGTACCACTGATGTGGTTGCTGGCCACGGTGACCGGCAATCGGCCCTCGGTCGCCTCGGTACGAAGGGCGGCGTGGGCTGGTGCGGCCTTCGGGATCAACTTGATCTTTGTCTTCCTGGCGATCAACGAGGCTGCCGTCGCAGTACTGAGCGCCGTCGTGGCACTACAGCCCGGCTTCATTTTGTTGTTGGCAGGACCGTTCTTGGGTGAGCGCGCCACTCGCTGGCACATCGGGTGGACTGTGGTCGGTATGGCGGGCACGGCGATCGTGGTGCTCGCTGGCGGCCCGAACTTTGATGTGACGCCTCTGGCGGTGGCGTACGCCCTCGCAGCGCAACTGTTCTTCACGGCCTATTTCATGATCACGAAGAAGGTCAGGAGCGCCCACGACATCGACCCGATCCAGTGGATGTTCGGTGTGGTGCTCTTTGCTGCACTCGCGGTGACACCGGTGGCGGTGTCCACGTCGTCTCGCAACGACTACCGAGCCATCGACGGCAACGACTGGATCTGGCTTGCGCTGATCATCGTGTTCACCGGCGGTCTGGGCCACATCCTGATGACGTGGGTGCATCGCTTCGTCGACGCAACTCGATCCTCCCTCTATCTCTTGCTGATGCACCCCGTCGTGATCATCTCGGCCTGGATCATTCACGACGAGCCACTGACCGTCTCTCAGATGGCCGGAGGACTCGTGCTCCTCGGTGCCGTCGCGGCAGTGATCAGTCGGCCCGCGGTTCCCGAGACGGCGTCGGCGGAATGAATCGTTCGACCATCGGCTGGCTGTGGGTCGGCGGCCAAGTCATCCTGCTCGTTTCCTTGATCCTGCTTCCTGGCGAAGACCATTGGCCGACGCCCGACTGGCTCGTGGCGTCGGCTGGCATTGCCTTCTTCACCGGGCTGGCGGTCATCGTCGCCGCAGCGCTCGGGCTCGGACGGGCGCTCACACCAACCCCGGTGCCGAACCAGAGAGGCACGCTGACCACCGGCGGTTTCTACCGCTACGTTCGCCATCCGATCTACACCGGTGTTCTGACCGTGGTGGTCGCGATGACCGTTCGTTCCGGCAGTTGGATCACGCTTGCGGTCGCCGTCGCGACCGTTGCCTTCTTCGACCGCAAGGCGGCGTGGGAAGAACAACAACTGGTCAGAGAGTTTCCCGACTACCCGGCCTATGCGGCCACGACGCCGAGATTCGTTCCTCGACCTCGGCAGTTGCGCTCCCCGCGCTGAACTGTCTGCTCCCCGTGAGATGATGACGGGCCATGAAGAGCCTTGCCTTCGTTCTCAGCTATCTAACTGGGCCATTGCGCCGCCGCGATCTGCGAATGGTGTTCGTGCTGCTCACCGTCTTCGTGGCGCTGGTCGTGGTGTTCACCGTCGTGTTCCACGAGCTGATGGCTCGCGAGGGTCAGACGCACAGCTGGGCGACCGGTTTGTACTGGACCCTCGTCACGATGACCACCCTCGGTTTTGGCGACATCACGTTCACGTCCGATGTCGGCCGCATCTTCTCCGTCGTGGTGTTGTTGACGGGCACTGCCTTCCTCCTCATCCTGTTGCCGTTCTCGTTCATCCAATTCGTCTTCGTTCCTTGGATGCAGCGGCGTGATGCCAGCCGCGCCCCTCGGTCGCTGCCGAAAGAGACCAGCGGGCATCTGGTTCTCACAAGACTCGGTCCGATCGAAGATGCGCTCATTCGACGAGCCGAGCAGGCGGGGGTCGAATACGTGGTGTTGGTCGCTGACCTGGCCGAGGCACTCCAGTTGCACGATCAGGGCTACCGAGTGATGGTCGGCAGCAGCGACGACCCGGCAACCCACCGAGCGGCGAGGGTCGAATCCGCGGCGTTGGTGCCGGCCACTTGGCCAGACACAACCAATGCCAACATCATCTTCACGGTTCGAGAGATCTCCCAAGACGTGCCCGTGGTCGCAACCGCGACCAAGACCGCGTCGATCGACATTCTCGAGCTCGCAGGAGCCGACGAAGTCCTTCGACTGGGCAGCCTGCTCGGTACGTCGATGGCAGACCGAACGTTGCTGCCCGACGGGCGCAGCCACGTCATCGGACGATTCGCCGGCGTTCTGATCGCCGAAGCACGAGTAGCTCGCACACCTCTCGCCGGGATGGTGCTCGCCGAGGCAGCCCTTCGATCAAGGCTCGGTGTCGGTGTCGTCGGTGTGTGGGATCACGGTGTCTTCACCATCGCTACACCCCAGACGCTGCTCCAGGAGTCGTCGGTGCTCATTCTGGCGGCAGCGAAAGAACAGCTCGACGCCTACGACGCCGAGTACGAGACGGGTTCAGATCACGCCGGGTCCGTCGTCATCATCGGCGGTGGCCGAGTGGGGCGAGCGGCCGGCGTCGCCTTTGCGGCCGAGGGCATCCCCCATCGCATCATCGAGCAGCAATCCGACCGCATCAGAGATGACCGGTATGTCATGGGTGATGCCGCCGAGCTCTCGATCTTGGAAGAGGCGGGCATTGGATCAGCCACGGGAGTGCTCATCACCACCCACGACGACGACGTCAACATCTACCTGGCCATCTACATCCGCCGCCTTCGCCCCGACATGCGCATCGTGGCCAGGGCCAACCGTGACCGGAACGTGTCCACCCTCTACCGAGCGGGAGCCGACGACGTGCTGTCCTACGCCTCGATGGGGGCGGCCGAGATCTGGAACCACTTCCGGGGGAACGACACGCTGGTGGTGGCCGAGGGCCTCGACGTGTTCCGGGCCCCGGTGCCGTTCTCGATGCAGGGCAAGACGCTGGCGGACAGCCAGATGCGAGTCGAGACCGGCTGCAATGTCGTCGCTGTCGAAACTGGCGGTGTGCTGGTCGGCAACCCTGGCCGTGACGTGGTCCTCGAGGCCGACACCGGGCTGGTACTCATCGGCGACGCCGCTTCCCAAGCCCGTCTCGCCGAACTGAACCAAGGTTGGCAGGTCAAGCTGCGCCAACGGCTGAACCGCTCTGACGCCTGAGGACGACTTCATGATCAGGGCGGTCGTTGGCCGCAACCGGTCAGTCCCCGCGAGTGGTTCCTTGCGGTTCTGGTGCTGCACCTAGCGAGCACAGTGGCTAGCTTGCGGCTACCCGCCTCGGAAGGCCTCAATGAACATCATCGGCAAGGCAGCACAAACCGCTGCAGCGCTCTGGATCCTCAACGTATGGTTCAATCGGTTCAACAAAGACACCGGCTACCGCGGCGGCAATGCCACCAACATGAAGGAAGAGTTCGAGGAGTATGGGTTCTCCGAGAACGCCATGTACGCCGTTGGAGCGACCAAGGTCAGCCTCGCCGGAGCAATGCTTGCGGGCTTGCGTTTTTCAAAGCTGACGGTGCCTGCGTCTGCCGGCCTGGCGGCACTGATGGTGGGCGCCATCGGCATGCACGTGAAGGTCAAGGACCCGCTCAAGCGGTCGCTGCCCGCCATCAGCGTGCTGGCGTTGTCCGCCACCTCTGTCGTGCTGAACAAGGCCACGAAGCCAGACGCCTGAGCGGCATCGGTTCACGAAGCACCGGTTCGAGCAGAACCAATCATTGCATCAAGAAGAGCACGACGAGGACGCTGTTCACGACGGCGAACGACCCTGCTGGCACCATCAAGCGAGGCGCGTCGTGGATCTTGAGTCGCACGGCCAAGCCGAGCACCATCATCAAAGCGAGCCCGCTTGCCGCCGCGGCCCCGAGCAGTGGATATCTGATGCCGAGCACCACACCAGCGGCACCCAGCAGTTGAGCGGAACCAACGAACGTGCGCACCTTCGGCATGCCGTACCGTTCGAACTCACCCCGAGGCGGCAGGCCGAAAAGCGTTTGATAGCCGTACACCGCAAAGGCCGACCCTGAGATGAGGGTCAGCACAACGAGGAGGACCATGGTGGGAGCACCGTACGCGTCGTCGGTGCGCCACCCCTGATCAGGGTGTCAGAATCTGCTCAGGAGCTGACGTCGACGGGCACCAGCGTCGAGGTTCGAGCCTCTACCTCCACCTGCAATACCGGGAATCGGTCGTGTTCGCACGTGACCGTCAGCGGGATCGCTGATGGGTTTGTGACCAACGCGACGAATCCGCCTTGGTTGGTCTGACGGACCGTGGTGCCGGGTGGGCAGGACCAACCGGTCGCCATCGAGGTGGTCTCCCAGTGGGCTCGCCACCATTGGCGCACCAGTTCGGTCGTGCTCTCTTCGGGGATGTCACTCGTTGGCAGCGTTGGGCGGCCAGCAACGGCGGCGTCAGCGTCGAGAAGGTTCCACCAGCGCTCGCCGCAACCGTTGCCCCACACGTCGCACCAGTCCCACCGATCTTGCGCAGCGTCGACGGCGACGTCATCCGGATATCGACTGAACGACTGAGGGCCGACCGGCAGCAAGCGGATGCCCAGCGCCGATTCGTTGCTTCCGTCGAACCACGTGCCGGGGTCGTTCTTGCTGGCCCACACCACGCCTGACCACGGACGAACCGTCGGGTCTGACGACTGGTTCGCCGCCGTTGGCAGCCACTGGTAGCCAGTCAGCCACGACTCGATGGTCAACCGAGCCACGAAGGCATCGGCCAGCTCCGGCCGATTCGTGGCCAGGAACCACTTGGCCGCCGCCCACCACGCGTAGCTGCTCTCACTCACCGATTCCAGGTTGTTGCCCGCAGCGAAGCCACCGATGCCCGATGCCCAGCTGTGGCCAGCGAACGACGACCACGTGCCCTCTGCTGGCACCACCCCAGCAAGATGCGGGACGACATTCGATCCCGCGTAGTCGGCGATGAGGAGGTCGATGCCATCTTGAAGATGGTTGCGTTGGGTTGGATCAGCGACCACGACCGAGGCCGCTGCTCCAACCCAATAGCCATTCTGCAGCTGGTGATCGTTGAGGTTGGTCCCAGCCCCGAACTCCGGCGGCGACACCACAACGCTTCCCCAGTTGGGCTCCCACGTGAGTTGTGGGTCTGACCCGGACTTGAGCAACGTGCCGAGTGAGTCACGAGCGGCGTCGAGGAAGCGCTCAGCGTCACCTCCGGCGCCAGCAGCGCGCAGAATGTCGTGCACCACGGCATCTGTGGCGGTGACCTTGGCGCCGAAGTACGAGCCCTCAGCCGCTGGCGGAAGATCATCGAGGCCGATCGTGCTGACATCGAAACCCTCGGGAGCGACGGCGTCCCACACGATCGGGATGGCCGGGTAGGTCAACGACAGCGACGAGGTCAACACGATGGTCGACGGTCCGTACACAGCGGGAACCGATCGCAACGTCTCGGGATCACCGACGAGAGCGTCTTCGTGGTGTGGCAGGAGTGACCAGGCCACCGGCGTGGCACTGCTTCGCTGCTGATGCAGCACCTGCTCGACCGACCCATCGGCGGCAACCGCAAGCGTCTCGTAGGTGGTGATCAGGGGGTCGCTGGCAACGGTGAGGGCCGCTTGGTCATAGCGCTCGTCAGTGCCAACAGGCGCCGGACCGATGGCATGGCGAACACCTGGTGTCAGCTCGAGCACCAAACGATCGCCGTCCACCAGGAGATCTGCGTCATCTGACGAAGCCAACAACCAGGGCCCAGCGGCCGAGGAGAAGCGGTCGACGCTCGCTCCGCCAGCACTGCTGTCGACGGTACTGTTGTCGAGCGTGCTGCTGTCGAGACCGCCGAGGGCGGGAACCGTCATGGTCACGGTGCCGTCACCTTCGATCTCGACGAACGGGCTGCCCTGGATCATGGTGAAGGTGGTGTCGCCTTCTGCGTTGCTGACCACGAAACGGACGTGGAACGACCCGTGATCGATGAGGCGAACGGTCGAGTCAGCGGCGAACTCGAAAAACACCGCGGGCACGATCTCGGCATCGCGGAAGCCATCGGCTCGTGTGATTCGGGTGGGAGCGCTCAGATCGACGCGTCCCTCGTCGTTCATGCGCATCAGCAGGGGCTGCGCCCACAGGGCGGGGATACCCGGGCCATTGGCCAGGCCACTCCACCACTGACTGAATGGCACCGGAGCGAGATCATCCGCCCACTGCGCTGGAAGTGGTGCACGCTCTGCCTCGTCGAGCAACGCCAGCCGAGTGCCAGCGACCGTAGGCGGCACCGCACGATCGCGAACGGTCACGTTGTCATCCCGCTGGAGGTCGAGCGGTGTTTCTGCAGACGACGTTTGCGTTGTCGTCGGCGCCGTGGGCGTGTCGTCCTCTCCCCCACTGAGGGACACGATGCCCAACACAGCGACGACGGGGAGGATCCACCAACGGCGTGACGAGCGGCGTTCATTCACCGACCGGCGTACCTTCATCGGAGGCGGCGCCGTTCGAGTCGACGTGACCCGCGTAGGTGAAGACGAGCGGCTGAGCACCCGGAGCTGCCGAAGCCAGATCGATGATGGCGTCGAACCGGATACCGGGCACGAGGTCGGCAACAGCCGCCGGGTCAGGCTTGATACGAATGTTGACGAGGTTCGCGGTTGTCGGTTCGTGATCGGTGCCCAACAGCGGCACGGCCGAAATGACCTCTCCTTCGATGTTCACACCGGCAACCTCGCTGACCAACTGAGCTCGCATTCCCCGTCGCATGATGTCGAGGAACTCGGGCTGGACCGTGACGATCACGTACATCTGCGACGGATCGTAAAGCGTGGCCACGGGTGTGCCGGGCATGACCACTCCACCGACGAGGGTGTCGACCGAGACGAAGCGGGCGTCGAACGGCACCGTGATCTCGTTCGTCACCAGACGGGTTCCGTCCTGAGAGGTTCCCTCAAGCAGCGCAATGGGCGTGCCCTCGGGAAGGACACCATCGGGCAACCTGCTGGCATCGACGTACAACTCACTCACGATCGCCGGGGTCAGCGGCGCCAACTGCACCGGCTGCGCAGTCAACACGCCATCTCTCAACTCGACCGTTTCGAGTGACGTCAGGCGGAAATTGAGCTCAGGAATGATCAACCATCCCAAACCGGCCAAGAAGGCAAGCACACCGACCCAGGCGATGAGGCGTGCCGTCAGCGGGTTACCCGGGCGAGGTACGGGCTTGAACGCCGTTTCCTCCGGGTCGATCCACGCCTGTTGCAAGGTGTTGGTCGGTCGGGCGCCAGAAGCGGTCGGCTGACCACCTGGTACGGCTCCCTGGTCAACCTCAGGCAGAACACGAGATGCAGCGCGGCGATCGGCGGCGACGCTGAGCGGTCGCACGACATCGTTGCGACCACCCTCCCCGCTGCCATCACCCGCATCACGAGTACGCACCCGACGGTCAGATACCGAGTCGAGCGAACGCTGGGCGCGGCGATCGCCACCGCCCTGTCGGCGACCTCCGGTGGAACCGTCTTTCAGGAGTGAACGGAGGTCGTCAGTCGACGAGGGCATGGTCAGCCTTTTCGATCCGGAATTCAGCGAGATAGCTCTCGAGGAGGGCAGCGGTCTCTTCTTCATTTGGTTCCGCAGCGTCGTTGGCGTCGGCGAGACGGTCCGAACGTTCGGCACCGACGAGCATCGCAACGATGATCAGGAGCTGCGTCGAGACGAAGAACATGGCGATGGCGGTCGAGGTGGGGTTGGCGCTCGGCAACATGATTCCGGTGATGAGCGCAACGATGCAGAGCAAACCAATGGCCAGGTGCGGGATCACCGAACGGAGCGAGAAACCGCCGTGGCGACCATTGGTGACGCTCCACGAGGCCTCTTGGCCAGCTGCAGTGAGAATCAGGGCACGAATGTGAGCGGGGGCCGCCGCCAGCGACACGACGATGGCCGACCACCTGACCTTGCCCGCTTGAAGGAACGGCACGGCAATCGTGAGTGCGTAGAACGGAACGTAGTGAATGAACCAGTCCCAGAACGGCGCGTTGATCGGACTGCGATCGGCAAGCAAGTAGATCGGTGACATGACCGAGAAAATGGCCGTCGCCACCGACAGCAGGTAATGGCTGGGAACCAGCGAGTACTGGACTTTTTGGCTCAGGGTCAGGCGATGCTCTTTCAGGAGGCCTGACTTGAGCAGCACTTCCCATCCGCCAGAAGCCCAACGGAACTGTTGCTTCATGAACGGGCCCAGGCGGTCAGGGGTCAAGCCCTGCGTGAGGACCTTGGGCAGGAACACGGTTCGCCAGCCTCGACGGGTGAGTTCGAGTGATGTCCAGATGTCCTCGCTGTTCGACCCGATCCAGATGCCACCTTGCGGATACTCGCGACCCAACTGGGTGAGCTTGGTGGTTTGTGCATCGGTGGATCGGCGGACGCCTTTGCCTCGGCCCCGCACTTCCTCCGTCGTGAGTGAGAAGAGTGACGAGCGGCGGAAGACCACGTTGGTACCCACGCAAAACGCCGAGTTCGATGCGTTCTTGGCGGGCATGATTGCGCCGTAGAACAGCTCCTGACTGACCGCTGCACCTTCGGACACCATGCCGCGATTGCGAGTGTCGTAGGTCTGTGGTGTCTGCACCATCGCCACCGAAGGGTTCGCGATCAGGTGTGGGATCGTCTGGGAGAGAAAGTCCGGTCGAGGCACGTGGTCAGCGTCGAGAATGGCGACGAACCGTCCCGTGGTTCGCTGGAAGGCTGCATTCACGTTGCCCGCCTTGGCATGTGCATTCGTTTCCCGGCGGAGGTACCCGACGCCGAGTTTCTGGGCCGAGGCACGAAGGTCGTTGTTCTTGCCGTCGTCGAGAATCCACGTGTTGTGCGGAATCAGCATCTCCTGCGCTGCGATCGCTGTCTTCAAGATGACGTGATTGGGTTCGCCAGCACAGCAGATGTAGACATCGACGTTCGGCGTTTCGATCTCCCCGGTCAGAAGCGACCGACGGATCACAGCGAGCTCCTCGGCTTCGGGGATGTCAGAGCGATAACCGATGAGGGTCGACCAGATCCCGATCGTGTGCAGGATCACGATCGACTCGGCAATGAGCGTCATGATCCACAGGATCGGGACGTTCTCGTGTGACCGGTCGTAGACGAAGGTCAGGTAGAAGCACGCGGCGCCAAGCCCCAACAGCACGCCGAACTTCGTGGTCTGTTGGAAGTCGCGCCAGGGCACGTCGTGTTGTTCGACAGGCGGCGGTGCAAAGGGATGCCGATCGAGTTCGGGCTCGATGGTGACGAGATCATCTCGATCAGCCTTGCCGCGCCCTCGGAATGGTCCGCGGGGCAACGCCATTAGTGGTCTCCGACCCGCCGTTTGTCCGCCCGGTGCAGGTCTGACACGCCGTCCTCGACTCGTTGCATTCGGCGTTCGAAGAGCGCCATACGGTCGCTCAGAAGCTCGAGGTGGTCGCCAGTCGCCAGTTGCGCATCGACCATGTCGAGCAGTTGATCGATACACGCCCGGAGGTGATCGACTTCGTCTTCGAGTAGATCGACGCGGTCATCAACGTGCATCGCTGCTTCATGCGTCATCTCAGCCTCGTCAGTGGCACCCGTGGTGACGCGTACGTGACCGGTGGGCAAGTCGTCGCCTGACTCGACTCTCCGCTCGAAAAGGATGCTCATGGTTGTCTCCCGCTCACTGAAACTGACGACTGTCTTGACCCCGCTCCATCGGCAGGACGGTGTGGTGTATGAGGGCAAGTCCCCGATTCGGCGATCGAAACCGGGGCCCACCGATCATCCCTGCCAGCGAGCTCGGGTGAGCTTCACCAAATCGACGCACCCTCGTCACCCCTTCTTGGTCGAAATTGGCCCATGATGTGCGTTCGTGTCGCATCGACTCCACGAACGAGGCCTCTCAGTGCGCGGAAGCGTGAAATCCGATGAAGTAGCGGGTGCAAGCAGCGCCGACGACAAGAAGCTCGGGACCTTCGGCGGCGTCTTCACGCCGAGCCTGCTCACGATTCTGGGCCTGGTGCTCTTCCTGCGCGTCGGCAGTGTCACCGGTGATGTCGGCCTGCTGGCGATGCTCGCCATTCTCGGGCTTTCCACGCTTGTCTCAGTGCTCACCACGATCTCGCTCGCCACGATTGCCACCAACCTGAAGGTGGGCGGCGGTGGCGTCTACTTCCTGGTTTCTCGAACCCTCGGTCCCGCATTCGGTGGCTCGATCGGCCTGGTCCTCTATGTGGCCATGTCGATCTCGATTGCGTTCTACGCGATCGGTCTCGGAGAAGCCGTGACGAGTGTGGTGGGGTCGGACAACGCCAACCTGCCTCGCCTGATCGCAGCTGTCACGATCGTCGCCCTCCTCGGTCTGGCTTGGCTCGGTGCAGACATCGCCACCCGTCTCCAGTACGTGGTCATGGTGTTCTTGGTCGTGGCCATCGGCGCCTACTTCATCGGTGTTGTCCCAGACCTCGATGCGAGTCGGCTGGGCTCCAGCCTTCGACGGCCATCCACCGGTGGCTCGTTCTGGGTGAGCTTCGCCATCTTCTTCCCTGCGGTCACCGGCTTCACCCAGGGCGTCGCCATGTCCGGCGATCTGAAGACCCCGTCACGCAGCATCAGCGCCGGCACCTTCGCCGCCATCGGAACGTCCACCCTGGTGTACCTGCTCGTCATCATCACCTTCGTGCTCGCTGTGCCGTTGGCCGACCTTCGAGCTGATCCGAGCATCATGCGCCGGCTGGCACCCGCTCCGTGGTTGATCGATGCCGGTGTCATCGCAGCCACGCTCTCATCGGCCATCGCGTCGATGATGGGGGCCCCTCGCACACTGCAGCGATTGGCCGCTGATCGCCTGGTGGCCCGGCTCGAGCCGTTTGCCGTCGGCTCTGGCTCGGACAACAACCCTCGCCGAGGCACGGCGCTCAGCGCCGTCATCGCCCTCGCAACCGTCGCCCTCGGCGACCTCGACGTCGTCGCTCCCGTCATCTCGATGTTCTTCCTTTCGAGCTACGGAATGATCAACTACGCCACGTACTCAGAAGCGCGGGCGGCGAGTACATCGTTCCGACCGACCTTTCGCTACTTCCACTGGCGGGCCAGCCTGGCCGGCACGCTTGCCTGCCTGGGTGCCATCCTTGCGATCGACCCGCTGGCGGGCGCCCTCGCTGGTTGTGCACTCGTGGCTCTTTACCGCTACTTCTCTCGCAACGTCGAGCAAGTCCGCTGGGTCGACAGCAGCAGCGGGTTCCATGCCTCGAACGTGCGTCTCCACCTGGAACGACTGGGCGCATCCTCGATCCACTCGCGAGACTTCCGCCCTTGCATCGTGGCGTTCGCTCCGCGCGACCCCGAACGACGCCTGCGCCTAGCCACCGTGGCCAGCTGGGTCGACAGCGGTTCCGGGTTCACCACGGTCACTCGTATCGTGCCGGGCAGAGGTCCGGTCGTTCGCAAACACGCCGACCGCATCGGTCTGGCGCTGCAGAAGGAAATCTCAGAGTTTCCAGCCACGCTCTACGGCCGGGCCGTTGTTGCTGAAACGCTCGACGGTGGTGTCAGCACCGCACTCCAAGCTCACGGCATCGGTGCGTTGCGGGCGAACACCGCAATGTTCAGTTGGTTCGCTGACAACGAACAACCGACAGCGGAGAACCACCACACGTCGCTTGCGCAGACTGCCATTCGGTTCCGGGTGAACACCGCCATCGTCCATGCACCCGATGCGTCGTGGCACCAGATCCAAGATGGCCGGGCACCGAACTGCATCGCTGTGTGGTGGGCTGACGACAGCAGCGGTCAATTCCTCACGCTGCTTGCCTGGATGTGCGGTCGAGGTGAGCAATGGCGCAACGCGCAGATCACCGTGCTTGTTCCGTCTGACGGCGACGTGTCGCACACCGAGGTCGAAGCCAAGCTCGTCGACGCTCGCATCACTGCCAAGGTCGAGTCGGTCGATCCTGAGCGATCGGTCGTCGATGCCACTGCCGGTGTCGGGCTCTTCGTGGCGCCACTGCGCATTCGAGATGGCATCCCTCTCGGCCCACGAGATCAGCCGCTCGACGATGTTGTTGGGGAACTCGGTACGTCGCTGTTCGTGCACGTCGCCGCACCGGTCGACATCGACCAACAGCCCGATGAAGGACAAGCCACCGCCCTTGCATTGCGACAGGACCGAGCCATCGATCTGTCGGCGCGGTCCGATGAACTCAGCGTCACCGCTGGCCGGCTCCTCGTCGACGCTGAACTGGCACGAATGCTGGACAAGTCAGAAGAAGAAATTGCGGCCGCTGACAAGGCAGCTGCTGCGGCCCAACGCACCTACGTCGACGCCAAGTCCAGAACCGACGAGGCATGGCGCCTCGTGCGAGAACTCGACCCCAGCCAGGCATCGAGCGACGTCGATCCATCCCTCTGGCTGACCGGCCGCTGATCAGCCGAGCGACACCGGCCGCTGATCAGCCGAGCGACACCGGCACGCCGAGATCCACGAGGCCCAGCGTTCCCGGCCCGATGCCGGTGACCGCTTCGCTCAGTGCTAGCCCAGTGCCATCGGTGCTGGGATCGCCGATCAGCCCGTCACTGGACCACGGCGTGTCGGGTGGGCCGAACTCGGCATAGGGCCCGGCCTGATGCACCACCTCGGTGCGGGCCTCGTCGAAGTAGAGCTGGCCGGTGAAGACGGCTTCACCGTCGGCGACCACCTGCACATGGATGTGGACCGCCCGACCGCCATACCAACCGGGATAGATCGTCTCGAACTCGACAATCCCATTGGCATCGCCTGTTTGTCGACCGCGGCAGAAGCTGCTGCCCGGCCCCTCGTCCTTGCCCGATCCTCCGTCTTGGTACTCGGAGTAGTCACCAGTTGCATCGGTGTGCCAGATGTCGACCACTGCGTTCGGGATCGGCGCACAATCGGCACCGACGACGCGCAGGCCGAGTCGCAGGGGATGACCGGGCAACCCTTCGTGGATTGCCCGTCGGTCCAGCGGAGCAGCGGTGGGGAATGGACCAGCACTCGACGTAGCGGTCAGTACGCATGTGGCAACTGCGTCGAACATCGCCGGCGTGAGCGGCTCGGTTGCGGTGACCGGACGGGACACAGCTGCGGAGGAGGCAGCAGTCGTGGATGCAGTCGTGGATGCAGTCGTGGCGGACGGACTCGAGTCAGCCACCGTGGTGCTCCCCGCAACAGGCTCGTCAGAGCTGCTGCACGCGCTGACCACGAGTGCTGCGGCACCAAGGAGAAAGGCTCGGCGGTCCGCCGGTGAACCGGAAGAAGGCATGGACGCCATCTTTGCATCGAGCGGCACCGCAGAGGCGGCAGCCAGGTCAGCGGTTCGGGAATCTCCGACGCGCCCGCTCGGCCAGGACCTCGACTCGATAGAGCGGCAGCAATGCGAACCCAAGTCCGTTGTAGGGAAAGAACACGAACATGGTGGTCAGCGTCCCCAAATGAAACAACACGGCAGCGGGCACCCACACCCGCCGGAATCGGCGGAGCAGAGCGAGCGGTGCCAGCAACTCGATGGCGAGACTGACGAAGGCCATCGGCTGGATCAACCACCCCTGGTTGATCACTGTGGAGGCCAGAGGTGGTCTCGGCTCGCCGAGCAGATCGAGCCGGGTTGCCGAGTAGGCAATGTGATTGGCGAGCGTGGTGCCATCCACCCACGCCCATCCTCCCACCCGAATCTTGGCCAGCCCAGCGAGTGCGTACGTCACCACGGTGATGATCGCCAAGAGCCGCACCGGCCAGCCGTAGCGGACCGACGGCATGGGCGTGGTCGACAAGCGCCTACGGGCATCGACGCTGAGCGCATGCGCGGCCGGGGCGAAGCCGATCACCAAGAGGTGCAACGTGAGTAGATGCTCGAAGTGGAGCATTTGTCCCCACGACGAGTGATAGGTGGCCCAGGCCAGCGTGCACAGGGCAAACAGCGGGCCAGACACTCGGTAGCCGGCGCCGAGCACGAAGGCCACGCCGACGACCAGCGACAGGCCGAACAATCCCCACAGGGCGCCAGCCGAGACCGGCTCATCGAGCAATCCTGCCAGCCCCACTGGCTCGAACTGGCTGGCTGGCCGGTCAGCCAGCCGCCGAAACTCACCGACGCTCACGACGAGGTTGACCAGTGCGTACAGCCCGATCGCCACTCGGAGCACCGCCAATCGCTCCGGCGGGGCGGTGCTGAGCAACCAGCGGTCGGCCCGCTCGATCGCTCCCAGCGCCGAGCCCGTGGGCTGGATCGGCGACTCGACCGCCGTCATCGTGGCACCTCGCAGGAGGCAAGGACCGCTCGCTCCAGAAGCGACGACTCTCCACGCAGGCGAGCCATGGTGTCGTGCTGCTCCCGTGCAATCTCAATTCGCACCATCGAGCTGGCGACGCGGCTCGCAATGCCGGCGCACGCCTCGGCCGCCTCACCCCGCTTTACAGAGTCGTTCAGAAACGCCTGAGCGATCAGTCGGTCTCGGCTCTGCGAGATCGTGAGCGCTGACAATGTGGTTCGAACACCCAAAGCATCGACGCCCGAGGCGGTCACGAACGAACTGAGGTTGGATCGTGCGCTCGAGTACATCGGGTAGGTCGACAGGGGCAGGCTGTCCTGGTCTCGGATGACGGGTGAGAGAAGTGCAGCGATCAGGAGCGCGGTGAACAAGCGTCGCAGCCGTGCGCTAGCCAGACCGCGAGCATCCGTGACATCGTCTGGCAGCGTGTCACGAGTGATCTCCACGAGAAAAACATACTACTTTGAATAGGGCTTTTCTCGATATGGTTTCCGTATCCTGCGCCGCAGACGAAAGGCGGCACATCATCCACGAACTCACAGTGGTCGTTGAAGCTCTCCGGAGCTCGACAATGACAAGCAATGGGAAGCGTCAGGCATGAACGCGGGGTTCTCGGTTGACCCTGCCGTGCTACTCGCCGGGTTGTTGCTTCTCGTCGGTGTCATCGGTGGTGGCGTTGCCTCCCGCTTCCGCATACCCAGCCTCCTGCTGTTCTTGGTACTCGGCATGTCTGTCGCCGATGAGGGCTTGGCGCTGGTTCGCTTCGATGACGCTCTCCTCGCACAGAACGTGGCCACCGTTGCCTTGGCGATCATTCTCTTCGAGGGCGGATTGGGCACCGAACCCTCGGCCTTCCGGAAAGATGGCGTTGCCGCCGCTGCACTTGCAACGTTTGGCGTTGCGATCACCGCCGGCGTTGTCGCCGGCGCCGCTTGGCTGTTGACCGACGTTGAACCAGTGACGGCACTCTTGCTCGGCTCGGTCGTTGCCTCGACAGACGCCGCAGCCGTCTTCGCTGCTCTTCGTTCCGAACCGCTCCCGGAGCGGACGCAGCGTTTGCTGCAGCTCGAGTCCGGCATGAACGATCCCGTCGCCATCCTGCTGACGATCGGCATGGTCGAGGTCTGGGCTGGCGACCCGGGCCCGCTCGATTGGGTGACATTCCTGGCCCTCCAACTGGTGGTCGGTGTCGTTGTTGGTGTCTCGATGGGCGTCGTCGGCCGGTGGATCATCGGCCACGTCACCGGCGCCGCTGCATCGTCGCTCGGCGTCGTCACCCTCGCCATCGCCGCACTGTCCTACGGCAGCACCGCGGTCATCGGCGGCTCGGGTTTCCTCGCCGTCTATCTCACGGGCGTGATCGTTGCTGGCAACCAGCGCTCGACTCGCACGGTGCTGTACTTCCACGAAGGTCTGGCCGCCACAGCACAAGCGGTGCTTTTCCTGCTGCTCGGCATGCTCGTCTTCCCCACCGAACTGGTCGACGATCTCGGCGCTGGCATCATCGTCGCAGGCGCACTGGTCTTCCTCGCTCGACCGCTGGCAGTGGCTGCAGTGCTGGTTTGGTCCCGCACCCCGGTCAAACGCATGGCAGTGATCTCCTGGGGCGGGTTGCGAGGAGCGGTGCCCGTTGTTCTCGCCACCATTCCCTTCACTGCCGGTCACCCAGACGGGGCACTGATCTTCGACGTGGCGTTCGTCGTGGTCGTGTTGTCGATTGCGGTCCAGGCGCCGACCGTGGGTGCGCTCGCTCGTCGGCTCGGCGAGGTCGCAGAGCAGCAGCCGGCACTACGGCCCGAGATCGTCGGTCTCGATTCCCAAGACGCCGACCTCATCGAACTGACGATTCCCATCGGCTCAGGGATCGACGGCCTCCAACTCCAAGATGCACCGCTTCCCGACGGCGCCCGCGTCTCGATCATCCGGCGCGACGAAGCAACGCTCATTCCTCACGGTGACACCACACTGCTCTGCGGCGACGTCCTCCTTCTGGTGGCCTCGAGGTCCTGCGAGCTGCAGAACCTCGAGGAATGGAGCAAGGGTCACCCAGGGGACTGATCAGCGAGGGCCCTGTCCATCGTCGACCTTGATGACGGTGCCGGTGACGAACTCGCTGGCTGGTGCGCAGAGGTAGAGCAGCGTCGAGTCGAGCTGTGCCGGATCACCCAGCCGCTTCCGAGGGAATGCGGCGCTGATGTCGCCCATTCGTTCGAGCATGCCGTCCATCATTTCGCTGTGGAAGGCGCCGGGAGCGATGGCATTGACGTTGATGTGGTTACGGGCCCACTCGACGGCGAGCGTCTCGGTCATGCGAACCACGCCAGCCTTCGTGATTGAGTACAGCGCTGCACCGTGACCTCCGTAGTTGAACGCTCCGATCGAGCTGATGTTGACAATTCGTCCCGGGGTCTCGGTGGCGATCAGTCGTTTGGCCACCTCGATCGACATCAGATACGGACCACGCAGGTTCACCCCGAGCACGTGGTCGACCAACTCGACGTCCATCTTGTGCGCTCGCTGGGCATCGACAACACCAGCGTTGTTCACCAGAATCTGCACCGGCCCGCAGGTCTCGGTGGCCTCGGCAACCACCGAGGCAATCGACTCGGCGTCCGACACGTCGAGCGCGATCGGCGTCGCCTTCCCGCCGGCAGCTTCGATCTCGGCCGCCAATGCTTCGAGACGAGAGACGCGCCGGGCGGTGACCACGACGTGAGCACCGGCGGAGGCAAGGACGCGAGCGAACCGCTCGCCGAGTCCTGCCGTGGCCCCGGTGACCAGCGCAACTTGGCCGCTGAGGTCGTGGTTTGTATTGGGAAGGGGAAAATCGGTCATCAGTACGCTCCTACTTCGTGTTCGATCAACTCCGCGAAACGGGCTTCGGCTGCCGCTCTTGCCGTCGGCAGGTGGTAGGACGGGAACAGGCCGTCTGACGGCGAGTAGCCCTTCAGGATCTGACGAGCCAAGGTGACCTGATGCACCTCGGTGGGCCCGTCGGCGAGCGCCAACATGTCAGCAGTCATACGCATCGAGGCGAATGGCATCTCATTCGAAATGCCGATCGAGCCGTGGAGGTGCATGGCTCTGGCCACGATGCCGTGGCCAACTCGAGCCATCGCCACCTTCACGCCAGAAATGTCGCCTCGGACCCGCTTGTAGTCCTGGTGTTTGTCAATCAACCACGCGGTCCGCAACACGAGCAGTCGGAACTGCTCGATCTCGATCCACGAGTCGGCGATCTTCTCCTGAGTCATCTGCAGCGACGCAAGCGTGCCGTCTCGCGTCTCACGAGAAACGGCCCGCTCACACATCATGTCGAAGGCCTTGCGCACCATCGCAATGGTTCGCATGGCGTGGTGGATGCGTCCGCCACCGAGCCGGGTCTGTGCGATCACGAAGGCGCCACCCTCGTCACCTAGCAGGTGATCGGCTGGCACACGAACGTCGGTGTACCGGATGTAGCCGTGTGTGCCCTCGCCTGCTTCTTCGGTGCCGAGGCCGGTGTTGCGCAGGATCTCGATACCGGGGGTCTCGGCTGGGACGATGAACATCGACATGCCCTTGTATGCGCTGATGTCTGGATTGGTCACGACCATCACGATGTAGAAGCTGGCGAATCGAGCGTTCGACGAAAACCACTTCTCACCGTTGATGACCCACTCGTCGCCGTCACGAACCGCCTGGGCTTTGAACAACACGGGGTCGGCGCCGGCGTGGGGCTCGGTCATCGAATAGCACGAGGAGATCTCGCCAGCGAGCAACGGCCCGAGGTAGCGCTGCTTCTGCTCGTCGGTGCCGTAGTGCGCAAGGATTTCGGCGTTGCCCGAGTCCGGGGCCTGGCAGCCGAACACGGTCGGGGCCCAGCGAGAGCGGCCGAGGATTTCGTTGAGCAACGCGAGCTTGACCTGACCGAACCCGGGCCCTCCGAGTTCGGGACCGAGGTGACACGCCCACAGCCCTTGGTCCTTCACCTGCTGTTGCAGGGGTTTCAGCACAGCCATCGCCCGCTCGTCGCTCTTGTCGTACGGGTTGTCAAGAACGAAATCGAGCGGTTCGACGTTGGTACGAACGAAGGCGTCGGCCCACTCCAACTGCGCTTGGTAGTCCGGATCAGTTTCGAAGTCCCATGCCATCGGGACATCTTGGTCGATCGACTCGAGACTGCCCAGCTGAACTTCGCGACCGAACTTCTCGCCGCTCCCACTCTGACAAGTGGGAGTCCGTTCGTTACCGTCACGGGAGTTCGAGAATCCGAGACAACGATCCGCAACAACGCGATCACACAACGAAAGAGCAAGAACATGAGCGAGAACGCACAGGCTGCATACGACGCAATGACCGCGCTGATCGGCAACGAGCCGGTCGCAGGCGATTGGTTCGAGGTCGACCAGGACCGCATCCAGGCCTTCGCCGATGCCACGCTGGACCACCAGTTCATCCATCTCGACCCCGAGCGTGCAGCCCAGACACCATTCGGTGGAACGATTGCTCACGGATTCCTGACCCTCAGCCTCCTCGTTCACCTTTCCACGTCGATCCCCAGCGACCTTCCGAAGCTCGACGGGCTGCTCATGGGTGTCAACTACGGGATGAACAAGGTCCGCTTCGTGAACCCGGTGCCAACGGGCTCGCGCGTTCGGGCCACCGCAGCAACGGTCAACGTCGAACTCAAGGGCAACGCAGTCGACCAGACTCGGGCCATGACCGTCGAGATCGAAGGCGCCGACAAGCCGGCCCTCGTCGCCGAGTGGATCGGCCGCACGGTCTTCGCCTAGATCGAGCAATGGTCAGGATCGAGTGTCAGGATCGAGTGTCAGAACCGGGTGACATCACCCGGTTCTGACACTCGCCTGCTGAGCTTGGGAGGACCCGACCCCTCCCAAGTGAACGGGCATTCGCTGTCCGATCGTTCTATTGTGCGGCCTCTCACGATGCCTGGAGGCAGCCATGGACAACCGAACGATCTTGATCACCGGAGCGGGATCGGGCTTCGGTAAAGCCGCCGCCGTGCTCCTTGCCGAGCGAGGCCACGCCGTGATCGCCACGACCGAAACCGCGGAACAGGCCGACGCTCTCCAGGCCGAGCATCCCGAGCTCACCACGATGAAGCTCGACGTCACCTCCGAGGCCGACGTGGCAACCGCTGCTGACCTCGGTGTCGACGTGCTCATCAACAACGCCGGCATGGGTGTCATGTCGCCGATGGCGACGGTCCCCATGGACAAGGTCCGAGCCGTCTTCGAGGTGAACGTGTTCGGCATGGTCGCCATGTCCCAGGCCGTGATCCCTGGTATGAAAGCCAAGGGCAAGGGCCGCATCATCAACGTGTCCTCGGTCGCCGGCATTCTGGCGTCACCCTTGACCTCGCCGTATTCGATGACCAAGCACGCCGTCGAGGCGTTCACCAAAAGCCTTCGAGGCGAGCTCGAGCCGCACGGCATCGACGTCACCAAAGTGAACCCCGGCCCGTACAACACCGGCTTCAACGACCGCATGGTCAACGGCATCACCGAGTACATCGACGCCGGCGACACCTCCGCCCACGAGACCAACGAAGTCGTGCGACAAATCGTGCTGACTGATCAGCTCGATCCAATGGAAGTGGCCCGAGCCCTGGCTGATCTCGCCGAGGCCGAAGAGACACCCCCAGAGACGCTCCTGCCCGAGGGCATCGGCGAACTGCTGCAGGCCATGATCAGCGCCGAAGGCTATTGAGGATCAGCGTTCGAAGGTGAGAAGCGGAACGGACCGGCTCACGACAGGCCGAACACGATCTGTTGGACCAGTCCCGACCGCTCGCGCACGAGTGCTGAAGCCAGCTCCCGATTCGGGGCGTTACGCACCAGCAACTCCCCGATCCATGACGTGGCGTGAAGCGCAGCCGCAACCTCGCTGCCAGCGATCCCGTCACGCAAGGGAGCTCCGAGTTCGTCGGCAAAGCCGCTGAAAAACGCTCCCCACTCCTCGTTCAGCTGTTGAAACGCCGGCGCAAACACCTGGGTTCCGACCTCGGTGGCCATCCAGGGGAGCACTTCGGTCCCGGGCCGCTTTGTCTCGACGTGGAGCGCCATCTGCTCGACCGCTCGGCGCTGGAGCTCGCCGACTGCCTCGTCAGCGGTGATCGAACCATCCCCGATCGAAGCCAGGACGTCAGAGAAGAAACCATCTCGGAAGCCTCGGACGAGCTCGAGGCCGGTTCGCTCGATGAGCAGACGTTCGAAGCCCGCCATGGAACCGAATCTTCGATAGAACGTGGCTGAGCTGAGACCGCCGGCCTGCAGGACATCGTCGAGTCTGACGCCAAACCGAAGCGGGACACCTCCAGACAGCATCACCTCAGCCGCGGCTTCGACGGCTCGACCGAGACTGCCTTCTGGCAACCGACGAGCAATCGGAGCAGGAACATAGGGGTCGACGTTTGGCTCGTTGACGTCCGGACTCCGGGTGTCGACCCGCAGCATGCGGCAAGCCTTCACCGCAACCCGTCGACTGACTTCTCCGTTCGAGAACGCGTTCGCTCCGCCAGCAATCAGCCGTTCCAACGCCATCGACAAGACGGTCGCAAGCAGGGTCATTCTCGCCAGGTGGGTCTTGACTGCTCGGCCGTCACTCTCAGCGAGCAACAGGGTGTCCACGAACGGCACCAGCTCAGCAACGATCTCAGAACATGCCAACGCCACGGCATCGGCAACTCCAACAGCGGTCAACCGATCGAACCCGCTCAAGAAGTAGGGAAAGGCCGGGTCCTCGGCCAGTTCGTCGGCGCGGGCAGCCATGATCGACGCCAGTCCCTCACCGATCGACGGATCGGCGAGACCGGCCCGCATGGCGGTCCACGTCGCTTCGCCCGGCACGACACCGAGCCGCGAGATCGCTGCGGTCAAGACATCGGTGCGCACCGAGTCGAGGCTGGATGCCGCCGAGAGCAAGGTGGTCTTCGGCACTCCCGACACGTCGGCCATGAGGTCAGCGCTGAGCAGGTCGATCGGATGCGGCAGGCGATGCGCGCCGTAGTCAACGGCGTCCAAGATCTGGTCATCGCTCTTGCTGGACGTGCTCATCATCTCGAAGCTTCGACCGCAACCTCTCCGGCAGTGAGGGTTTGGTCCGAAAGTCCGTCCAGGCCCTTTCGTGCCGAACGACCTACAGTCGCACCCTGGTCGTCGACCAGAAGAGGAGTTCGATCATCATGGCCGAAGGCCGCAAGGCACTCCATGCATACGTCAGCGATGAAGCACACGAACAGTGGCACGAGGCTGCGCTCGCCTGGGGTGTCAGCGTGTCGGCGCTTCTCCAGGCTTTGGCGCCTGAACTCGATGACATCGATGCCATCTGGGGTGACCGCAAGACCAACATCGTGACCGCGTCACGCAGCATCGATTCGGCGAGACGCCGCCGCCGCCGCTGAGGCCGCAGATCGGTCGTTCAGTGCCGACGGTCTGAAGTGCCGATCGATCACTCGATGCCACTTGTTGGACGGCAGATCTGGCCGTAGCGCACCGAGCGACGTCCCGAATTTCGAGACCTTCTGGGGTCGCAGCCCACGATCCCGAAGCCAGCGATCGACCACTGACTCCGACCCACTCGTCTTCGTCTCGATGATGACCGAGTCGTCGAGTTGGACGCACAAGCCTCGTTCGTCGGTCGACCGGAGCCCGACATCGATCGTGACTCGCGCCTGATCTGCCCGGACCAGCAACGTGCTGCGCTGGTACGTCGTGGTCAGCACAGGCAGCAGGGTGCGAGCCACACCTTCGACTCCGATACGTCGGTCGACAAAGCGTTCAGCTTCAACATCGAGTCGACGCCGACCGTCGAAGGAGTGAGCGAGCCGATGTTTGACGGTCTTCTTCCGTCGTCCCTTGCTCTTGACCTCGAGCATCGTGACACCCGAGTCGGCGTAGGTTCGAGTCCGCACCTTGAAGCGGCGCCGGCGGCGATGAGCGGCAGCTCGATAGAAGTCGAGGTTCGGCGTGTCGAAGTAGACCGACTCGTAGGTGAAGGCTCGCTGGCCTTCGATCTCCAACACCGCCACCGAGTCGTCGAATTGCTCGAGCAACTCGCCGAGCACCGATGTGGGAACGATGTACTTGCGGTCAGTTCGTGTCTGCAATTCGGCGCGTGCGTTCAGCGCATCGAGCGACACCGCTTGCAGATCGGCGACAGAGGTTCGTTCAAACGTTCGGGTGCTCATCGGATCGACTCGATCATGTCGTCGGCCGGCAGGTCGGCCATGGGAGCAACAGACGGGAGCTTGAAACGAACGTCGACCGAGGTCGTGTCATGCACCAGATCGACCTTCTTCACCTTGACACCCACGATCGTGGCACCGAGCAAGCTCGCCAGATGAGCGGTCAGCTCAGACTCACTGGTGTACGCACGGTCGAGGATCATGTATTGGTGCCGGGAGCCAGCGAACAGCTTGGGATGGTCACCAATGAACAGAGCAGCCAAGATCGATGCCATCAGCAAGGGGCTGAGCCAGGCGGGATGGACCTCGAAACCCGAGAGCAACCCGAGAGCGAGAGCCGAGAAGTAGTAGGCAACCTCTTCCTGCGCCAGCTCCGAACTGCGCAACCGGATGATCGACAAGACGCCGAACAGGCCGAGACCGAGACCGGCGCTGACCTCCGCTGAGGAGAGCGCGGTGGCCACCGCCATCACACCGACGTTGAGACTGAGGATGGCGACCACCATGTCCTTGCGCCGATAGCGAGGGAAATACAGGGCGAAGACGAGAACGAACACCGCAGCGAGGTCGATGAGAATGGTCTGGGCGGTGGACATGATGAGCTCCTGGGGTGAGTGGGAACCTCATTCAAACCGTCCAACTTTGGAGTTCTCTGTGAGCGGTCATGGAGCTCAGTTGGAACGTCGTTCGCAGCATCCGGTTCGGTGTTTCACAGAGAACTCACAACGAACCCTGCCGACACGTGGAAGCTGGCGTGATGTGATGGCGCGATGACACTCGTTCGAGCTGCCAACAACCAGGCGAGCCGTATCGGCGTTGGCGTCGACCCTGATGCCTACGCTGACATGATCCAGAGCGACACCGCCACTGGTGACGCCACGACCATCACCCGAGAGTTCCCCAACCTCATGACCGATCGACCACCACTGGTACTCGTCGCCGACGACGAGGAGAACATACGCTTTCTCGTCGAGTCCGCTCTTGGAATTGCCGGGATCGCCACGATCTCGGTTGCGGATGGTCGTGCCGCCATCGATGCGGTGGCGAATGACCGACCTGACCTCATCGTGCTCGACGTGATGATGCCCGAGCTCGATGGCTTCGAGGTCGTTCGGAGGCTTCGTGACGGTGGGGACCGAACCCCCGTCATCTTCTTGACCGCACGAGACGCCACCGGCGACCGCGTTCGAGGGCTCAGCGAGGGAGGCGACGACTACATGGTCAAGCCGTTCGCCGTCGCCGAGTTGGTGGCCCGAGTCAAGCTTCGATTGGCCCACACCGCCGAGGCAAACCGAGACCTCGTTCTTCGCTGCGGAGACCTCCAGCTCGACACGGAGGCTCATCGTGTCACCAAGACCGGCGCCATCGTCGAGCTCTCACCGACCGAATACAAGCTGCTCCACATGTTGCTGTCGAACACCGGACGTGTCCTCACTCGGGAACAGCTCCTCGATCACGTGTGGGGCTACTCCTTCGATGGTGATTCGTCCGTCGTCGACACCTACATCAGCTATCTCCGCAAGAAGCTCGATCGCGCCGAACCCAAGTTGATCCACACGATCCGTGGCGTTGGCTTCTGCCTGCGGGTCGACGAGTGACACTCCGTTCGCGAGTGCTGCTGGCACTGACGTTCGTGCTCGGCGTTGTTGCCACCGTGTCAACGATGGTCGTTGTTGTGCAGCGAGGCCAGCTGATCGCTCAGCTCGACGATCAGTTGGTGTCCATCGTGCGACTGGAACGGCCAGGTCCGCTCGAGCTCGGCAACGCAGGCGCACCTCCACCTGCTCCTGCGTCCCCGGTGTCTGAGTTCTTCGTTGCGCGGGTCGACGTCAACGGAATCGTGAGCGAGACCGTCCGGGGTCAGTTGGTCAACGCAACGCCAGACCTCTCCGGTCTCGATGTCGAAAACGCGGTCGGTCGGGCGTTTGTGATCGTTCCATCCACCGACGAGACCATGACGTTCCGAGTGCTCGTCGATGCCGGACCACTTGACGATGCGGTCACGGTCTACGCCGCTCCGACCACCGACATCGACGAGACCGTTCGCCAACTCACGCTCCTCTTCATCGGTACCACGCTGGTGGTCGCGCTCACCCTCGGGTTGATTGCCTGGTGGGTCGTCCGACTCGGCATCGCTCCGATCGTGGACATGACCAACACTGCGCAAGCCATTGCCGCTGGCGAACGCTCCCAGCGTGCCCCACGGCTCCAGGCGTCGACCGAGGCCGGCCAGCTCGCTGATGCACTGAACGGCATGCTCGACCAGCGCGACGAGGCCGACGATCGACTGCGCAGATTCGTCTCCGATGCGTCCCACGAGCTGCGCACCCCACTCACCTCCATACGCGGCTACCTCGAGATCTACGCCGATGGCGGGTTCCGAGGCCCCGGCGAACTCGACGACGTCGTGCGCCGTATGCAGGACGAGTCCTCTCGCATGTCGACTCTGGTCGAGAACCTCTTGGTCTTGGCCAGACACGACGAGGGCCAACCGCTGACGCTTGAATCCGTCGACGTCTCCGAACTCATCGACGCAGTCGCCGGTGACTTCCGGGCCACTCGCAACGGACGCGAATTGAACGTCGTCGTACCAGCCGATGAGCCGATCATCGCCCACGTTGATCGCGAACGCATCCTGCAACTCGTTGCTGGCCTCGTCGACAACGCCTTCACTCACGCCCCGGCAGCGGCGGTGACCATTTCCGCCGATTGCGACGGCGGCGACCTTCGCATCGAGGTTGCCGACGACGGGCCAGGGATGACCGAAGACGTGGCCGGTCGGGTGTTCGACCGATTTTCGCGAGGCGACAGCGCGCGAACCAGAAGCACCGGCGGCTCCGGCCTCGGGCTTGCCATTGCCAAAGGCATTGCCGAGTCTCACGGTGGCACGCTCACGCTGCGAACCGCTCCCGGCGCTGGTTGTGCCTTCACGGTGCGCATTCCCAGCGATACGTCGGACCTCGATGGCGCTGCTTACTCTCCCCTTATCGACCGAACCCCATTCTGAGCGCCAATGTCTCCCTCCCAACCAAGCCGCTTCCAACTCGTCTCTCGGCGTGCGATGCTCAAAGCGTCGCTCGGCGCCAGCGCGTTCGCTCTCGTTCCAGGCCTTGCGTGCGGCAACGATGACAGCGAGGTCTTCGCTGGAGCGACGGCAGAACCCCAGCCGACCACCACCACGACTGCCGCGCCCACCACGACCGAGGCTCCGGCCACCACAACCGACCCCGCCACCGGGGCGACGGCAGACGCACCGACAGGAGCCCCAGCCGTCAGCGGCGAGATGGTGATCTCGTTCACCTACACCCAGGCGGTCGGCGGCAAGAACGAGCGCCCATACGTCGCAGTCTGGATCGAGGACGCTGCCGGAGAACTCGCGACGACGGTTGCCCTTTGGTACGAACAGGGGCGCCGCGGCGATCGGTGGCTCGACCATCTCAGCCGGTGGTTCGATGCCGATCTCGAACGAATCGCCGCAGGTGGTCGTGATGACGTCGCCACGGTGTCATCGGCGACTCGAGCTCCTGGCACGTACGCCGTTGTCTGGGATGGAACCGTCGCTGACTTTCCGGCGATCGCAGGCGACTACTTCGTCTGTGTCGAGGCCGTTCGAGAAGAGGGCCCATACTCGCTGATCCGACAACCGTTCACGCTCACCGGTGAGCTCGCGGACACGGCGCTGCCTGCAGACGGCGAACTCTCCGAGGCTTCGGTGCGCATCGATGCATGATCAATCCGTGAAGCCCAAGGCTGCCCTGCCGACAACGGACGCACTGAGAATTCCGCGTTCGAGTGGTTCGAAGTCGAGGGCCGCCAAATGGCAGAAATCCATGCGTTGGCTGCACGTCTACACCAGCATGATCGCCTTCGCCATCATTCTCTTCTTTGGCGTGACGGGCCTGTTGCTGAACCATCCGTCGTGGCTGTTCGGTGATGAGGTCACGGTCACCTCGATCGAGGGCACGCTGCCCGCCAGCGTGCGCGACGAAGGCGGTGATGGGGTCGAGTTCCTCGCCGTCAGCGAGTTCGTTCGAAGCAAGTATGACATCGCCGGCGAGGTGACCAACTTCGACCAGGTGGCCGACGAGGGCTCGATCAACTACTCCGGACCCGGCTACGGCGCCACGGTGCGCTTCGATGTGCCATCGCTCGAGTTCGAGCTGACGGTGCGGGAAGAAGGCTTCGTCAACGCCATGCGGGATCTCCATTCCGGCAGCGACACCGGGTCGGTCTGGAATCTCGCCATCGACATCTCCGCTGGCTTCTTGGTGTTTGTTGCGGTGACCGGACTGGGCATCCAGATCTTCCTGCGTAAGCGGCGACGCCGAGCGTTGGCGTGGATGGCGGGAGGCACGATCGCCACGGTTGGTCTCATCTGGATGGCGATGGTCTGAACCGTGCGGACGAGCTGATCTGGGACCCGTCTCGATCCATGAGGAAACACGCTGCACCGACCTTGGCCGCGATGTCGAGCGTCTCGTCAGCATCGAGGAACACCGCCACCGTGGCGAGCGCGTCGGCGGTTGCTCCATCGGGTGCCACGACCGTTGCGCTTGCCATCCGGTCGCTCGGAACGCCCGAGCGAGGGTCGATCACTTTGGGATATCGAACGCCGTCGATCGTCCAGAAGCGGCGCGCTCCCCCGCTGGTCGCCATCGACTCGTTGGAGAGCTCGACCGTTGCCAACGGAGGAACGTTGTCGTAGGGCCGGTTCGGGTTCTCGATGCCAACGGTGACCGAACCCTCACCTCGATGCACAAGGTCGCCACCGAGGTTCAGCCAGGCCTCCGTCACGGATGGCCGGGCTCGAACAGCGACAGACAGCGCAGTGTCGGCAATCCACCCTTTGGCGATCGCATTGAGGTCGATCGACCCCGGTTCGTTGGTCATCTGCTCGACCGCACGAACCAACTGCTCAGCCGACGGCGGGGCTCCGGCCCGTTCGGCGTCGTCCCAGAGGTCGACCAGGGGCTGCGCTCCTGGATGAAAGGCCCCCTCGGTTCGAGCCTGCCACTCATTGGCAAGAGCGATGACCGCGAGCAGCTCGGGAACGTCGGTGCGATGGTCACGGCGATAGCGGTGAAGCGCACTGGACGTATCGAAGCGGGAGAAGATCTGTTCGAGCCGCCGAGCTTCGGCGACCACGGCGGCTTCGCACGAACGGGCGTCACCGGGATCAGTGGCGCTGACAACGACCTCACCTCGGGTACCAAGCAAGGGCTCGACGATCATGGCAAGCTCACGACCGATGCTGCGCTCACCCTCATTGAAGTCATCGCCACCGGGCCTTTCTATCCATCCATGAGAATGACGTGAACATGAGCAAGATGAAGAACGGCGAAATGAACGAAGCAGTCGACGCTTACATCGATCGTTCCGATCAATGGCCGGCAGAGATGACCGCCCTGCGTCCAACGCTTCTGGCCCAGGGTTTGAGCGAAGACATCAAGTGGAACAAACCCTGCTACAGCCACGAGGGCCACAACATCGCGATCATGCAGGAGATGAAGGGCTTCCTCGCTCTGCTGTTCACCAAAGGAGCGCTGATCACCGACCCCGATGGTGTTCTCGAGCCCCAGGGCCCCAACACTCGATCAGCCATGCGGGTCTGCTTTCGTTCCGTCGGCGACGTCGAGCGGCTCGCACCGGCCGTCGCTGACTTCGTCAAAGAAGCCATCGCGATCGAAGCGGCCGGGCTCGACGTTGGTCCGCCGCCAGCGCTCGAACTCGTCGCTGAGCTGCAACAACGGCTCGATGCCGACCCTGCGCTTGCCGCTGCGTTCACAGCGCTGACGCCAGGGCGGCAGCGGGAATATCACTTGCACATCTCCGGAGCGAAGAAGGCCGAGACAAGAGAGGCTCGAATCGACACGTTCGTGCCGAAGATCCTTGAAGGCAGGGGGTTCCGGGACCGCTGACGCCGAAGCTCAGAGCAGGGCGCCGTGCACGAGGGTCTTCAGCTGATCGGGGAAGTTGAAGGTTCCCGATGGCATCAGCTGTGTCATGAACACCACGGCCAGCTCTTCGGAGGGATCGACCCAGAACGTTGTCGACGCAGCGCCTCCCCACATGAAATCGCCGACGGAGCCAACAACACCCGTTGCCGCAGGCCCCTTGGACACCGCCACCGTGAGGCCAAAACCCGTGCCGTCGAAGCCGACCTCGCCGTACCCCGTCGGCAGAGCGAAGTCAGACATCTCACCGTCACCGGCAAGGTGGTTGCTGGTCATCAGTTCGATGGTCTTGCGACCCAGAATGCGCACGCCGTCGAGTTCGCCACCGCTGGCCAACATCGACGTGAAGCGGAGGTAGTCCGCTGTTGTGCCGACGAGACCACCGCCACCGTTGAACAGCTTGGGCTTGCGGAGATAGCTGCTCGTCGCCGGATCGTCGAGCAGCACCAGTTCTTTGCGTCCGTTGCGGGCGTAGCACGCAGCGAAACGATCGGCCTTGTCCTCGGGCACGAAGAAGGCGGTGTCGACCATGCCAAGCGGCTCGAAGATGACGCGCTGCAGATACTGGTCGTACGCCATGCCCGACATGATCTCGACCAGGCGGGCGGCGATGTCCATGCCGTGGGAATAGAGCCACTTCGTTCCTGGCTGGAAGCGGAGCGGCCACGCACCGAACGTCTTCGACATCGACTCGAGGTCGTGATCGGCGAGCCAATTCCGTTCGCCGAGTACGAGATCCTTGTTCTCCGGGCCGTAGCCGATGCCCGATGTGTGGCTCAAGATGTCGCGAATTGTCGGCGCCCGGTCGGCGGGAACGATCGTGCCGTCGTCCTCGGCGACGGTCATGCCCTTCCACTCAGGGATCCATCGGTCGATGGGGTCGTTCAACTGGAAGTGACCCTGCTCATACAGTGTCATCATGGCCACACCGGTGATCGGCTTGGTCATCGAATAGAGCCGCCAGATCGTGTCATCGGCAACGGGGAGCGAACGCTCGCGGTCCTGATCGCCGAAGCTCTCGAAGTAGCCGACGTGGCCGCAGCGCACGATCGCCATCTGGGCGCCAGCGATCTTGCCGGGATCGAGGTAGCGATTGCGGAGGTGGTCGCCAATGCGACCGAGTCGGCGTTCGTCGAGCCCAGCGGCCACTGCATCGATCTTCATCGGTTCCTCCGTTTTCGGATACGGCCCGGCGCCGTCTGGCGACCTTACGTCGCCTGTCTGGCGCCGTCGAAGTCGCCGAGGACGAAGGACTCTTGTCAGTCCGGCGGGAAGGCATCAGGCTCGACCCATGAGTGATCGCTTCAACGTGGCCAGGGAGGCAGAAGGAGCGCTCGAAGGTGCAACGACTCGAGCATTGGAGATCTTGCCTGCGCTGGCGGGCGAGATCATGGCGTCGGGAGACGAGGTCATGTTGATCGATCTCCGAGAAGCGCTCGCCCAACACGTGCTTCACCAGCGGAACAACCATGAGATCGCCAATGCCGTGCTGGCGATGCTCCGCACCTACGCCTTGCAGCAACGGGCGCATGCTCTAGATTCTCGGCGGTGAACGCGTCACTTCTTCCTTGGCAGACAACAGCGATCAACCTGGCCGAACACGCTGACAACCCGGTGCACACCGACGAAGGAGCGACCGCCGCCGGGTTCCCCTCGGCCCTCGTTGCTGGCACCACCGTGCACGCATACCTGACGCATTCGCCCGCTGCGGCGTGGGGCGCAGCCTGGCTCGACAACGGTTGGAGCGAGCTTCGGTTGCTGTCCCCGGTGTTCGACAACGACACCGTCGATCTCGTCCCGAACAGCGAGGGCATGATCGAGGCTCTTGTCGACGGACAGCTTCGAGCCACGCTCGCAGTGGCGGCACACGCACCGGTTGCGACCCCGCGATCCGTTCTCGCACAGCACCATGACCTGACGTTCGATCTCGCTGAGGGCCTGGGCGGCTACGGGCAACGAGCTGGCGACGATCTCGATGTCTACGACGCAGAGGGGCGGGCTCACCCCGCCGTGTGGCCATGCATCGGCAACAGCGTGACCAAAGAGTTCCACGTCACCGGGCCTTGGGTGCACGTGCGCAGTGCCATCACCCACCTCGGTTTCGTCGCCAGCGACGCCGTCGTCACCGTCACCACCGCCCTCGTCGACCGATTCGAGACACGGTCGGGCGAGCGGGTCGTGCTCGACATCGAGGCCAGCGTCGGTGGTGCGCTCGTCGCCCGCATCGAGCACGAGTCGATCATCCGTTTGAGCTGATCGAACGCCTCAAGCCTTCTTGACGTACTCGGCCCTGATCACGATGCCTCGACCGTTGACCTTGCCGTCGATGGGGTGATCCCCCTCGACGATACGGATCGACTTCACCTTGGTGCCCGCCTTGACGCCACCGGTCTTGCCGTCGAGCTTCAAGTCCTTGATCACCGTCACGTCATCCCCGGTCACCAGCACATTGCCGTTGGCGTCGACCACCTCGGGTGGGGACTCGTCAGCCCACTCATGGCCGCAGGTCGCACACTCAAAGCCGTCGGAGCTCTCGAGCGGTTCGGGCATCGTGCAGATCGGACAGGTCAACTCGGGGCTCATCACGACGGTCTATCGCCACCGTTTCCCTGCGGCTCGCCTCGCGAACATCACGACAGCTTGAACGCTCGGTTACGTGCGATTCCCGCATCGGGCTGCTCGCTACGTTCGATCGGGTGACAGGACGAACATGAGTGTGAAAGCGTGGCGCGGCCGACGCGAAGACCCTCGATTCCTCCGAGGTTCGGCGCGCTATGTCGCCGACCTCGCCGGAGCGTCAGCGGTCGTGCACGTCATACGGAGTGAGTCGGCCAGTGGCGTGCTGCAATCGGTCCGGTCAATTGGCTCGTTGGGTTCGTGCGAGCTGCTGGGACCTGAGCAATTCGAAGCCGTCCCTGGCCGGGTGCCGATCGTGTGGATCCTCGGCGATCAATCCCACACCAGCTCCGCCGTGCTCGATCGGCGCATCCGCTACGTGGGACAACCGGTTGCGTTGCTGATCGGTCCTGACGCTGCGTCCGTCGCCGACGCCGCAGAACTCATCGAGGTCACCATTGAAGATCGCACCACAGTCGCTTCGACCTCCGCCGCTGTGGCCCCAACAGCGCCGCAACTTCACGACGACCGCTCTGGCAACACCCTGGCTACCTTCCTCGCCGGCGATTCCCGCTCAGACGTCATGGAACGCGTCGAGGCCAGCACCCATCAGCGAAGCCTCGACTTCGACATCGGGCGTCTGGCTGGAGCACCAATGGAACCCAGGGGGTTGATCGCCGAGGTCGTTGACGAGCGACTCATCGTCTGGACCAGTACCCAAGCTCCCCATGCCGTTCGGGACGCGCTGGCCTCGGTTCTGGGTTGGGAACGCAGTCGGATCCAGGTCGTCGTGCCCGATGTCGGCGGTGGCTTTGGCGTCAAGGACCATCCCCATGATGATGAGCTGCTGGTGTGTGTTGCTGCCGTTGCGACCGGGAGACGCCTGAGCTGGACCGAAACCCGCAGCGAATCGCTGACCGTCACCACCCAAGCCAGGGATGAGCGCATCCGGGTGACCGCCGGCTTCGAGGCCGACGGCCGCCTCACGGGGTTGTGGGCCGATGCCGAACGAAACGCAGGTGCCCACTTCGCCATCTTCGGCGGCGGCCCGCTGTTCTCATGCCTTGGCATGCTTCCCGGTCCGTACGAATGGGACGTCCTCGGCGGCGAGGGAACGTTGATCGCGACCAACCAGGTTCCGACCGCTGCGTACCGAGGCTTCGGACAGACCCAGGCCTGTTTCATCCGCGAGCGAACGATCGACATCATCGCTGATCAGCTGGGTCTCGATCCGGTCGACGTTCGGATCCGGAACATGATTCCCCCAGAAGCCCAGCCGTACTCGACTCGTACCGGCATCACCTACGACGGCGGCGACTACGGCGAGACGCTGACCCGAGCCCGGCAGGCTGCCCACCGTTGGCCGGAGCCGCCCCAGGACGGGCGTCGCTGGGGTGTTGGCTACGCCACCTATGTCCAGATGTCGGGCGTCGGCCCGAGCGCAGTCAACGAGATGATCGGGCTCACCATTGGTGGGTACGAGACCGCAGAGCTCACGATGGATCCCGATGGCAAGGTCGAGATCCAGGTCGGCACCGTGCCCCACGGACAGGGGCACGAAACCACGTTCCCTCGCTTGGCCGCTGAGGTGCTGGGGTTGCCCGAGTCTGATGTTCGGCTGGCCAGATCAGACACCGATCGCTCGCCGTACAGCCCGTACGGCACGGCGGCGAGCCGCTCGATGGCGGTAGGAGGGGCAGCCATTATCCAGGCGTCGATGGCACTCGCTGACGACATCCGACGTCTCGCCGCACACCACCTGGAGGCAGAGGCGGATGACATCGAACTGGTCGGTGGGATGGCGAAGGTTCGGGGCTCGGGCGCAGCACGTCAGGCCGAGGTGGCCATCCGTGAACTGGCGGCGCGATCTTGGCGCGGGGTCGGCCTGCCCGACGGCGTCGAGCCCGGCCTTGCTCGACGTCGGGCGTATGACCCAGACAACTCGACGTTCGGGTTCGGCACCCACGTCTGCAGAGTCGGGGTCGACACCGACACCGGGGCGGTCACCATCGACCGCTATGCCGTCGTCCAAGACTGCGGCACCGTGGTCGACCCCACCATCGTGGCGGGTCAGACCCATGGAGCCATCGCGCAAGGAGCCGGGGCTGCCTTGCTCGAAGAGGTCATCGTGAACGACGACGGCATTCCGCAAACGGGCAGCTTCCTCTTCTATCTCATTCCGGGCACGAGTTTTCTTCCCGAGATCGAGATCGAACACACCGTGACTCCTTCGCCCCACACTCCCGGCGGGATGAAGGGCATTGGCGAGGGCGGCACGAACGGTTCCTTCGCCGCAGTGGTCAACGCGGTCGCCAACGCACTGCCCGAGGTCGCAGACCTCTTGACGACCACGCCGGTCACCCCGCAGCGGTTGTGGCAGCTACTCCAAGACCAAGACGGTCGCGCAACCGACTGATGTCGACCCGATCGTCTGCGTTGACGCAAGTCAGCAATTCCGTGAGCCATCGTCGGTACTCGATCGAGACACGATCGGTTCGCACCGACAACTCGCCCCCGGGTGTCAGATCCATCATCGCCGGTACTTGGTTGCAGACCACGGGCTCGTCTTCGGCCAACACTCGAGCCTGGAACGCCAAGTGGGCAGCGTCCTGTGATGCATCGAGATCGTCAGAACGCGACATCATCCAGAACGATCGTGTTCGGTCATCGTCGATCGGGCTCGCCGTCATCCACAGTTCCCGTCGTACGCCTCCGGCCATGGCGAAGCCGATGCAGACCGTGAGCGGCATCGGCATTCGGTAGTCCGATGACCCGAACATCGCAGCGGCCTCGGGGTCGAGGTCGGGCGGCTCGTAGGTGAACTGGAGTTCACCGGGAGCACGAGCCATGTCCGGAAGTGGGGGCACCGGTTCTGACCTCGTGCCGAGTGAACCGTCGTGGACCCAAGCGAAGTGAGCAAGATCGACGAAGTTCTCGACTCGCCTCGGGGCAGATGTTGGCCAGGTGTAGGGATCGGGCACCAGGGTTCGAAGGCTGTCGTCGTCGAACCCTGGCGTTGCCGGAATGGGCGGCTCGAGCCGAGCATCGAGCAACACCCACACCAGGCCCGATTGCTTCACCGCTCGAAACGACGTGACACATGCGGCCGATGGGATGGGGGCCGATGGCTCGAGCGACGGGATCTCGACACAGGTCCCCTGCGCATCGAATTTCCACCCGTGGTAGGCACAGCGCAGGTGGCCGTCTTCGACAAAGCCGACTGACAGCCGAGTCGACCGATGCGGGCACCGATCGGTGTGCGCCGCCACCTTTCCGTCGCCGAGGTCGGCAACGGCGAGATCTCGACCGAGCAGCCGGACCGGGAGGACCCCGGACGCTGCCTGGTCGAGTTCATCCGTCGTGGCCACCGGGTGCCAGAACAACGGAAGAAGGGCACCGAGACGCTCAGCCGGATTGGCTCGATCCGTCACCAGTCGAGGTCTTCGTTCGCCGCCCACTTCACCCACGTCTTGCCCTCCGAGGCATAGGTGGGAAGATCTCGTGTCGGGATCCACTCCCCCGCTCGCAGGCAGCCAATGGCGACGAGGCGCTGATCGCCAGCGACCTCTTCTTCTCCGTCGCTGTACTTCGTGGGCTCATCGATCAGCTTGAACACACTGACGTCGGCCGTGCGCCCTTCGGCAAGCGAACCGAGCTCGTCGCTCTTCCTGATCGCCTTGGCTGGATTGGTGGTGATCATGGCCAGGACGTCTTCGACGTCGAGACCGAGGGCCAGGAACTTCGACGCCGTCTCGGCGAGAGAGAACACCGGGCCGCCGATGTTGAAGATGTTGAGGTCGGTCGAGATCGTGTCCGGTAGGTAGCCCTGGTCGAAGAGGCGTCGAGCCTCGCGGAACCGGAAGTCGGTTCCCGAGTGGCCGACATCCAGCACCACACCGCGATCGACAGCATCTCGGAACTGGGGAATGGCCTTGCCGTCCTTGGCCACCATGCCGCCGTAGCCCCGGAACGCATGTGTGATGATGTCGCCCGGCCGGAGCGCCTCGAGCAGCGTGGGCGGCGAGATGACCGGCGTGTGCGGAAAGCGCCCGAGGTGCACCATGATCGGTAGGTCTGTGGCTTCCTTCGCCGCCTCGAGGAATGGGGACACCTCGGGTTCCCCGGTGTGGGTGACCCGAACCTTGAGACCGACGATCACATCAGCGTTGCGCTCGAGGCTGGCCGCCAGTTCTTCGGCATCGAGATTCTTCACGTCAGCGGCGATGCCCAGTTTGTGGCAGATGAAGTCCTTGGTGGCCAGGTAGAGGGCATTGGGATCGATGAAGGCGAAGATGTTCGTCTTGGTGTCGGGGTGATCGATGATCGCCTTGCGTGAGATGTCGAAGGTGGCGAAGCCACTCGTTCCACCATCCACCACCGTGGGAACGCCCATGTCGACGCCAGGAACGTCAGGTCCGACGCAGAAGTTGCCGAGGCCTTCCATGACATGAGCGTGCATGTCGATCGCCCCGGGCACGACCAGGCAATCCGTCACGTCGATGACGTCAGCATCACCCAACGGCACGGTCGACGATGCGATCGAGCCATCAACGCTCACGAGATCGCCGATGGACGATGATCCGGCAGATGGATCGACGATGCGGCCGCCGCGAAGCACCGTGACGGAGGGTTGGCTCGTCTCAAGACTCATGAGCCCAAGCTAGGGACCCCATGTTTCGGCAACGTGAAGGTGGTGTGACCGAAGCGTGCGGGATTGCGCTCAGCTCCCGTCAGTTGGCCGGTGTCGCGGCCTGCCGCAACAACCGGCGACCGAGCGAGGTCTTGTGCACCTCGTCGGCCCCGTCATAGATCCGGGCTGCCCGCTCGTGCCGGTACCAGTAGGCAAGGATCGTGTCGTCGGTGACACCGAGTGCTCCGTGGACCTGGATGGCACGGTCGAGCACGTCGAGCATCGTGTTCGCTACGACGAACTTGATCGCTGAGATCTCGTCTCGTGCCGCCTTCGCCCCTTCACGATCGATCTTCCAAGCAGTGTGCAGCGTCATGAGCCTCGCCCCCTGGATTGCGGCCTGGCTCTCGGCAACCCAGTGCTGGATCACCTGTCGATCAGCGAGCGTGGAACCATCCGGGTCGATCTGTCGCGAGTTGGCTCGGTCGCACATCATTTCGAACGCGCGACCAGCAATGCCCAGCCAACGCATGCAGTGGTGGATGCGCCCCGGGCCGAGACGGTCCTGGGCGATCTTGAAGCCAGCACCCTCGTGGCCGAGCACATTGGTTTGCGGCACCCGGCACGACTGGTAGCTGACCTCGGCGTGCGAGGCGTGCCCCGAACCGCTGTGCCCCATCACACTGACGTTGCGCACCAACTCGAACCCAGGCGTGTCGGTCGGCACGATGATCATGCTCGTTCGCTGATACGGCGGAGCGTCCGGGTCGGTCACCGCCATGACGATGGCGAACGACGCCCCGTCAGCGGAAGACGTGAACCACTTCTGCCCATTGACGACGTAGTCGTCGCCATCTTTGTGCGCCGTGGTCGCGAGCAACAGCGGATTCGACCCTGCCGTTTCTGGCTCGGTCATCGAGAAACAACTTCGCACCTCACCGGCAACGAGCGGACGCAGGAAACGCTCACGCTGCTCTTCTGTCGCGTACTCGTGGAGTATCTCGACATTGCCGGCATCGGGAGCCTGGGTGCCAAAGACCAAGTGACCGAGCGGCGACCGGCCGATGGCTTCGGTCAGGAGACCGTGATCGACCAGCGAGAGCCCCAATCCGCCCAGCTCGACAGGATGACCGGGTGCCCACAGTCCCATCTGACGAACCCGGTCCTGCTTCGATGCGATCTGTGCCTCCAGAACGGCGGTGTCACCGTGGAGCATCTCCCCCTCCAACGGAAACAACTCCCGGCTGACGAAGTCATTGACCATGGCCAGCATGGTCTGGGTCTGTTGCGATGTCTCGAACTCCACGATGTCTCCTCACAGGTGAGCGTTCGAGGGACGATGGCAGCTGGCGATGAGCCGCAGAAGGGACCTTCGTCCTGAGTTGTTCACTGTCAGTCGGCCAGCTCCCTCCTCACCGACTCGACCGGCCTGACTCATACCTGAATGGTCGGCTCCGAGACTCCATCCACTCCGGCTGACCCTCCGACTCTGTCTTGGTTCCTGCTTGTGAGGTGCACGGCTCGTGCATCCCCACGTGCGTGAAGACGACGGCCCTAGGATCGTCCACCGGTGACCTGGCGTCCCGCTCCGCCAAGTTGCTCACACCCGCCCCTGATTGGTTCTTCCATGCCCCAGAGATTCCGACAACAACGATGATCACGCTGCTCATCATCCACGTCGTCGTGGGCCTCGTTGCCGCCGCACTCGCTCCTCGACTTCAGTCCAAGGTCTTCTGGGTCACGATGCTCGCTCCGGCGGCCACCGTTGCCTGGGTTGTCTCGATCGCCTCGGACGTGCACGACGACACCCCGGTCATCCAAGAACAGCCATGGGTGCCGGGCCTCGGTCTCGATCTGCGATTCGTCATCGACGAGTTCGCCCTGTTGATGCTGGGCATCGTCAGCGGCGTGGGCGTGTTGGTCATGGCCTACGCCAGTCAGTACTTCGATGACGAAGACGGCCTCGGGCGCTTTGCTGCGCTCCTCACGATCTTCGCCGGAGCGATGACCGGGCTGGTGAGCGCCGACAGTCTCATTCTCATCTTCGTGTTCTGGGAGCTGACCTCGGTCACTTCCTACGGTTTGATCGGCTTCAAGGACACGAAGTCGGCGGCTCGAAGTGCTGCGCTGCAAGCGTTGATCATCACCGGCGCCGGCGGTTTGTCGCTGTTGGCCGGTCTCATCATGCTGAGCATCAGCACGGGCTCCTCCACGCTTTCAGGCCTGGCCGAAGCAACGATCGGCGGGTCACTCGCATCCTGGGCTGCGGTGTTCATCCTGATCGGTTGTTTCACCAAATCTGCCCAGGTGCCGTTCCACGGCTGGCTTCCCGGTGCGATGTCGGCGCCGACTCCCGTTTCGGCGTACCTCCACTCGGCCACGATGGTGAAGGCGGGCATCTTCCTGGTCGCCCGCCTCTCCCCTCACCTCAACGAACTCGCCCCGTGGCGACCGATGACCCTCGTGTTCGGTCTCGCCACGATGACCTGGGGCGGCTACCGAGCTCTGCGTCAAACCGATCTGAAGCTGCTGCTCGCCTACGGCACGGTCAGCCAACTCGGCATGCTCATGGCCGTCTTCGGAGCGGGAACACCGAAACTCCTGTTCGCCGGCACGGCCCTCCTCGCCGCACACGCCATCTTCAAGGCCAGCCTGTTCATGGTGGTCGGCATCATCGACCACAGCACTCACACTCGGGAAATCGCTGAACTCAGTGGGTTGCGGAAATCCATGCCGCTCGTGGCCATCACCTCGGTGATCGGCGGAGCGTCGATGGCCGGCATCATCGGCATGGCTGGCTTCATGGCCAAGGAGGCCGCCATCGTTGGGTTGCTGGATGCCGACATCGCCGGCTTCGACCTGGCCACGGCGATCTTCGTTGCCGCATCGGCGCTGACTGGGGCCTACACCCTGCGCTTCTTGTGGGGCGCCTTCACTGATGTCGAAGGCGTCGAGACACCGATTCACAAGCCCGGGCCGCTCCTCGTCGCACCCGCAGCGCTTCTAATGATTCCGACGATCTTCTTCGGCCTCTTCGAGCACGCAGCCACCGACATCGTCAGTCCTGCGGCAACGGCGCTCGAGCAGAAGGCCGAGGTCTACTCGCTCCATCTGTGGCCCGGCTTCAACACGGCGTTCATCCTGTCGATCATCGCCGTCACGGGCGGCGTGCTCCTGTTCGCTGTCCGCAGACCAATCGAGGCCGTCCAAGGCAAGCTCGGTCGCAGCTTCGATGGTGCCGACATCTTCCAGGGCGGTCTGCGCCAAGTTCTTGCCGGGGCCGCCAGGTTCGTGACGGTCATCCAACCCGGTTCACTGCCCATCTACCTCGGCGTCATCCTCTTGGCGGTTGTCGGGCTTCCACTCATCACGATCATCGGCAATGT
Source organism: uncultured Acidimicrobiaceae bacterium (assembly GCA_964351995.1). Lineage (GTDB taxonomy): Bacteria > Actinomycetota > Acidimicrobiia > Acidimicrobiales > SZUA-35 > SZUA-35. The sequence continues at coordinate 66,887 of CAYGQE010000004.1, read as the reverse complement.
TCGCCTCCCCGCCGACCGCGTCGTCGCCGAATCACCGCTGCAGTTCTTCGTCGTAGCCGCCACGATGCTGGCCGCTGCACTTCTTGCCCTGTCTGAGCGCCGATTCGCTTCGGTGCTTCTCCTCGGCAGTGTCGGGCTTGGCTCGGCATCGCTGTTCGTGATCCAGGGTGCTCCCGATCTCGCCCTCACACAGTTGTTGGTCGAGACCGTGTCGATTGCGGTCTACGTGTTCGTGCTTCGCCATCTTCCCTCTCGATTCAAAGCGCCCAGAGTGTCCGGAGCCAATGCACTCCGAGCCCTGGTCGCTGGCGCTGTTGGTGTCACGGTCTTCCTCCTGATGGTCACGTCGGTGGCTGACCGCACCGCTCCCCTCGTCGACGAAGAACTCACGGCCCTCAGCTATCCAGAAGGCGACGGCGCCAACATCGTCAACGTCACGCTCGTCGACTTCCGCGGCTTCGACACCGTGGGCGAGGCGCTGGTGCTCGTGGTCGCCGCCCTCGGCGTGATCTCGCTCGTGGTGACCAACGGCCGGGATCCACGACAGGTCCCCCAGCAGATGCGATCACGGGATCGGAAGGATCCCACACCGTTCACGCCGTTGGTGCTTGGCCGGCCGAGTGTCGTGCTGGACACCACGCTCAACGCGGTTTTCCACTCGATCATGGTCTTCGCCATGTACCTCCACTTCGCTGGCCACAACTCCCCGGGCGGCGGGTTCATCGCTGGCCTCGTCGTGGGCGCCGGCCTGATCCTTCGGGTGATCACCGGACGCGAGACCTTGCAGAGCCGGTTCCCCGTTCCGCCTCAGATCCTGATGGGTGTTGGCGTGCTCCTGGTCACGGGAACCGCCCTCACGAGCTTGGCGCTCGGCAATGCCCTGCTCGAGCACCACACGTGGCAGGCCACATTGCCGGTCCTCGGCAAGGTGAAGACCACGTCGGCCCTGCCGTTCGACACCGGCATCTTGTTGCTGGTCGTCGGCGTGATCTCGAGCTTCATCGAGGTGCTCGTCGGTGAACCAGCCTCAGACACAGACAACGACCGGGTGGAGGTGACCGCATGAGCATCATGTTGGCCATTCTTGTTTCCTGGCTCTTCGCCGTCGGCACGTACCTCTTGCTGCAACGAGCGCTCACCCGCATCGTGCTCGGCCTCGGTCTCCTGAGCCACGGCGCCGTTCTGCTCTTGATCACCGTTGGAGGCCGAGCCGGACGCCCGCCGCTTGTCGGCAAAGGCGACGACGGTGCTGGTATCGCCGCTCCGCTGCCTCAAGCATTCGCTCTCACGGCGATCGTGATCGGCTTCGGTGTGTCGGCGTTCTTGTTGGCCCTGGCCTATCGCAGCTGGGTCGGCACCGCCGACGATGAAGTCCAAGATGACGTCGAGGATCGTTTGGCCCAGCGTATGGCCGACGATGAGGGCCACTTCCGTGAGCCTGACCCCGATGAAGACGAACCCTGGGACGAGTGGGATGACCCCGACGGTGCCCCGACGGCACCAGACTCTTCGACATCGCAAGGGCCACGATCATGAGCCTCGTCGTCCTTCCCGTCATGCTTCCGCTGTTCGCAGCCGGCATCACCATGCTCGCGATGCGATCGCTGCTGACCCAGCGGGTGATCGCCCTTGCGGCGAACTTCACTGCCCTTGGCTGCGCGATCGCTCTCCTCATCGCCGTCGAAGCTGATGGCATTCAAGCCCAAACCGTCGGCGCTTGGCCGGCTGGTGTTGGCATCACAGTGGTCGCTGACCTCGCTTCGGCGATGTTCTTGGTGGTCAGCCTCGTCGTGATCGTGCTCGTGCAGGTCTTCGCGATCGGGCAAGGCGTGGACGAGGCCCAACCCCGAATCGGCCAGCCGGTCTATCTGGTGTTGACTGCCGGTGTTGCACTGTCATTCCTGACCGGCGACCTGTTCAACCTGTTCGTGGCCTTCGAGGTCATGCTGATCTCGAGCTACGTGCTGTTGACCATGGGTGCCAGCGGCAAGGCCATTCGATCGAGCATGACCTACGTCGTCATCAACGTCCTCGCCTCCACGCTGCTGCTCTCCACCGTCGGGCTCATCTACGGCGCCACCGGCACCGTGAACATGGCCGAACTCGTCACCCGCTTCCCCGAACTCCCACAGACAACGCAGGCCGCGCTCGGCATCTTGCTCATCTCGGTGTTCGCCATCAAGGCGGCCCTGTTCCCCTTCTTCTTCTGGCTGCCAGACAGCTACCCACTGGCACCCGTTGCCGTCACTGCGGTGTTTGCTGGCTTGCTCACCAAAGTCGGCGTCTACACGATGATCCGTGCCGTCACGATCTTGCAGCTCGATGATGTCCGCTGGGTGCTGGTGATGGCTGCCTCCCTGACCATGGTCGTTGGCGTCGTCGGCGCCATCGTGCAGAGTGACATCAAGCGCATTCTGAGCTTCCACATCATCAGCCAGGTCGGTTACATGGTGATGGGCCTTGCGGTCGGCACCGTGGCTGGCCTCACCGGTGCCGTGCTCTACGTCGTCCACCACATTCCGGTGAAGACGGCGCTGTTCCTCGTGGGCGGCCTGATCGAAGACTCGACCGGCACCGGCCAGCTCCATCGTCTTGGCGGCTTGGTGCGGCGAGCACCGATCTACGCCATGTTGTTCGTGGTTCCTGCTCTCAGCCTGGCCGGCATGCCGCCGTTCTCGGGCTTCTTGGCCAAGCTCGCAGTGATCACTGCTGGCTTGGAAGCTGAAGAGTACGTGATGGTTGCTGCCAGTTTGGTGGCCTCGCTCCTCACCATCTTCTCGATGTCGAAGATCTGGGCCGGCGTCTTCTGGGGAACCGCTGATGATCCCACCCCCGCCATGGCCGCCGCCGACGACGAAGATCGCCGCTTGCCCATGGATCCAGTCACGACCGCTGCGACGGCAGCACTCGTGCTCTGCACACTCATCGTCCCGATCTTCGGCGGCACCGTCTTCGACCTAGCCGAGCGAGCCGCCATGCAGTTACTCGACACCACTGACTACATCGAGGCGGTGCGCAACTCATGATGTCTCGATTGTTTCTCCCCACGTGGCTCCTGATCACCTGGTTGGCGCTGTGGCGCGATGTGTCACCGGCCAACATCGTGTCTGGCATCGTGGTCGCTGCTGGCGTTGTGTGGTTGTTCCCTCCACAGAACGAAAACGAAGCGCTGAGGATTCGTCCGGTTCCGTTGTTTCGTTTCCTTGGTGCCACCGCGACGTCGATCGTGCGTGCGAACTTCATCGTTGCATGGGAGGTCATCACTCCCAAGAACGTCATCAATGAGGGCGTCGTCGCCGTCGATCTTGCTTCGAATCATCCAATGGTGATCACACTCGTGAGCCACGCCATCATCCTGGCGCCGGGCACGATGGTCATCGACATCGACAAGGGCGACGACGAACGACCCACGAAACTCTTCGTTCACGTACTCCACCTGCGCAGCGTCGACGATGTTCGCGAAGAAGTGCTTCAGCTCGAAGCACTCGCCCTGGCCGCGGTGTCTGGCAAGAACGATGCGGCGATCGAAACCAGCGACCACGGAGGCCAACGATGATCGAGGTCCTCGAATACGCAACCCTGGCGATCCTGGCCGTTGCCGGTGGGCTTGCTCTGTTGCGAGTGGGTCGAGGTGGCTCGCTACCGGACAAAGTGCTGGGAGCCGACACACTCATTCTCGTTGTTGCCGCCGGCATCGCGGCCGGCGCCGGCATCTCTCGCCAGACTGCCTTCCTCGATGCGCTCGTGATCGTCACGATGTTGGGCTTCGCCGGCACGATCACGGTGGCTCGCTACATCGAACGTCGAGGGGCTCGGGCATGACCATCGATCTCATTTCGGCCGTCATCATGTTGATCGGCGCCGTGTTCATCTTGCTCGCCGGTGTCGGCCTGCATCGCTTCGACGACGTCTTCGCCAGAATGCATGCGGCCGGCAAGGCCTCGACGCTTGGCTTGCTGCTGATCCTTCTCGGTGCGTCGTTCCGCTTCTCTGCATTCGGCACCATGCTCAAACTCGGCCTCGTCGGTGTGCTCGCCATCATCACCATTCCCGCCGGCGTGCACCTGATGGCACGAGCAGCCTGGCGGGCGCGAACCGAACTCGCCGAAGCCACATCGTTCGACGAGGACTCCCGTCGTCGCTTCGACGAGATCTGACGCAGTCCCGTCCCAACTCGAAGTTGGGAGGGTCCGACCCGTCCCAACTCGACCCCTCCCAACTTCTGATTCAGCGGTGGTGGTCTCGGCGGAGCATGGTGACCGGGCGCAGCGGTGCCCGTGCGGCTGCGGCCAAGCCCTTGCCGATCGGCTTCATCAGTCGAGGCTGGCCAGCGATGCCGAGCCTCGCGAACCACAACCAGGAAACGACACCGACAAGCACCATCACCACCGTCACCACGATCCAGCCCCATTCCCGATCGGCCGCCGGAAGGTTGGCCGTGTTCATGCCGTACCAACCGGCGATGAGGGTCATCGGCAAGACAATTGCGGCATAGACCGTCAGGAGGTTCGCTGCTCTCCCCTGGCGCTCGGCGACCGCTCCTCTATAGGTGTCGAGCATGTCGCTGAGCAGCTGTCGAGAGGTCGCAAGCGATGCCAGCACCTGGCTGTGCACGTCATAGGCGTCGACCAGTTGGCGCCGGGCCCGATCATTCAGCTGATCGCTCGGCAATCGCGTGAGCTGGTTGAGCATCCGCATCTGCGGGGTCAACACCTTGCGGATCGTGGCCTCTTCTCGACGGAGCAACTGCACCTCGGCAAGAAGGTGGGGTGCGGCGGCCAGCGCGTCGTCACCCAACCCGTCGACCTGGCGTTCGAGCTCGTCGGCAACCGAGAGAAAGCGGCGGCCAACCGCTTCGCAAAGATGACCGAAGACCTCGGATGGTCCACCGGTGGTGAGGTGTCGGTTCTTGGCCACCTTCTCCCAGAGCCAATCGATACCGGGCACCGGATCCTGGTGCAGGGTGAGCAACAGATCGTCACCAACGAAACAGTCGATCTCGACGGTGTCCAGGCGTTCGCCATCGAGACTCAGGCCGTGGAGGATCACAAACAGGCGGCCCTCCGTCTGTTCGAACTTCGGGAGCTGCTCGACGTCCATCACATCCTCGACCGCAGCGGCAGCCAGACCATGCTCGACCGCCAACGCAGAAAGACCCTCGGCCGTGACAGGGTGATCGATCCAGATCGGTCCGTCAGGCCCGAGGGGTTGGGAGCGGGTCTGGTCGACAGCAGTGGTCACGCACCAAGACTCCCACCGACGAGCGGCGCCGTGTTGGACTCTGCGATCAGGTGCGTTGCAGGTGGAAGTCGTCGAGGTCGATGTCGTGGGTCATGCCCCAGTCGTCGACCAAACGCCACGGCACCAGCGCGGTGTTGCGCCCGTTGCGGTTCCGGTACCAGTTGGTCATGCGGGGTAGGTCCAGATCAGCTCGGCGTGTTCGCTGTCCCCTGGCATCTGGACATCGCGGTCAGTGAAGGCCAAGTCCTCAAGCATCATTGGTGCGTACTCGACCCCGACCCCTTCACCGAGGCAGATCCGCATCATTCGGATCATGAGCTCGTTACCTGGGTCGGCAATTTCGGGAACGACATCATCATTCGCCAGTTTCGCAATGAGGGCGTTGCGGATGGCCGCCCTCGCTTCGCTGTCGAGACCGGCGTGCGGGTCGGCGATCAGACTGACGTTGCGCACCGGCGTGAACGGTGGCTCGAGTCAACGGGCATCGCCGATCAGATGGACCAGCGCCATCAAAAGGGCCCGATCGTCACCTGCTTCATCGATTGCTGCCGCGAGATCATCGGCGTCGCCCGTTCGGAAACGTTGACACTTCTCGCCCGACTCTCCAAACTGCTGCCCATCTTGCCGTAGGTCCGCCGACTCGACCTACGATGCGAGCCGGTCGAGGCACGGAACGGGGCGATGGCAAAAGCAAGCAAAGGCAGGACAGGCCGACGTTTCCGAGCGAGTGGCGGTCGGATCACATTGAAGCCGTGCGCTGATCGACCCGAGGGCGAGTACTGCGCCCCGTTGAACCACATCGTCAGTGCCGAAGGCGAGTACTGGACGTGTTCGTGCGGCCGCCGCTACAGCGCAAACGCCCACAAGGAGTTCAACAAGGCCAACCCCGGTTGGCGGACCGACACGGGCTCGGACGGTGAGGAGTGATTCGCCGATCGTCCGGACCAGAACTGTCTGAAGTTGCCGAACTGCTCGGGGCCTGGTCCTACACCGAGTCTGCGTGGGCTGGCCCAGGCATTGTTCCTTTCGGCGAGGCGGTGCTCCACTCCCCGACACAACCCGTCACCTCATTTGGTGACGATCTCGAGACCATTGCCGACTACATGATCGAGGTCATGCACGAGCGTGAGGGTGTGGGGCTGGCTGCCAACCAGATCGGCTTGCCGCTGCGGATGTTCGTCCACAACATGCCTCGGGTGGCGCCGCAGGTGATCGTCAACCCGACGATCATCGAGACTGCTGGCACGTGGAATTACTCCGAGGGCTGCCTCTCGATGACCATCGAGGGGACACACGCTCCCTTGAAGCGGCCGAAACACCTGGTGGTCGAGTGCCTCGACCTCAAGGGTCGCCCGCTGCGGATCGAGGCCGACGAATGGTTGAGCCGGGTCTTCCAGCACGAAATCGACCACCTCGACGGCGCCGTCTACGCCGAACGCCTCCAAGGCGACCACCGAACACGGGTCTTCAAGCTGATGACGTCGGGTGGGGCACCAACCGAGCATCTCGCAGATCTGACCTGACCGAGGGAGTCCATCCGGGGAAAGTGCGACGTGGGCCGGTCGGCCGTGCGACGAGCCAGATCGCCCGTTCTTCATCACCGGTTGCCAGGCCATGCTGGCTCGGTGGAAATGTTCGTGGTTGGAAGTCTGCTGGGTCTGGTCGTGCTCTTTGCCAACCCACCGCGGCCATCGACCAGCCGTCGACGGTCGATGAACGATGCCCAGGCCGTCGGCTACCGGGCCGCGTTCGGCGAGGACCCGCTGACGATGCCGACGCGAGACGCCAACTCGCATCGCTGAACGCAAAGCGTTCAAGACACCGCCCTCGCCTGCCGATCCTGGGGACGTGAGCGAAACCAACCTCGAGGCGTTCGACGTCGATGCCTTGGAGACGAACGTGGAGTGGGGTGGCAAGACGCCCCGACCCAAGAGTCGCGTCGTCGCCCGCAAGCTCAAGCAGCGTCCACCGATGCAGCGCACTGTCCGGTGGATGATCGGGCTCCTCCTGCTCGCTGCGATCACCCAAGAGGCGGTCTCGTCCTACTACGAGCGGCAGATGACCGAGGCGGCACAATCGATCACCGGCAGAGATGACATCGACGTCCGCTGCGGACGAGTGTGGGATCTCGTCACCGACTTCCGGGGCAGCACTCGTCCCGGCTTCGTCTACTGGGATTCGACGACGGCCAATCTCCAACTTCCTCAATGCATCAACGCCGCCAACTGGGCTGACGACCCACTGGATGAAGGCAACCGCATCGGCATGATGGTGCTCAGCCATGAAGTGGCCCATCTCTCCGGCCACCGAAACGAAGCCGAGACCGAGTGTGTCTCGATGTGGGCCGCTCCGCAGACCGCTGTCGCTCTCGGCGGAACCGAGGCAGAGGGTCGAGCAACTGCCCAGTGGTACGCATTGAACTACAACCCTCGGATGCCAGGCGAGTATCGGTCTCCTGGTTGCTTGTCCGGCCCCCGACCGGCCTCCCAGATGCTGCGCTGATCTCAGATCGACAGACTCGGAGGTGTCTGTCAGCCTGGCCCGATGAAGGTCGAAACACTGTTACCGCTGGGGAAGTTGGATCCAGGCCTGCGTGAGCCGGACACGCCCCTGCACATCCGGGACTTCGCTGATCTGGCGCTGACCGCGGAAGAGGTTGGCCTCGATGCTGTCCTGGTGGAGGAGACCAAAGACGATCCCTACCAACTGCTTGCGCTCGGGGCCTCGTCGACCACCTCGATCGGCCTCGGCACTTCGGTGGCCATGGCGTTCCCTCGCAGCCCGACCGTCACCGCCATGTCTGCATGGTCGCTGCAGAAGTTGTCGGAAGGCCGTTTCACGTTGGGACTGGGCTCGCAAGTGCGTGGTCACGTGCGACGTCGCTACGGGATGGAGTGGCACCCGCCAGCGCCCTGGATGCGGGACTACATCGGGGCGGTGCGAGCCGTGTGGCAGGCATGGCAGACAAGCGAACCGCTCCACTTCGAATCAGAGCACTACAACCTGAATCTGATGGTTCCCCTCTTCGATCCAGGGCCGATCGACCATCCGGACATTCCCATCCACGTCGCCGCGATCGGGCCGTACATGTGTGCCGTGGCTGGCGAAGTCGCCGACGGTGTGCGACTCCACCCGATCTGCACCGAGCGTTTCATCGACGAGTGTGTCAAGCCTTCGGTCACCGTTGGCGCCGAACGGGCCGGCCGTGACGTCGCCGAAGTCGAGATCTGTATGAAGCCGCTGATCGGGACGGCCCCGAATGACGAGGCTCTCGACAAAGTGGTGCGGACGGTGCGGGCTCGTGTGGGCTTCTACCTCTCAACGCCGTCGTATCGTCGAGTGTTCGAGCTGCACGACTGGCGCGATCTCGCGGAGAAGGCGGCCGCTCTCTCGAAGCAGCAACGGTGGGAAGAACTCGCTTCGATGGTGCCCGACGAGATCCTGCACACGGTGGCCACCATCGGCACCCACGACACGATCGTCGCGAAGCTCAAGGATCGCTACGGCGACCGGGTCGACCGCATCGAGTTCTCGATTCCCATTGCCAGCGAAGCCGACGCTGAAGTCTTCCAGACGATGCTGGCCGGACTGCGCTGAGCGTGGAGCCAATCCTGGAATTCACCGCTGATCTCTGGCTCCATGCCAAGGGGTCGTGGGTGTTCCTCACCGTTCCTGAGGACGAGAGCGAAGACATTCGTGAGCTCGCGCCGAGCTTCGGCGGCTTCGGATCGGTGCGGGTTCGAGTGACCATCGGTGAGAGCGAGTGGAAGACCTCGGTGTTTCCTCAGCGCAGCAATGGGCTCTTTGTTCTGCCGGTCAAGAAGCCCATTCGAACGAAGGAGTGCATCGACGTCGGCGACACCGTCGAGGTCGAGCTCGCCTTGATCATCGATTGATCGCCGCAATCGCTTCCACATTCGTGGGAGCATCAACTGATGGCTTCGATCGAGATCCGCACGGCGAACCCTTCCGATGCAGCTGTTGTGGCCGACTATCACGATCGCTGTTTCAAGAGCACCTATGCCTCGCTGATCTCGGCTGGCGAGATCAACGTCCCCGACGCCGAGGGCACGAGGCGGCAGCTTCACGAGTGGTTTGGTCCGCTGTCGCCGTTCGAGACGTGGATGGCCGTTGTCGATGATCGTCCGATCGGGCACGTGACCGTGCTGGGTCATCAGCTCGTCCACCTCTTCGTCGAGCCGGAGCACCAAGGCACCGGGCTCGGCAAGCGGTTGCTCGCGCTCGGCGAAGCACGACTTGCCGCTGATGGCCACACATCGTTCGAGTTGCATGCACGCGTCGAGAACCTCTCAGCGATCGCCTTCTACAAGGCGGCTGGCTGGACCGTCACCGAGGAAATCGTGCATACCGTCGAGCACGGCATCAGCTACGACGAGCGCGTCATGGTCAAGAAGCAACACGGCAAAGCGAACACATAGCCCGGGTGTGAAGGCCCCAATGGCCGTAGGGCCTGATTGAGACTTGGGTGGCGTTGCGCTCGTGGTCGCTGCCATCCGGATCGCAGCTTGGTACGAAAACGGTCGATGTCGCCCGGTTCTGTCCCATGTTGGGTCGCTCCTGGCCGGATCTGCTGCGGGCGGAACTCAGCCTCACTCGTTGTCCGTTAGCGTCGGAGCATGCCCATGACGACCGGCAAGACGGGGAACCAGTGATGGACGAGGGGTTCGGGCCGGCCGCGCTGGCGATCTACGCCGGCGACATCGACCAACTCCAAGGGCTGCTCGCGGCGGACTCGGGCTTGGCCACTCGGACGTCCTCGGTCAGTCACCCCACGCTGTTGCAGCTCGTGGCCTGCGAGGAAGCGAACATCACCGATCCAGTCGGCGCAGCCGCTGCCCTGGTCGAGGCGGGTGCACCGACCCATCTTCCGGTCGTTGCCGCTGCCGGGTGCGGTAGCCACGCCGTCTTGGAGTTCCTACTCGATCGCGGCGCACCCGTTGACGGCGACGATCCTGTCTGGACCCCGCTCGACGAGGCGCTCTACTGGGTCAACGCAGACATCGCTGATGTGCTGTTGGCAAGAGGCGCTCGCGTGCGGGCACTCAGCACGGCTGCTGGCCTGGGGATGATGACCGAGATCGAGCGATTCGTGTCCCACGGGACCACCGACGCAGGGCCGATCGGGTCACCGTTTCCCGACACCGTTCCAGAGGCCCTCGCAAACGATCCAACCTCGATCATCGACCACGCCTTCGTCATGGCGGTCAACGCCGGACAGCGTTCGGCAGCAGACCGGCTGCTCGAGGAAGGCGCCAACGTGAACTCGACACCGCCCGGCTATCACTGGCACGGAACTGCCCTCCATGCAGCGGTCTGGCGAGGCGACCGAGCGTTGGTCGAGTGGCTGCTGTCGATCGGAGCTGACCCGGACATCCAAGACGGCTTGGCCCACAGCAATGCGCTGGGGTGGGCACAGCACCATGGGCATGCCGAACTGGTCGAACTGTTCACCGGCCTCGCCTGAGGCGAATGCAGCTCCATGGCTGCGTTCCAGGAACTGACTCTCGTGGGGCCTGTCAGGCGTTGCGAATCGACGGTCGCAGGAGAAGCAGCGGGATGGTGATCGCCATCGTGATGAGGCCAACGATCCGCATGGTGATCACGGGGCCGAGCGCGGGGGCCAATACGGTCTGGGCCAACGCTCCGAACGGGAGTCCACCAGAGAACCCGAGTGTCATGATGCCCATGACCCTGCCCATCATGGCCGGTTCGGTCTGTTGCTGCAGCAGCGTTCGGTGCGACGCAATCGCAATGCCAGCGTTGATGCCCCAGCCAACCATGACCGCCATTGCTACCCAGTAGTTGGGCGCCAAGCTCAACAGGAACTGACCGAGCCCCAGCCCGATGCCGATGAACAGGGCGACGTTCCAACCGTGCCGCATGTCCTCACGACGGGCAACCACCGCCGAACTCGCCAGCATGCCAATGCCAAACGTTCCGAGAAGGAGCCCAGCAGCGATCGACCCCTTCTCGAAGTCCTCTTCGACGACCCGAGGCATGGCGATCTGCATGACGCTGAACGACGACCCGAGCACCAACGTCACGATCAGCAGGCTGCGACGCGGTTCAGAGCCAAGCCCGTACCTGAGGCCCTCCATCACGTCGGTTCGCAGCCGCTGGCGGTCGCCCTCGATGGCGTCATCAGGTGGGATCGTCACGCCCCAGAGCAGGGCAAAGGCCACACCGAGTGCCACCGCCAGCAACGCGAAACCGCCCTCATTGCCGAGCAGAGCGATCGCCCCGCCACCGACTGCGAGACCAAGGAAGCTGGCCGCCTGGGCTCCTCCGTTCTGCAGCGCCGCAGCATTCATGAGCCGCTCGCGGGGCACCAACTTGGGCACGATGGCGTTGAGATTGGGCTGCATCATGACGAGGGCGGTGCCGAGCAATGCAGCGGCGAAGCCGGTCAGGCGTGGCGTGGCCATTCCGGAGGCAACGATCACAGCCCAGCCCGCCATCAGGACCGCCGACGTCCCGATCCAGAACAGCGTGAACCTCCGCCGGTCGGAGCGGTCAGACCAGGCCCCGGCGGGCAGGGCGAGAAGCAAGGCCGGAAGACCAAGTGCGATTCCGGTCAGGCCTTCCGCTGACGGCCAATCGGTCAGCGTGACGATCAACCAGACGAAGACGAAGCGCAGGGTGCCGTTGCTGCCGAAGACGAGGATCTGCGCAAACCAATATCGGCGGAAGTTGCGATCGGCCAGCAACTCGGCAACAGGTGATCGTTGCTCGGTCTTGGTGGTCGACATCTGCGCATCCTGTCACCGATTGCTCTCCGGACCCGCAAATTCGCTTGCCGAGCATTGACGAGTCAACGACAGTCCCACCCATGACCACCTTGACCGACGGCCGGCTCACCCTTCGCTCTCCCGAGGCAGCCGACGCTTCTGCGGTCGCTGAAGCCGCACGCACCTCGTTCCCGGCACTCGCCCCCTGGATGCCCTGGGCATCGCCGGACTACGGAGTGGACGACGCAATGTTCTGGATCACGAACAGAGCCGAGACCGGTTTCATCATCGTCGGGCCTGACAACAGCGTGCTCGGCACGTGCGGTCTCAACGGGTTCGACGAGGCGAACAGACGAGCGAACCTCGGCTACTGGGTCCGGACGAGCTACGTCGGTCGTGGGCTCGCAACAACAGCGGCCGGACTCGTCGCCAGACACGGGTTGGCCGACCTCGGCTTGCAGCGGCTCGAAGTGGTGATGTCGGTGGAGAACGACGCCAGCCGTCGGGTAGCCGAACGAGTCGGAGCGACCTACGAAGGTGTGCTTCATCGCCGTCTGCTGTTGAACGGCGCCAGCCATGATGCCCACAGCTTCTCGATCACGACCGTCGAACAACTCCGCTGAAGTTGGGAGGGTCCGACCCCTCCCAAGCTCACTGGCCGAGGAGGCCTCGCAACACGACACGACCGGAGGAAACGGGATCGGCTTCGTCCTGAATCGTGATCGTGAACAGCGGATAGTCCTCGGCGGTGACTCCGGCCCAGAGCTCGATCTCTCCCCCGCCACCTCGAAGGTGGAAGGTGCCAGCACTGACACCGACCTGGGCGTCTTGTCGAACCCACGCCTCGTAGTAGCTGCCCTCCGGCGCTGGCGGAAGCCCAGACACGTCGAGCAACAGCACCGTGCCGTTGGGTGTTTCGATGATCTCGACCACGCCTTCGGCATCCGGTGCGAGGTCGGTTGGGGCCAAGGCGAGTTCGATGCCCGTTCGGTCAGTGCCACCGTTGAGCGCCGAGACTCCGAGGACGAGGGCAAGCGCAGCGGCGATTCCGGCGGCAAACGGACCAGCCCAGCGACGGCGACTCGAGATCGAGATCGAGACGACATTCGACGGCTGCTCTGCGGACGTCAACGCTGGCTCGCTCGGCACTGATGCTCGGATCGCAGACTCGGTATCGGCAGCCACGCTCAACGGCGCATCGGTCGCGGCGAGCTCGGCGATGGCGGCAAAGATCGCTTCCTCATCGGCCGGATCGCTGGTCTCCCACATCGACGCGTCGCTCAGGATCGAGGCGAGGTCGTCAAGTGCGCGCTTGTCGACGTCAGGCAACTGGTCGTCTTCGTTGTTGTGGGGGTGGTCGCTACTCATGGGTCTCAACTCCCTCTACGTTGCCACTTCGGTTTTGGATCCCGGAATCATTCAAATGACCCAGAGCGACGGCCAGCCGCTTGAGCGCTCGGTTGGATCGCGACTTGACCGTCCCGATCGGCAGGCCGAGACGCTGGGCGATCTCAGAATGGGGAACACCCATGAGATGGGAGAGCCGGATGACCTCCCCTTCCTCGGGTGACAGCTGCTCCAGTGCCCGTCGCACCTCGTAGCGCTCCCAGGTCCGTTCGAACGACATCGGCATCACGGCCACATCGGTCTCCGGTTCGTGGTCGCCCATCGTCGGCCGGCGTTCCCTCCTCAGCACATCAATGGCGGTGCGACGAGCAATGGAATAGAGCCAAGGGGCAAGCTCTCGCTCGGGATCAAAAGAGCTGGAGGCCTTCCACGCCTTGATGAACGTCTGTTGAACGATCTCGGAAACCAGTTCTGGCTCAGCAACCATCGAACGAGCCACCGTTCGGATGGGGCCGCCGAACTCGGCAACCACCTCGCGAACTGCCTCGCCGTCACCGGCGGCAAATCGTGCGCTCAGATCGTTCATTGGTCAGACAGTCTGGCGCGGGTCGAGCAGAAAGTTCCGAATCATCGCGAACCGTTCGGAACCTCGGTGCGTACAGGTCATCGAACGCCACCGAGGGGAACCACCCAATGAACACGAGCAACACCCAAGCCGGAGACATGCCAAGCGGTACCAGCGCACTTCCAGAACCTGTGCCTGACACCAACATGACGCCGCTCATCATTGCCGCCAGCATCGGCGCATTCGTCGCTCTCTCGCTCGGCACCTACGGCCGAGTTCACGAAGCGACCGGGCAAGGCATCGTCACCTTCGGTTTTCCCGCTGTCCTTCCAATGAAGGCCTGGGTCACGACCGGCGCCGCCACCCTGGCCATCGGCCAGTTGGTTTCGGCGCTTTGGATGTGGGGCCGGCTTCCCTCCGCCGGCCCCGCTCCAGCTGGTGTTGCTGCGGCCCACCGCTGGCTCGGAACCGCCGCCTTTGTCTTCACCCTCCCCGTTGCCTACCACTGCTTGTGGGCACTCGGCTTCCAAGACTCCACTACTCGTGTCCTCGCCCACTCGATCTTGGGTTGCCTCTTCTACGGAGCCTTCACCACCAAGATGCTCGTTCTCCGAGCCAAGAACGTTCCGGGTTGGGCACTTCCCGCAGCAGGCGGAACCTTGGTTGCGCTCCTTTCCCTGATCTGGATGACCTCATCACTGTGGTTCTTCACCGAGATCGGTTTCCCTGGCGTTTGATCGCCATCGCACGCGCACCCAGCCCATCACCACTCGCTTCAAAGGACACACGACATGCCTGACACCCAAACCACCGCCCGCTCGTTCCGGCCCTCGCCAACGATTGTGATCTGCTCGATCGCTGCCCTCGTGGCCGTCGTCGGACTCTTCCTGCCGTCGCTGTCTCCCGTGCAGACCAGCACGCAAGCTGCTGCGCCAGCGGCTGCAGTCCAGGTCGGATCTGGCATCCAGATCGTCGACTTCGGCTACGCCGGCGAACTCGTCGTCAAGCCGGGCCAAACCGTTCAGGTCGTCAACGAAGACGGGGTACCCCACACCGTCACCGCAAACGACGGCTCATTCGACACCGGAGTCATCGGTGGAAACGCCAACGGTTCGTTCACCACTCCCAACGCCGACGGCACCTTCAGCTTCATCTGCACCATCCACCCATCGATGAGCGGCGAGCTCACGGTCTCCTCATGACCTCGAACCGTTCACACCGAACCAAGCCCCACCACCTCAACCAACCCGATCACCTCAACCAAACCGAACACCCAAAGGACCACATCATGTTCACCACACCCGATACCGAAACCACCCTCACGACCCGCAGCCGGCTCACCTCGAAGAGAAAGCTGGCCGCCGCCTGCCTTGCCGCCGGCATGGTCTTGGCCGCATGCGGCTCGAGTGACGAAGCCGCCACCACCGACGAAGCTCCCGCAGCAGCTCCTGCCGCAGACGATGCTGCCGCCATCGAGATCAGCACGGGATCGACCGATGCCGGGGACGTACTCGTCAATGACGCCGATCTCAGCCTCTACGGGTTCCTGCCAGACGAAGGCGGCATCGCCACCTGTGGCGGCGGCTGCGCCCAAGCATGGCCGCCGATCTTGCTGCCATCGAGCGACCTGCCTGACGGCCTCGATGCTTCGCTCTTCGGGGTGACCGATGCTGCCGACGGGGGATCCCAACTCATGGCCAACGACTGGCCGCTCTACCTCTTCGCCGGCGACGCCGCTGCTGGAGACATCACGGGTCAGGGCTCTGGTGGCAACTGGTTCCTCGTCGCCCCTGATGGTTCGCTGATCACCGAAGAAGCCGCCGCACCCGCCGCCGACACCGAGCCCGCATCAACCGAGGCCGGCACCGACGATGGCTACGACTACTGATCCCGGCTGCTCCGGCCCTGCCACCATCAACTGAAGTCGGGGTGCTCCGGCGCCCCGCCTTCGGGTATCCCGTCCCCGCTACGGTCGTCTGGCGCCATCAGACAGGTGGCCAATGTTGGAGTGAACCAAATGAAACACCTACCGGTCTTCGCGCTCGTTGCCTCACTGCTCCTGGTGCTGTCGGCTTGCGGATCCACCGAAGATGACTCGGCCCTCGTCGACGCATTGGCGGCGAACTGGATCGAAGAAGAAGAGTTCCCTGAAGGCGTGTCCATCGACTGCGTGGCTGCCGGCTTCGTCAGCGGTATCGGGGGCGCCGAAGGCGCAAGTGCCTACGAGATCACGGCCGACAACATCGCCGAGGCTGACTTCGATCTCAATCCCCTCAGCCGAGAGGATGCCAACGCTGCGATCGGAAACATGTTTGCGTGTGACGGCTTCGAGTCAGCCATCCTCAGCGAGATGGGGCCTGGGGTGACCGATGAACAGGCAGCATGCCTCTCGGAGAACATCGACGATGGGCCACTGCAGGCGCTGATGGCCACCACCTTCATGCGCACAGGTACCGCACCAGATGACCCTGAGGTCCTCGACCTCTTCGAGACCGGCCTCCTCGCTGCGTTGTCAACCTGCGAAGTCGGCGGCTGAGCGGCCCATCAAACGTGCGGGTGCATCAGCCTTCGCCACCAGGCGGAGTGGATGGGAACAGGTGTGCAGGAACAAGCGATCCTCTTTGCCGATCAGGTGGGGTCGACCAAGCTCTTGGCTCAGATCGGCGACGAAGCCATGGTGGCTGTGCACAACCGACTGTGGTCGATCTTCACCAGCGTGGTCGCTCGCCACGACGGTGAGGTCTTGAGCGACGAAGGCGACGGAGGTTCCGCTGTCTTCGATGACACGATCGCGGCAGCGCTCGCAGCACTCGACATGCTCGACGAGTGCAAACAGCCCGAACCCACACACGCTGCTTCGATCGATCTTCGAGTTGCGATCCACAGCGGACCCGTCATCCGCACCGCAGGTGCTGCTGTCGGCCTGGCCGTGCATCTCACCGCTCGCCTCTGCGACGAGGCGCCCGCGGGCTTCACGCTCATCAGCGACGAGGCTGCCGCCGACCTCGTCAACCATCACGAGCTCCGCATCACGCCGTTTGGACAGCGATCGGCGAAAGGTATCGATCAGCCCCTCGCCGTCAACGTCCTGACCCGAGCGGCGGATCCGGTACCGACAAGCGAACAGGAGGAGGCTCCAACCAGCTTCCGTTCCTCACCACTACTCGACCAAACGGCGACCAGTGGCCACTTCGTCGGCCGGGACACCGAACTCGACGTGCTGGAGCAATCACTTGCTCGGGCCGCGGCCGGATCGCCTGGGATCGTCCTCATCGAGGGGGTTCCCGGCACCGGCAAGTCAACGCTGACCCGGCGTCTGGCGACCACGGCCATCGCCGACGGTGCCGTCTGCCTTGTCGGGCGCAGCGACGAGGCTCTCGACGATCCCTTCCACGAGATCATCGAGATGCCGAAGGCACACGGTCGCCGAGGCCCCGCTACCCCTCCTCGCTGACCACGTCGTGCGGAACGGCAACCTGCTCACCCGTCTTTTGCCTTCGCTCGGCGATCGTGTGCCTTCGGCATCGCTCAGTGATCAAGCACCGGCGCCCGACCATCGTCTCCTCTTCGACGCAGTCGCCGATCTCATCCGGTCGCTGGCGAGGCATCAGCCAGTTGTTCTGGTGTTGGAGGATGCCCACTGGGCATCATCGTCCTCGCTCGAGCTGTTCCGATTTCTCCTTCGTGATGCGCGACTCGGCCCCGTGCTGCTCGTCGTGACCTACCGCGGCGAAGAGATCCAGCAGGGATCGCCCGCTTCTCGCTTCGTGTCGATGGTTTCCGACGAGCCGAATGCTTCGAGCGTTTCTCTTCGCCCATTCGACGTTGCCTCGGTCACCGATCTCTGCCGCGTGGCGCTCGACATCGACGACGACGTGTTGGTCGAGCTCGGTGCCGCTCTGCACCGGGACACGGGAGGCAATCCGCTCTTCTGTGCGGAAATGCTGCGCACGCTGCAGTCCGATGCTCGAGTCACCAACCTGACCGCCGACACCGTTCGCTCGGTGCTCGATGTCCCCCGGTCGGTCCAAGACCTGGCACTTCGTCGAGTGAAACGCCTCGGCCACGAGGTTGAAAGGGTACTGACCGACGCCGCCGTTCTGGGCGAAACGTTCGACTTCCTCACGCTGCGGCGCATTGCCGCTACGTCACCCCTGTCGGCGCTCGACGCCGCTGAGCGGGTCGAACTCATCCGAGCCGATGATGTCGATGGCCAGCGCTACACCTTCGGCCACGCACTGGTCCAACGGGCGCTGTACGACGCAATGAGCACCGCAGCGCGGCTCGGTCGGCACCGAGATGCCGCCGATGCGCACCGGGCGGTCCACCGCGGTATGACCACCAACAACGCGAGCGAGATCCTCCACCACCTTCAGAACGCCGGCGTGTTGGCCGAACCTGACGAAATCGCTGAGGCAGCTGCGGTCGCAGCCGAAGCGGCCGAAGCCAAGCTCGCCCTGAACGACGCCATCAGGCTCCGCCAACTCGTCGTTGCCACAGTCGACGACGATGGCGCCGGCCCGAGCATCACCGCCCGGGCCTGGCTCGAGCTGGGACGGGTACAGACCGCTGCGCTGCACACCGCTTCGAGGGCCTCGATGGCCAACGCCGCAGCAGCGGCTGCCATCGCTGGCGACTGGGATCTGCATGCCACCATTGCCATCGAGTACGGCGGAGCGTTGAAAGAGAACCAAGCACGGCGGCATGTCGCCGAGCCCGTCGAGCTGATCGAGACGAGCCTCCAGCACCACACCGAGCCTGGGCCCGTTCGATCCCGTCTCCTCATCTCACTGGCGGTCTGGCAGCGTCAGCATTGGTCGTACGCCGAACGTCGACCGTTCGTCGACGAGGCCATGTCCGGGGCTCGGTCGATCAACGACCCTCGCCAGCTCGCCGGACTTCTCGCCGACCACCACCGAGCCATGCATGGGCCGAACGTCGCTGCGGAAGCGCTCGTCATCGCCGACGAGCTCTCCAGTCTCAGCACCCAGCTCGGCGACGATGCCGTCAGGTTCCAAGCCCTGTACGTGCGT
The DNA here is from genome assembly GCA_964351995.1 of uncultured Acidimicrobiaceae bacterium. Lineage (GTDB taxonomy): Bacteria > Actinomycetota > Acidimicrobiia > Acidimicrobiales > SZUA-35 > SZUA-35. The sequence continues at coordinate 47,952 of CAYGQE010000004.1, read as the reverse complement.
TTGATTGCCAGCGTCACCGCTGGTTCGTGGGACCAGGCAAAGGCAACGGGTGCGCAGATCGAAGACGTCGGCCACCGGTTGCGCAACATCGAGGGTCGCCGTATTGCGTTGATGTGGCGGACGGTCCAAGCACAGATCGCAGGCGACATACCAACCTGTCGAGCCCTGATCGCCGAGCTCGCTGAACTCCTCGAGCACTACCCGCCCGAGGAATGGATCCGATTCATGGCGGTGTTCAACATGCCCGGCTTGTGGCTCAGCGGTCGGTTCGATCTCATGTATCAGCAGCGCAACGATCAAGACCCTCAGCATGCTTGGACAGCCTGGTTCGCTGCGGAGTCCGGGCGTCACGAAGAGGCCGAACACCATCTCGATCTGGCCTTGCCCCCGGCCGAGATCGAACGCAAGTCTGACTACCTGTGGTGGCTGGAAGCGGTGGGGACGACGCGAGCAGCCAGCGCGCTGGGGCGTTCGGAACTCGCTGCTGAGATGTACGACGTGATGCTTCCCTACCGATCACACAACGCCGTGCTGGGCTTGGCCTGTTTCCTCGGTACGGCCGAGCACCATCTCGGCACGCTCAGCGCCACGCAGCAACACTTCGACCTCGCCGTCGATCACTTCGAGCGGGCCCTCGATCGCTACGCATCCATGGGGGCGATGCCGTTCATCGGTCTCGCCCAAGCCGAGCTCGGCAATGTTCTGGTTCGGCGAGGGCGGCCCGAAGATGCAGCATGGGCCGCTGATCTTCGACAGCAAGCGAAGGCCGTTGCGCAGTCACAGCAGTTCAATCTGATCACCAACACACTCGACTCGCTGGAACCCACCGAACAGTCCGGCCGCTGAACGACCGGCCGCTGAACTCCATCGACCCGCCAATCAGTCTCAGGCTCGCGAGCGCAACAGTTGCTCGAGGCGATCGAGCACCTGGGTTGGGTGATCGAGCCACTCGCTGATGAACACACGGGTGACCGGCCAGCCGAACGCCCGAAGAACGCCAGCGTCCGCCACGAGGCGGGCGGTGGCGTTCTCGGGTTGCCGTCCCGGGTCGATCATCACACCGAGTTGGTAGCCGTCGTCACCACGCACGCCGACGTCGACGGTGAACAGTGAGCGGCCGACGTCGACATCGACCTCCCACCCCCGTCCGATCAGGCCCTCGGCCAGTTCTTGGGCCGCAGCGGACTGCCCGAGTTGGCCTTCGATCTCGACGTGTTCCGGCCGGACCGCTCGTAACACTGCTGCTGAGGCGACATGGTCGCCTTCGCTCTCGGCCGCTGCGTAGTCCAGGAACCGGGCGAGGTTTGCCGCACCGTCGTTGTGCGTGTTCGTGATCTGGGCTCCATTGATGGTCGAAACGATCATCATGTGCTGTTTGGATCGGCTAAAGATCACGTTGAGCCGACGCTCGCCGCCGGCTTGGTTGATCGGGCCGAAGTTCATTCGCATCTTCCCGTCGTCGTCTGGTGCGTAACAGACGCTCATGATGATGACGTCTCGTTCGTCGCCCTGGACGTTCTCGAGATTCTTGATGAAGAGCCCGACGTACTCGCCGTCATCGGTGCGTTCGCATTCGGCCTCGAACGCTCGAGCGAAGGTCGGGTCGTCGAGCGCCAGATCGTTGATCGCTTCTTCGATCGCCGTCTGTTGCGCCTCGGAGAATGCGGCAACACCAATCGTGAGTCCCCGATCGCGAGCGGTGTGGGAACGAAGGAGCGATCGCACGAGTTGCGCAACGTAGGCCGCTTCCGGCTCGTTCCGCCGATCTCGGTAGACGCCATCGGCCACACGATGGAACGAGATCGGACGATCGAGGGCCATGCGCAACAGGCGACCCGCATCATCGCTCGATTCGGCAACGAGGCCTGTGCGCTTGTTCGGCTCGAACACCCGATCGGGCACCGTGGCCAGACGACCGTTGTAGAACGCGTGATTCGAGTAGTCGATCAAGCTCTCGGAACGAGAGCGGTAGTGCCAGGCCAGCATGACCGAATCGAGGGTGTGATCGGCTTGAGTGAGGAAGCTGTCGGCATCGAGCGAGATGGTCACGCCGAAGCCGTCATCCTCGACCTCCAGCTCGTCGCTGTCGGATGCAGCGCTGAAGAAGCGAGTGGGAGGAAGCTGCATACGGTCGCCGACGACGATGGTCTGGCGGGCCCGAAACAGCGTCGGCACGGCATCCTCGACCGGGATCTGGCTGGCCTCGTCGAAGATCACGACGTCGAACAGATCGCTGTCGAGGGGCAGGGTCATCGACACCGAGAGCGGGCTCATCAGCCAGACCGGGCGCAGGTCACGAACCACCAACCCGCTGTCACCGCTGGCCAACTCACGGATCGGACGGAATCGCATCTTCTTCGAGAACTCACGCTCGAGCAGGCGACGTCCGGCGTTGAAGCGCTTCTTGAACTCCTTGTCGGCATCGCTGCGACCCGCCATCGAGGCTTCGGAAAACTCCAGATGCACGGCAAAGCGACGGCGGGCGCGTTCCAAAATGGCGTCGCCATTGAGATCCAGCAGTTTTCGATAAGCAACCAGCAACCGGTCGACGGCGTCGTCAAGTTGGGCGCTGGTCATTGCGGTGAGGTGGCCTCGGCTCCTGGCTGAAGCCAGCGCGTGTTCGAGAATGGATCGCTCGGTCGTGTCGAGCTCGGGATGGCTGAGAGCAGCAACCAACACCGACCCCGGGGCATCGGCCAACTCGCCCCACGCCAGCACCGCACGTTCGTGGGCCACCGACATGAAACCAAGGCCGGCGCCGATGCTTCGCACGGAGGCAAGCGGAGCTGCATTGTCGACAAGCAGAATGGGGCGCATTTCGGCGAAGTCACGAGCAGCATCCAGCAACCCGTGCAGATCAACCGCCGATGGCATGGCGGCAACGGCCGACACGAGCGGGTCGCTGCCAACCGCATCAGCAAACGTCAACAGCTCTGAGGTATCGGCAGTGCCGTAGGTCGCCACGAGCTGGTGGTGATGAGCGTGCGCTGCCTGCTCAGCATCGTGGAACGACACGAGGTCGGCCAGCACTTGGGTGATGGTTGGTTCGACATGGTGGGCGTCGAAGCGGTAGCTGGCCTCGACGACCTTCTTCAGGCTTCGCCACCGCCCGTTGAAGAATCGACCAAGGGACTCCTCTGCCGCCTGTGCGACCGCCAGACCGTTGCGGGCATCCTCGAGCGAGAGCAACTGGTTCCACCGCTCGCGAGTGGGTTGGACCGCAGCGGCCGCCGCAGCCAGAACAGCGGCGCTGTCATGCGCGGCCCGGAGTTGCTGATGCGCCGAGCTGGCTCGATCGACGATGCCACCGAGGTTGCGGGCCACGAGGCCCTGGAACATCTCGCCGTTCGTCGTCAGGGACGCAAGCTGGTCGCCTGAGATCGTCGACGAATCGACCGAGGGAAGCTTGTCGACCGCGGCAAGCACCCGGTCGATGGCATCGACCAGCGAAGCACCCAGCACCGGCAGCTGGCTCAGCGGCTCGATGGACTGGACGTAGCTGGGTGTCACACGCAGGACGGCGTGCGTCGACAGGTCGGGGTCGAGGTGCGACGCCGACAGTGCGGCCTGGGTTCGATCGAGTGCTGGCCGGGCCGCGATCCAACCGTCGACGGGAACACCGTCGTGCGGCAGCGGGGTGTCGTTACTTGCCCCGTTGACCCGCAAGATCACCAAGCGCTCGATTGCCTCAGACATCGACAAGGAACCCAGCGCTGGCTGGTGGAGCCCGGCGAACGTGATCTCCAGGGGTCGCAAAAGCGCCTCGACACTGGCGAGCGCAGCCGCCCTGACTCCCTCGTCGTCGGCATTGGTTGGCTCGGAAAAGTCGTGATACGTCTCGCCGAGCTCTTTGATGAAGGACTTCCGATCGAGCTCGGCGTCGTGGATCGAGGCGACGAGCGGGCCGAGGCCCACCTGGCGGAGTCGGTGAGCAACCACATCGAGGGCCGCTCGCTTCTCACACACGAAGAGCACCCGCTTACCCTCGGCCACCAGCCCCGCAATCAGGTTGGTGATCGTCTGGCTCTTGCCGGTGCCGGGTGGACCCTGGATGATGAAAGAGTCGCCACGGAGGCCACGGCGCACGGCCGCAGCCTGTGTGGAGTCCGCCGGAAGCACGAGGAATTGGTCGACCGAGATGGGCTCGACGTCGCCATGGCTGACGCGAGTTCGGTCGGGCGAGAACATCAAGTCGAAGGGCGTGGGACCATCGGGCGACGGCGTTTCCGGTTGCAGCAGTTCGTCGTAGTCGCGAGCGAGTGTGGATCGGCGGGTCCCGAGCGAAGCGAGCGTGACAGCGCAAAGATCGACCTCCCATCGGTGGCGGCTGACGTCGCCCGAACTCATCGCCACCATTTCACGCTCGCGCGTTGCCGCGAAGCTCGGCACCCGCCGCTCGGTCGGATCTGCGCCTGCCAACATGCGCAGGGGGAGCTCGGTGGGCTGAACGAAGCGTTGGAAGAGCGTGAGCCCGAGTGGGCGCCAATCGTCTCGGTCATAGCTGTAGTCGTTTCGGCGCCAACGACCTGACGAGGCTTGCGCCTGCGCCCGACGCCGCAGATACGCGTCGACGCGGAGCTGGGCCCGACGCCGGATGAGGCTGACCCGTGGCTTGTCGACGAGGTCGATCGTGAGGCCCGGATCCGTTGCCTGCACTCGCTGTTCGAGGTCGGCGACGAACGCAACAACCGATGCAGCGTCGGCATCGATGCGTTCGAGAAGGTCGACACCGAAGCGGCTGCTGAGCACGTGACGAAGGACGGGATTGACGTCGGCGGTTTCGCCGACTGCGAGGCGATAGCGATCGGTGACTCCCTTCTTCTTGGAGAGATCAGCGGCGATCGTCAGCAACGGCGAGTTGATCAACTCGTCGTTCTCCGGGTCGACCCAACGCAGGAACGCAATGATCAGCCGAAGACGACCGTGACCGTGCTCGGCCCGCAGCTTGCGTTCGTCGGAGATGAGCTTGTCGAGCCCGGGTGCGAGATGAGGAGATTCTTCGAAGCGACACCATCGGCCAAGGTCGACCGGCGAGCCCTTCGCGAACACATCGATGTTGCTCCCGGTCCACGTCAGCAAGTCCTCGGGCTTGATCCGTCCGAGATCCAACATCAGCGGAACGGATGCCTCAGTCAGCGAGATCGCCGCAGCGCTCGGTCGGAAGTAGAGCGCTCGATTGCGTCGACTGGTGTCGAACACGCGCTCCCGAAGGCTCGAAAGGACCGCGTGACGCCAGTTGGTCGGATCGAGTTCGTAGGCGGCGCTGAGATCGAGGTCGGTTGGCAGTTCACGGTGGTGTTCGAGCCTGGTGAGGGCTTCGACGATCGAGCGGGGGCGGGCGTGGCGGTCAGGGTCGACCATCTCGGCGAGCACATTTGCCACCACAGGATGGAGCGCAGGGTTGAGACGCAGGAGATGGCGATGACCGAGGGCGAGATCGTCGACGGCGGGAGTCAGCGAGAAGTCCAGCCCGGTGGCATAGCTGGTGAGGATCAGACCAGCGAGATGGACGTCGGTGAGTTGGTCGTGAACACCAAGCAACTGCTCCCATGCCCGGTGCCCGACCACGAAGGTGGGACGATTCGGTGGTTCACCGCCGATGTCGTCGTGGACGTCTCGACTTCGATAGTCACCGGCAAGGCCACCTCCGATGTTGTGAGCGAGCCGTGCCGTGACCTCGATACCACCGGCGGAGTGTGCGGGGTTGGCTCGGCGAACGGCGGTGCGCTCGGGCGCTGACTCGGGCGTTGGCAGCTGAGTGAGGTCCTCCGGCAGCTGCAGGGCGATGCCGTCGTAGATCAGCGCATCGGTTCCCTGCAGCCGGGTCACGAGGCCGAGTTGGTGGCAGTCGTCGATCTGGCGAAGGAGCGGCAGTCCGACCGCCAGCACATCTCCGGTGTTCGGTAGTTCCTGGCTGGCCAATGCCTCGCTGAGCAGTGTGGTGAAGCTCATGTCGTTGCCCCGCCGGAAGCATGCAGCTTGCGAACATCGCGGAGCGACCGTTCGGTCGCTCGGGCAAGGATCTTGTCGAACTCGTTGGCGACCCCAAGACGATGAGCAACTTGTGCAACCGGGGCGATGCGGTCGACGCCGGTGGCTCGACCCTCACTGGCGAGTGCAACATCGACCAGCAGCGCACCACACAGATGCCGGACCGATGGTTCGTGGCCTGCGAGCGCTTCGTCGTCGATGGGGGTAGCGCCGTCGGCTGCGGCACGCACCTCCGCCGGGAACATGGCGATGTGGGCAGCAACGTCGTCGGCCGATGCGTCGTCAGTGATGCTCGCCCGGACGCCGGAGGCCAGGACGTTGCCGGTGAGTTGCTGCAACCGGAGTTGGCCGAGGAGATCGACGCGATCGAGCTCATCGGGACCGTCGATGAGCGAGGCAATCAGCTCGTCGGGGTCGGTTGACGACCTTGCCGCCAAGCTGGCCACGCGAACGTGCAATTCAGGGTGGGTCCAGCCTCGACTCGACGCCGGATCAGCCTCGAGGATCTGCCTCGCTTGGCGGAGGTACGCATCGGGGTCGACCGCCCGGAGACCACTGTTCACCTTGACCACGGCGGAGATGACGTCGTTGCGATCAGCGGTGATCTCTGCCGCAATTGCGTCGGCGAAGACCTCGGTGTGAAGGCGAAGGCGGCGGGCCGTCTCACCGACGGCATCGGCTGCGCTCGGATCAGCGGCCAGGCGGTGGACCAGCCGGTCCAGAATCCAATAGGCCTTGTCGTCGCGCTGCCAGAGGCTGGCGTGCGCCAGTTCGTGAGCCAGCACCGCTTGTTGCTCGCCGAGATCCAGAAGCTCGAGCAGGTCGCCGCCGAACACGATGTGGATGTCTTCACCGAGAATCGCTACCCGAGCGTTGCGCTCCTGCGTGCCGAGCTCTTGGTAAAGCGTGATGTTCCCCGACAGGTCGAGGCGGCCAGCGGCAAGGGAGGCGTAGGCGGTGAGAACGTCGTGCATTCCCCCGTCGAGTCGATACGACGTCTTGAGAAGGTCGACCTCGGCTTCATGGATTGCATCAGGCGATGGTTCTGCCGATTCGGAAAACCACGTCCACAGTTCGGGCTCGGTCCGCTCCAAGTGCTCACGCAAGACCCGGTGGTAGGCCGGGGCATCGAGCAGCCCAACTGGCGGTGACGCCGAGTCAGGCATTGCTTCCAATGGTCCCTCGTCCTCGCCGTTCACCGGGCCGAATCTAGTCAATCGTCGGGTCGATGATGGTCCTGTCCGCCAACTGGTAGCCAGGTCGTGCCTTGAGCTCCATGAAGCGGTTCGAGCCAGAGAACACCATCAAGATTCCGCCTTCAGCGGCCGGATCGAAGCATACGAAGCCACCAAAGTTGTCCTCCGCATCGATGCTTTCCGGGAACGACAGCAACGAATCGGGACAGTCGATTGGCTCGTACGTTCCAGACGGGTGTTCGACCGCAAACTCGACGCGCCCGAGTGTGACAGGGGGTCGACCGGCTCGGAGTAGCGGAATCGCGAATACCTCGTCGGCGGCCAACCATGCATCCCTGACCTCATCGACGAGGTGATCGACGCCAACGGTCGTGTGGGGTGTGAAACCGGCGGTGAACGTCTCGTTCACCGTGCTTCCGCCACCTCGAACCGATGCCTCGTCTTGCACGATCGCGTAGTCGAACGGGTCGGCGATGAACGTGCTGTCGAGGTCGGCTGAGGTGATGACGTCCAAGCCCCACTCGCGCCCGCCGGTCAGGAACGCCACTCCGAAGAGCCCGACCATCACGCCGGGGATGATGACCAAGAGTTCGGGGCGCTCGAATCGGCCCATCGTCCACCGGCCGCCGCGCCGCGCCGCTTCGTACGCGAGGAGGAGCAACGACCAGAACCCGAGGACGGCGAACCCGATCGTTGCGTATCGAGCGGTCGGTTGCTTCCACTCGTCGTCGGCACCGACAAGGCCGACGACACGGCCCGTGAGGTCAGAGGTGGACACCTCGACCTCGCCGCGCTCACCTCCCATGGCTCGATACGGGCCCTCCCCGACGACGAGCCAGGCGGTGCCGTCCTCACGCTCACCAATGACGGTGAACGTCGGATACGTGGTCGAGCGGCAGGAGGTCCTGCTCCTGGTCCCGCTGCAGTTCGTCACCGTCCGCTCTCCCTCGACGCGATCGATGACTCGACCGGTCTGCACATCGGACGAGCTATTGGCCTCAGCGGCATGAAACAAAGCGAACCCGCCGATGAGAGCGGTCATGACCGTCACGAAAAACAGGTACAGAACTCTCGACAGCCGCTTCATGATCCCTCCATCATTTCTGCTGACGTGCCCGAACGAAGGTAGTCGTTCCCTCCAGCGCATGCTCTGCAACCGGCCATGGCCTCGCCATCGGAACTTCGAGTACGGAGGTGACGCGGAGCTGTAACGGGCCTGACGGATGATCACCTCAACGGCGCAACGAGCGCCCCATCAGGAGGAGAGAGACATGTTCATCCAATCATCAGAGCTGATCCCAACACCCGGCTACAGCGGTGAGCTCCGAGCCATGGTCCCTGAGATGCGGGATGCGCTTGCGGGGGCAACAGGCACCGAGTGGTCCGCCTGGATGGCGGCGACCGGGCGACCGTTCGGGACCTGCATGTTGTCGAGCCGCTCCGAGGGCTATGCCGACATGATCGAAGGGCTGGGCAAGATCGGGGCCTCGACGGAGTTCGGCGCTCTGTCGGCAGGGGCCGCCGGGAAGCTCTATCAGCCGGCCGAGACCTACCTGGCCGAAGTCGTTGCGGTCACCGGCGAACCGGGACCACCGCCGCCGTTCGTCTTCGTGACCCGTGCCACGATGCGAGCCAACGACATGGCGGGGACGATTGCTTGGTCGTGCGACGTGATGGAACACGTCACGAAGGTCACGGGCCAACCCGGAACAGTCGCAACTTCGTCGGCCGGCACCATGTTCCAAATGATCTGGTTCACCGGGGCTGACACTCCCGCCGCTGTCGAAGCGGCGACTCAGACGATCGAGAGCGACGCCGGCTACCTCGAGATGCTGGCCAAGGCCGGAGCGGACGAGTTGTTCATTCCGGGATCGAGCGAGCGGATGCTCCTGGTCCGGATGCCGTGAAGAGAGAGGGGGCCAGACCGTTCGCCATCGGTGGATGTGGCGAACCGGTCTGGCTCGTGCCGCGGACCCAACTGAGTCCGTGAGCGGCGGGACCATCGAGAACCGGTATCGGAGTCGTCGTGGCTTCGCAGGTTGCCCTGTCTCGCACCGGCGCTGTATCGGGCAACTGGCTCGAATCGCGTGCTCCGGCCACACTCTCACCCATGAGCGACCTCACTCCGGAAGACTTCGAGAAGATCCGTCAAGGCACCCGCACCTCGTTCCGGTTCGTGGAGAACACCGGTATCGACCTACTGGAATACGGGCGAGGTCTGGCCAAGCTGATGATGCCGCTCGAGGGCAATGTCAATCACGTGGGGATGATGTACGCCGGCGCCCTGTTCACGCTGGCAGAGATTCCCGGCGGCACCCTGTTCGGCAGCGCCTTCGACACGAAGCGCTTCTACCCAATCGTCGGCGAGCTCAGCATTCGCTACAAGAAGCCAGCGATGGGTGATGCCTACGTGGTCGCCCAGTTGGCCGATGACGAGATCGAGCGAATCACCACCGAACTCGAGGAGAAGGGCCGTTCCAAGTACGTCCTCGATCTCGAGATCACCAACAGCGACGGTGACGTCCTGGCCACGACGTCTGGCACCTACTTCGGCCTGGCGTTCTGAGTCACCCGGCGAGTAGCTTCCCGCCATGACTCCAGACATCTCTGTTTCCCGTGACATCGCTGCTTCGCCCGAGGCGGTGTTCTCGGCCCTGACCGATATCAGCCGCATGGGCGAGTGGTCGCCGGAGAACTACAGGTGCGAGTGGAACGAGGGGTTCTCGGCTGCGGCTGTGGGGGCGATGTGGACCGGCCACAACCGCAACGGCGACAAGGAATGGACCACCGAGTCTCGTGTCACCGAGCTCGTCGCCAACGAACGGTTCACGTTCGACTGCTTGTCGCGAGACTTCGTCTTTTCGAAGTGGGGCTACGACATCGAGGCAACCAATGGCGGCTGTCGCGTGACTGAGCACACCCAGGATCTCCGCCCTGAGGCTGCGCTCGAACGCAGTGCGCAGATCTCTGGCGTCAGCGATCGAGCGACGCACAATCGTGCCGGCATGGAAGCGACACTGGAGCGGCTGGCCGCGGCGCTCGAAGCCTGATCAGGCCCGAACCGGAGCGCCACGTGCGTCGTCGGTTGCGGCGATCATTGCGTCGAGCAAACGCTCGTTGACCCCCGCCGTCGATACGCCGGAGTGGCTCAACTCGTCGACCTCGGCGGGGTCGGCGGCGAGATCGAAGAGCATGGACTCGCCGCTGCTGTAACGGGTGTACTTCTCCCCTGCGTCGGTGATCAGCGTGCGGATTCGGCTGGGAATTCCCGCCCTTGCTGCCGTGGTTTTGCGGATGTCGTCCTCGATCAGCACGTGGTCTCGCACACTGGCCGTGCCGTCATCGAGGAGAGGCGTCAAGGATCGCCCCTGCAGGCCGTCGTGGGTGGGGACCTCGCACAGGTCCATCAGCGTCGGGCCGAGATCGATGCTGCTGGACAGGCTCGAAGTGCGGTTCGCCTCTCGCGTTGGGTCGACGATCACCATCGGCACCTGCAAGGTCCCCCGGAACGGCATGAATCCCTTCAGCATCAGCCCGTGCTCGCCCATCATGTCGCCGTGGTCGGCGGTGAAGACGACGATGGTGTTGTCGAGCTGTCCCTTGGCTTCGATGGCGGCGAGGATTCGGCCAACGCCGTCGTCGACGAACTCGATCATTCCGTAGGTAGCTGCCAGCGCTTCCTGCACGAGTGCGGGGTCACGGGTACCGCACGGGGCGACCCAGCCCCGCATGTCGGATGGCTCGATCGACTGCATGTGACGGAGGTAGGCCGGCGCATGACCGAGCGGATCATCGAGGGTCCCGGGCACCGGCATGTCTGCAGGGTTGTGACGGTCGTACCACTGGCCGGGCGGGGTCATGGGGTGGTGGGGATCGGGGAACGATGCCCACGCCAACCAGGGTTCGTCGGCCTCGGCGGCGTCGTTGATGAACGAGATGGTTCGATCGGTCACGAAGTTGGTGCTGTGGAGTTCCTCGGCGTAAGGAGGTTGGTAGATCTGCCACCAGCGATCGGAACGCTGGAGGGCGGGGGCATCGGTGCCATAGGGAACGGCGAGGTCCTCGTAGCGACCGCCTCGGTCGAGGGCCCACTGCAGGTGATGGCCACTGACCTTCGCCCCGTGGTCGATGGCCAGCTCGACGTGCTCGAAACCATAGAAGTCGTCGGGCATCTCGAGCCCACCGGCTTCGTGCAACTCGGCATCTTCGAAGGTGTCCCAGCCCTCGGGGTAGCCGTGATCGATGGCGGCGGTCGCTTTGAGTTCGTGCACCGAGTTGCGACTCATGCCGTGCTGGAGATGGGACTTGCCGAAGAGAGCCGTACGCCAGCCGGCATCGCGGAACTGACGCACGTGAGTGGCTGCGCCCAACTCGAGCGAGCGGTCGTTGAAGATGACGCCGTGCACGCTCGGCATGCGGCTGGTCATGATCGATGAGCGGTTGGGCATACACACCGGGTTGGCGACCCATGCGTTCTCGAAGACCGTGCCTCTCGATGCGAGCGAGTCGAGATTGGGGGTGCGAACGATGTCGTTGCCCATGAAGCCGACGTGATCGGCCCGGTGCTGGTCGGTGATGATGAAGAGAACGTTCGGCTTGCCGACTGGCTCACCGACTTCGGACATCAGGCGGTTTCCTCGGCCGCTGCATCGTGGAGGCCGAGATCGGCGATCGACTTCTCGCGCATCTCGATCTTGCGGATCTTGCCGGTCACCGTCATGGGGAACTCCGACACGAAGGCGATGTAGCGAGGCACTTTGAAGTGGGCGATCTTGCCGCGACAGAACTCCTTGAGTTCGTCTTCGGTGAGTTGCTGCCCCTCGACGAGCTGGACCCAGGCCATGATCTGCTCGCCGTATTTGAGGTCGGGCACACCAATCACCTGAGCATCGGCGACCGCAGGGTGGGTGTAGAGGAACTCCTCGATCTCTCGGGGATAGATGTTCTCGCCACCTCGAATGATGAGGTCCTTGATGCGGCCAACGATGTTGACGTAGCCGTCTTCGTCCATGGTGGCGAGGTCGCCTGAGTGCATCCAGCCGTCGGCATCGATGGCCTCGGCTGTCTTCTCGTCGTCCTCCCAGTAGCCGAGCATCACGTGGAAGCCGCGAGTGCAGTACTCGCCGTCCTCGCCACGCTCGACCGTCTCGCCTGTTTCGGGATGGACGATCTTGGCCTCGACGTGGGGCAGGACTCGACCAACCGTGGTGACCCGGTGTTCAACCGAGTCGTTGACGCTGGTCTGGGTCGACACCGGTGAGGTCTCGGTCATGCCGTACGCGATCGTGACCTGCGACATGTTCATCTTGTCGATGACACTGCGCATGACTTCGATGGGACAGGGTGAACCGGCCATGATGCCGGTGCGGAGTGAGGACAGATCCATGGCTTCGAGGGTCTCGTTGGCGAGCTCGGCGACGAACATCGTGGGCACGCCATAAAGAGACGTGCAGCGCTCGTCCTGCACCGCTTGCAGCACCGCAGTTGGGTCGAAGCTGGCGCAGGGAATCACCATGGTGGCGCCATAGACCGAGCACGCCAGGTTGCCCATCACCATGCCGAAGCAGTGGTAGAAGGGCACGGGAATGCACACTCGATCGGTTTCGTCGTAGGCGCAGGCTTGCCCAACGAGCGCAGCGTCGTTGAGGATGCTCCGGTGGCTGAGCGTGGCCCCCTTGGGAAAGCCGGTCGTGCCCGAGGTGTATTGGATGTTGATGGGGTCGTTCTGGTCGAGTGTTGCCGCTCGAGCCGTGAGGTCAGCGTCGCTCACGGCTTCGCCGTCGGAGATCAGTGCGGCCCAGTCGTCGGTGTCGAAGTAGACGACATCAGTGAGGTCGGGCAGGTTGTGGCGAACCGCTTCGACCATGTCGCGATAGCCCGAGGTGAGGTACTCGGTACGAGTCACCAGCATCCGACAGCCGGACTGCTTCATGGCGTATTCGAGTTCGTTGGTGCGGTACGCCGGGTTGACGTTGACCTGGATGGCACCGACCTTGGCCGTTGCGTATTGGATGTACGCCCACTCGGCGAAGTTCGGGCTCCACATACCGACCCGGTCACCTTTCTCGACGCCGCGAGCCATCAGGCCTTTCGCTACGGCATCGACGGTGGCGGCGAACTCGGTCCATGTCTGGCGGATGCCCTGGTGAGGAACGACCAGTGCTTCCCGGTCGGGAAAGCGGGCCACGGTGGCGTCGAGGTTGTCACCGATCGTCTGCTCGATGAGTGGCGTGTCAGTGGCACCGGCATCAATGGCTGCAGTCATGCTGATGGTTTATCACGAGTGCCGTTTGTCGTCAGCTGCATGGAGGCAGCCGAGCTCGGTCGTTCGGACTCAGTTCGGTGGCAGCGGGCCAGTCAGCGATGCTCGCTGCGACAGCTCGACATGATTGCCGAAGGCGTCGGTCACCATCGAGAACCTGGCCACATCGCCGTATGTGTGCGGTTCTCTCGTCACGACCGCTCCCCCTTCGACCGCTGCCGCAGTCTCGCCATCGCAGTCCCACACCTGCGCGGTGAGGTAGGTCCAACCCCTGGTTGCCGTGGGAACAGCAGCAGGAGCGTCGGTTTGCTCTTCCAGCAAGACGGCGGTTGGGCCGAATCGGACGATGGCGCCGTCGACATCCCAACGCAAAGCATCTCGGAAGTGGGAAATCGCTTGCTCGAGGTCTGGCACCTCGAGCCGGATCGCCATGTCGTCGATGCCGAGCCATCCGGGCGGGACCAGCGAGAACGCGACCCCATCGGGCCCTACGAGCTGCGTCGGCGCATCGAGATCGGTGGTCGCCAGCAACAGCTCGGTGAACCCGGAGCGCTCGTCGGTATCGAGCGTCTCGGCCACATTGACCTTGACCACCGAGCCACTGCGATCGAAACGATGCTGGGTCGTGGTGCGGCTGACTCTCAGTAGTTCAGGCTGGCCGAGCCCCACCTCGTCGGCCACGAAGTCGACCATCGACGGATCGTCAGTGACCAGCCCCACATCGAAGCGACCCTTGGCGAAGCGAGACATGTCCATTGCCGGATCGTAGATCCAAGCTCAGAGATGATTTCGTGGTCGGTGAAGTGCCCATGAAGCAGGACAGCATTCAACAATGCCAACCGCCCTCCATTGAGATCTCTCTCTTCTCACTTATATACGTTCAATTATTGTTGTTATCTTATGACAATTGTTGACAGACGAACTTTTGTTCGATACAATTCCCCTAGGAGGATCGTCATGGCCGGTGTGATCAACGCACTACAACTCGTTCGCACATGCATCGGGGATTCCGACGTGTCCACACTCGACGGCCCGGGCATCAAGCGTCTCCTCACCGAAGTTCGCCAGACCGAGCGAGCTCTCACTGCGCTCCGGGTCCAAGCTGGCCGGCACAGTGATCGCCTCGCCCAGGAGGGCCAAGCCCCCGATGCTGGCGAAGCGTTCCTCGGATCTGGCGATGTCAGCGGAGCACAGGCCCGGCGAGACACCAACCGGGCTCGCCTGGTCGATGACATCCCGTCTCTCGGCGATGCGCTCGACCAAGGCACGATCGGCGGCGAGCACCTCGACGCCATTTCGAACGCAGCCAAGGGTTTCGATGAAGCCGCCCGGCCACTCTTCGATGCCGCAGCGTCCGACCTCGTCAGCCAGTCCGACAACACACCTGTCGACACCTTCAAGAAGCAGGTCCAGCGCCTCGCCGACAAGGTCAAGAACGATCACGGTCTCGAACGCGCCCGCACCCGACGAGCCCAGTCCGAAGTCCGCACGTGGAAAGACCGCGACGGCATGGGACACCTGAAGGGCGTCTTCGACCCCGAGTGGTTCGAGTCCATCGTCACCGGAATCGAGCGCGAAGCGGCCGCCATGGCCAGCAGCGCAAAGAAGTCGGGCGAACCAGTCGTCCGAGGCTCGCAGCTCGACGCTGCAGCGCTTGTTGAACTCATACAACACGGAAACGGCTCGAAGGGCAGAGCCGACATCACGGTCCTCGTTGACGCCGAGTCACTCGCCAACGGACCGCACGAACACACAGTTCGCGAGACTCGCAACGGCACGCCACTCGCCTTCGCCGCTATCGAGCGGCTCTGCTGCGACGCACTCATCCGACGAGTCGTCATCGACACTGCCGGCAACGCGATCGACGTGGGACGTCGCAGCCGAACTGCCACCGATGCGCAATGGTCCGCCCTCAACGCCATGTATTCCACGTGCTGCTGGGCTGGCTGCGACCGCCCGGTGTCATGGTGTCAAGCGCACCACATCCACGAATGGGAAAATGGCGGGTTGACCGATCTCGACAATCTCGTTCCGCTCTGCAGCAAGCATCATCATGCGGTGCACGAGGGCGGCTACACGATCAAGCTGCTCCCCGATCGGACGCTGCGCATCTTCCAACCCAACGGCACCTTGCACGCGGTGGCAGCACCGAATCGCCTTGATCCAGACCGAGTCAAACGGTGCACAGATCGGTCAGAGCAGCGCTCCTCCAGCGAGCGAAGACTCGTCAACAACTGAGACTCAGCGGCTCCGCCGCTTTGTCGCGTCCGGACTCGCACCCGACCCGCAACGATCTCAACGGGACTGTTGCCGCCAGATCCGCTACAACGTGCGGATCATGTCTGATGCAACCGCTCCAATGACCTTCGCCGAAGCCTGCGCCGCTGTGTGCGCCCCCGGCACCATGTTCGAAATGGGCGAGGCCGACGTCTTTGGCGTCTCCACGAAGGTGTTCGTCCACGCCCCGGCCAACATCCGGGCGCTGTTCGCTATGGCCGCCGCCCGCGAAGACGACTTCATCGTCTACGAAGACGAGCGCTGGACCATGCCGCAAGTGCTCGCCCAGGCCGGTCAGATCGGTTCTGTGCTGGTCACCGACTATGGGATCCAGAACGGCGATCGCGTCGCCATCGCGATGCGCAACTTCCCCGAGTGGATCTCGACCTTCGTGGCCATCACCGCCGTAGGTGGTGTTGCTGTCCCGCTCAATGCATGGTGGCAAACCGACGAGTTGGTCTTTGCCATCGAAGACTCGGGCTCGAAGGTCGTCATCGCTGACGAGGATCGTCTTCGCCGCATGCAGGACGCCGCTGAGGGAGAGATCACCGCACCGGTGATCGTTGTTCGATCGACGGGAGATGTGCCCGAGGGAGTCACCCGGCTCGAAGACGTGGTCGTCGAGGGCTCCACGATGCCCGAGATCGACATCGATCCCGATGACGACGTCACGATCCTGTACACCTCCGGCACCACGGGCCGCCCCAAGGGCGCCGTCAGCACTCATCGTGCATTGCTCAACGCCTTGATGGCGTTCGCTGCTCGAGCCGCCGTGGGCGCCGTCCGCGAACCAGAGCCATCCGACGCCCCCGTGAACCCCACCGTGTTCATGCTTCCCGTGCCCCTCTTTCACGTCACGGGTCTCGTACCCGTCATGCTCGGATCGTTCGTCAGCGGTGCAAAGCTGGTCATGACTCACCGATGGGATCCCGACCGGGCGCTCGAGCTGATCGAGCAAGAGAAGGTCACGAACTTCGTCGGCGTTCCCACGATGAGCTGGGACCTCCTCGAAGCCAAGACATTCGCCGAGCGCGACACGTCGTCGCTGAAGTCGGTGGGCGGCGGCGGTGCTCCGATGCCACCCGAGCTCGTGAAGCGCATCGATGACAACTTCTCCGGTGGCCGACCCGGCCTCGGCTACGGCATGACCGAGACCAACGCCTACGGACCACAGAACGCTGGCGACGACTTCATCAGCCACCCCACCTCGACCGGTCGGCCCGTCCCAATCATGGACCTGAAGGTCACCGACCCAGAAGGCAACACGCTCACCGTGGGCGAAACCGGCGAGATCTGGTTCAGGGGCCCAAATCTCATTCGCGGCTACTGGAACCGCCCGGAAGCAACGGCGGAGACGATCGTCGACGGATGGCTTCGCACTGGCGATCTCGGTCACCTCGACGACGAGGGTTTCGTCTACATCAGCGACCGGGCAAAGGACATGGTCCTACGAGGTGGCGAGAACATCTACAGCGCCGAGGTCGAAGCAGCAATCTACGAACACCCGTCGGTCTATGAGTGCGCTGTCTACGGTGTGCCGCACGAACGCCTCGGTGAAGAAGTCGCTGCTCACGTCATGGTGAAGGCCGGTGAAACGCTCGAGGCGGGCGAACTCCAGCGATTCATGGGCGAGCGCGTCGCCAGTTTCAAAGTGCCGTCGATCATCACGATCGTCACCGAGGCACTGCCCCGCAACGCCTCGGGCAAGATCCTCAAGCGGGACCTTCGGGAACAACACGACTGAGCGAGTGTTCCGCTCCCGCCGGCACTGACGACAAACCGCTCGGCGCCACCGTTGCACCGAGGTGGACTTCGGGGTCGACAAGCCGTTCGAGTGGCATGTCGATTCCGCTGATCAGCCCGAGCAGGGTCTCGACCGCAATTTCACCCAGCGCATCCCATGGTGTGCGAACCGTGGCGAGATCCGGGCTGGCGACAGCGGCGTCACCGGCGCCGTCGAACCCCGCGACCATGAGATCCTCTGGAATCTGCACCCCCCGCTGCCCTGCACGTTCGATGACGCCGCGAGCCATCTCGTCATTGGCAGCAAAGATGCCATCGGGCTTGGCATCCAAGACCGAGTCGGTGAGCACGAAGGCCTCTTGCCGGCGATACGTGCAAGGAAAAACCAGCGCTGGGTCGACGGTGAGGCCACGCTGAACATGGGCAAGGCGAAATCCCTCCATGCGGTCATCGGCATCGACGCGGTCGCCAGGGCCAGCGACCATGGCGAGGCGCTTGCAGCCGGCGTCGAGCATCGAGCCAACCAGAGAAGCCGTCGACTCGACGTTCTCGATCTCGACCACGTGAGGACCTTGCACCTCGTTGTGGGCACCGATCATGACGGTCGGCACGCTCTGGGCCAACTCTCGCACCCAGCGTTGGTCAGCGGCTTGTGCTCGAACGAGCACCCCAGAGACTCGTCCGTCAGCAGCAAAATTCCGTAGTGCCTGGCTCGGCGTCGACGTGTCGACGACCAGCATCAAGCCAGTACCCCGAGCTTCCGCCGCCTTGTTCACTGCATCGAGCATCAGGATGGTCGACGTCTTCCAAGCGAGCTGCTCCAACCCGACGACAAAGGCGATCAGCGGTGAGGTCCCGATGTGATCAACCGACGTCACCGACCCAGCAGCCGACGGAGAAGACCAGGCTTGTCCTCCGTGGTGCACTGACATCGATCTGCTGGCGCGACGTCACCCAGGACCTGTTCCACGTGAGCGCCGCAACCAGCCCACGTTGGCTTTGCACACTGCTTGCATGACACCCGTCTACACATGGGGTGAAGAGTACGCGGAGCGCGACAGCCATGAAACGTCGACGCAGACCACCCCCGCTCCTGGGCACGAATTGGCCACCGACACCATCCGCCGACGCCAGGCTGCGCTGATAGCTTCTGCAAGCGCGTTCATTCGACATCGATGTCAGAGATGGACCGCTTGTAACCCACACGTCGAACTCGACAGAAGGCCGCTCACGTGACCACTTCCGCAACATCCAACTCACCGCTGGTCTTCCCGCAAGGCTTCACGTGGGGAGCCGCTACCTCCGCATACCAGATCGAGGGTGCGCCAGCTGCCGACGGCAAGTCCGACAGCATCTGGGATGTGTTCTGCCGCGAGGATGGGCGCATCATGGACCGCACCAACGGGGACCAGGCCTGCGAACACTTCGAGCGGTACACCGAGGACGTCCAGCTCATGAAGAGTCTCGGACTTGGCGCCTACCGCTTCTCCGTTGCGTGGACACGAGTCGTGCCCGATGGGGTCGGTGCGATCAACCACGCAGGTTTGGACTTCTACGATCGTTTGGTCGACGAGCTTCTCGAAGCCGGTATCACTCCCTACCCAACGCTCTATCACTGGGACCTTCCGCAGTGCCTCCAAGTCCAGGGCGGTTGGACCAACCGTGACACCGCATTCGCTTTCGCCGACTACAGCTCGGCCGTGATCGATCGACTCGGTGATCGAATCTCGACGTGGACCACGCTGAACGAGCCATTCGTTTCGGCCAACCACGGCTACGTCACCGGCGAGCATGCACCTGGGCACACCTCGCTAGCAGAAGGTTTCGCCGCGTCACACCATCTGATGCTGGCCCACGGTCTCGCCGGCGAGCGGGTGCGGGCAGCAGCTCCCGAAGCTCGACTGGCCATCGTGTTGAATTTCACCCCGATCGCTCCAGCGACCAACAACGAGGCTGATGTCGAGGCCGCGCACCATCAGAACAACCTCGAGAACCGTTGGTACATCGATCCGCTCGCCGGGCGCGGCTACCCCGAGGACACCTCGACCTTCTACCAATGGGACCAATCCGAGGTCGTCGACGGCGACCCCGAGATCATCTCAGCGCCGATCGATCTGTTGGGCATCAACTACTACACCCGCAGCTTCGTCTCGGCCGATGACAGCTACGAACTGCCCGAGGGAACGCCGTGCAACACGATGGGTTGGGAGGTTCACCCGCCATCGCTCGGCTGGCTGCTGCGTGATCTCCACGATCGCTACGACTTCCCCAGCCTCCTCATCACCGAGAACGGCGCACCAATGCCAGACGAAGCCAGAGAGGACGGTCGCGTCGCCGACGATGACCGGCTCGCCTACATCCGCGATCACCTTGCTGAAGTTCACCGTGCGATCGCCGACGGTTGTCCGGTCGAGGGCTACCTGGTGTGGTCGTTGTTCGACAACTTCGAGTGGGCCTGGGGCTACGGGCCCCGATTCGGCATCATCGAGGTCGACTTCGCGACACAAGAGCGGACTCCCAAGAAGAGCGCCGAGTGGTACGCCGAGGTCATCAACGCACATCAGATGGAACTCGACTGATCCCAGCACGGCCCCCAAATGGTTCGTTCAGCCCTTGTCTTGGGGAGTCGTCTCGCCTACGGTGCCCATACACCGTAAGGGAGACCCCGTGACCGACACGATGCCGAGCCAGTCCGATACAGATCCTGCGCAGCCGCCCGCTCGCGTGCTGCCCATCCTGAAAGACACGCCCGAGGGCGCTGATGCGTGGGAACGCACGCCGTACAACGCCGCCGACTACGGCCCGGTGTCTGACTTCGCCACTGACTTCGATCACGCTGATCCTGCGTACAACCCCGTGGCCCCTGAGATCTGGAAGGAGCTCCGCGAGAGCGGCTGCCCCGTCGCCCACACCGAGCGCTACGGCGGCATGTGGGCCCCGATCACCCACGAGACCGTCAACGAGATCGCATATGACACCGATCGGTTCACCAGCCGCTCGGTCGTGGTCAGCCACACCCGGCCCGGCGACCTCGCACTTCCGGCTCCCATCGGCGTCGCTCCCCCGATCACCAGCGATCCACCGTTCCACAACATGGCTCGGCGCATGCTGCTCCCCGCGTTCTCGCCGAAGAAGATCGCTCAGCTCGAACAAGAGATCCGTGATCTTTGCGTCCAGCTTCTCGATGACATGGGCCACCTCGAGCCGGGCACCAGCATCATCGACGGAGCGATTCAGTACGCCCAGCACATTCCCGTCGCTGTGATCGGCCGGATGCTCGGCCTTCCAGCCGAGGACGACGACTATTTCCGTGAGATCGTCCACCGCATCCTCGAGCAGATCAACCTCGATCCTCGAGACAAGGTCGTCACCGACGAGGAGAACCCGCTCGACGAGTATCTCGACAAGCACATCCAGGATCACGTCGACAACCCTCGCGACGACCTGATCAGCTACCTCCTCGACATGGAACTCGACGGCAACAAGCTCGAGGCCGAGCACGTGCGGGGCACGATCATCCTTCTTCTCGTGGCTGGCATCGACACCACGTGGTCGTCGATCGGTTCGTCGATCTGGCACCTTGCCCAACACCCGGAGGACCGCAAGCACCTCCAGGAGAACCCCGAGCAGTTCGACTTCGCTCTGGAGGAGTTCCTTCGCTTCTATGCGCCGGTGACGATGGCTCGCCTTGTTGCCGAAGACACCGACTTCCATGGCTGCCCGATGAAGCAAGATGACTGGATCCTCCTGCCGTTCCCGGCAGCCAACCATGACCCAGAGCAGTTCGAACGAGCCGACGAGTTCGTCATCGATCGTGAGCAGAACCGCCACGCCGCCTTCGGCCTCGGCATTCATCGCTGCCTCGGTTCCAACCTGGCCCGCCTCGAGCTCAAGATCGCGATCCAGGAATTCCTGAACCGCTTCCCCGACTTCGAACTCGCTGGCGATACCCGCTGGTCGGTCGGCCAGATCCGTGGACCACGAGAGATGCCCCTCCGCATTCTCTGATCTGGATCGGCCACCTGGCCGCGACGCAGCTCAAGAACTTGCAGCACCCGAGCCCCCGGCTTCCAACCGGGGGCTTTGCTGTTGGTTCGGGCGGTGTCACCGTGACGGCGTTGGACTGGCGAAGTCTCTCACGGCGTGCCTCTCGGGTTCCCGTGTAGCTTGGCGCCCATGTCTGATCGCATCGAAGCTCACCTCTTTGCCGAGGTGGGGCAACTGGTGCGCACGATGGTGCCTGACGGCGTCGGCCAGGTACGGGTTCGATCGCACCGGCGAGGCGTCAAGGTCTGGTTCGACACCGAGAAGCCAACCCGAGAGCACTACGAAGCACAGATCATGCCGGGGCGCTACGCCAACCTCGACGGGGCCGTTCTCGAAGTCGGCTTCCACGCCGAACACAGCGACGAACCAGCCAATCAAGCCGTCGCCGACCGGCTCGAGGCAAAGACCAAGCTGTGGCGAGAGGAGCTGGGCAAACCAGCCGAACTCGACACCTTCTACGGCCGGGACTCTTGGCGACGCCTGAGCGAGGTGTGGCCCGAGGCGGACGACCTCCAGGAAGACCCCGACGCCGCATTCGAGATCGCCTGCCGCCTGATCGACTACATCTCTGTCGTCGAACCCATCCGCACCAGCTGACCAAGACTTGGGAGGGGTCGGGTCCTCCCAACTCGTGGCGAGCCAGGTCTCAATCCAGAAAAACCGCTGGGTCACGCCGCTGCCGGTCCACCGTGAGTTGCAGCACGTCGGGTCGGCTGTCGTGACCGGTCGCATCGAAGTTGTACCGCGCTTGGCGAACGAGCTCGAGATCGAGATCAGCAGTAGATCGATGCCCCCGGCAGCGGCCTCAGCCAACGTGTCGACGACCCGCCCAAGCGTGGCCTCTCGGTCAAAGAGACCGGAGGACGTTGGACGGCAGCGACACGCATCTGCTGACCCTATGGCATGCACTCGCCCCGGAGTAGCGGCTCTGTGCTCGTTGATGACTGTTGTTCGTCGATGACTGTTGGCGTGCATGACCACGAACCTGGAATACTGCGGACGGCATGTCTGGCCAACTGCAACGACAACTCGGCGTGAGCGATGCCGTGATCATCGGCGCCGGCTCGATGATCGGGGCCGGCGTGTTCGCATCATGGGCGCCAGCATCGTCGGCCGCCGGGAACGGCACGCTGATTGCTCTCGCGATTGCCGGTGTCGTGGCGCTTTGCAACGCCACTTCATCCGCCCAACTCGCAGCAATTCACACCGAGTCTGGCGGGACCTACCTCTACGGTCGGCGGCAGCTCTCCCCGGCAATCGGCCACCTCGCCGGATGGGGGTTCGTCGTCGGCAAGACGGCGTCGTGCGCCGCGATGGCGCTGACGGTGGGCGCGTACCTCTGGCCGGAACAGCAGCGCCTCCTTGCCGTTGGCGCAATCGTTGCGATCACGGCGGTCAACATCGGTGGGCTGTCTCGGACGGTCACCGTCACGCGTGCGCTGCTCGCGGTCTCGCTCTCCGCGCTCGCCGTCGTCGTCGTGTCCGGCTGGACAGGTGGCGACTTCTCCGCAGATCGACTGAATCCCATCGACACCAGCATCGGAGGGGTGCTCGAAGCTGCCGGCTTCATGTTCTTCGCCTTCGCTGGCTATGCCCGCATCGCCACGCTCGGCGAGGAGGTGAAAGAGCCGGAGATCACCATTCCGAAGGCCGTTCCCCGTGCGTTGCTCGGTGTCCTCGCGATCTACCTGGTTGTCGCCGTCACGACGTTCGGAACGGTGACCACCGCCGAACTGGCCGAGAGTGCCGCGCCGCTCCGTCTCGTCGCCGAGACTGCGTCCTCCAGCCTGGGCCCTATCGTCGGCATCGGGGCTGGCATCGCATCGCTCGGCGTGCTGCTGAACTTGATCCCCGGCATCAGCCGTACCGGTTTGGCCATGGCGCGAAACGGTGAACTCCCGCGATGGTTCAGCCACATCGACACCAAGCGATCACTCCCGCTGCGGGCCGAGTTGACCGTCGCCGCCGTGACCATCGCTCTCGTGCTCGCCTTGCAGATCAGGAGCGCGATCGCTGTGTCTGGGGTTGCGATCCTGACGTACTACGCAATCACCAATGCGGCCGCCCTCACGCTCGAACCCAGCCAGCGGCGATGGTCGCCGGGTCTGGCCTGGGTCGGGCTGGTTGGGTGTGGCGTGCTGATCTTCTCGCTCCCGCCGAGCGCCATCATCGCTGGTGGAGCGACGCTGCTGCTCGGCGCAGCCGGCCGGGTCGTTGCGGTACGAGTCGCCGCAACGAACTAGCGTCGACGACGGCCCCGACCTGGAGATGCTCGCATGACCTACGCACCCGACACTCGCCCGTACTACGACGCCGACAGCCACATCATGGAGCTGCCGAACTTCCTCAAGGACTACGCCGACCCCGAGTTCCGCGACGACATCCCCGAAGTCAACTACGACGCCTCGCTGGTCAGCAACGAAGAAGTCGCCGTCATCGTCGAGCAGGGCGGACGCCACTCGGCAGAGCACGTGCAGGCCCAGGTCGCACTCGGCGATCGCCTGATCGAGTCTTCCAAGGAGATCCAGGCACTCGGAGCGTTCGACAAGGCCGACCGCTCGGTGGCGATGGACATGCTCGGCTTCAAGAAGCAACTCGTGTTCGCCACCCACAGCGTGGTGCTTCCCTTCCACCCCAGCTCGCGAACCGACCCGGCTCTTCGCTACGCCGCCGTGCGAGCCCACAACCGTCACATGGCCGATTTCTGCGCCGACGACGATCGCCTGATGGGCGTGGCCGTCATCCCGCTCGATGATCCGGCTCGAGCCATCGCCGAGGTCGATTGGGCCCTCGACAACGGCCTCGAATCGGTCTGGGTACCCCATCGAGCACCCATCGGTTTCGCCCCCGGCCACATCGACCTCGATCCCTTTTGGGCCAAGCTGGCCGACGCTGGCCTTCCCTTTCTCCTGCACGTCGGCGGCTCCCCGCTCCAGGCCATGAAGTCTTGGACCAACAACGGCCGCGCCGCTGTCAAGGACTGGATGGGCGGCGGCGAGAACGTTCGCACCAAGGACGCGGCCCTCATGCATCAGGTGCCGGAGACCTTCGTGTCGATGCTTGTGCTCGACGGCGTCTTCGAGCGCAACCCGAACCTTCGAGGCGCCTGCGTCGAACTCGGCGCCAGTTGGGTTCCCGAGATGCTCAAGCGTCTTGATGCCATCACCAAGATCTACAGCCGGGTCGACGAGTCGGTCCGTTTCGGCCGCAAGCCGTCGGAGCAGATCAGCCAGCAAATGGGGTTCACCCCATTCCCCCACGAGCCGGTCGCCGAGTTGATCGAACACTCCAACGACGACCTCTACCTCTTTTCGAGCGACTACCCCCACGTTGAAGGCGGCCGAGACCCCATCGGCAAGTTCGACAAGCACCTCGCCGGGGTCAGCGACGACACCATGACCAAGTTCTGCAGCGAGAACTTCCTCCGGCTCTATCCAAACGCCCGAGTCTGAACTGGCGGTTGTCAACGCTGAAGTCGGGCGGAAATCGCCCGACGGCGGGGACCGAGCTAGGGTGCCGCTTGGCCACAACCGGCGTTGCTCCTCACCTCAAACGAAGCTCGTTTGAAAGAGCCGTGCGACTCCACGGCCATCCCGGGCAAGAAGCCGAACGACGGTCACGATGACCACCCCTGCTCGGTCGTGGGCCGAACTCGTCGAGACGCTCCGCGGCGGGATCGCTGTCATCGACACGAATCACCGATTCGTTTTCGTGGGTGACGGCTTCCTTCCTGCGCTCGGCAAACCCAGCCAACTCATCGGCAACGCCGTTCAGCACGTGATCCAGGCACTGGCCGAGGATGACCCGCGGCGGCTCCTTGCCCACCTCGACGCTGGCGAGCGGATCGAGTTCGAACAGCAACTGGTGACCGCAGCTGGCGGAAAGAAGTGGTACCGAGTGACGATTGCTCCAGCATCAGAACTCGGCGGAGATCTTGCCGCTGTTGTCTTCGCCATCGACATCAGCGCCACGAGCAGACGACTCAACCGTCTCCGACACACGATGGCCGAGTTGACCGAAGTCGAGAACAAGCGTCGCCGCAACGTCAGCCGAGCGGTGCATGACGGACCGATTCAGCTGATGGCTGCCTTGGTCTTCCGGCTGGGCATGAGCAAAACCGATGAGGCAGCGGAGCTCCAGCGCTCGGTGTCCGACGTGTCATCGACGCTGCGGGAGGTGATCGAAGAGTTCGCTCCGACGATCGAACAGACATGGAGCGAGCGACTCGAGAGCTGGATCGATCCGATTCTCATTGGCACAGCGATCGACGTTCACATCCAGGACCAACGAACGCAGCCGTCGGGTTTGGCTGAAGCGCAGGCGGCGTTCGTGCTCATCTACCAAGCGATCCGGGCCATCCGTGAGCCAGGAAGTGCGCGAACGCTCAGTGTCCGCTTGACCGACGAAGACGGAGGTGAACGAGTCATCGTCACCGTTCCCTCTGGTCCTCCGGCGACGTTCATCGGACAACGAGCGACTCGATTCCGAACGGCCGTTCACCACGCTCACGCGCTCGGCGGCACGTTGGTCCAAGATCTCGACGAGAACAATCTCCGCACCTTCTCGATGTGGATCCCCAAACTCGCAGATCCCGCCCCGATGCGCTTGCCGGACCACGAACCGCCGACCCAACTTCATCAGCTCGCGCAGGACAATGACCTTGCGTCGCTCCCGCCACTCAGCGACGCAGCGTGGTGCCAGATCGTCGAGCAGGCGCCGGGAGGAATGATCGAACTCGACGACAAGATGCGGGTCTGGTTTGCCAGCACGGCGTTGCCAGAGATGGCGGGGATTTCCGGGGGTGATCTGGTCGGGGTGTCGAGCACGTCGATTCTCGAGGTCGGCGCCATCGACGATCTCGAGAGCATCTTGGAACGTCTCAAAACTGGGGAGTTCGTCGAGTCCCATTGGCGTCGCACCGACGTTGCCAACAACCCACGACTGGTACATCTGACCATGTCGCCACGCCTCAGCAATGACCGACGCTGGGAGGGTCTCCTCATCGCCGCCGAGGACGTCACCGACATCGTGTTGCTCGACGAGCTCTACCAGTCCGCCTTGACGGATCTGAACCTGACCCGACACCTTGCCGTCGAGGCCTCGATTCGACGACTCGAGCAGCCGTTGGCTCGATGTGCGTCGCTCATCGATCAGATCCAACAGTTCGAGTACGGCAGTTCTGCATCTGATGCAGTTCGTGAGATCAGACTGGCACTGTCGGCGGCGCTGGAATCGGTCGAGAGTTCCGACAGCGCATTGAGTCCTCTACCAAGCTCGATCGGCGAGCTGGGCCTCGCTCTCGATCGATCGCTCGGCACGTTGCTCTTTGGCAGACAACTCGTTGTCGTCGACCAGACCGAGTCGGCGCTTCCAACCGGAGCCTTCGAAATCATGTTCCTCGTCGCCCGAGAGGCGATCACCAACGCCGTGATCCACGGCAAGGCCGAGACGATCACCATCTCGTTGTCCAACCACAACAGCGGCATCAGATCGATCATCCACGATGACGGCAGGGGTGTCACCACCAGCGAGCTCCAGCATCAGTCCGGGCATCTGGGAATCCGAGCGATGAAGGCCCGGGCGCTCGAGCACGGCGGCACATGTAGCGTCGACCCACACCCGGTGGTCGGCACCGTGGTCAGCCTGTGGCTACCCGTCGACACCAATCAACCCACGATCGCTGACGATCTTGCTCGCTGACGATCCTGCTCGCTGACGCGCGACGGTTGTTGTCAGATCGTCAAGCAGCCGTGGCAGCAGCGAGAACATCGAGCATCTTGTCGATGTCGGCGTCTTCGATCACCAGCGGCGGGCAGAACGCCAGACTGTCGCCGATGGGACGGCAGACCACACCCAAGTCGAGCATGGCGTCTCGCACCGCGACCGTCTCGGGATACTCCGTACCCTCGGCCAGCTTGGCCGCCCACAACGCGCCAACCCCGCGATAGCCAGACAAGTTGCCGTCAGATGTCAGCGCTTGGAGACCCTTCGAGAATCGCTCGCCGATCATCTTCGCTCGGTCGACCAGGCCATCGCGTTCGATGATGTCGATGTTCGCAATGGCTGCGGCGGCGCCAGCAGGGTGTCCGCTATAGGTGAACCCGTGGCGGAATACGTAGTCGGCATCGGCTTCGAGTTGGGCACAGACCGCCCGGGAGAGAATCACGCCACCCATCGGCTGATAACCGCTGGTGACCCCCTTGGCGAAGGTCATCAGGTCAGGCGTGACACCGTAGGTCTGCGCGCCGAACCACTCGCCAGTTCTGCCGAAGCCACAGATCACTTCATCGAAGATGAGGAGCGCACCGTGCTGGTCACACAGTTCGCGCAGCCGACGCAGGTAGTCCTCGGGCGGAGGGAACACGCCGCCCGCTCCCTGGACCGGCTCGGTCAGCACACCAGCGATTTTGTCGCCATACTCGGCGAAGGCCCGCGCCGCTGACTCGATGTCATCCGGATCGATCTCGATGATGTGCGGCATGAGTTCGCCCCAACCCTCGCGATTGGGAGCGATGCCCTGCAGCGAGGTGCCTGCGCCAGCGACGCCGTGGTAACCACGAGTTCGCCGCAAGATGATCTGCCGATCGGTCTCTCCCCGCAACTGAGGCAGCAGACGAGTGATCTTGAAGGCCGAGTCGATCGCCTCGGAACCCGAACACGCAAGGAAGACCCGACCATCGGGGTGAGGAGACACCGCAGCGATGCGAGCGGCAGCTGCTTCGGCAACATCGTTCGCCCACGGGTCGAAGCAGTTGTAGAGCATCTCGTGCATCTGGGCGGTCACGGCATCGATGATCTCGGATCGGCCATGACCGACCTGGCAGTACCAGAGACTGCCGAGTCCATCGATGTACTCGTTGCCCTTGTCGTCCCACAGCCGCACGCCCTCGCTTCGCACGAGATGCCGGAAGTCGGCGCTGTCCTTGGCTGGCTTGGCGTAGGGATGCAACAGCTTGGGAATCATGATCGGCTTCTTTCGCTTATCGGGACTGCTTGAAGTGGTACACGCACTAGCTCACCGTGCCGTTGAGCATCATCATGGACTTGAGGTCAGAGTAGAAGTCAAGCGCATGGTCGCCGCCCTCTCGACCCATGCCGCTGATCCCGATGCCACCAAACGGCGCCGTCAGGTCCCGAACCAGGAACGTGTTGACCCACACCAATCCCGCCCGCAGCGCTCGACCCACCCGGTCGGCACGCTCGGCTGACCCGGTGAACACGATGGCAGACAGCCCGTACTGCGTGCTGTTGGCCAACTCGATGGCCTCTGCCTCATCGGCAAAGGTCTGGAAGGTCAAGACCGGTCCGAAGATCTCGCGCTGGACCACCTCACTGTCGTTCGACTTTGGCTCGATCAGCGTGGGCTCGTAGTGCAGCGACCCCTCGACCATGTGGCCGCCCCGCACGATGGTGTCGCCGTTGGCTCTGGCTCGTTCCACGAACCCGTGCACGGCGGCCCGATGT
Source organism: uncultured Acidimicrobiaceae bacterium (assembly GCA_964351995.1). Lineage (GTDB taxonomy): Bacteria > Actinomycetota > Acidimicrobiia > Acidimicrobiales > SZUA-35 > SZUA-35. The sequence continues at coordinate 18,972 of CAYGQE010000004.1, read as the reverse complement.
TCCGGGTGAACCATCGGCGCGAGGTCAGTGGTTGCTTCACGACTGTCGCCGAGCACGAGGCCGTCCGCATGTTCGTGAAATTTGGCCAAGAACTCATCTCGAATCGATGCCTCGACCAAGAGACGAGTGCCGGCAAGGCAGACCTGCCCGGAGTCATCGAACTGCCATGCCGCACGATGGGCTGCGGCATCCAGATCGCTGTCGGCAAACACGAGCAGTGGCCCCTTGCCACCAAGCTCGGCGGTGAACGGCACGATGTTCTCAGCTGCCGCCCGACCGATGTGGCGAGCCGTTTCAGGCGAACCGGTGAAGGAAATGCGAGCGACCCGAGGGTCAGCGACCAGTGCAGCACCAACCTCTTCCCCGATGCCCTGCACCATGTTGTAGGCACCGGCCGGGAAACCAGCCTCGATCGTGAGATCGGCGAGGAGGGCCGCCGAGAGCGGCGACCACTCGGCCGGTTTGTGGATGACCGAGTTGCCAGCGGCCAGAGCGGGCGCGAGCTTCCACGTGCTGAGCATGAACGGCGCATTCCATGGCGTGATGATGACCGCAGGACCGGCCGGCATGCGCTGCACGACGTTCTGCATGTTCTTCGCTTCCCACGACCGCTCTTCGTGAGCGACGATCAGGTCGGCGTAGGTCCGGAAGTTGAGGGCACCTCGACCGACGAGTCGTTGCTTCATCGAGTCGAGCAAGAACGCCATGTCGAGTGACTCGACGGTGGCGATCTCGTGGGTGTTGGCTTCGATCAGATCGGCCAACCGATAGAGCACGTCAGCCCGTTCGCCAACCGAAAAACTCGACCATGTCGCGAAACCGTTGACCGCGGCGGTGACCGCGGCATCGGCGTTTGCGCCGTCGCCTCTCGCAACGTTGGCGAGGGGTCCAGCATCCCAGTCGAGCGGTGAACGAGTCTCGAACGTGGTTTCCGAGTTGACCCATTCACCACCGATCAGATGCCCGGTCCGGACCGGCACGCCTCCGACAATTGCCTGGCCAGCCTCGGTCATCGTCCAGTGTCACTTTCTGTGGTTTCAGCCTCGAGAACTACGGTGCAGACTTCGATCATGAGCGGGTCATCCCCCCAGATGACTTCCGTTAGTTTGGTACCAAACAATATCGCTTGCAAGAGAATCGATCAGAACCCATGACAGAGCAAGCGCAAGACCCAGACAAGGCAGGAATGGACCACAGCGCTGGCGATGAGCACTATCTCGTCGCTGAGCGAGAGGTCCGCGCCAGGCTCGCCGACCACGACCTCGAGTTCGACTCGAACATGGCGATCTCGAACATCTACCGCGCTGCTGCTGCGGTCCGGGGCGAAGCCGAGCGCGATGTGCTGGCCGAGTACCAACTGTCGTGGGGCGGGCTGACCATCTTGTGGGTCCTGTGGGTGTGGGGCGACATGCCGACCTCCCGCCTCGCCGACGAATGCGGTCTGGCCAAGGGAACACTCACCGGCATGTTGACCACACTCGAAAAACGCGACTTGGTTGCACGGCACCGAGTGGCGGAAGACAAGCGCAAGGTCATGGTTCGGCTCACCGTTACCGGCGACGAAACCATCAGCGAACTGTTTCCCAAGTTCAACGGGTTCGAACTCGAGATGGTCGACGGGCTCACGAAACAAGAGCAGCGTGAGTTGGCCAGGCTTCTTCGCATCGTGATCAAGAACGCCACAGGCGAATAGATCAGCTCTGCAAGGAGCTGTTGAATCGTTCGGTACCAAACGATTAGGGTTGTTCCATGACCTTCGCCGATCCATATGTCCGTGAGCTCGGCCCCGATGACGCCGACATCACCAGCCACGACACGTACGTCAATGGCGTGCCGTACGCAACGTTCGATCGGCTTCGAGCCGAGGATCCCGTTCACTGGACCGAAGAGGCTGACGGGTCTGGCTTCTGGTCGATCCTTCGCTACGACGATGCACTCGCGGTCAGCCGAGATGTGGAGACGTTCACCTCGAGCAAGGGCATCCGCCTCGAAGAGATGGATGACGAGGAGACCAAGGCCCGCCTCACGATGATGGAGCTCGATCCACCAGACCACACTCGCCTCCGCCGCTTGGTCAGCAAGGGTTTCACTCGTCGAACCGTCGAGACCTACGAAGATCCAATCCGGGCGCTGGCTGCTGAGGTCATCGACCGAGCCATTCAGAAAGACACCTTCGATTTCGTCCACGACATCGCTGAAGAGCTTCCGATGCGCATGCTCGGTCGGTTGCTGGGCACCAGCGATGACGACGGCCGCCAACTGGTGGCCTGGGGTGACGCACTGCTCGGCAACACCGATCCGGACTTCACCGAGTTCCCGGTGGACCTCACCGACACCGACGAGTACCGCATGGTGCCGTTCCGCTCCCCGGCCTCGATCGAGATCTTCAAATATGCGCAACGTCAGGCTGAGGATCGCCGCCAGTGCCCCGGCCACGATGTGATCTCGCAGCTGCTCGAACCCACCACCGACGGCGAGCCGTTGACCGATCTCGAGTTCAACAACTTCTTCACCTTGCTCGTGGCCGCTGGCAATGACACCACTCGCTACACGATGACCCATGGCATGTGGAGCTTCATGCAACACCCGCAGCTGTGGGAGGCCTGGAAGGCCGATGCTTCACTCACGCCGACCGCTGTCGACGAAGTCTTGCGCACGAGCTCGGTCACGATGCACTTCCGCCGTACCGCCACGAAGGACGTCGAGATGCGGGGCAAGCAGATCAAGGCCGGCGACAAGGTCGTCATCTGGTTCAACGCCGCCAACCACGACCCTGAAGCGTTCAGTTCCCCATATCGCTATGACCTGGCGAGGGCCCAGAACGATCACATGACGTTCGGCCGCAACGGGCCCCACCTGTGCCTCGGTGCGTGGCTGGCGCGGATGGAGGTTCGCCTGGTGTTCGAAGAGCTGATGAAGCGAGTCGACCGACTCGAACCAGCAGGCGACATCAAGCGCCTACGGTCGAACTTCATCGCCGGCATCAAAGAGATGCCCGTGAAGGTGGTCCGAGGAGGCACTGATGGGTGAGATCGTTGGAGCAGCGCTGGTCAGCCACGTGCCGACGCTCGTACTACCCGAGGAAGATCGCCGGGCCATGAACAACGGCGAGGACACCACGTTGTTCGCTGGTCTCCACGCCATGAAGGCCGAGAAGCTGGCGCCGCTGCACGCCGACACCGTGGTTGTCATCGATTCGCATTGGGCTACCACCATCGAGCACATCGTCACCAGCCACGATCACCGAGCGGGAACGTACACGTCTGAGGAGTTGCCGCGCGGCATGTCGCAGGTGCCCTACGACATCCCGGGCGATCGCGAGCTCGCCGAAGCGTGGGCGGCGACCGCCGATGGCCGCGACGACACGTGGATCACCGCCATCGATGATCCGTACCTGCCTGTCCACTACCCCACCCTGAACCTGCTGCCTTTCCTTCAGGGCAACGAGCGGTGGATCTCTTCGAGTATCTGCCAAACCGGCGAGCCCGAAGACTTCCTGTTGTACGGCCAACTCCTGGCCGAAGCCATCGCTGCGGTCGACCGGCGAGTGGTGATCCTGGCCAGCGGCGGGCTGAGCCATCGATTCTGGCCGCTTCGCGAGTTTCGCGATCACGAAGGCGCTGATCCTGACCTCCATGTGCGGACACCCGAGGCCGCAGCAGCGGATCGACACGTGATCGCGGCGCTGAAGGCCGGCGACCACGCTGCCGTGCTCGACTTCGTCCCCGAGTTCCGCCAGCACGCTCCCGAGGGCAAGTTCGGCCACTACCTCACCATGATCGGCGCCCTCGGCGGCACCGAATGCACGCTCACCGGTCAGCAGTTCGGCGACTACGAAGCCGTGGCCGGCACCGGCCAAGCGCACATCTGGTTCAACTGCTGACACCCCAAACCACTTGGGAGGGGTCGGGTCCTCCCAACTATGGACGGACGGGCAGTGCGGCTGGGCCGCGGAACTCGAAACCGGTGAGGGCAACAGGCGGCGCGTCGGGGTCGAGTTCGAGCGCAGGGAATCGATGCAGCAGACGCTCGACGCCCACTCGAACTTCTTGACGGCCGAGCCACTCCCCCAGGCAACGATGCGCCCCGAGAGCAAAGGCAGCGTGACTGCCCTCCCGGCGGTCGAGGTCGATCTCGGTGGGGTTCGTCCAGTGCGACTCATCGAGGTTGACCGAGCGCAACACGCCGGCGACAAGTGCTCCCTTTGGAATCGTCACACCAGCGAGCTCGACATCAGCGGTGGTCTGACGGGTCACGGTGCCAACGGGACTGAACACCCGGAAGACTTCCTCGATGAGGCGACGAAGCTTCGCCGGTTCGGCGTTGACACGCCGCCGAAGGTCGGGCCGACTCAGCAACACCCAGGTCACCAGCCCAATGCCGTCACGAGGCTCGTTGATTCCGCCCGAGATCATCAGTCGCACATTGTTGATGATCTCGTCTGGGGTGGCGCCGCCTCGGACGAAGCTCTGGATCGCTGAGACATCCGCTTCGTCGACGCCCGCCATCCGCTCTCGGATCGCCTCGCCCAGTTCGGCCTTCGTTGCGTCGGCCGCTGCTGTGAGGGCCGGGTCGTTCTCGAAGTTGGCGATGTCACCGCACAAACCCTCGCACCACGACCAGACTCGTTCGAAGCCGTGGTGATCGAGGCCGAGCACGGTCGCCAAGGCGCCAGACGCCAACGGTTGGGCGTAATCAGCCATCACATCAAACCCGGACGGATCGAGTTGTTCGACCAGACCGTCGGCGATCCCCGCCAACTCGTCGACCACGAACGAACCGCTGCGGCCACCGGGCTGGAACGGCGGCTTCATGATCGACTGCAACCGAGTGTGATCGGGGGGATCGGTCGTCAACATGTTCGGTCCGAGCGCACGGGCCAAGAAGGACGGTTCAGTCGCTGCAGAGAACACCTCGGGGTGGTCCTCCATGAACGCCACATCGTCCCAGCGGGTCACGAGCCACATGTCGAGTGACTCGACGAAACACACCGGTGCCTCGGCTCGAAGCCGGGCCAGAACGGGGTCCGGGTCAGACTCCAACTCCGCCAAGGAAATCCTGTGGTAGTCGAATAGCGGGTCAGATCCCATGCGATAGAACGCTCCTGTGGATTCTCTTGCCATAGCCAGAACTTGGGAGGACCCGACCCCTCCCAAGTGGAGGTCAGCGGGGCAGGTAGCCGCCGCGGGTTTGCGGCAGCCGCATGTCGAGGATGCGCGAAGCCACCACGGTGCGGAGGATCCCAGCAGTGCCCCCACCGATGGTGAACATTCGGACATCTCGGTACATCCGCTCGAGCGGGTTGTTGCGGCTGTAGCCGGCAGCCCCGAAGAGCTGGAGTGCGTCGCTGACCACACCGATCGCCGCCTCGGCGGTGAAGATCTTGGCCTGCGCTGCCATGGCCGCATCAGGGAACGGCGAGCCACCTTCGCCCCGAGACTCGGCCGCACGATAGGTGAGGCTGCGAGCCGCTTCGAGCTTCACCGACATGTCAGCAAGCGTCCACTGCACCCCCTGGAACTCAGCGATCGGCCGGTCGAACTGCTCTCGCTCTTTCACGTAGTCGAGCGCCAGCTCGTAGGCGCCAGTGGCAATACCGAGGCCGACGGTTCCGGCCCCGACTCGCTGGGAGTTGTACGCATTCATGAGGTCGCCGAAGCCCCGCTTGAACCCCGACGGAGGCATGAGCACCATGTCGGAATCGATCTCCATGTTCTCGAAGATCACCTCCATCTCCGGAATCGCTCGCAAGCCCATCGTGGGCTCGCGTGTGCCGAACCGAAGACCAGGGGTTTCGTCTCTGATGGCGAGGAAGCCACCGATGCCTTCTTCGTTGCCCTCTTCGTCGAAGACTCGAGCAAAGATCAAGTGCAGCTTGGACACGGTGCCGCCGGTGATCCAGTGCTTCGTGCCGTTGATGATGTAGGTGTCACCTTTGCGATCGGCTCGGGTGGTCATCATCGAGGCCGAGCTGCCGGCACCCGGCTCGGTGATGCAGATGGCTGGCTTGTCACCGCTCAGCACGAGGTCTGCAGCAAGCTTCTTCTGCTGCTCGGTGCCGTAGGCCATCACTGCGGAGATGGCGCCCATGTTCGCTTCCACCGCAATGCGGCCGGTGACACCACAGACCTTGGCCATCTCTTCGACTACCAGCACGGCGTCGAGGAACGAATGGCCGGGGCCGCCGAACTCAGTGGGCACGGTCATACCAGTGAAACCGGCATCGCGTAGCGCCTCGACGTTGGGCCACGGATACTGCTCGGCCTCGTCGACCGCTGCTGCTCGCGGCCCGATCACCTCGGTCGCAAGCGAACGAGCGCGAGCCTGAAGGTCGAGTTGTTCCGGGGTCAGTTGCCAGCTCATGGGGTGTCCTCTGCGTGGTGAATGGGGGAAACGAGCGCGTGCCTGGTGATGGTGATCAGATCGCGCTGGGCGATGCTCCCGCCGATTCGGTGGGATTGATCTGCCACGCCGTCGATGAGTGAAGCGGACTGCGCCGGATCAGAGCCGATCAGGCGGATGGCCTCGACGAGCGGCGTCACGACCTTCCGGAAGATGTCGCCGTTCTCCGACGGATCGTCGGCGTGAGAAGCGGTCACGCCATCGAAGAATGCCGAGGCCGCTTCGTGATCTGGGACTCGCTGAAAGGCGAGGGCCATGTGCAGGTCGAGAAATCCGCTGGCGTGGCGTTCCGGACGCTCGGCCAAACGGTCAGCAACCGTGTTCCACCGGTCACCGACATCAGCGCCGGCGTGTTCCAACCGCCACAGGAGCGAAGACACGTCCGAGAGCCGGAACGGCGTCGTGGTTTCGGGTTCGAGGCGGTCGAACAGTTGCAGCGCCCGATCGAACTCGCCAGCCACGATCATGCGCAGTGCGTGATGCCAGTGGATGTGGATCGCCAGCCCGTCTTGAGCTGTCCAGGTGTCAGCGCGACCTTCGAGGAGGCTGATGGCGGCGTCTTGATCGTCGGTGCTCTCGTACACGTGAGCCAGCGCGTGCAGCGCCCACAGCTCCATGGGGTCAGCGTCCAGCGACGACCAGGCCATTGCTTCGGCCTCGTCGTAAGCACCCGCCTCTTCGAGCGCGAACGCATGTTGGCTGGCAACGTACGGACGGCTGGTGGTCAAGCCGAAATGGGCCATCGCCCGTTCGCTCGACGCCACTCGTCGATCGACCTCGCCAACGTGGAGGTAGACGTCATGGGCGAACCGAACAGCAGCGAAGTCACCAGATGGCAGGGTGTCCCAGGTCGCCGCCGCATCGCTGAAGTTGCCGGCCGCCAGCTGGTTCAGAGCCTCGAGGTGCTGCATCTCCCGCTGGTCTGTCGCTCGGCGGCGAGCTCGGTCGAGATCGACCAGCAGCTCTGGCGCATCGAGCGGAGCTCCACCCAAAATCCGATAGGTGGCGCAGTAGATCGATCCCATGGCGAAGAGGTCGTCGTTGACGTTGGCGTCGTCGAGTGTGGCGAACGGATCACCCACGAAGTGCACGGTGTCGGCCCACGCCTGGTGCCAGGTGGTCACCGAAGCAGCACGGCTCGATGCCACCGGCGCATCATCGAGTTGCTGAAGGCTCACAGGGCCACTCCCAGGTGCTCGATGCCATTCACGAAGTTCGACTCGACGAACACCGGAGCATCCAACGAAATGAAGCGCAGATCACGATCGAGCATCTCGTCGATCAGCTCGGCGATCTCGAGCCGAGCCAACGAAGCGCCCAGGCAGAAGTGGGCCCCACCGCCGCCGAAGGCCACGTGGGGCGGCACGGCCGGACGATCGGCAATGAAGTCGTGCGGCCGTTCCCAGATCGCCTGGTCGAAGTCGGCGCTGGCGTACCACATGACGATCTTGTCCCCCGCTGCCAGCTGCGTGCCGCTGAGCTCGGTCGGCTTGGTGACCGTTCGTCGGAAGTACAGGATCGGCGACGAGTAGCGAATGACCTCGTCGGCCAGCGACCCAACCAACGTCCGATCGTCCCGAGCTCGTTCGAACTGCTCGGCGAACTCGTGCCAGTGCAGTGCGAGGTGGGCCATGGCGGACCGAGTGGTCTCGTTGCCAGCGAAGATCATGAGCCGGAAGAAGTTCGCGAACTCCTCTGCCGACAGACGCTCACCATCGACTTCCGCCTCGAGCAGCTTGGTGACCAGATCATCGCCGGCCACACCCTCGACGATCTCAGCTCGACGCCGATCGGCCAGCTGATCGGCATAGGCCGACATGGCAAACGCCGCCGGACTGTTGAACGGGAGCAAACGTAGATCGGTCGTGTTGCCGTAGGCAGTCGGATCCAGCGGAGCGTTGCCGGTGCCGGCCACGAGGTGGTCTGACAGCTCGATCAGGTGTTGGTGGTCCGCCTCGGGCACGCCCATCAGGTCGCAGATGACACCAATGGGAATCGGCGCCGCCACCATCGACACCCAGTCGCCGCCGCCCGCCGCTTCCAGCGCATCGAGCACGGCGACTACTCGTTGCCTGATCGACACCCGATAGTCCTGCACATGGCGAGGCGTGAACGCTGAGCTGACCAATCGACGCAGACGGGTGTGCATTGGTGGGTCCATGTCGATCATCGACGCTCTGGCGTCGAGGGCGTCGGCGTCGATGTCGTAGATCTGGATGTGACCAACTGCTGATGAGTACGTCTCGGTGTCACGAGAAACCGCGACCAGGTCGGCGTGTCTTGTGACCGACCAGAATCCCTTGCCGTGATCTGCAGTGTCTGGCGTCCAGGTGAGGCCAGGCGCGGCCCGCATCTCAGCGAACGCTTCGTGTGGAATTCCCGCAGCGAAGCTTCGGGCGTCGTTCAAATCAAGTGATGGCGCCGCAGTCATTGGCCGATCATCCGATCACGAACGGGTCACGAGTGGCGCCGGCCAATTCGACCCAAACGGTCTTGGTCTGGAGGAATCCGTCGAGTGCTTCAAGGCCGTTGTCTTTGCCGTATCCCGATTGCTTGAAGCCCCCAAAGGGCGCCATGTAGCTGACGTTTCGGTAGGTGTTGATCCACACGGTGCCGACGTCGAGGTTTTTCGCCATGCGATGACCGAGACGGATGTCGTTGGTCCACACACCGGCAGCCAAGGCGTAGTCAGAATCGTTGGCCAGCGCAACGACCTCGTCTTCGTCGCTGAAGGTCAGAACCGACAGCACAGGCCCGAAGACTTCCTCTCGCACGATCGACGACGTGTTGTCGACATCGGTGATCACCGTCGGCCGCACGAAACGGCCGCCGAGGTCGGGATCGATCACTCCCCCGGCAGCGATCGTTGCGCCTTCGGATCTCGCTCGATCGATCATGGAGAGGATGCGATCTCGCTGGTCATCAGAGGCCGCAGGCCCCATCTCGGTCGCTTCATCAGATGGGTCACCGAGGACCAGCTCACCGGCCCGCGCCACCACTCTGGAAATGATCTCGTCCGCGATGTCAACGTGCAGATATGCCCGAGAGCCAGCAACACACGTCTGCCCGCTGGCGGCGAAGATACCGGCCAAGAGCCCGTTGGTCGCCGCCTCGGGGTCGGCGTCAGCAAACACGATCTGTGGTGACTTGCCACCCAGTTCGAGCACCATCGGCGTGAGATTCTCTGCTGCGGCTCTCGCCACGTGACGAGCGGTACTGCCCCCGCCAGTGAACGTGATCTTGTCGATACCGGGGTGTGAGGTGATGGCCGCTCCGACCTCGGCGCCACCGGTGACCACGTTGATGACACCGGGTGGAAAGCCAGCCTCGGCGGTTCGCTCGGCCAGCATCAGCGCTGTGACCGGCGTGATGTCGGAGGGTTTCACCACGACCGTGCAGCCTGCGGCCAGCAATGGTGCGAGCTTCCACATCAGCAACGCCAGCGGCGAGTTCCACGGCACGATCGCGCCGACGACGCCGACGGGCACTCGCTCGGTGTACACAAGAAAGTCTGGCGAAGGACTGGGAATCTGTTGACCGACGATCTTGTCCGCCATGCCGGCGAAGTAGTCGAGATAACCCTCGAGGCTCTTCGCCTGCGCTGTGGTCTCTCGAATGATCTTGCCGTTGTCCCTGGTCTCCACTTGGGCCAGGGCATCGGCGTCACGAGTCAGCAGTTCGCCGAGTCGGCGCATCAGCGCCGCACGTTCGCGACCCGCCATCGACGCCCACGGGCCTGATGTCAACGCTCGACGGGCCGCAGCCACAGCGAGGTCGACCGCTGCGGGATCATCAGGCACCGACGCCCACGCTTCACCGCTGAATGGACTGGATGTTTCCATCCGAACAGCTGGTGCCGCCGCAGCTCCGTCGATCCAATTGTCAAACGATTGCAGGTCAGCCATCAGTGTTCTCCACCATCGTGATGGCGCGTCCGGGGCACCGATCGATCACCAGTTCGGCGCGAGCCCGGGGAAGCTCACCCGAGCCCGTCACGGAGGAAATCATCGTGTCGTCATCGAGAGCGAAGACCTCGTCTTCCAACATCTCGCACTGCCCACCTCCGATGCAGGCCTCGGGATCGACTGCAACCTTCACCACATCGGAACTACTCATGCCGGCACCTCGTCGGTCGCCACACCATCGATTGCGACGTCATCGATTGCGACGTCGATGTCCACCGACAGCACACCATGAACGAAGTTGGACCTCGCACGTTCTGGCTCGCTGGTGCGGGTCAACCGAAGGTTTCGCTTGGCCATTTCCTCCAGGAGGATCACCAGCTCGAGACGGGCGAGGAACGCACCGAGGCAGAGGTGATGTCCACCGCCGCCGAAAGCGAACTGGTCAGCGGCATTGCGAGTGATGTCGAACCGGAAGGGATCGTCGAAGACCGCTTCGTCGCGGTTGGCCGAGCAGTAGAACATGACGACCTTCTGTCCCGCTTCGATTCGGGTGCCGGCGAGCTCGGTGGCTTCGCTGGTGGTCCGCCGCATGTGCAGCACCGGCGTCGACCAACGAAGGAGCTCCTCGACCGCAGAGTCGACCAACGAACGGTCGTCGTCAGCCAACGCCCTGCGGATCTGGTCCCACTGGTCGGGGTGGTCGGCCAGTGCCATGGCGCCGTGTGAGATTGCCGTACGTGTCGTCTCGTTGCCGGCGAACACCAGCAGATGGAAGAGATTGCGAAACTCCGAAGGGCTGAGACGATTGCCCTCTTCACCGGCCGCCTCGACCAGCGTGGTGACCAGATCGTCCTTCGGTTCCGCTCGCCGAAGCTCGGCCAGCTTCTCGCCGTATTCGAACAGCGCATGACTGGCGGGACTGTTGAACGGCAGCAATCGCAACTCGGTGGTGTTGCCGAACGCATCCGGCGGGATCGATTGCTGGTCGCCCGTGCCTTCGACCAGGTAGTTGGACAACTCCACCAAATAGTCGGCGTCCTCGATGGGCACACCCAACATTGTGAGGATCACCCTGATCGGCAGTGGGGCGGCCACGTCCTCTACCCAGTCGCCGCCACCGGAAGCAACGAACTCGTCCAGGAGGTCGGCGGTGATCGAGCGAACCGTGTCTTCCCACACCCGCACGTTCTTCGGCGTGAAGGACTTGGCAATCAGCCGCCGCAAGCGAGTGTGGTCAGGAGCATCGGTGTCGATCAGCGAACGTCGGGCTTCGAGGGCATCAGCTTCGGAATCCCAGAGGTTCGTGTGGCCGATAGCCGACGAGAAGATCTCGGAGTTCCGTGAGACCTCTTTGATGTCGGCATGACGAGTGACGGCCCAGAAACCGCCGTCGCCATAGGGGTGCCACATCAATCCTGACGTCGCTCGCATCTCGGCGAACTTTTCTTCAGGAATGCCGTCGAGGTACAGCGACGGATCAGTGACTTCGGGAGCGATTGGAGCGCCAGCCGGAGCAGTCGGTGGTGTGCTCGGTGGTGTGCTCGGTGGTGTGGTGGTGGCCATCCCCGCCTCAGCTGTGCTCGATGAAACGGGCACGTTCCCAGTCGTTGACGTCATCGGGCTCGGGGCTGTGCTCGGCAGCAAGTGCCACCTCGGCCTCAGCGATGCTGACGTAGCTCCGGGAGAAGATGTCACCGAGTTGGGTCGCCAGATCGGACCCCGAGAACGCTGCGATCGCGCCGGCGAGGTCCGCCGGCAGCGCCAGAGCGTCACCCGGGTTGGTGTACATGTCGCCGACGCACAACTCGCCGGGGTCGAGCTTCTTCTCGATGCCGTCGATGCCGGCAGCGAGGATGCCAGCGATGATCAGGTAGGGGTTGGCGTCGGCCCCGGCAGAGCGGAACTCGACTCGGTTTGCCTTCGAGCCAGACTCGGCAATACACCGGGCCATCACCGTGCGGTTGTCGAGGCCCCAGGTGACGTGCGTGGGAGCAAAGGTGTAGGGCCGAATGCGCTTGGGGCCATT
>CAYGQE010000004.1:0-6539 GCA_964351995.1 uncultured Acidimicrobiaceae bacterium | reverse complement strand
GCGGTCCGCATGGCGTCGGCGGGACCGGTGTTGACCTCGAACTGGCCGGGCCCGTACTCGGCATTGGAACCTTCGACTTCGATGCCTGCCCCCTGCAGGGCCTCACGCATGGCGTGCAACACGGGCTCGAACTCGAGGCCATCGGTCAGTGAGCTGTACTGAATGTGCTCCTGGGCTGGAGACCAGTCCGGCTTGCACAGGAAGAACTCGAGCTCCGTGGCGACGAACGGGTCGACGCCGGCCGCTCGGCAGCGCTCGATCTGTGCCGCCAACACGCTGCGGGGCGCCAGGGGGTGGGCTACTCCGTGTTCGTTCTCCGCATCAGCGAACATCAGCGCGTAACCGGGGCGATGGGTCAACACTCGACCCGTTGCCACATCGGCACTGAGGTGGGCGTCGAGATAACCGGTGTCGATGTTGACGAACTCGTTGTCGGGCAAGTCGTTCTGCATGTCGAACACGAACATGGCGTCAGCAATGTGGGCACCGGACTCATAGGCGCTGTCGAGGAATCGCCGGGCCGGAATGCGTTTGCCTCGCAAGTGCCCCTGCGTGTCTGGCGCCGCGAGCTCGACGGTGTGGACCTCGTTGTCGGCGATCATGGCGGCGAAGTCACTGATCGAGGTGGAAATGTGGATCATGTCGATGCTCCCGTGGGGTGTTGACGTGTCTGGCTGTGAGTCTGGCAATGGCAAGGAACGAAGTCGTAACGGTCAGGCTGGGGCGCTGCCGCCGAGGTAGGCGGCACGAACGAGGGGGTCCGATTGCACTTCCTGCGGGGTGCCAACGGCAATCACTCGACCAGCATCAAAGGCGTAGATGACGTCGCTGATACCGGTGATGAACCCCAAGTCGTGGTCGATGACGATGACGCCAGCCCCGATCGTTGCCGCCATGTGACGGACCTGCTCGACCATCTCGAGCGATTCGGCATCGCTCATACCGCTGGTGGGTTCGTCGAGCAGGAGGAACGACGGCGCCACAGCGGCAGCTCTCGCCAGCTCGAGCCGGCGAGAGTTGCCGTAGTCGAGTTCTCGGGCTCGACGATCTCGGTGCTCCCACAAGCCAGCTTCGGCGATCAGGGAATCGGTGTCCCGTCTGGTGCGGTCGGTTCGATGATCATTGGCCACGAGTGCGGCGACTTCGACGTTCTCCCGCACGGTCAGCGAGCCGAAGAGGCGAAGGTTCTGGAAGGTTCGAACCAAGCCGTTGCGAGCCAGCCGGTAGGACGCCTCACCGGTGACGTCCTTCCCATCGATCGAGAACGTCCCTGCGGTGGGCGTGATCACACCGGTGAGGACATTCACGAACGTGGTCTTGCCCGCGCCATTTGGACCGATGATGCCGACGATCTGACCCGTCTTGGCATCGATCCTGGCATCAGCGAGGGCGGTGAACCCACCGAACGTCATCTGGATGTCGCGAGCTTCGAGCGTTTGGTCGGCGTAGTCGTCGAGTTCAGACAACGGCGCTGGCGTTGGTTCGTCGCCGGAACGGAATCGACGGTGGAGCCAGTTGTCGACTTCCCAGTCGTCGAGAATGCCCACCGGGCGCCAGATCATGAACGCCAACATCGACACACCGAGGAACACCGTCTGCAGGTTCTCCCGGAAGATCCAATCGAGCGGTGCCTCGTCGAGGCCGATCCCGAAGAACTCGAACCCGTCCTGACCCATGCGGCGAGCGAGCTCGCGACCGATCGTCATCACGATGACGCCAACGACGGCGCCGGTCACGCTGTTGCGGCCGCCGACGATCAGCATCACCAACGTGAGTAGTGCGTAGTCGAAGAAGAACTGGTTTGGCAGGATCGATCCGGCGTGCCAGACCCGCAACGACGAGCCAACCGCCACGATGCCAACCGACAAGAGCAGCGCCACCATCTGTTGGACGAGCGGATTCACCCCCATGGCTCGAGCCGCCAGGTTGTCTTCGCGAGCGGCGATCGCCAAACGTCCACTGCGACTGGTCGCGTAGAGCCGGGCCAGCACGAGAGCGATGGCCAACGTGATGATGATCGGCGTGCGGCTGTCGAGCTTGCCCCCGATCTCGAATGCCAAACCGGCCCGGTCACCGCCAGTGAGGTCAGGCCAGTTGCGTGCCACCTCATGGGTGACGAAGAGCAGCGCGAGGGTGATGACGGTGGCCGCCACTGCGCCAGATTCTGCGCCCGATCGGGCCAAACCGATGCCGAGGATGAGGGCGCCGATCAACGCGACGATCAACGCAACACCAATGGCCACGTAGGGGCTGGCGTCGACCTCGGCCAGACCAAAGGGAGCGTCAGGGATGCGCTTGAGCTTCTCGGCCGGGGTGATGGCAATCGTCGCGAATGCGTAACCGGCAATGGCACCGAACCCGATGTGACCGAACGACAACACCCCGGTGTTGCCGATGTAGATCTGGATGCCGATCACGATGATGGCGTCGATGAGCATCACGGTGACGAGGCGTTCAGCGGCACCGCTGCCGAGGACGCCCTGGTACAGCAGACCCCCGCCGACCAACAGTGTCAGGAGCAAAGCAACGCCGATGAGCGGGAAACCGATGTCCCGCCCCGGACGTGGAAACAGCTTGGTCAGCATCTCAGACCCGCTCAGCGCTGGCGACGGTGATGATCCCGCCGGGTCGGAAGATGAACAGCACGGCGATGAGGGCGAAGACGACGCCTTCGGTCAGCCCAGCGATGCTGTCGGGTAGCCAGGACCGCAGCAGCACCTCGGCAATGCCGAGCGCAAAGCCACCGATCACGGCGCCTCGCAGGCTCCCCAGACCACCGATGAGGGCAGCGAGCACCGCCTTGAGCATGGGATCGATGCCGGCGCTGGGCGTTGTCGAACCAGCCCGCATCAACCAGAACACACCGGCGATGCCAGCCAGAAGACCAGACAAGGCAAAGGCACCTCGGATGACAGAGTCGGACTTCACACCCATCAAACGAGCGGTGTCAAAATCGGCGGCGGCAGCTCGCAAGGCCAGGCCGAACATGGTTCGCTGCAACAGCAGCGTGGTGGCGATCAGTACAACGACGGTGATCAGGATGACCACCGTGTCGAACGTCTCGATGCGAAGTGAGCCAAGCGCCCACGTACTGCTGGTGGTCCAGCCGGGACGGCTGAAGTTCTTGACCGATGCGGAGACGTAGAGGAGAAACACCGCCGATACGACGAAGTGCACACCGAACGACGTCAACAGCAACGTGAAGTCGCTCGCTCCCCTCACTCGGCTGAAAGCAACTCGCTCGATCACCAGTGAGGTGACGACCGAGACCACCAGGATCATCGGAACCACCAACCACCAGGACCAGCCGGCGCCGAGCGCCCAGAAGCTGGCGTAGCCAGACACCGTGATCATCTCGCCATGCGCGAAGTTCAACAGGTGCATCACGCCGAAGATGACAGCAACGCCGAGGGCGAGCAGCGCATAGATGCTGCCGCGGCCAAGCCCATCGATGAGGTTCTGTGCGAGCTCAGTCATTGCATCCTGGTCATGTGTCAGCCGCCCACGAACGTGTCGAAGAGGTCACCGCGAGCACTCAGTTCTTCGCCGGTGCCCTCGGCAACGACTTCTCCGGAACGCATCACGTAGGCGCGGTCGGCGACGGCCAGCATGCGAGCGGCGTTCTGCTCCACGATCAGCAGCGTCCGTCCTTGCGAACGAAGCTTCTCGATCAACTCGAACACGACGTCCACCAGCACCGGGGCCAACCCCAGCGATGGTTCGTCCATCATCAACAGTTTGGGCTTGGACATCAGGGCCCGGGCGATGGCCAGTTGCTGCGCTTCACCGCCGGACAGATAGCCAGCGGGCGTTGTCCACTTGTCACGCAACACCGGGAACGTGTCGGCCATCTCTTCCAACAGCGCTGGCCGTTCACGCTTCGCCACGGTGATCGCACCGATGCGGAGGTTCTCCTCGCAGGTGAGATCCACGAAGATGCGGCGGTGCTCCGGCACGAGCGCGATGCCCGCTCGTAGGAGCTTCTCCGGAGCCGAACGAGTGACGTCATCACCTTCGAAGGTGACGGTTCCTTCGTCAGGGCTCAGGAGCCCGGCGATCGTGCCGAGCAACGTTGTCTTGCCTGCCCCGTTGGGGCCGATGAGGCCAACGACCTCACCAGCCCCCACGGACAGCTTCGCTTCTCGAAGGGCCGAGATCGACCCGTAACGGGTCGTCAAACCCGACACTTCGAGCATGAAGGTCAGCCCCCGATGGTGGCGACGAGCACGTCTTCGCCATCAACGATGCGGTTGATCGGCACGGCCTTCGGTGGGATGCCGTTGGTGCCGGCGTAGGTGATCGTGCCGGACAAGCCTTCGAATCCGCTGATCTGAGCAACGGCTTCGCCGATACCCGAAGGCTCGGTGCAGCCGCAGTCGAGGATGCCCTGGATACCGAGGAACATCGAGTCGACGTAGAGCGCCATGAAACCACGGCTCTCGATCTCGGTGTCGTTGTCGGCGTTGTAGGCCGCGAGCATCGAGTCGACGCGATCGCCAGCGCTGATGCTGGTGTGCGGGGTGTGGACGACGCCTTCGTTGTTGTCTTCGAACTGGATACCGGTGGCATCGAGTGCATCGGTGCCGGCGTAGACGAGGCTGTCGAGGCCTTGACCTTCGAGCTGGCCCCGGAGTGCGGTGACCTGGAAGCCGAGCGCTGCCGAGAAGACGATCTCGTTGTTCTCCGACACGCCTGCGATCTCGTTGACCTGCGCCGAGAAGTCGGTGTCGCCACCCCAGACATAGGTCTGCGTCGACACGATCTCGCCACCGCCAGCGGTGAACGCTGCGACGAACGCATCAGGATTCACGCCGGTGTAGGGGACGCCTTCACCCTCGGTGAAGATGATCGCCCGAGTGATGCCCTCAGCCAGTGCCCACTCAGCCACCGCTGCCGACATCTGGACGTCGTCGAAGGTCACGAGGTAGGAGTTGATCGAGGCATCAGCGAGCGTTGGCTCGGTGGACGCTGCGACGAACACGGGCACTTCGCCGCCCGTGGTTTGCAGGATGGGCAGTGCGAAGTCAGCAAACGGCGGGCCGATGATGAAATGCGCACCCCAGTCGAGCAGTTCCTGAGCGGCGAGCGCAGCATCGTCGCCGACTTCGGCAACGCGAACCTCGACGGGTGAGCCGTTAACGCCACCGATGCAATTGGCCTTCTCCGCAACCCACGGCACGAGGTTCGAGCCGGGGATGTCGACGAAGCCGACGACTTCGCTGAAGTCCATGGCCATACCAACACGCACGGGATCACCGGTCGGAGCCTCGACACAGTTGTCGAGGTCTGCGGCGAGGATGGCGTCGATGTCGAGGCCTTCTGCCGATGCCGTTGGTGTGTCGCTGTCGCCAGCGTCGGTGTCTGCAGCGGTGTCGTCTGCCGACACCGCCTCGTCGTCGCTGCCGCATGCGGCCGCAGCGAGCGTGAATGCAAGCAACAAGGCAATGAGCCTGGTGAGCTTCATGTTTCTCCCCTGGGGTTTCACAGAATTTCGATCGCCGTCCGGCAATCCAGATCAGCTTGCCACCCTGATCATTCGGTAGCAAACGATTCGATGAACATGGCGTGAACCCGCACCCCGATCCAAGACACTCCGAATCTCACAACGAGGCCCCTGTGCCCTACGATGCGGAGTTCATTCGGTAGCGAACGAACAGGCCACGATGACGCCAAGCAGAAACGAATCGACGGTCGACAATCGACGAGCCCTCGTGATCGCCCATGAAGTCGACGGTCCCGGGGGGCAGGTCGCTCGGGCGCTCCGAGACCGTGGCTTCGTGGTCGACACCCACGTTGTCACGCCGGACATGGACCAGCCGAATGTCGCGAACCCCTTTCCCGACTGGGCGACGTATGACCTCGTCGTCCCCATGGGATCAATCCGGTCACTGACGCAGAAAGAAGAAATCTCCAGCTGGATCCACGAAGAGCTCGATCTGATTCGGGCAGCCGCCGATCGGGGCCAGCCCATGCTCGGTGTGTGCTTTGGTGGTCAGCTCATCGCCGAAGCGTTGGGCGGTTCGGTCGAAGTGTCCCCGGAGACAGAGCTCGGCTGGTACGAGATCGACGCTGTCGATGGCACGACCAACCCGGTGGGACCAGGGCCGTGGATGGAATGGCATCACGACCGCTTTGCCGCACCGCCTCACGCCGAGGTGCTGGCCACGACATCGGTGGGCCCTCAGCTGTTCACGGTCGGCCGGATGGTCGGCACCCAGTTCCATCCCGAGGTCGATGTGGCCCACATCGAGGGCTGGCTGCGGGTCGCCGACGACGACTACCTCGCGACCTACCGCCGCGATCGTGATCAGATTCTGGCCGAGGTCAAGGAACACGAGAACCGCAACATCGAGAACTGCCGCCGCCTCATCGACTGGTTCCTCGACGACATCGCCTTCCCCCCAACGCCACAGGATTGACGACGCAACCCCGGGTTTGTGACCCTCACTTTTGGGGGTCTCAGCCCCCGGTTGAGGCCTACGGCGCCAGGCGGTCTTTGGGATAGCCCGGGTAGGACTCTTTGAAGACCCCAGAGTGCA
>CAYGQE010000003.1:36332-191833 GCA_964351995.1 uncultured Acidimicrobiaceae bacterium | reverse complement strand
GATCTACATCGGTGCGGCCGAGACCGACAGCTACGCGCCACCAGAAATCGTTGATGGCTTCGAAGCCGCCTTGGCCAACGCGTCGTGTCCCGGCCGTGTCGAGTGGTACCCCGGCACCGAGCATGGCTTTGCCTTCGCCGAGCGGCCGCTCTACGACAAGCCGTCGTCAGAGCGGCACTGGCAGCGCTTGCACGATCTGTTCCGTCGCAACCTGCACGACTGAATCGCTGCCGGCGGACTCGACACTGTGTCGATCAGTCGGTTGGGATGAAGACGTTTGCGTACAGCTGCCATGCCAGTGCCGTCTTCGCCACGAAACTCAAGATGATGTAGGTGCGCTCGCCAACCAGGTAGTCGGCCCACTTGCCGATCTCGCCGTACTGCAGCCACTGGTTGATGGCGAAGGTGTTGAAGAAGACAAAGATCGTGGCGATGATCACGTAGACAAAGGTCGGTGCCGTGCCCTCGCCGGTGAACAGGTAGGCACCAAGGGCGGCCCACGGCCCGAGACCAGCGATGCACCCGAACCAGAACGGGGTCCACCAGGTCGGCTCGCCCTTGCGGTTCACCATTTCCATGATCCACCCGAAGAGGATCATCGACACGTTGGCGAACGCCAGAGCGATGATCGCGGCCAGATCGGTGATGGTTGTGATCAAGGCGATGGTGATGATCATCAAGGTCGAGGACAGTGCGTACTCGACCCAGCGGAAGCGGTTGCGGCCGTGCCGGAGCTCGTCGCCGTACTTCGAGAACCCGACCGTTGCGATCAGAAAGTGGAAGAAGGCGGAGAGGAAGACAAAGCCTGCGGTCAGCGGGACGAGTTCCACATCGACCAACGTCGAGAACGTGCCGTCTTCCACCGGTGTGCCGGGGGGACCGTTCAGGTTGAAGGTCGTGATGGGCAAGGTGAAGCTCGTTGCGAGCAACGTCATCAGTACGCCCGAGGTGAGATGCAGCGCTCCAGCCCCCAAGTTCATCCTCTTGAGCTTGGACATCTGTTCGGTGGTGACCTCGATCGATTCAGGGTCACCGTCAGCAAGTGGGTTGGCGAACTTCGTGGAGCGGGTCATGTCGGCAACGTACCCGGCCCCCGGGCGTCGGAAACCACGCAGGTGTCAGGAATCACGAGAGCGGCAGGCGATCGCCTACGGTCGCGGTCCATGACAGAGCGCTTGGACCACACAGATGTCTTGATCGTCGGCGCCGGGATCTCCGGTATCGGTGCGGGCTATCACCTGCAAACCCTGTGTCCTGACCGCAGCTACACGATCCTCGAGGGTCGCCCGCAGCTCGGCGGCACCTGGGATCTGTTCCGATACCCGGGCGTGCGATCCGACAGCGACATGCACACCCTCGGCTTCAGCTTCAAGCCGTGGACGGCGGAGAAGGCCATTGCGGATGGCCCCGCCATTCTCTCCTACCTGCAGGAGACAGCCACCGAGTTCGGCATTGATCAACACATTCGGTTCAACCACCTGGTGACCAGCGCATCGTGGTCGACCGATGAGGCTCGCTGGACCATCACCGCGACCGAGACCGCAACCGACGGCACGGTCGCCACTCGCACGCTCACCGCCAACTACCTCTACATGTGCTCGGGCTACTACAGCTACAAGGGTGGCTACGAGCCCGAGTTCGCTGGCAGCGAGAACTTCGCTGGCACGATCGTTCACCCGCAGAAGTGGCCGGAGGATCTCGACTACGACGGCAAGCGAGTCGTGGTCATCGGCTCCGGAGCCACCGCTGTCACGCTGGTCCCGGCCATGGCCGATACGGCAGCTCACGTCACCATGCTTCAGCGCTCCCCCACGTACGTCGCCGCTGGGCCCGATGTCGACGCTATCTCGCAGAAACTGCGCAAGGTGCTTCCCAGCAAGGCGGCCTATGCCGTCACTCGCTGGAAGAACATCCTCCGGACCGAGATGATCTACAAGAAGAGCCGAACCGATCCGGACAAGGTCCGCACCATGCTCCTGGATCTCGTCAAAGAAGAGATCGGCGAGGAAGAAACAGCAGAGCACTTCACACCGACCTACAACCCTTGGGATCAGCGCCTCTGCCTGGTCCCGAACGGCGACCTCTTCGACGTGCTCAAGACAGAGAAGGCTGATGTCGTGACGAACACGATCGACCGTTTCGTACCCGAAGGCGTCCAACTCAGCGACGGCGAAGTCTTGCCAGCCGACGTGATTGTCACCGCGACTGGCCTCCAGCTGGTGACTGTTGGCGACATGGACTTCCACGTCGATGGCCAGCCGGTCGACTTCTCCGAGACCTGGACCTACAAGGGCCTTGCGTATTCCGACATCCCGAACATGGCATCGGCCTTCGGGTACATCAATGCATCGTGGACGCTTCGGGCGGACCTCGTCTCGGAGTTCGTGTGCCGACTGCTGAACCACATGACCGAGACCAACACCTCGGTCGTCACGCCGACGCTGAGGGCAAGTGACGCCAACATGCCCCGTCGTCCATGGATTGACGACTTCTCGAGTGGATACATGCAACGAATGATGCCGATGCTGCCGAAGCAGGGCGACCGAGAGCCGTGGGTCAACACACAGCGCTACACCGCAGACCGCAAACTGCTTCGCAAGGGCGACATCGACGATGGCGTCATGCAGTTCACGAATCACGCTCGAGTTGCCGCAGTGGTCGACTGAGGACTCCAGCTGTCGAGGTTCAGGCCATCACCAATTCGTTGCGGCACGGGCTCGCAGACCGCAATGCTTGCTCGGCTTCGGCAATCAAGGCCGTGAGCTGGGTGTCGGCTGCGTCGGAGTACGCAGCGCCGACCGTGACCGAAAGCGCAAGTTGCTGCTGGCCGTCAACAGTTCGGGCCTCGGTGATCGCAGAACAGATGCGGCGGGCGACGGCTGCGGTCTGTTCCCGATCGGCCTCACGAAGTACCAGCGCGAACTCTGATTCGTCGATTCGGGCGAAGACATCGCCAGGTCGGGTGCTCGATCGGACGATGTCGCTGAAGCTGGCAAGCAGATCGTCACCGACGTCTTGACCAAAGCTCTCGGTGATCGTCGCGAGGTCGTCGACCGAAATGCGAAGGACACCAGCCGGGGCCGAAGAGAAGGTGTCTTCGGTGTGGGCTCGGAGGGCCCGACGGCTGAGCGCCTGGGTGACCGGGTCGGTCTCCCGCATGCGAGCAAGTTCGGCTCGCACTTCACGCAACTCGGCCTTGGTGGCGTCGAGTTCAGACGTCGGCGTCGGCGTGGCAGCGAAGGACTCGGTGTGAACCATGCTCATCGTCAAGTGTTCACCGGTCGGAGTGCAGAACGTCGTTGACTCGATCAGGTGGTTCGGGCCAGCGAGCATCCGAGGCAGCAACGATGCCCCGGCATCACCGTGCTCGACGAGGCTGGCGGCTCGGACCTGGAACATCGTTTCGAAGGCATGGTTGGCGTAGACGAAGTGATCGGCATCGTTCTTGACGAAGACCGGCATCGGCATGGCATCAACCATTTGGCGCAGCATGTGATCAGAGAGCATGGGAGTCCTTTCCGCTTCTCGAAGGGGTTGTCGTCTCGACCGTGGGCGGTCTTGATGCGAATAGTCCACTCGGACCACGCCCACTGTTCCATTTGGGCCGCACACCTCAGCGGTCGATTGCGCTCGGCGCATTTGCGCTCGGGTGCCGCTCGCCCAGAGACTGTCGACCATGAGCCAAGCCGACGCTGTTCTGTACGAGATCGATGACCACCACATCGTGACGCTGACCATCAATCGGCCCGAAGCCCGCAACGCCGTCAATGCCGATGTCGCCACGCAGATGGAGGCGGGCCTCGATCGTTTCGAGGCTGATGACAACGCCAGGGTGGCAATCATCACCGGCACCGGTTCGGCCTTCTGTGCAGGCGCCGATCTGAAAGAGGTGGCGGCAGGCAACGCTCGGGGGCTGAGCACCAAGCGGGGCGGTTTTGCCGGGCTGATCGTTCGCGATCGAAGCAAGCCGGTCATTGCAGCGGTCAACGGCACCGCCGTGGCCGGGGGCTGTGAGATCTTGCTTGCGTGCGACATGGCGGTGGTTGCCGAGGGCATCAAGATCGGTGTTCCGGAGGTGAAGCGAAGCCTTGTGGCTGCCGCTGGCGCGCTGTGGCGGCTTCCTCGTGCGGTCGGCCCAGCGAGAGCTGCCGAAATGGCCCTGACGGGTGACCCCATCACTGCAGAGGAGGCGCTGGCTGCAGGGTTGGTCAACGCGGTGGTTCCCGCCGACCAAGTCATGGAGGCAGCCCACGCGTTGGCCATGCGGGTTGCGGTCAATGCTCCCCTTGCGGTGCAGGCCAGCCGAACGGTCTTGACCCAAGCCTTCGAGTCCACTCAAGATGAGCTGTATCGAGCCAGCGGCAAAGCCATTGCCTCGCTGGTGAACACCGAGGACTACGCCGAGGGACCGAGAGCCTTCATCGAGAAGCGTCCACCGGTCTGGAAGGGACGCTGATGACCGATCTGACCTCAGCAACGCCAGACACCAACATCGCCGATCCTTCGTGGTGGCAGTCCGATCCGCAGGAGAGCTACCAGCGACTGCTCGCTCATCCCGGCGTGTGGCGTGACAAAGCCAGTGGCATCTGGGCGATTGCCCGACACGCCGACGTCCTCGCCGTCGAACGTGACCCGGCGACGTTCGTGAGCCGCAGTGGCGATGACGGCCAGTATCGACTGGAGCCGAGCGAAGCCGAGGGGACGATGATCTCCAAGAATGACCCGGAGCATCTCGACCAGCGCCGCATCATCAACCGCCGGTTCACGCCCGGCTCGATGCGGAGCCACACCGAGCACTACGAGGGTCTGATCAACGCCATGATCGACCGCTCGATCACCGAGCAGGCCGAACGTGGTTCCGTCGAAGTCATCGACGCGTTTGCCGCTCAACTACCGTGCCGCGTCACTGCCGAATTGCTCGGTTTCGGGTCCGAACGGTGGCGCGAAGTCAAGAGTTGGTCGGAGCGGCAGATGCGTATCGATCGTCGTTTCGTCGAACCAGACGTCTACCAGGAACTCCACGACAGCATCCACGAATGGGCTGCGGTGATGGCCGAGCTGTTGCCCGAGCGAGCCGTTGACCCGCAAGACGATCTCTTCAGTGATTGGCTGCGCGCTGGCATGGATCCCAGCACGATGGTCCAAGAGACGGGCTTGATGATCGCCGGTGGAGCAGAGACCACCCGCACCGTCATCGCTCACGGTTTGCGGGTGCTCGCAGACCATCCTGACGACTGGGAGTATCTCGCCGAGCACCCCGAAGCCATCGACGCCGCTGTCGAGGAACTCATCCGCTGGGTGACACCGCTGAACAACATGTTCCGCACAGCAAGCACCGACACCGAGATCGCTGGCATGAAGATCAGTGCCGGTGATCGAGTGGCGCTGATCTACCCAGCAGCAAACCGCGACCCGGCGGTGTTCGAAGCGCCGCACACCTTCGACATTCGCCGCTCCCCCAACCATCACGTGGCGTTCGGCCACGGCACCCACTTCTGCCTCGGAGCCAACATGGCGCGAGCCGAATTGCGCCTGCTTTTCCGGGAGCTCACACGTCGACTGACCAATGTGCAGGTGGCCACCGAACCCGACGTCGAAGCCAACATCTTCGCCCGGGCCGTCAAGCGCTTCGAGATCTCTTTCACCGTCCGTTGAACTTGGGAGGACCCGACCCCTCCCAACTCGGCGCAACTTGGGAGGGGTCGGGTCCTCCCAACTTCTGGTGATGCAGCGAATGGATTCGACGTTGCTGCTTCGGCTTTGAGAGACTCTCGCAACTCGACACGGGGGTTTCACCATGGCCGAAGCACTGATCATCGATGCTTGTCGCACGCCGCGAGGCGTCGGCAAACAGGGCAAGGGTGGCCTCGCCCACCTCCATCCACAGCACCTCGGGGCAACCGTCCTCAAGGCGCTCGTCGACCGCAACGACTTCGACACCGCCGAGGTCGATGACATCATCTGGGGTACCAGCGCACAGGTCGCCGAGCAGGGAGGCGACATCGGCCGCATGTCCGCCCTCGACGCCGGCTATGACGTCAAGGCCAGCGGCGTGACCCTCGACCGCTTCTGCGGTTCTGGAATCACCAGCGTCAACTTCGGTGCCAACGCAGTGATGGCGGGTATGGAAGACCTCGTCATCGCTGGCGGCACCGAGATGATGTCGCTGCCCAAGACCGGCGCCATGGGCCTCGGGGCAAAGAACGCCCACTTGCAGGAAATCCATCCCCAGCCCCACCAGGGTGTTGCGGCCGATGCCATTGCCACGCTCGAGGGAATTCCTCGCACCGCTCTTGATGCGCATGCGGCCGAGTCCCAGGCTCGGGCTGAGCGAGCGATCAAGGAGGGCCGCTTCGATCGCAGCTTGATTCCCGTGTTGAACCTCGACGGTTCCGTTGCACTCGATCGTGAAGAGTTCCCTCGCCCTGGCACCACGGCCGAGAAGCTCGCGAACCTTCCCGCTGTGTTCGGCGCCATCGCTGACTACCGCCACGAGGACAACCCCACGTTCCGCGAGCTCGTGGCTCAGAAGTACCCAGACCTCGTGATCGAGCACGTACACCATGCGGGCAATTCGTCTGGTGTGGTCGATGGCTCTGCGGCCATCCTCATGGCCAGCGCCGACTACGCCAAGGCCAACGGCATGAAAGCTCGAGCCCGCATCGTGGCCACGGCAAACATGGGCGACGATCCCACCCTGATGCTGAATGCGCCGGTACCTGCCGCTCTCAAGGTCCTCAAAAGGGCGGGGCTCAGTGTTTCTGACATTGACATCTGGGAGATCAACGAGGCATTCGCCGTGGTGTCAGAGAAGTTTCAGCGTGACCTCGAACTCGACCGCGACAAGGTCAACGTCAACGGCGGTGCCATGGCCCTCGGTCACCCCATCGGGGCCACCGGTTCGATCCTGATCGGCACCGTGCTCGACGAACTCGAGCGCACCGACGGCCAGTTCGGCTTGATCACGATGTGCGCCGCTGGCGGTATGGCCCCGGCCATCATCATCGAGCGCGTCTGATGGTGCAGGCACTCTACGAAGAGTCCCACGATCTGTTCCGTCAGAGCTTCCGTTCGTTCGCCGACGCCGAGTTGGCGCCGAGGATCGAGGAGTTCGAAGCGGCTGGGATCATGGATCGAGCGGTCTACACCGAGGCCGGCAAACACGGTTTCGTTGGCATGAACGTGCCCGAGAAGTGGGGAGGCGGCGGCACGTCGGACTTCCGCTTCAACGCCGTGCTCAGCGAGGAGATCGCTGCGGTAGGCCTCGGTGGTGGCGGGATGGGGCTCACGCTCCACAACGACATCACCACCCCGTATTTTGTCGAGTACGCCAACGATGAGCAGGCCGCTCGTTGGCTTCCCGGCATTGCCTCTGGTGAGCTGATCACCGCAATCGCCATGACCGAGCCAGGAACAGGTTCTGACCTCGCCGGGATCGCTACAACGGCCGTGCGTGATGGCGACGAGTGGATCATCAACGGCGCCAAGACCTTCATCACCAACGGCATCAACTCCGACCTCGTGATCGTGGTTGCCAAGACCAATCCCGACGGCGGCCGAGACGGCATGTCTCTTTTGGTGGTCGAGCGAGGAATGGACGGCTTCGAGCGCGGTCGCAACCTCGACAAGATCGGTCAGCACTCCGCAGACACCGCCGAGCTCTTCTTCACCGATGTTCGAGTGCCTGCGGCCAACATGCTGGGTGAAGAAGGTCAGGCGATGAAGTACCTGACCTTCAACCTCGCCCAGGAGCGTCTGTCGCTCGGGATCTTCGGGCTGGCCGCAGCCAAGGCTGCGCTCGGTTGGACGGTTGACTACGTGAAAGAGCGCACCGCCTTCGGCACGCCGATTGCGTCGTTCCAGAACACCAAGTTCGTGCTGGCCGATGTCGCCACCCAGATCGAGGTGACGACGCCGTTCATCGAGCGCTGCATCGAGAAGTTGAATGCAGGCGAGTTGTCGGGCGCCGAGGCGGCCATGGCCAAGCTCTGGGGTAGCGAGCTACAGGGCAGGGTGATCGATGAATGCTTGCAACTCTTCGGCGGCTACGGCTTCATGGCCGAGTATCCAATCGCTCGGGCCTACACCGATGCTCGCGTGTGTCGCATCTACGGCGGCACCTCAGAGATCATGAAGACGATCATCTCCAAAGACGTCCTCTCCTAACAGCCAACTACAGCCAACTGGTGCCGGGGGTTATCAAGTTATCAACTTCGCTCCGCTGCATTTGGCAGTTGATAACTTGATAACCCCCGGCACCAGTGGGTCGGGCTACGAAATGGCCTTGGATTCTTTCCAGGAGCCCTTGTCGGAGCGTGGCTCTTTGGGTAGGCCCAGCACACGCTCGCCAACGATGTTGCGTTGCACCTGAGAGGTGCCGGCGTAGATCGTGCCGGAGCGGGCAATCAACGAACTCATGACGATGTTCGCTGGGGTGGCCTTGGTTCCCGCTGGCCATGAACCCAATCCCCCGCGAGTGCCTTCACCCCAATTCACCAGAGCGTCGGGCCCGAGCATGTTGACCATGTCGTTGGTGAATCTGGCGTGATACTCGCTCCAGAAGAGCTTGCCGATCGACGCTTCGGGCCCTGGGGCTTTGCCGGCGAGGAAACGGGTGAGCGCCTGCATGCCGCGGAACCGCATGATCTCGGATTCGGAGTAGGCAGCAGCGATTTTCTGACGGTTGACCGGGTCTGCGGTGAGGCCGCGTTCCTTCGCCACCTCGATCATCGCATCGAGTTCGGCGCGGAAGCCGAGCGACTGGATCGTGGCGCCTGCACCCCGCTCGAAGCCGAGCAACGTGTTGGCCACGGCCCAACCGTTGTTCACTCCGCCGAGGACGTTGTCTTTCGGGCAGCGAGCGTCGGAATAGAAGACCTCATTGAAGTGACTGTCTCCGGCAATGTTGACGATCGGGCGGATCTCGACGCCGGGCTGATCCATCGGGATGAGGAGGAACGAGATGCCCGCATGCTTGACCACATCGGGATCGGTGCGGCAGAGCGTAAAGATCATGTTGGCGTGCTGGCCCGATGAGGTCCAGATCTTCTGTCCGTTGATGATCCATTCGTCACCGTCGAGTTCGGCCTTGCAGCCCAGACCGGCGAGGTCTGACCCTGCATCGGGCTCGGAGTAGCCCTGGCACCACAGATCCGTGCCGTCGAGGATGCGCGGGATGTAGTGCGCCTTCTGCTCCTCGGATCCCCACTGCAGAATCGTGTTGCCAACCATGGTGATCGAGAACGCGTCGTTGGGGCCAGACGTTGGTGCACCCCGGAGAGCGAACTCTTCGGCCAAGGCGAGGTTTTCCATGTGCGAGAGACCAGCACCGCCGAACTCCGTCGGCCATGTGGGCGCCAACAGGTTGTTCTCGGCCAGGATCTCACGCCAGCGGGTGTGCCAGGTGTGGCGTTCTGCTGGCGCAAGCGCGCCGTAGCCCTCCCAGTCATCGGGCAAGTTGTCATCCAAGAACGATCGAACAGTGTCGCGATACGCCTCGGTTTCGGCGGGGTAAGACAGATCCATGGGGCCTCCTCAGGTCGGGTACAAGCTAGATCGAGACGGCTGCAGGAATCCAAACGAACCCGGACCTCGTGATGGTCAAGGCAACGACGGCAGAGCGGGGTTGGCTGGCAGCCCGGCAAAGGCGGAAGGATCGCGCAGGCATCGGTACTCATCGACGATCGGAGCGAGGTCGGCGGGAGCCGCTCCGTGCATGATCACGCCGTCACATCCCAATGCCAGTTGGCCGGCAACGGCGGCGGAACACTCCGCTGCTGTGCCGTTCGCCGACGGTGCCAGCCACTCATCGGGAATCAGCGTGGCCACGTGCTCGAGCTCTGACGTGGTGGCCAACCCATCGAGCGCACCGCGGAACCCCTTGACGAACCCGTCAGTACGGAAGCGTTCGAGCACGGAGGGATCCCAGTCGTTGGTGCGAACCATCAAGTCGCCGTATGCCTGCAGGTAGGTCGCCAAACGGCCCACCGTCTTTTTCAGCCTGACGCTCTCGGGCAGGTGATCACCAATCGTTGCAAAGCAAGACCAGACACGGACGTCGTCAGGGTCACGGCCAGCATCGACGGCAGCCTGTTTCACCGTTTCGACGCAACGCCTCGTGGTGTCGTCGGTGAAGAACGTATGGAGGATGACGGCGTCGAAGGCGCGGCCTCCGAGCGCAAGCGAATTCGGTCCGAATGCGGTGAACGACATCGGGATGTGCTCGTCGAATTGTCGGCCCACGCTGAGCATGGGGTACTTGCCCGCTGGACCGTTGTGACCGAGGATGGTTTCTCCCCTCCACAGGCGGCGCATGATTCCGACGAAGTCCTCCATCTGTGCCGTGGTGATCGGCTCGAGTCCGTACGCCTTGTGGATCGGGGCGATGCCGCGGCCGATGCCGAGTGAGAAGCGCCCGTTGGTCAACTTGTGCATCGTCATGGCATGGCTGGCAGTGACCATGGGGTGCTTCGTGTTGTGATTGGTCGTCCCGGTGGCGATACCGATCTGGTTCGACACTGCACCGACCGCTCCGCTGAGCGTCAGCGCTTCTTTGATGTTGAACCGCTCGGAGATGAAGGCGGAGCCGATGCCCATCTCCTCGGCTTGCTGGACCTCGACGATGAGATCGCGAGGCGACGCCGGAGCCCCCGCCAACGTATAGAAACCGATCTCGGGCATCTGCGATGTCTGCACCCCACGCAAACTAGGAGCGAACGGCGCTCAGGGCCAGATGTCGCCGATCGTGAAGCCATTCGGAAACGGATCAGTCGGGTCGAGCACGTAGTTGGCCATCCCGTAGATCCAGCCCTGGCCCGCGATCTCCGGCACGATCGCTTCGTAGTCGCCGACCGTCGTGGTCTCCAAGACTCGGCCAGTGAACGTGGTTCCCAGCGGTCCCTCGTGGATGAAGGATTCCCCGACCCCCAGCAGTCCTCGCGCATGCAGCGTTGCCATCTTGGCTGATGTGCCGGTGCCGCATGGACACCGATCGAGTGCGCCGGTCCATGTCGACGGGCGAGTCCAGTCGAGGGATCCACCGGAAACGGTCACGGCGTTGCGACGATCCGCGCCCGCCACAGAAGGCACCCCCGAAAGTTGCGAGATCGTCGGTCCGGTGAGGCCGGGCAGCAGCGGGTGGGTGACGGGGATTTGTTCGAAGGTGGCCTGCCTGATCATCTCGCTGACTCTTACTTGTTCGGCTCCGTTGCTTGGATCGAGATCGACACCCAGTGCATCGGCGTCAGCGATGACGAAGAACATGCCACCCCAGGCAATGTCGACCAGCACGTTCCCGATTTCGGGAACATCCACCGCAGCGTCGAGACGAATGGCGAACGACGGAACGTTCTTGAAGGCAACCGAGGTGACCTTTCCCTGTTCACACGTCGCCCGGACGTCGATCAGTCCAGCGGGAGCCTCGAGGCGCAGCTCGGTGACCGGTTCGACCATTGGAAGCATGCCCGTCTCCAACAGCGCAGTGACGACGCAGATCGTGTTGCTGCCAGACATCGGGGCGTACTCGCTCTGCTCCATGATGATGAAACCGGCGTCCGCAGTCGGATCGGTTGGGGGCACGATGATGTTGCAGCACAGGCCGGGATAGCCCCGAGGTTCTCGGAGCATGCGCAGCCGAATGTGATCGGCATTGGCCTGCATCCACTGCATCTTGTCCAACATGGTCGCACCTGGAATCGGTGGCACGCCCGAGGTGATCACCCGGCCGGGTTCTCCTTCAGCGTGGACGTCAATGGCGGTCAGCATGCTCGAGAAGCGCATCGCGTGACCGTATCGCCTCCCCCGGATCAGGACATTTGCAGGTGGCCAGTCAAGACGTTCACCGTGTTGGTGCCGATGGCTTCAACGGCGTAGCCACCCTCCATGCAATAGACCGTGGGTAGTCCCAAGGCTCCGATCGCTCGGCCGTAGGTCGAGAAGTCACCGGTGCTCAACTCGAAGCTGCTGATCGGGTCGTGCTCGAAGGTGTCGACGCCAAGCGAGACAACGAGCGCATCAGGGCCGAAATCAACAATGCGGGCCAGAGCGTCACCAAGCGCTGCGAACCACGCGTCGAACCGTGTGCCAGGAGCAAGCGGGAAGTTCACGTTGTAGCCAGCGCCCTTTCCGATCCCCGTCTCGCCCGCCGTACCGGTGAAAAAGGGGAATGCGTGGGCTGGGTCGGCGTGCAACGAGGCGACGAACACGTCGCTGCGTTCGTAGAAGATGTCCTGCGTGCCGTTGCCGTGGTGATAGTCGACATCGAGGATGGCCACGCGCTTCGCACCGTCGGTCAAGAACCCCTGGGCGGCGACGGCGGCATTGTTCAAGAAGCAATAGCCGCCGAAGGAGTCTGAGGCCGCATGGTGGCCCGGGGGACGACACAGTGCGAAGGCGCTACTCACACCCCCGGCGACCTCTTGTTGGGCCCGGCGGGCCAAGGCAGCGCCGCCGAGTGCAGCACTCCAGGTACCCGCAGTGATGGCTGTCTCGGCTGCGAAGGCAAACCAACCCAGCTGACCATCGATGTGCTTCGGTATTCGAACTGCGCTGTGCGGGTCCATTCTCCGGGTGGCGAACGTGGCCGGGATCATGTCGCTCGTGCGACCAACGCTCGTCCACTGCTCCCACGCCGTCTGGAGGAAAACGAGATACTCGGTGTTGTGTACTGCTTCGAGGATCTCCGGTGCCAGGACACCCCCACCAGAAGCCAACTCGACGACGTCATCCAACCCCGCAGCCTCGAGCGCGGCGCTGATGTACTCGACTCGTTCCGGACACTCGAAGGGGCGTACGAACTCACCGTCGTGCAGCTCGCCTCGGGGGAAATGGCTGCGATGGGCTTCGCTGCGAACGACTTTCACCGCCGCATCGCGATCCCACACACCTTCGAGCAGCCGTAGCACCCACTTCTGAGGCCTGCGGCTGCCTGAAGCGGGAGCTCGGTGATGGTTCGCGTCATGTGAAGGTGATGCCTTCGAAGTCGCCGCTCGTGCGCCACTTGTCGATGTAGTCGAAGTACGCAACCGGCCCGTCGGGATACCCCATCGAGTTGCGAAGCCCTGCTCGATCCCGGTCTTTGCCCTCGTTGTTGTAGTAGCCAGGCGTGCATGTCGGGTCGCCACCGAAGCTGCGGCCGCCGCCTTCCAGCAGCGCGACCCAAGCCGCTTCTGCCTCGGCAGTGGCCTCGACCCGGTCGGCGTCGGTGTCCAGCGCATGGTTGATGATCGCTGCCACCGTTTCGCCTGCCTCGACGAGGTTGTGCGGGACGTTCGAGATCAGATTGGCGGCCTGGGTCGGGCCGATGATGAAGGCATTCGGGAAGCCATGAACCTGCATTCCGTGCAGCGTCTGCATACCTTCGGCCCAATGCTCTGACAGGCGTTCGCCGTCGTTGCCTTCCATGTCGAAGCCAGAACGGCGGTGAAACTCAGTCCCGACCTCAAAGCCCGATGCATAGATGATGCAGTCCAGGTCGTACTGCTGGCCGTTGACCACGAGGCCGTTTTCGTTGATCTGGCTGACACCCTTGCCGTCGGTGTCGACCAGGTGAGCGGTGGGCGTGTTGTACGACTGAAGGTACTGGTCGTGGAAGCAGGGTCGCTTGCAGAGCTGACGGAACCACGGCTTGAGCGCCTCGGCGGTGTCGGGGTCCTCGACGATCTCATCGACCCTGGCTCGGATCTCCGCCATCTTCTCGTCGTCGCTGTCGTGGTAGGCCCGCTGCAGCGCCTCCGGGCTGAAATCCATGTCGGGGTCGGCCATGGCCTTGTCTCTGATGCGTTGTGAGATGTCGGTCCAGCCATCCATCACCAGGTCTTCATCGGTGAACCCACCCGTTTGCAGGGTGGTGAAGTTCTCCAACCATTCCTTCTGCCAGCCCGGCCGCAGCGTGGCGAACCACTCGGGGTCGATCGCGTGGTTGTTGCGGATGTCGATCGACGATGGTGTGCGTTGGAACACGAACAGCTCGCCAGCCGACTTCGCCAGGTGGGGCACGCACTGCACAGCCGTTGCGCCGGTGCCGATGATGCCGACTCGCTTGTCAGCGAGGCCGGTCATCAGGCCGCCGGCCGGATCGCCGCCGGTGTAGGCGTAGTCCCATCGAGACGTGTGGAAGCTGTGGCCACCGAAGCTGTTGATACCGGGGATGCCGGGCAACTTCGGGCGGTGCAACGGACCGGGACCAACGGCGACGAACTTGGCACGCATCGAATCGCCACGATTGGTGCCAATGATCCAGCGAGCGGCGTCGTCATCCCAGCGCAGCGATGTGACCTCGGTCGAGAACACGGCATCGTCGTAGAGGTCGAAGGTGCGGCCGATGCGCCGGCAGTGATCGAGGATCTCGGGCGCGTGGGTGTATTTTTCTGTGGGCATGTGCCCGGTCTCTTCGAGCAGCGGCAGGTAGATGAAGGCAGCGGTGTCGCATTGCGCTCCGGGGTAGCGATTCCAGTACCACGTGCCGCCGAAATCACCACCCTTTTCGATGATGCGCACGTCGTCGATACCGGCCTGCTTCAGCTTGGCTCCGGTCACCAAACCAGCAAATCCGCCACCGATGAATGCCACGGTCACCTCGTCGGTCAGCGGTTCTCGGTCGGCGGGTTCCACGTAGGGGTCGGTTGCGTAGTCAGCGAACGCGCCGTCGATCTCGATGTACTGATCGTTCCCATCGGTTCGAAGTCGCTTGTCCCTCTCGGCGAGGTACTTCTCGAGCACGGCCTGCTGATCCATCGACATCGGACCATGTTCCCCGAGGGTCCATTGCCGACACAAGCCGAGCACTACGATCGACCGATGGCAAACGCTCCCGATGCTGTGGATCTCCTGCTCGTCAACGCCCGCTTGATCGCGACCTGTGACGACCAACGGCGAGAACTCGCCAGCTCCTGGGTCACGGTGACCGGTGGCCGGATCAGCGCCATCGGGCCGATGGGCGAGGAACCCGAAGCCGTCCGCACGATCGACGCATCCGAGTCCTTGATCACGCCGGGGCTGATCAACACCCATCACCACATCTATCAGAACCTCACCAGGGCGTACGGTCCTGCGTTGGAAGGCAACCTGTTCCACTGGCTCACAACGCTCTACCCGAAGTGGGCCCGTCTCGATGAGACGTCGGTCCACCTCTCCACCTGGGTTGGCCTGGCCGAATTGGCGCTCGGTGGTTGCACGACGACGACCGATCATCTCTACGTCCACCCCGCCGGTGCGGGTGATCTCATCGCAGCCGAGATCGGGGCGGCGAAGGAACTCGGTTTCCGGTTCCACCCGACCCGAGGATCGATGAGCCTCTCGCAGAAGGACGGAGGGCTACCACCCGATTCTGTTGTCCAGGACCACGACACGATCCTGGCTGAGTCCGAGCGATTGGTCGGAGCGCATCACGATCCGGCCTTCGGTGCGATGACCCGAGTCGCTCTCGCGCCGTGCTCACCGTTCTCGGTCACGCCTGAACTGATGCGAGACACCGCCGAGCTGGCCGAGCGACTCGACGTTCGACTCCACACCCACCTTGCTGAGGATCTCGACGAGGACGACTACTGCCTCGAACACTTCGGCAAGCGCCCACTCGAGTACTTCGAGCACGTCGGCTGGGCCACCGACCGGTCGTGGGTGGCCCATTGTGTCCAACCCAACGCCGCAGAGATCGCAAAGTTGGGCGAATGGGGCACCGGCGTGGCGCACTGTCCCAGCTCCAACATGATCCTGGGCGCTGGCATGGCCCCGGTCGCCGAACTACGTCGAGCCGGTGTGCCGGTCGGGCTTGGTTGCGATGGGTCAGCGTCAGCCGACTCTGCCTCGTTGTGGACCGAAGCTCGCAATGCGCTGTTGCTCGGCCGCCTGCGCAGCGGAATGGCCGACCGAACCCCCGTTGCCATGCGGGCCAGAGACGCACTGGACATGGCCACTCGCGGCGGTGCCTCGTGCCTGGGCCGCGACGGTGAGATCGGGCAGCTGACGGTCGGCGCCTGCGCTGACATTGCGGTTTGGCCCCTCGACGGTATGCCGTTCGCCGGCGCGATCTCTGACCCCATCGAAGCTTGGGCCCGTTGCGGGCCGGCGGCTCCGTCGCACACGATCATCAATGGGCAACTCGTGGTCGATGGTGGCGAGCTGGTTGCCGAAGGCAGCGAAGACATGCTGCGCCAGCACCGCCAAGCGGCCGAAGCCATGCAAGCCGACTGAACGAGGGATTGTCAGTCTCGGGGGGCTCGGGCCATGGCGAAGAACTCGTCGTTGGGGCGCATGGCGGTGAGGTTCGCCAACCGGTTCGACATCGCGAAGAAGGCCGTGATCGCACCGATGTCCCAGATCTCATCGTCGGTCAACCCGCCGGAGCGCAGCGCGTCGAGATCATCGTCGCTGACCGAGCCGGCATCATTGACCATCCGCAGCGCAAAGCCGATGATCAATCGCTCGCGATCGGAGAGGTCGGCCTTCCAGGGATTGACGGCCAGCTGATCAGCGATCAGCGGATTCTTGGCTCGAATGCGCAGGATGGCTCCGTGGGCAATGACGCAGTAGAGACAGTCGTTGACCGCACTGGTGGCAACCACGATCATCTCCCGCTCGGCCTTGGACAGCCCCTCGCTCTTGTCCATCAACGCGTCGTGAGCGGCGAAGAACGCCCGGAACTCCGCCGGTCGGTGAGCCAGCGCCAAGAAGACGTTCGGGATGAAGCCTGACTTCTCCTGGATCGTCTCGACCATGGTCCGAATGTCATCGGGCATCTCGTCGAGTGTGGGGACGGGGAACCGGGAAACTGGTTGATCACTCATGGCCGAGACTCTCCCATGTCACCGTCGAATTGTCAGACAGGGACGTCACCCTGCACGGTGATACGGCGCACGTGGCGGCGTTGCCCGGCATAGTCGTGCAACGCATGGTGCTGGACGCTTCGGTTGTCCCACATGACGAGCGTTCCCGGCTGCCACTGCACGCGGCACGTGAACGCCTCGTGCACGGCGTGGCGATACAGGAACGCCAGCAGAGCGTCGGACTCGTCAGGACGCATTCCCTTGATCTTGACCGTGAACGCAGGGTTGACGTAGAGCCCCTTACGACCGGACTCGGGGTGCGTGCGCACCACCGGATGCTCCACCAGCCGTTCGGCCAAGTCGACGTTCTTCGTGCTCATGGCCTTCGACTTGGTCGACTGCCCTCCGGCGCCGTACTGCCGACCGGCCGAGTGGGTGGCGGTGAGACCATCGAGCATGCTCTTCATGACCTCGCTCAAGGCGTCATAGGCGGCATGTTGACTGGCGAAGAGCGTGTCTCCCCCGAACTCGGGCAGGTCGACGGCATAGAGGATCGAACCGAGGTCGGGCTTTTCGAGGAATGTGACGTCGGTGTGCCAGCCGCCGCCGAAGTTGGCCCGGTCATCGGCCGCAGTGATGATCTCGATGACCTCGGGGTGCTCCGCTGATCCATCGACGAACGGATGGGTATCGAGATCACCGAAACGCCGCCCAAAGCTGATCTGTTCCGCCGGAGTGAGGGTCTGGTCACGAACCACGACGACGTGATGGTCGACGAGTGTCTGGCGAAAAGCAGCGATGGCCGTGTCGTCCAGGGCTCGAAGATCCAGCCCTCTCAGTTCGAGGCCAACGGCCCCCGCTAGTTGCCGACGTTGCCAGCTGTTCGGGTCACTCATCTTGTTGCTCCATTCATTCCGCGCTGATCATGCAGTTCTGTCCACCCGACGCTGCTCACGCGACGACACCGGACATCAAGAGTCCGACCTGTTCCCGTGTGGCGGTCGCAGCGTCGAGGTCAGCCACGATCGCACCTTCGTAGATCACCAAGATCCGGTCGGACAAACTGAAGATCTCGTCGAGTTCTGCAGAGACCAAGAGCACCCCGGACCCATCGTTGCGCTCGTTGACCAGTTGTTGATGGATGAACTCGATCGAACCGACGTCGACGCCTCGGGTTGGCTGCGAAGCCACGATCAGTTTGTTGTCGGTCGACAGCTCACGGGCAACGATGACCTTCTGCTTGTTGCCGCCGGAGAGTGCATCAACTCGAGTGGAGATGCCGGGAGTCGCCACTTGGAAGCGCTCGACCAGATCTCTGGCGTTGTCTGCCACTGCGGCAAATTGACGACGGCCGAACGAGGCGAATGGTGTCTCTCGGTATCGGTTCAGCACCAGGTTGTCGGCAATCGAGTAGCCGCCGACCAAGCCGTCCTTCTCTCGATCCTCTGGGATGTGGGCCACACCGAGGTCGTTGATGGCCCGGGGCGACGATCGAGTCGTCACCGCTCCATCGATGTGAATAGAGCCAGACCGCGGATGACGAAGGCCGGTGATGGCCTCGACCAGTTCACGTTGACCGTTGCCCTCAACACCAGCCACGCCAACGATTTCGCCGCGGTTGACCGCCAGATCGAGCCCCTTGACTGCCGCCTGTCCTCGATCGTCTCGAACGGTCAGATCCTCGACCTGCAGTACGCGGTCGCCAATGGTCGATGTGCCCTTGTCGACGCTGAGGACGACGGCCCGCCCGACCATCATCTCGGCGAGGCTCTGTTGCGACGCACCCTCGGTCTGCGCCGAGCCGACCACGGCACCGCCTCGCAGCACCACGACCCGGTCAGTGACGGCCAGGATCTCTCGCAGTTTGTGCGTGATGAAAATAATGCTGACGCCCGAGGCGGCCAGGTCACGCATCACGTGCAGCAGCTCGTCGGTCTCCTGCGGTGTGAGCACAGCCGTCGGCTCGTCGAGGATCAAGATCTCAGCACCGCGGTAGAGGGCCTTCAAGATCTCGACGCGTTGCTGGATGCCGACGGGGAGATCTTCGACAATCGCCCGTGGATCGACACTGAGGCCGAAGCGATCGCTGAGCGCCCGCACATCTCGTTCTGCGTCTGCGGTCTTGACGAAGCCGTTCGTGGTGGGCTCGGCACCGAGCACGATGTTCTCGGCCACGCTCAACGGCCCAACCAACTGGAAATGCTGATGGACCATGCCCATCCCACGGTCGATGGCATCACCGGGACCGTCGATCTGGACCGGGGAACCGTCCATCCAGATCTCACCCTCGTCGGCGGTGTAGACGCCGAACAACATCTTGACCAACGTCGACTTGCCTGCGCCGTTCTCACCAAGCAAACCAAGGATCTCGCCCCGGTCGATCTCGAGGCTGACTCGGTCATTCGCCAAGACACCGGGGAAGCGCTTGGTCAGTCCCCTGGCTTCGAGTGCGGGAGCACCACGCTCAGCCATCATTCGGTCTCGTAGGGCGTACCGGCGGCTGCCGGCGGTCGGGCAGCCAGGCCAGAAACGGCCAGGACGACGATGGTGAGAACGAACGGGATCATGCCGAAGAACTGGGGAGGAATGTCGAACGCCGAACGGAACTGCAGTTGTGACTGCAGGCCATTGAAGAAGCCGAGCAGGAGCGCTCCAACGAGCACACCGAAGGGCCGGTACCGGCCAAAGAGCATCACAGCGAGAGCGATGAAGCCCGCCCCGTTGGTCATGCCTCGGTTGAAGACCGACGCTGACTGGATCAATGCCATGCCGGCCAGTCCGGCGAGACCACCGGCGATGGTCATGTTGATGTAGCGAAGCCGTAGGACGCTGACACCCACCGTGTCGACGGCGCTCGGGTGCTCGCCAACGGCTCGAGTCCGCAAACCCCAACGAGTTCGGAACAGGGCGATGTGCACGGCGATGATGGCGAGGAATGCGACGTAGGTGAGCGGTCCCTGGTCGAACATCTTGCCGACGACGGGAATCTCGGAGACGCCAGGAACACTCCAGCTGGGGAACGACGGCTGTGTACGGCCCTGTACGTAGGCGTAACTCGTGAAGCCGGCGGCAAAGATGTTGACCACCGTGCCGGCGATGATCTGGTCCATCTTCAATCCGATGGCGCACCAGCCCATGAACGCCCCGGCGAGCGCAGCGGCCGCCATGCCAGCCCCGACGCCGAGGAGGAGTGAGATGAGCGTGCCAGAGTCGGCGGTGTAGGACGACGCCATGAATCCGCAGTAGGCAGCGAGCAGCATCTGACCCTCGATACCGATGTTCACGATGCCTGAGCGCTCACTGATCAAGCCGCAGAGGGCTCCGAGCATCAGCGGACCGGCAGCCCTGACGGTTCGCGCCATCACCGCCTCGGTGTCGTTTGGCTTCCAGCCATAGGAGATCACGATGGCGATCACGACGAGCACAGTGAGCAACCACGGCAACGCGCGCCTGAATGTTGCCGAGATGTCGGTCGGGGCGCTTGCTGTCGCAACGGCCATGTCAGCCTCCCCACCCAGCAGAAAGGTTCGGGCCCACATCGCCGTCGACCTGGCGGGTTCGAAGGAGATAGCTGACGACCGAGGGAGCAGCGATGAAGAAGAGAATGCTGGCTTGGATGACACTGATGATCTCGGGGGCGACGCGAGCCTGTGATTGCATCAAGCTCGAGCCTGCGTCCATGGCCCCGATCAAGATTGCTGCCGGAATGACGGCGATCGGGTTCGTGCGAGCCAGCAGCGCGATCGTGATGCCGTCGAACCCCAAGCCCGAATTGAATCCTGGCTCGAATCGCCCAACCACGCCCTGGGTCTCGATGGCGCCGCCAACACCGGCGAGAAAGGCACTGAAGCCCATCGTGAACATGACGATGCGGTTGGTCTTGATGCCGGCATAGCGAGCGGCCTTGGGGTTGAGCCCCGTGGTCTTGATCTCGAAGCCAAGGGTCGAGCGCTCGATCAGCCACCAACAGATCAGGGCCGCCCCGATGGCGAACAAGAAACCGACCGGCAGACCACCGACGCGTGGGATCTCGGCCGTCTCGTTGATCAACGGCGTTCGGGCGATGGCGCCGCCGTCAGGGTCGTTCCAGGGCCCGTCACGGCTGGCGAGCCAGTCGGTGAAGTTCGCAGCGACGAAGTTCAACAAGATGGTGGTGATGACCTCGTGCGTGCCCCGGAAGGCCTTGAGCGCCCCGACCAAGAGGCCGATCAGCGATGCTGCGAGGCCAGCGATGAGCATCGCAATCGGTATGTGGAAGATGGTCGGCATCGAGAAGTTGAAGCCAACCCAGGCGGCAAAGGCAGCACCGATGAGCAACTGGCCTTGGCCGCCGATGTTGAACAGACCGGCCTTGAACGCAAACGCCACTGCCAGACCACTGAGCACCAGCGGCGTTGCCTTTTCGAGTGTGCGCCCGAACTCGTCGCCGCCGAGGAACGCTCCCTCGAGCATGGAGCCGTAGGCCGACAGCGGATTCTTGCCCGCCAGCAGAATCAGCAGTGCGCCCACGAGCAGGCCAAAGACGACAGACACCAATGGCAACAGTGCGGAGTTCTTGATGCGTTCGATCGAGGTCATCGGTGCGGTGCGGTCGGCGGGAGAGGTGAGGCCAGAATCAGAACGGGCCCGAACCGTGCGAGAGCATCGCACAGACCCGGGCCCGGTTCACGTTGACTGCTGGGATCAGCGGGTCGGGATCGACCCGTCGAGAACCTGAGGCGTCAACTCTTCGATCTGTGCCTTGACGTCGTCGGGGATGACCGACTCGAAGTCGTGGTACGGAGCGAGGCCGACATCACCGGCGAAGTTGCCCGACGGGAAGGAACCGTCGATGGCGGCCTGGATGAGGTCGATGACGCCGGTGTCGATGAGCTTCATGGCGGAGGTCATCAGGCAGGGCTGCGCTTCGGGAACGGTTTCCCACTGGTCGGTGTCGACGCCGATGCAAAGCACCTCGCCGCCGTCCTTGGCAATCTCGCCGAGGGCGCCGTTGCCGGTGGAACCACCAGCACCGAAGATCACGTCAGCACCAGAGTTGATGGCTTGACGAGCGGTGTCGGCGCCCCACGCTGGATCGGTGAAGGCAACGTCGAGACCACCGGGGTGGTAGGTCAGGATGAGCTCGGCGTCGGGGTTGGTGTAGGCGATACCAGCGGCATAGCCCTCACCGAAAGCGACGACTGGCGGCACCAGGTCAGTACCGAACACTGCACCAATGGTGTTGCTCTCGGTCATGAGGCCGGCAAGCGCACCGGCGAGGAAACCTGCTTGATCTTCAGGGAAGATGAGGCCGGCGATGTTCGAAACGGCCTCGCCCTGGAACTGGTCGACGCCGATGAACTGGATCTCGGGATTCTCACCGGCGGCGATGATCGTCGCCTCGCCGAGGGCGAAGCCAACGGTGACGATGACGTCGTAGTCCTGATCGACGAAGGTGGCGATGTTCGTGGCGTAGTCAGTCTGTGACTGGGTCTCGATGAAGTCGAATTGGTCAGCGGCCGATGCCTGGACGCCTTCCCAAGCGGACTGGTTGAAGGACTTGTCGTCGATCTGACCGACGTCGGTCACAAGACCGACGCACATCACGTCATCGGATGCGCAATCAGCATCTCCGCCGGCCTCCGGGGCCTCTGCCTCTTCGGTGCTCTCTGCGGCTCCGTCGCTATCGCCACCAGCCTCGGTTGCATCATCAGAGCCGCAGGCGGCTGCGATGAGCATCATTGCGAACAACAACGCCAGGAGGCGTGAGTTCTTGATCATGGTTTCTCCCCTTGTGAACCCGCGCGAGCGGGCGTCTTGGACGGCGTAGAGCATACGCCTGGCCGCCGAAACCGCACGAGTGACTCCATGAACGGCTGGTTACAGCTCGGAGAGTCGCGCACCCCGGCTGCGGACCTGGCTGATGGCCTCGGCAACGTCCACACCGACACAGGTTCCATCCTTGACGACGCGCTCACCGTCGACCCACACGTCGCGGACGTGTCGTCCCGTTCCGGCGAACGCAATCGTGGTCAAGAGATCCTGGTCGAGGTTCGGGACGAGCGCCGGATCATCGAGGCCGATGCGGACAAGATCGGCCCGGAAACCAACACGGAGTTCGCCGACATCACCGAGGCCGATCGCTCGCGCACCACTGACGGTGGCCAAGCTGATCGCCGTCGAAGCGTCGACGGCGGACGCATCGCCGCTCACACCCCGTGCCAGCAGCGGACCCAGCTTCATCTCCTCCCAGAGATCGAGATTGTCGTTGGATGCTGGGCCATCGGTTCCCAAGCCAACGTTCACCCCTGCTGCCTGCAACTCGGTGAGCCGAGCGATGCCAGAACCGAGTTTGAGGTTGGACATCGGGCAGTGGGCGACACCTGCGCCAGCCGAACCGAGGAGCGCGATGTCGTCGTCATCGAGCCACACCCCGTGTGCCCCGATCACCTGACCCTCCAACGCTCCGATGTCGGCGAGTACCGCAGTGGCGGTCTGACCATCTCGATCCAACACGACGCCACGTTCGGACACGGTTTCGTCCAGATGAATGTGAAGGAGCGCGCCGAGGTCCTTGGCCCGATCGCTGATCTCGCGAACTTGCTCCGCCGTGAGGTCGTAGAGCGAGTGCGGCCCGAACCCGACACTGACTCGCTGGTCAGGATCGTGATGAGCCCCATGAAAGGCGGCGATCTCGTCGAGTCGCCCGTCGAGCTTTCCCCCTGGAGCGAGTGCGGCGATGATGCCAGGAGTGATCACGAGTCGAGCACCCGTCTCTTGCA
The DNA here is from genome assembly GCA_964351995.1 of uncultured Acidimicrobiaceae bacterium. Lineage (GTDB taxonomy): Bacteria > Actinomycetota > Acidimicrobiia > Acidimicrobiales > SZUA-35 > SZUA-35. Next base: position 168,312 of record CAYGQE010000003.1, on the reverse strand, counting down.
CCGCACGAACGATGGCCGCTTCGTGCAGGTACATCTCACAACTGGTCGTGACGCCAGCGAGCAGCATCTCGGCCGAGCCGAGCACCATCCCCCAATAGGCGTCGTCCTCGGTGATCTTGAACTCTCGCGGCCAGACCCCGCGCTCGAGCCACTCCTTCAGCGGCAGCCCATCACCGGCCGACCGCACCAGGGTCATGGGTGTGTGTGCGTGGGTGTTGACCAATCCGGGCATCAGCACACCGCCAACTCTTTCGGTGTCTGCCGGAGCCTCGCCCAGCGACGCTTCGGGGCCCACCCCGGCGATCCGTCCGGTCTCGTCGATGTCAATCGCGATGGATGAAACAAGCGACGGCCGACCGTCAGCGTCGGGAACGATGCCGTAGTCACCGATCAAGCGCCGAGCGATCACAGGGTGTCGCCTTGCCCGAAGCGAACAACCCGTCGCTCGGTGACGAGGGCGGTGATCAGGTCGACCGGGGTGACGTCGAACGCAGGATTGATTGCTTGTGTTCCGACCGGGGCAACCAGCACGCCGCGAATCGAGGTCACCTCGTCAGCGCCCCGATCCTCGACCTCGATGTCGTCCCCCGTAGGCGTCGCCATGTCGACGGTCGACTCGGGGGCAACGACGATGAATGGCACCCCGGCTCTGGCTGCACCAAGTGCAAGCGACAGACTCCCGATCTTGTTTGCTGTGTCGCCGTTGGCGGCGACGCGGTCGGCTCCTATGAGGACGACATCGGCTGCACCCCGAGTCAGCAAGAACGGCCCGGCGGAATCAACGGCCAGACGGAACGGGGCCCCCATGCGCTGCAGTTCCCAGGTGGTGAGCCGACCGCCCTGCAGCAACGGCCGTGTCTCGACGGGGATGGCTTCGGTCAACGCTTGGCGTTCGTGAAGGGTCTGGATGACGGCGAGCGCCGTTCCGCGTTCGACGGTGGCCAACCCACCCGTGTTGCAGATGGTCATGACCCGGGGGGCAGCAACGCCGGTGAGTTCCAGCACCAGATCTGCACCGGTGTCACCCATGGCGATCGAAGCAGCCAGTTCTTCGTCGCGAATTGCGTGGGCTTCCGCTTCCAGGGCTGCAACGCCTGCGCCCACCAGCGGCCGAAGCCGATCGACGGTGTACGCGAGGTTCACTGCTGTTGGTCGAGCCTCGCGGATATCGGCCACGGCCTCGTCGAACCGAGACGTACCCGACCCATGGAGACGTGCGGCCATGGCAACGCCATAGGCGCCGGCTACCCCGATCGCCGGTGCACCCCGGACTGACAACCGCTTGATGGCCGCCACCAGATCCTCGACGCTGTCGATCTCCAGCATCTCCTCGACTTGGGGCAGCTTGGTCTGGTCGATCAGCGTGATGATGCCGTCGGCGTAGTCGATGGTGCGCATGTCAGTTGTCTCCTGGCTGGGCGGCCACGGCGGACGAGCCATAACCCGGACCGCTGTGCATCTTGTCGAGTACTTCGTTCATCTGTTCTTCGTTCAGCTCGGGTGGCTCACCAATGGCCAGTGCGGCCAGATACTGGGCCGCCAAGACCTCGACTTCGACCGCGATGTTGAGGGCCTCCTTCAACTCGCTGCCGACGGCGATGATTCCGTGATTCGCCATGAGGCACGCCTTGCGATCGACCATGGCCTCGACCACGTGAGCCGAGAGTTCGATCGTGCCGAACGTGGCGTAGGGAGCGCAACGGATGCTGTTGCCGCCAGCCACACCGATCATGTAGTGGAAGGGTCCGATGCCTCGGCCATGCGCCGCAATGGCGGTGGCTGCCGTTGGATGGCAGTGGACAATGGCTTGCACGTCTGGCCTGGCGGCGTACAGATCGAGGTGGAAACGCCATTCCGACGACGGTCGTCGGCCCCCAGCGTTTTCCCAGCTGCCATCGGCTTCCATCGCCACGATGTCTGACTCGATGAGCAACGAGTAGTCCACGCTCGACGGCGTGATCAGCATCCCGGCTCCGGATCTGATGGACACGTTGCCAGACATGCCGTGATTGATGCCCTGGGCGTTCATCGACAGCGCCGTGGCGATCACTCTTGATGCTCTGGCTTCAGGTGTCGTCACGATGGTGCTCCTGTGTGGGTGATGGCCCCGTCGATGAGCCGGTGAAGAGGTTCGGCCACGTCGGTGACGATCTGGAAGATGTCGTCGGCGGCGAGCTGGTCATCACCCATGCCCGCTGCCGGATTGGAGATCACCCCGACCGAGGCGTAGCGAAGTCCGGCTTCGCTGGCCAAGGCGACTTCGGGGTATCCCGTCATTCCAACGAGCTGACCGCCGAGGGCTCGCATCATCTCGATCTCGGCTGGCGTCTCGAATCGAGGGCCATTCGTGGTGCAGTACACGCCGCCATCGATGACCGGGATCGACTGTTCAGCAGCCGAGGCCAGCAACGCACGGCGTAGCGCTGGGTGGTAGGGGGTCGTCATGTCGGTGTGATGGCGGCTCGAATCGAAGCCGGAGACCCCGTCGATGGGCGTGGTTCCGTCGAAGAACGTGTCGGCCCGACCGTTGGTGAAGTCGAGAAAGTCCGAGATGATCACGAGCGCTCCCGGCGGCATCGAGCGATCGATACCACCGCTGACTGCAGTAGCGAGCACCGACGTCACGCCGACGCTCTTCAACGCCCAGACGTTTGCTCGATAGTTGATCTTGGCCGGCGGAACCGAGTGATCCGAGCCGTGCCGCGGCAAGAACGCGATGGGGCGACCCCGCCAACGACCAGTTGTGACCAACGCCGAACCAAACGGTGTGGAAACCTCGGCTGTGGAGCGGTCCTCGAGACCGGGGATGTCATAAAAGCCGCTGCCAGTGATCAAGCCGAACATGAGCGCCGACAGTACTCGGATCCGCCGTGCCCCGGTCCTGCTCAGCGTGACCCGACATCTGTTCTGGCCAGGATCATCTCTACCCTGCCACCATGCAAACAGCGGCTCGATCGATGCAGCGGTCGGTCAACTTCCAGCTCCGATGATCTTTGCCGCAGCGACGGTCTTTGCTGCGGCTCCGTGGCCGAGCTGGCAGCAGGCGTGGATCACGTCAGGTCTGCTGCTGGGGGCCTACCTGGTGCTGAAGCATCGTCGCCCGAGCCGTGTTGGCGACGCCGTGCTGCCAGCGATCCACGAATTGATTGTGCTGACGGGGCTCTACGGCCTTTGGCGAACGGCGAAGAAGCTCCCCCTCACCCAGGCCGACGGTGCCATCGAACGAGCCGAATGGATCGTCGAGTTCCAGGACCGTATTGGCCTGCCGTCCGAACTCGGCTCGCAGGAGTTCCTCGTGCGTAACGACACGCTCGGCTGGTTGTCCGCCGCGTACTACTACGCGCTGCACGTGCCGGCACTCTTCGCCTTCCTGATCTGGATGTTCTGGCGGCATCGAGATCAGTACGGACACTGGCGCAACGCACTGGCACTCACCACTGCGGGCTGTCTCGTCATCCGGTTCTGGCATGTCGCTCCCCCACGCTTCCTTCCCGAGCTCGGCTTCGTCGACCTCTCCTACGTGCATGGTCTGACCGTGTACGGTCCGGTCGGCACCGGCGTGTCGGGCCAGTTCGTGGCCATGCCATCGATCCACGTTGCGTGGGCTGCCGTCGTCGGTGCCGGCATCGTTGCCTCGAGTTCGAGCCGATGGAAGTGGCTGTTCGCTGCCCATCTCCCCATCACGATCTTCGTGGTGTCTGCCACGGGGCACCATTGGTGGCTCGACGGCATCGTCGCCATGGGTCTCCTCGCCCTTGCCGTTGTCATCGACCGAAGCGCTCGTTCGCTCATACGGTCTCGAAGAGCCAGACTGGCCGACCGCAACGACCGCCCATGTCTTCAACCAGGAGCACACACATGAATCTCGGAATCTTCGGATCCTCGCCCACCATCGATGGCCTACAGGCTGACATCGAAGCTGCGGCCGCCGCCGGCTTTGGGTCGTACTGGACGCCGCAGATCTTCGATCTCGATGCCCTGACTGCCCTCGCCGTTGTCGCTCGGGCCGTACCAGAGATTCGACTGGGCACTGCGGTGGTGCCGACCTACCCGCGCCACCCCATGGCGTTGGCCCAACAAGCACTGACCGTCAGCCAGGTCAGCGGTGGACGTCTCGACCTGGGCATTGGTCTCTCGCACAAGCCCGTCGTCGAGGGCATGTGGGGCATGTCGTTCGATCGTCCGGTCAAGCACATGTCTGACTACCTGAAGATCTTGATGCCTCTCTTGGCAGATCAGGCCGTATCCCACGGCGGCGAGTTGCTCACCGGACGGGGCCAGATCGGTGTCCGCGCCGAAGCTCCGCCGGTCTACGTGGCTGCCCTGGGCGAGCAGATGCTGAAGCTGGCTGGCAAGCTCGCCGACGGCACCGTGACCTGGATGACCGGCCCGAAGACGGTCGCAGACCTCACCGCACCCACCATCAACGCCGCCGCCGAAGGCGCAGGGAGACCGAAGCCTGCGGTGATCGCCGCTGTCCCGGTGTGCCTCACCGACGATGTCGATGGTGCTCGCAGTCGCGCTGCCAAGGAGTACGAGATCTACGGCCAACTCCCGTCCTACCGAGCAATGCTCGACCACGAGGGGCTCGGCGGACCCGAAGACCTCGCACTGATCGGCGACATGGACACCATCGCCGCCGGCCTCCAGGCCTTTGCCGATGCCGGCGCCACGACCGTGGTCGCCAACCCGTTTGGGTCGAAGGAAGAAGTCTCTGCTGCTCGCGCCGGCGTCGCCGAGTTGATCAGCTGACTCTTTTCGCCTCGGCCAGTTCGTTCTTCGCTGCCCGGTCGAGGGTGATCGCGTACAAGCCGGTGCCAAGGATGATGGCGGCGCCAATGAGCGTCAGCGCGTCAGGTGGCTCGTCGAAGAACACCGATCCGGACACGATTGCTCCCAGGAGAATCGTGTACCGGAACGGTGCCGACACGCTCAGATCGCCAACTCGCACGGTCTGAATCGTGAAGAGGTAGCCGAAAAACAGCAGCCCAGAGGCAAGCCCAACAAACGTCAGGGCGTTCGTGGTCGGCATCACCCAGCCATCCGCAACCGTCAGGGCGCCGCCGAACACGGCGTTGCCCGCCGATGTCAACAATGCGATGGACAGCGCAGGGATGGATGAGCTCACCCGCCGAGTAGCGAGCTCCCGCCCCACGACGGCCAACACACTCAGCACGACCACGAGCGACCAGGCGGTGAACCCCTCGGTGGCAGGCCGGATGATCACCACAACGCCTACGAGGCCAACGATGATCGTCGCGTAGCGGCGCCCGCTCACGCGTTCGCCGAGGAGCACCGCAGCCGCCAATGTCACCAGCAATGGAACGATCTGAAGAATGGCCTGGGCGTTGGCGAACTCCATGCGCACCAATGCAGTGAAGAACAGCGCGGTTCCCGTCACCTCCGCTACCACTCGCCACAACACGGCGGGTTGCAAGTGTTCTCGCGACGGAAGTTCGTGACGTACTCGCCCAACGAGAGCGAAGAGCACGATCATCGCCACACCCCGCAGGGCAATGACCTGATAGATCCCGAGACCTTCCTCGCTCGCCAGCCTCACCGCAGCATCGTTGACAACGTACGCCAGAGATCCAACGGCCATGTACAGCGAGCCTCGAGCATTGGGGGTCAGGCGCTGCACCCGCGCACGCTAGCCGGCTGGTGTCTCATCGAGAATGGCTGCTCTGTCATCGAGCACCCTCAGGTGTTGGCGCCTGCGAACAAGCCTTTCGTCAACCGGAATGCTCCGGACGTTCCGGCGGTTGTGGGCTTCGTGAACCCCGACGCATCGAAGACCCGAATGTGGTCTCGCCCCTCATTGCGTCCGGAGCAGCGGGAGTTGGCCGTGCTGGCTCTCGCACTGGTGCTGGCCATGTCGACGTGGTTCTCGACCGCCGCGGTGCTTCCCCAACTTCGAACGGACTGGGATCTCGATGCCAGCGCCGGGGCTTGGCTCACCATTGCCGTGCAGCTCGGCTTCGTGGCGGGGGCGTTTGTCATCGCCGCCGCCTCGATTGCGGACCGCTTCGAACCCCGCCGGCTCATCCTGTTCGGAGCCGCGGGTGCCGCCACAGCCAACATGAGCTTGGTCGTCTTCGATGCCTTTGGCCCGGCCCTGTTGGCCAGGGTAGTGACAGGCGCCTGTCTGGCAGTGGTCTACCCACCGGCGCTGAAGGCCATGTCGAGTTGGTACCGAACGGGGCGTGGATTCGCCCTCGGGGTGATGATCGGTGCGTTGACCCTCGGCTCGGCGCTTCCCCACCTGATCAACGCTCTGGGCGGCGTGGAATGGCGAGCTACCATGCTGACGGCGTCAGTGCTGACCTTGCTGGGCGGGATGCTGGCCGCAAGAGCGACCAGTGAAGGGCCGTACGCCACGAAGGGATCTGCGTTCGAGGCCTCGGCGCTTCGCCTCATTGCCTCGAATCGAGAGTTTCGACTGGCCAGTATCGGCTACTTCGGCCACATGTGGGAGCTCTACGCCATGTGGGCCTGGGTGGCCGCGTTTTACAGCGATGTCTTCGTGTCCGCTCGGGCCGCAAGCCTCACTGCATTCGCAGTGATCGGGGCTGGGGCGTTCGGTGCGGTGTACGCCGGGCTCGTCAGCGATCGGCGGACACGAAGTGAAGCGGCTGCCCTGGCGATGCGATGGTCTGCAGCTGCGGCCCTCGTCATTGGTTTCCTCGTGGATGCTCCGCCGCTGATCGTGGTTGGTGTCGGACTCATTTGGGGTTTTTGGGTCGTGGCTGACAGCGCGCAGTTCTCGACGATCGTCACCGAGGTCGTTGATCCGCGGGTGGTTGGGACGGCGTTGACGGTGCAACTGGCGATGGGTTTCGTCCTCACGGTGTTCACCATCTTCCTTGTGCCGGTCGTGCGCGACGCCTTTGGCTGGGGCCTGGCATTCGCCATGCTTGCGCCTGGCCCGATCGTCGGTGCGTGGGCCATGCGCTCACTCCGCCTTGGATCAGCCTCCGCTGCCCTGCCCTCGCCGCAGTGACTCGAACCAACCCCAAGCGGATGAGTTGCTCCGAAACGCTCAGGCCCACACCGGATCGATTGGACCCGCAACGCCACACACAGCCTCGATGTCAGCACCAGCGTCAAGGCAGATGTCTTCGCGCCAGTGATCGGCGTACACCTGTACGCCCGCAGGTAGGCCATCCACCACGGTCGTGGTCATGGCGAGTGCAGGAAGACCGAGCGCGTTCGCCGGCACGACAAAGCCGAGGTACTGCGGGAGAAGCGTGACTTCATTGCCTGGCTCGATGTCGGCTTGGTGGAGGAACGGCGGGTTGGTCCAGCCGGGGCCTACAACGACCGGTGTGTCGACAAACATCTGAGCCCAAACCCGCTGCAGCCGATGGCGCTCGGCAAACATCAGTTGGGCCGGAAGGCTCTCGAAGTCGGCCTCGGCCACCAGCGCGCGAAGAACTCGCATTTCGTTCGGGCCCATGACCGCTTCGAAGACCGGCAACGCCACACCAAAGTCGAACGCCAGCATGTGGAGCCACACCTCGCCGATCCGCTCCAGCTCGGGCGCTTCGATGTTGACGACTTCCCAGCCCGAGGCGGCGAGTGCGTCCGCGGCGGCATCAACGGCGGCGAGAGAGGCCGGGTGGACGCTGGTGTGGGGCACGGAGCGAACAATCCCGGCTCGCTTGTGTGTGGAAGGACCAGTGAACGAAACGTCGGCAGTACGAGGATCACGAGGCGAACTCCCCGCCATGATCTCGGTGGCAACCCGCAGATCGGCCACCGATCGCGCGAGCGGCCCCTCGACCGCCATCAACTGCGCAGCGATGGTTGGATCCTCCGGTGGAAGCGACGACACGCGGGGAATGCGGCCATAGCCGGGCTTCATCCCGGCCACCCCACAGCACAGAGCAGGGTTGCGGATCGAACCGCCGATGTCGTTGCCGATCCCGATCGGGCTCATGCCGGATGCAATCGCTGACCCTTCGCCGCCGCTCGATCCGCCAGCGGTTCGGTCGTGGTCCCATGGATTACGTGTGAGCCCCCGGAATCGATTTTCTGTCGACACCCGGAAGCCGAACTCTGGCATGTTGGTCCGGCCGATCGGCACCGCACCAGCAGCCTTCATCCGCTCGACCGTGATCGCGTCCGTCGCGGGCATCGCACCGGCGAACGCTTCGATCCCGTTCGTGGTCGCATACCCGACCTGGTCAATGTTCTCTTTGATTGTGAAGGGCACACCATGGAGAGGACCACGGTTGTCCTTCGTCGCATCAGCGTGGTCAGCGGCTTCTCGAGCGGCCGAGGCTTGACTCACGGTGATTGCGTTCAGTCGCCCGTTGACGTCGTCGACTCGCCCGAGATGTGCATCGACCACTTCGCGGCTCGAGACGTCGCCGGCTGCGATCAACGCAGCGAGTTCGAGGGCGGTCCGTTTCCAGAGCTCAGTCATCTACCGAACCTAGCCCGGCATCCAGAACCGTGACCCAAAACGTGGACCCAAACGGCGAAAGCCGCCGCCTCGTAGGGCGGCGGCTTTCGTCAGAAGCTGGGTCTCAGACCGCGCGAACGTTCTGCGCTTCTTCGCCCTTGCGGCCGGGAGCCACGTCGAATTCGACGAGCTGGCCTTCGTCAAGGGTCTTGTAACCATCTCCGGCGATGTTGGAGTAGTGAACGAACACGTCGTCCTGCCCCTCGCGGGAAATGAAGCCGAAGCCCTTTTCAGCATTAAAAAACTTAACAGTGCCTTGCATGGTTTTCTTCTTTCGATTCGGGCGGCCAACGTGGCGAACCCAGGGACAAGACTATGGCAAATCCGTGGTTCCCACACGGTCAAATGATCTGATCCCGTTTCGAGCGGCAAACCAACGGACCATTTCATCGGCAGACATCGCTCGTGCGTACAGCCAACCCTGCAGTTGCGTGCATCCGAGATTTCTCAAAATTGTGCCCGTTCTTCGCTCTCAACGCCCTTGGCAGCGATCGTCACGCCGAACGACTCGGCCAGATCTCGAACGACACTGAACAACGCTTGCCCTACAGGAAGCTCGAAAACCAGGCTCCAGTCGATCTTCAATTCATCCACTGGGAGCCGACGCAATGGCGAAATCGAGGGGTAGCCCGTGCCAAAATCATCGACTGACATCCGCACTCCCATCGCTCGCAGCTGATCGAGGTGCTTCACCGCTCGATCGACATCGGCGATGAGCGCCATCTCGGCGACTTCGATGATCAGGCGACTTCGGCTGTGGCCGGCAAGCGATGCGTCGGCATCGGCATCAAGGATGCTGCCGTGTGTCGGGATGCTCACGCGAATTCGTGACGGACTGGGTACCTGTGTGTGCTTCGTGTCACATTTGGGGTCTGACACAGGGGGTCAACGTGAACACCAAAGCAGAACTGCTCGAAGAAGGTCCAACAGCCGAAACGACCACCGTCGATGTCGCCGTCGTGGGGGCGGGCTTTGCCGGTCTCTACCTGACGCACCGATTGCGGCGGATGGGTCTGTCCAGTATCGGCTTCGACGTTGCGGACGACGTCGGCGGCACCTGGTATTGGAATCGCTACCCGGGGGCGAGGTGCGACGTCGAGAGCATCGACTATTCCTACAGCTTCGATTCCGAACTCGACGCGGAATGGACGTGGTCCGAGCGGTACGCCACCCAGCCTGAGATCCTGTCGTACCTGAACCATGTGGCCGATCGCTTCGACCTCCGCCGCAGCTTTCGATTCGAAACACGCATCGACAGCGCTGTCTGGAACGAATCAACCAAACGCTGGCTGCTCACCACCAGTGCAGGCGACACGATCGACTGCCGCTACTACGTCATGGCGTCAGGCTGCCTCTCGGTGCCGAAGCAGCCTGACATCACCGGCGCCGACCGTTTCGCCGGCGAGACCTACTCAACGGGCCGCTGGCCCCACGAAGGAGTTGATTTCACCGGCAAGCGTGTTGCCGTGATCGGCACCGGCTCGTCTGCGATCCAGTCGATTCCTCACATCGCTCGGGAGGCCGCCGAGCTCACGGTGTTCCAACGCACGCCCAACTTCTCCATCCCCGCCCACAACGGGCCGCCGGTGGCCGACAAGGTCGCCGAGGTCGAGGCCGATCGAGCCGGGTATCGCCAGCGGGCGAAGTGGAGCGGAGCGGGCGTGCCACGCGAGCGCAGTGAGACCAGTGCCCTCGCCGTGTCGCCAGAAGAGCGAACTGCGGCGTACGAACGGGCTTGGCAGATCGGCGGCCTCTTCACCCTGAGCACGGTGTTCAGCGACCTCGGAACGAACAAGGCCGCCAACGACACCGTTTCTGACTTCATCAGGGGAAAGATCGCAGAGATCGTCGATGACCCCGACGTCGCCGCCAAGCTCTCCCCCACCACCTACCCCTACGGCACCAAGCGGCCATGTCTCGACGACAACTACTACGCCGTCTACAACCAACCGCACGTGCATCTCGTTGATCTGCAATCAGATCCGATCACGACCATCACCGAGACCGGTGTCGAAACGTCAGCTGGAGCAGTCGAGATCGACGCACTTGTGTACGCCACCGGGTTCGATGCCATGACCGGAGCGCTGGTCTCGGTCGATATCACCGGCCGAGATGGCGTGACACTTGCCGACAAATGGGCTGCGGGCCCCCAGACCTACCTCGGCCTCACCGCCGTCGACTTCCCGAACTTGTTCATGATCACCGGCCCTGGTAGCCCCTCGGTGCTGTCGAACATGGTCGTGTCGATCGAGCAACACGTCGACTGGATCTGCGACACCTTGACTCACATGCGCGCCAAGGGATTCGAGCTGATCGAGCCGATCGCTGCCGCCGAGCAAGCGTGGGGCGAACACGTCAATGACTTCGCGAGCCTCACACTCTTCCCGCAAGCAAACTCCTGGTACATGGGTGCGAACGTGCCGGGGAAGCCCCGAGTCTTCCTGCCGTACATCGGTGGCGTCGACACCTATCGGCAGATCTGCAATGAAGTCATCGAGCAGGACTATGTCGGGTTCCGGCTCGCCGGCGCCGACAAGGAGCAGGTCAACGACGGCATCATTCGCGAGCTGAAGCCCGACGTCGCCGTCATGCTCGACCTGATTGCCGCAATGGGTATGCCGGCACTCGAGTCACTTCCGGTGGCCGATGCTCGGGCGCTGTCCGACGCCGGCAAGCACACACGTCCGCCAGGGCCAGAGGTTGGCGAGATCATCGATGGCACGTTCCCCGGTGCCGCTGGCGACCTCGACTACCGGATGTATCGCCCTGTCAGCCCCGGACCGCACGGCATCGTCGTGTACTTCCACGGCGGCGGCTGGGTGCTCGGCGACGCCACGTCGGACGATCCCTTCTGTCGCGACCTCTGCGATCGCACCGGGGCCATCGTGATCTCGGTCGACTACCGACACGCTCCCGAGGCGATGTTCCCTGCGGCGAGCGACGACGCTCTCGCTGCCTTGGCGTGGGTGCGGGCAAACGCCACCGAACTCGGCGGTTCGCCCGATCGCATCGCCGTCGCAGGCTGGAGCGCCGGTGCCAATCTCGCGGCGGTGGTCGCACAGCAAGTGCGAGGTGATGGGCAGCCTGCGCTCCGAGGCCAGGCGTTGCTGACACCGGTCACCGACGGCACCACGGTCCGGCCTTCGATGGACGACAACGCAGAAGGTCTGATGCTCACCAAGTCACTCATGGGCTGGTTCTGGGATCTCTACACGACCGAGGAGCAGCGCAGTAGTCCGCTGGTGTCCCCGTTGTTGGCAGACAACCTGGGCGATTTGCCGCCGGCGGTCATCGTCACGTGTCAGTTCGATCCGCTTCGAGACGAAGGCAATGCCTACGCCGAAGCGCTGGCTGACGCCGGCAACGTCGTCGAGCACGTCCAGGCTCAAGGGCACATCCACACCTCGATCGGCGCCGTGGATGCGTTGCCGACAGGTGCAGTCCATCGCGAACAGATGGCCGCCGCCCTCAAGCGCTTCCTCGCTTAACCTGCAGCAAACTGGGAGTGAATTTGGTCGCCAGAGCGACCAAACTCACTCCCAGTTGCGCAGGTTTCTAGAGCTTGACCATGACTTTGCCGGTGTTGGCACCGGTGAAGAGTCGGTTCATTGCCTCCGGAGCATTGTCGAGGCCTTCGACGACGTCGGTGGCGTAGGAGAGCTTGCCTTCCATGATCCACGTACCGAGATCAGCGATGGCCTCATCAGCGCGACGCATGTAGTCGAGGATGATGAAGCCCTCCATTCGGCCGCGCATCGAGATGAGAGTGTTGAGGTTGCTGGGGCCGGGGCTCGGGGTCGAGTCGTTGTACTGCGAGATCGCGCCACACATCACGACCCGGCCGCGAATGGCCAAGTTGCCGATGGCCGCTTCGAGGATGTCGCCTCCAACGTTGTCGAAGAACACATCGACGCCCTTGGGGCAGTGCTCCTTGATCGCCCTACGAACGTTCTCGGTCTTGTAGTTGATCGCTGCGTCGTAGCCCAGCTCGTCAACGAGCCACGCACACTTCTCGTCCGAACCAGCGAGCCCAACGACTCGACAACCCTTGATCTTTGCGATCTGACCCACCACGGATCCGGTTGCTCCCGCCGCTCCAGAGACCAGTACGGTGTCGCCTTCGACGGGTCGCCCGATGTCGAGCAACCCGAAGTATGCCGTGAGGCCGGTCACGCCGAACACACTCAGGGCGGCTTCGGGAGCAACGCCTTCCGGAATGACATTCGCTTCGGGTCCCACTACGGCGTATTGCTGCCATCCGACCATGCCGAACACCGTCGAGCCGACAGGGATCTTGTCGTTGTTGGACTCGATGACTTTGCCGAGACCTCCGCTGCGAATCTCGGCCCCGATCTCGATCGCCGGGAGGTATGTGTCGAAGGCCATCCAACCCCTGATGGTCGGATCGATGGACAGCCACGTCACCTCGACGAGGACCTGTCCGGGGCCCGGTGTCGGCCGCTCGACTTCGTCGATGGCAAAACACTCTGGCCCGACGGGGCCGTTGGGTCGCTGGGCGAGGGTGATGCGGCGATTCGTGTTCATCGCCGCACCCTAGGCGGAAATGCCACCGTGATCCGTCGCTGAAGCGACGGATCACGGTGGCAGTTGAGGGTCAGTGCCTAGTCTCGGAGGGTGCCGACCTTGAGGTCCTTGAAGGCAACGCCACGGTCGACCGAGATGTCACGAGGAAGACCGAGCACCCGGTCGCCGATGATGTTGCGTTGGATCTCGTCGGTACCGCCAGCGATGGACGATGAGAACGAGCCGACGGTCTGCTTTTGGAGATCACCGGCGGCTGCGTCGTCGGCATCCCACGCCATCGAACCTGGACCGGCGATGTTCATGAGGATCTCGCGCATACGCCATTGGATGACAGAGCCGAACAGCTTGCCGAGCGAGCCACCGGGCCCGGGGGTCTTGCCCGCCTTCATCTCGGCCCGGGTGCGCATGGCCACGAGTGACTTGGTCATTTCCATCGAGTAGATCTTGGCCAGGTCCTGGCGAACGTTGCGGTCCTCGAGTTTGCCCGCGGCTTCGGCTGCGTTCTTCAACATTCGATAGTTGGGGGTGTTGATCTTGCCTGCGCCGACCGTGCCAATGGCGACACGCTCGTACATCAGCATGGCGGTGGCCTGGTTCCAACCGTTGTTGAGTTCACCCAAGAGGTTCTCTGCTGGGATGCGAACGTCGGTGAAGAACACTTCGTTGAAGTGGCTACCGCCGTCGATCTGATGGATCGGGCGGATCTCGACGCCCTCGCTGCGGAGATCGAGGATGAACATCGAGATGCCGGCGTGCTTGACTGCTTCGGGGTCAGTGCGAGCGATCAGGACGGCGTACTCCGACACATGGGCCAGCGTGGTCCAGACCTTCTGACCGTTGAGGATGAACTCGTCACCATCGCGCTCGGCCTTGCTCTGCAGGCTGGCCACATCAGATCCAGCGCCGGGTTCGGAGAACATCTGGCACCACATGGTGTTGCCGGCGATGTTGTCCGCCAGGTACTTCTTTTTCTGCTCTTCGGTTCCATAGTCGTCGAGGACGGGCTGGCACATGCCATGGCTGATGATGAAGTCACCACCCATGAACGGGAAATTCGACACCTCTTCCCGGAAGATCGCATCGTGTTTGCGAGTGAGACCCGCACCGCCGTATTCGGTGGAGATGGTCATGCCTGCAAGTCCGGCGTCGGCCAGCTTGGAGAAGTACTCCTTCTGCATGTTGATGTCGCGAGCCGCGTTGGCGTCGGTGTGTTCACTCAGGAAGGTGCGGACTTTTTCTCTGAATTCAGCAGCTTCAGTTTCGGTGAGCACATCAGACATAGGTGGATCTCCTGGCAGTTTCGGGCGTGTGTCGACTTGCTGTCACGAGATTGTATAGTGCCAGACAGTCATGAGCGAAACTGTCTCCGGGAATACTGCATCGAGCGAGCCGTCGAAACGCCAGTTGGCGTCCGGCCACGAACTCGATGCGTCGCCGTGGATGCGAGTCGAGAGCACCCTGATGGCCACCGCAGGGATGATGCGTGACACCTACGATCGTGCACTCGAGCCGCTCGGCCTCAACCTCACCGACGCCAGCTTGCTTGCGTACGTCGTCGAGACGGGCCCACTCAAGCAGACCTCCATCGCCGACCATCTCGGGATCGGGCGCGCTGCAGCCGGCAACGTCATCGACCGCCTCCAGAAGCGGGCACTTGTCGAGCGCCAATCAGATGACAACGACCGGCGCGTTTGGCTCATTGCCCCCACCGCAACCGGCAAGGAACTCGCCGCCGACATCGCAGTCATCGATGTCGGCTTGCGCCACGACCTCCGACTCGGCATCGACCGGCACGAACGCCAGATGTTGGCCACGTTGCTCGTTCGACTCCAACGAAATCTTCTGAGCGCACGCGCTCGGGAATCCAGCTCCACCCTTCCAACAACAGACAGGAAACACACATGAGAGACGCAGTCATCGTCGACGCGGTTCGTACTCCCGGAGGTCGCCGCAATGGCCAACTCCAGGATTGGCACGCGGCCGAACTCGCCGCACACGTGCTCAAGGCGCTCGAAGAGCGCAACGGCATCGATCCCGCAATCATCGACGACGTCATCATGGGCTGCGTCATGCAGGTCGGCGAACAGTCGCTCAACATTGGCCGCAACGCCGTACTGACCGCCGGCTGGCCCGAATCGGTTCCCGCCACGACCGTCGACCGCCAGTGCGGTTCGTCGCAGCAGGCGCTCCACTTCGCCGCTCAGGGTGTCATGGCTGGTGCCTACGACGTCGTTGTCGCCGCTGGTGTCGAGGTCATGACCCGCACCCCCATGGGCGCCTCGATTGTCAAGGACATGGGTTTCCCGTTCCCGCAGGCGATGATGGATCGCTACGAAGAGACCGGGCTTCCGCCTCAGGGGATCGGTGCCGACATGATCGCCGACGAGTACGGCATCACCCGTGAACAGCTCGACGAGTTTGGTGCAGAAAGCCAGCGTCGCGCTGAAATCGCCACCCAAGAGGGTCGCTTCGAGCGTGAGATCGTTCCCGTTCCGGTCACCATCGATGGCGTGACCACGATGATGACCGCCGACGAGGGCATCCGTCCCGGCACCACGGCCGAGAAGCTCGGCAATCTCAAGCCGGCCTTCAAAGAAGACGGCAAGATCACCGCTGGCAACTCGAGCCAGATCAGCGATGGCGCATCCGCCGTGCTCATCATGAGCGCCGAGAAGGCCAAGGAGCTTGGTCTCAAGCCCCGTGCTCGCTTCCACAGCTTCGCCGTGGTCGGTACTGACCCCGTCACGATGCTGAAGGGCCCGATCCCCGCAACCGAGAAGATCATGGAACGCTCCGGCCTCACCATGGACGACATCGACCTGTTCGAGGTCAACGAGGCCTTCGCTTCGGTGGTTCTTGCGTGGCAGAAGGAGCACAACGCGGACCTGTCCAAGACCAACGTGAACGGTGGCGCCATCGCCCTCGGGCACCCCCTCGGTTCCTCGGGAACCAAGCTCATGGCCACCCTGCTCAACGAACTCGAGCGCACCGGTGGCAAGTACGGAATGCAGACCATGTGTGAAGGCGGCGGACTCGCCAACGCCACGATCATCGAAAGGATCGAAGACTGATGCCTCGTATGAACCTGGAGGGTTCTTCCTCCATCATCACCGGCGGTGCCTCGGGCATCGGCGAAGCCTCCGCTCGTCAGCTCGCTGCTGCCGGCTCCCGTGTCGTCATTGCCGACCTCAACGAGGAGAAGGGCACAGAAGTTGCTTCCGAGCTCGGCGGACTGTTCGTCAAGTGCGACGTGTCCAGTGTGGAAGACGCCCAGGCCGCTGTTGCCGCTGCATCAGAGATGGGTCCCCTCCGGGCGCTCGTCAACTCTGCTGGCCTCGGCTACGCCGGTCGCACCATCGACCGCAACAACGTCCCCATGGATCTCGAGCGCTTCGCTTTCGTGATCAAGGTGAATCTCGTTGGCTCGTTCAACATGCTCAGCCAGAGCGCTGCGGCCATGGCTCAGACCGAACCCCTCGACGCCGACGGCGCCCGTGGTGCGGTGGTCAACATGGCATCGGCCGCGGCGTTCGACGGCCAGATCGGTCAGTGCGCCTATTCCGCCTCCAAGGGTGGCGTGGTCGGCATGACCCTTCCCATCGCTCGTGACCTGTCTGCTGTTGGCATTCGTGTCAACACCGTGGCCCCCGGCCTGATCGACACCCCGATCTATGGCGAAGGCGAGCAGAGCGACCAGTTCAAGGCTCACCTCGGCCAGAGCGTGCTGTTCCCGAAGCGCCTCGGCACCGGCGAAGAACTCGCCTTCGCCGTGATGGAATGCATCACCAACCCGTACTTCAACGGCGAGACCATCCGTCTCGACGGCGGCATCCGGATGCCCCCAAAGTGAGTGGTGACGGAGTGACCGAATCAACGGCTGAAGACGCCGTCCTCACCGAGCAGCGAGGCCGGGTGCTCATCATCACCCTGAACCGTCCCGAGGCTCGCAACGCCATCAACGGTGCGCTTTCGCACGGTCTGTGGGACGCCGTGCAGCGGCTGAACACCGACCCCGGCCTCACCGCCGGTGTGCTGACCGGTCACGAGTCCGGTTTCAGCTCCGGCATGGATCTCAAGGCCTTCCTGGCTGGCGAGGACATTGGGCCGATGATGGACTTCATCAAGGCCGGTGCTGAGAAGCCGCTGATCGCTGCGATCGAGGGCTTCGCCATCGCTGGTGGCCTCGAGTTGGCGCTGTCGTGTGATCTCCTGATCGCTTCGGCTGGCGCCAAGCTCGGTATCCGTGAGGTGAAGGTCGGCCTGTTCGCTGCCGGTGGTGGCGTCATGCGTCTGCCTTCACGTGTTGGCTATGCCAAGGCAATGGAGATGGCCATCACCGGCGATCACATCCTCGCCGAGGAAGCCATGGAGCTGGGCATGCTCACCGAAGTCACCGAGCCGGGCAAGGCAGTCGACGCAGCCATTGCGTTGGCCGAGCGAGTTGCCAAAAACGCTCCCCTCGCCGTCGCTGCCTCCAAGCAGCTGGTGAAGGCAGCGAGCCAGGGCTACGACGAAGAAACTCTCTGGAAGATGCAAGCTGGTCTCCAGGGCAAGGTCTTCACGTCCAACGACGCGAAGGAAGGCCCGAAGGCGTTCGCTGAGAAGCGTGCGCCTGAGTGGACCGGTACCTGACCAACCTGCGACACCTGGGGTCACGACACCTGGGGTCAGGTCCCCCCAAGCACAACTGTTCACACTGGCGAGCGTTCACCGTGAAGTTGTGCCTGGGGGGACCTGACCCCTTTGGTTTTGGGACGGCCCCCGAGGTTCCCCTACGACGCCCCCGACAGACCCTGGTCATCCCCGATTCAGGATTCGGGGTGTCGTTTTAGTTTCTCTCTCAACGCAAAGCGCACCGAACAACCGGTCGCACACAACAGGGAGAAACCGAAATGACCATCTTCGAAGCCACCGCAGCAAGCACCATCGCAGACACCACCGAAGCCTTCTGGACCACGGTCACCGACCACGACGGTCCCACCCCCATCTCGTTCGACCGCTGCGTCGACTGGCTTCTCGACCTCTACCAGGACACGACCAACACCCAGCTCCGCCACCTCATCTCCGAGGTCCTCGAAGACCTTCGTGCACTCGGCCCCGTCGAAGGTGAGTTCGAAGACATCGTCCTCGGCGCACTCGCCTCGGTTGAAGCCGCCTTCGAAATGATCGAAGGAGTGAGCGCCCGATGAGCAGCGCCGCACTCATGGCCATCGCCGAAGCACCCGGCTTCGAGCTTGCGGCTCCGGCCCGCAATCGTCACACCGACACGCCGGCCTTGGTATCCGCAACCGCTCCTGACTCAGTCGTCGAAATCACGATCACCGAACTGGTCCGTGTGGAAGAGCGCCTGGCCATCCAGGAACAACTCGGAGATCTGCACCCCGCTCACGCTGTCCGCCTCGCCGCTGTGTCAGCGGAACTCGATCGGCGGTGGGCCACCTTCGCCTGATCAACGAGCACTCCGCACCACAGCTTCCTTGCAACGCCAACACCCGCCCCAGTCGATTCTCCCCGACTGCCGGCGGGTGTTCTGCGTTTTGTGCCCGGTCAGATGTTGTTGAAATCGCCGCCGCGACCCTTGCCCTCTGCAAAGCGCCGAGCGCCAGCGATGCCCTCAGCGGCCACGATGTCTCGACTCCTCGACCATTCCTGCTGCAGCGCCGCCCGCAGCGGCAGTCCCTCCTGGGCAATCGCCGAGCGGCGGTCGGCCTGCATGCACTGCTGTGGGAAGCGCGAGATCTCCGCAGCGAGGGCCTCGGCCCTCGTTCGAGCTTCGCCTTCCGGCACCACGTATTCACACAAGCCGATCCGTTCGCACTCGGCGGCGTCCACCTGCCGCCCGGTCAGGATCAAGTCCATCGCCCGCCCCTGCCCAACAAGACGCGGCAGGCGAACCGTTCCGCCATCGATCAGCGGAACACCCCAACGTCGGCAGTACACGCCCATGTAGGCGGTTTCTTCCATCACGCGAATGTCGGCCCACATGGCCAGCTCCATGCCACCAGCGACCGCCGGGCCAGCGACCGCAGCGATGACGGGCTTGGAGAGCGCCAGGCGACTGGGCCCCATCGGGGCGCGAGAGTGGCCCTCATCGGCAAACGCCAAACGGTCAACGCCGTCGTCATCATCGGACAATGATGCGGCCTGCTTCAGGTCCCAGCCGGCACAGAAAGCGCCGCCCTCACCCCAGAACACCGCCACCGATGCGGAAGGGTCGTTGTCGAACTCGATGAACGCTTCGAACAGTTCACGGGCGCTTGCCGGATCCATGGCATTGCGAGCCTCGTAACGAGAGTGGATGACCGTCCAAACGGGTCCGTTCTTTTCAACTCGTACGGTCATCGGGCGCTCCAGGAGGTCGGCTGTGTTGCTCCTCGGCATACTGCGTGATCGACTCCAACCGCAAGCGAGCGCAACCGAAGCCGCAGGTGGGCCCGGCCGACCGTTCGCGCCTCAGCCGGGGTGTCTGGATGAGCGTCGGCTGGATCTCGGTGGCCCTCGGCGGTATCGGCGTGGTCGTTCCGGGACTGCCGACCACTGGTTTCATGGTCTTTGCAGCGTCGTGTTTTGCGAAGTCCAGCCCACGTTTCGAGCAGTGGATTCTGGACCTTCCCGGGGTTGGCCCGCACGTTCGGGCGTATCGGGGCGGCGAGGGCATGCCCAAGCGAGCGAAGATCACTGCGCTGGCGATGATGACGATCGCGATCGCTTTTGCTGCGGGCTTCGCCATCACCATCCTGTGGGTGCGCATCTTGGTGGCGGTGTTGGGACTGGTCGGTTGGTGGTTTCTGTTGTTCCGCGTTCCGACGTCGGCGCCGATGCCAGATCCGGCCTGAGCCCATTCGGGGGCCTCGCCGCGATCTACTACTGTCGCCCGCAGCTACCAAAGGGGATGCGGCATGCACGAGCTCGTGATCACGAATGGCACCATCGTCGACGGGACCGGCGTCGACCGATTCATCGGAGACATCGGCATCGACGACGGCGTCATCACCGCTATCAGCCGAGATGGAGCGAAGCTCGAAGGCCGCCGCACATTCGACGCTGGTGGAGCGATCGTGGCCCCCGGCTGGGTTGACGTCCACACCCACTTCGACGGCCAAGCGGCGTGGGACGACACGCTCGACCCCTCGTTCAGCAACGGTGTCACCACGCTGGTGATGGGGAACTGCGGTGTCGGTTTCGCTCCATGCCCTCCGGGTGGCGAAGCGACCCTCATCGAACTCATGGAAGGTGTCGAGGACATCCCCGGCACGGCGCTCTACGAAGGTGTTCCGTGGGGCGCTTGGAGCAGCTTTCCCGAATACCTGGATCATCTTGGTCAGCGCTCCTACGGGCTCGACATTGCAGCCCAACTCGCCCACGGAGCGCTTCGCTACACGGTCATGGGCGAGCGGGGCGTTCGCAACGAAGAGTCGACAGCCGAAGACATTGCCGAGATGCGGCGACTCACTGCCGAAGCAACAGCGGCCGGTGCGGTCGGGTTCACCACCTCTCGGACCATCTTCCACCGATCGCTGGATGGCACTGCCGTTCCCGGCACCTACGCCAACCTCGAGGAACTGAGCGAGCTGGTTCAGGGCATGGCCGACGGTGGGGGTGGCGTGTTCGAGGCCATCACGTCGTCGTCGATCGGCGACCTGGAGGCCTTCGGCGGCGAGCGCTTCAGCCAGGAGGAAGAACTCGACATGCTGGCCACGATCTCGAAGTCGACCGGTCAGCCCATCACGTTCACCACGGTGCAGAGCGGCGACTATCCCGATGCGTGGCGCGAGGTGCTCGACTTCGTCGATGAGCAGAACACCCAAGGTGCGAAGCTCCGTCCGCAGGTCTGCTCGAGGTCGATCGGTCTGCTGTCCTCACTGGCGGGCTATCACCCATTCATGCGGCGGGAGGCATACCTCGAGATCGCCGATCTGCCCGTCGCTGAGCGAGCTGAAGCCATGCGCGACCCCGACATGCGCGAGCGCATCCTGACTGGCATCGATGTCGCTCCCCCGAATCCGGGGTCGATGGAGGCGCTCTACGAGGTGCTCCAAGCCTTCATCCCGAACATGTACGAGCTCGACGAGGTCGTTGACTACGAGCCGACCGTCGATCAGTCTTTCGGTGCCAAGGCCGAGGCTGCTGGAGTCCCTGCGCTGGAGTTGGCGTACGACTTCTTCACCGCCGGAGATGGTTCGAACGTCGCTGCGCGACATGGCGCGGGCTACGCCGAGGGCAATCTCGATGCCGTCCGCGAGATGCTGTCGCACCAGCACACCATCACCGGTCTCGCTGATGCGGGCGCACACGTGAAGCTGATCTGCGATGGCACCATGCCGACCACACAGATCACCCATTGGACTCGAGATCGAACCCGGGGTGAAAAGCTGCCCCTCGAGTTCCTGGTCAACAAGCAGACGCTCAACAACGCCAATCTGTACGGCTTTGACGATCGAGGTTCCATTGAGGTCGGCAAACGAGCGGACATCAACGTGATCGATCTCGACCGGTTGCAAGTGCGCCGTCCCGAGCCACACGCTGACCTCCCCGCTGGCGGCTGGCGCTTCCTCCGGCCGGTGCAGGGGTACAAGGCAACGTTCGTCAATGGCGTGCAGACGCGCTCCAACGACGCCGACACCGGTGAGCGCCCAGGCCGGCTGGTGCGGGGATGAGCGAAGCGACGTCAACCGACAGCGAAGCGACGTCAACCGACAGCGAAGCGACGTCAACCGACAGTGAAGCGCTTGTCAAGGTCGAGACGCTCGACAACGGGGTGGTCGAAGTGATCCTGAACCGCCCGCAGCGCCGCAATGCGCTGACAGGGCCGCTGGCCGTCGAATTGGCCGGAGCACTCCGAGATGTGGCGACCAACGAGGCCGTCTCGGTCATCGTCATCCGTGGCGAGGGCGGAGCGTTCTGTTCTGGGCTCGACCTCAAGGAGTTCAGTCAGGACCCGCAGCCGGCGTGGGTCGCTGACTTCCCGCACATGTGGCGGGAGGTACATGAGGCGCTGTTCGATCTCCCGTGCATCGTCGTGGGCGCTCTCGAGCGAGCAGCCGTCAACGGTGGTGCCAGCCTGGCGCTCGCTTGCGACTTCCTCGTCTCTGGCGAGGAGGCTTTCCTGCAGGTGGGCGAGATCCAGCAGGGTATGGCGGCGCCGATGAACATGGCGTGGCTGCGTTTGCGTCATAGCGAGGCGCTTGCGGCGAGGCTGGTGCTGATCGGCGATCGGTTGCAAGGTCCGGCGCTGCAGTCTCTCGGACTCGTCCACGAAGTCGTTCCCGATGCCGACGTGGTCGAAGCGTCCAGAGCCCTCGCTGATCGGCTGGCCAGCCACGACCCAGCCGGAGTCCGTCGTATCAAGATCAGCCTCCGAAACTCTGGTCTGGCGACCGATGCAGCGACGTGGTTCGACCGAGTCGTTGCCTCGGACCCGCTGAACGGCCAACGACTTGCCCCCCGAGCCGCCGAAAACCGCTGACTCGCCCGTCAGCCGTGGCAGTGTTTGAATTTCTTGCCTGAGCCGCAGGGGCACGGCTGATTCCGGCCGACGGCTTCCATCTTGCCGTAGTCGTCGGCCACCGCGGTGCGGATCGTGCCGGCCCGGAGGTCGAGTGACGCCCCTGCAGCGATGGTCATTTCGGCAAATCCAGCCTCGGCATCCGACGGCGCCAGGAATAGAGCGCAGCTTCCGTCGTGTCGTGCATTGTCCAGCCATGAGGCGGACAGGTCGGGCACCGGCGCCTTCACCAAGCCCTCCCCCAGTGGGTTGACGACGACGATGTCGTTCTTGCGTACTTCGCAGGTCCACCCGAGTACGTGCCCGAGATTGGCCTCGATCGAACCATCGGCGCTTGGCCAGTCGCTCGGGATGGCCGTGCCCGTCGTGATGACGAGCCCGGCGCGCGGCGACGAGATGGTGCGAACGAAGCTGGCTGCCACTGCTGGACGGCCCGAACCGGCGGGGCGGATGTCGCTCATGTCGGTGATGCGCCTTCCGGTGTTTCGCCGGTCAGAACCGCAGTCGCTTCGTCGCTGCCGGCGCGTTGGTGCTTGACCGAGATCGTGACGTGGGTGCCCGCCGGCGCCTGCACGGTCCACGAAATGAGGGCTCGGTCGGGGGTGCCGTCATTCCCGCCGGAGAAGCGGGCGGCGGCCCGACCTTCGAGCTGTCCGAACTCGATTCTTGCCGTGCCCCCAATCACTGTCGCACCTTCGATGTGAGCCTCACATGGCAACGTCAGTGCCGCTTTGCGAGCGAACGCAGACACGTCGGTAGCGAACCAGCCGGTGTTCGACACCGCAGCCTCGACTCGGAACATCTGCAAGCCCGCTTGGTTCGATGGGCCAAGCGGAAGTGTGCGCAGATGGTCGATCTCGAGGCACGGCGCGGCGAGGGCTTGGTGGACGGCAACGTCAGCGTGACCCTCGACCTCGGCCGCGAGAAGCGACGGAGGCGGGTTGGTCCAAACGTGCAGGTCATCCCAGCCACCGATCTCAACTGGGCCGAGTTGAGGGTGATCGAACACCGTCCACTCGGCGTACCCGTCGGGCGAGTGCTGGTCGACCCAGCGAAGCACGGCCAGCGCTTCGGCATCAGTTGGACCGGTGTACCAGAACTTGGTCGATTGCTTCGTGCCTGTTGCCGCGTGAACCACGTCCCAGAACTCGGTGGTCCAGCTGTAGATGCCGAGGTGCTCATAGGCCCAGTCGTCAGCCGCGCCGCTCATCACGTCGGCGTAGTCCCAGGTGAAGTCCTCATAGACCGAGTGCACCGGATAGCCGGTGGCTTCCTCGGCCTGCGCACCGAGTTCAGTCCACGCCCACACATCGAACGGGGGAAGGGCACCGTCCTTGCGCGTCGATGACGGCCGCAGCTGAACACCGCCACTGGTGTGGTAGGCGTGCGAGCCACAGATGTTCGGTCTGACGACGATGGCCCGGGTGAGCGCATCGATTTCGGGCTCGGAAAGCGGATGATCACCAGCACCAGGCACCGAGGTCGACCAACCAGCGGGAAAGTTCCGATTCAAGTCGAGCCCCTCGACCGCACGTGGCGTTGGCACCGTCCATCCGTCGAAGTCGCGGACCACGCCCTCGTTCAACAACCGATAGCGAGGTCGGCCGCCGACTTCGCCGTCGGGCGAAACCGGAACGAGCAAGCGGTCGTCGTCGAGATGAGTGGTCCACGCACCATTGTCGTCAGCGAGCCGCATCTGGAGGAGTCTTCCGTTCCCGTCGACATCGGACCGCTCAAGTCCGGGGAGCGGGTCGGTGCGGGGCCAGCGCTTCGTGCTCGATCGCAGGAACCGAGGCGAATCGGCCAAGGCCAGCTCGGCGCCATCGGGGTTGACTCGGGGCACGATGTAGAAGGTGCGATTCGCCAGCGCCTGCTGGATTCGGGGGTCGGTCTCACGGCCGGTGACGAGGCGATCGATGAGGCGACATGCGGCGACCGATGCCGTGAGTTCGGTCGCGTGGATATTGGCGTCGACCCAGTGCGCGGGTTTGGTGTCGTGGGAGCCAGTGCTGCTGTCGGTGACCGTGACGACATGAAGATCCCGGCCTTCACTGCTGACCCCGTAGACCTCGACGGAGACGAGATCTGGGTGATCAGCGGCCACCATTTGAACCCACGCGACGAGTTCGTCGTAACGAAGATGGCGATCAAAGCCCCAGGTCGGTGAAGTCATTAGCCGACTGTACGCAGCGCAGCGGCTGGCTTGTGACCGAAATGCCCACGCGGGTGTGCATTTTGGTCACAGGCCGGGCGGTCGGCTGAGGTCGGTCAGGTGGTCGGCGATCAAGGCAGCGAGATCCTCGGCGTCTGGCCCGGCGCCGTCGATGAAGCCGGAACGGCGGCGACGTCCGAACGGCATTCCCGTCACGAACATGCCTGGGCGAATCATCACGCCACGGTCGTGCACAATGCCTCCTCGAGCGTCAAGCAGATCCGGCTCGAGCCACGGGAAGTGCGGCGTGAAGCCTGTTGCCCAGATCACGGTCGAGAAACCAGCGATGTCGAGCTGGCTTGGCGTATCCGGCAACGCAATCGGTTGAGGCCTGACGACCGGTCCGACCTCGTCGGTCAGCGAGCGCTCCTCGACGTAGCGGTCGATGCGGTTCAGCACAGCATTCAGCTCGATGTCAGCATTGTGGGCAGCGGCCTGGACCGAGGTGCCGAGTCTCGCCACCAGGCCCGTGACCGATTCGATGCGGCCGACCAAACGGACACCGTTGGCCGCCAGCGTCCCGAGATCGAGGTCGGCGCACTCCGGTGTACCGATGAGCTGGAGCGATGGCAGTTGTCGCTCTACTTCGAGATGCAGCGGATCGGGAACGTCGTCGAGCATGCCCATGCGCTCCATCCACCAGAAGATGTCATGTCCTCGGTACTGGCGAATCATGCGTCGGTGGCGACCAACCGCAAGCGTCACCTCTCGCCCGCTGCGCGACAGTTCGTCGGCCAACTGCGCTCCCGACGCCGAAGCTCCGACGATCAGGACCGGCCCGTCAGACAGCTGCGATGGGTTGTGGTATTCGGTCGGCGTGAGCTGGATGGTGGACGGAGGGAATCTGCTGGCCACCGAAGGGACAAAGGGTTGGCTGCAGGCACCGCTGGCCACGACGACCGAGCGGCACGACCAGGTGCCCTCACCGCTTGTTTCAACCTCAAAGCGACCGTCGATTGTGCGGATAGCTTCGACCGAGGCACCCACCACGGCAGGCACGCCGTTGCCGTAGCAACGCAGTCGATCAGCGAACTCCGACGCCAACGTGTAACCATCGGGATCGTGGCCGTCGTATGGGCATCCCGGAAGTCGACTCAGCCAATTCGGCGTCAGAAGTCGAAGCGAGTCCCAACGCTCGTTCGCCCACGAATGGCCGACCGACGCCCGTTCCAACACCACGTGTTCGATCGCCCGTTCACGAAGGTGCCAACTCATGGCGAGTCCAGCTTGGCCCGCCCCGACGATCACGACCGTCGTTTGTTCCATGGGGCTTGCTCCGAATCGCTTGGCTGACGGACCGTTCTATCCGAAGTCAGCCGCCCGGAACTCGCCCAACCGATGTTGATGGCTCAGACGACAGGAGCGCAGGTGGTGCGATCCGAGGTCTGGGCACCCTGTTTGGTGGCAACGAAGTAGACGATGTCGCCATCACGCAGCTGATCGTCGAAGCTACGAGCATCCGTGCGGCCTCGCCAGAACTGGTTGCCGCCATCAACGTTTCGGAAGACGACGTACTCGGTGTCGACGTTTGCTCCGTCTGCGGCCGGCCAAGTGACCGTGGCAAGGTCGCCAGCAACCGACACAGCACACGAGGCCACGGGTTGCACGGGTGCGATGTCGATGATCATCGAACACTCGGTTCGAGCGCTGAGCTCGCCGGAGGCGCTTCGAGAAGCAACGAAGTAGGCCAGAGTGCCGGACCGATTCGTGTCGTTGAACGATGTGGTTGCGACTCGTCCTCGCCACGACTGCGATCCGCCATCGACGCTGCGGAACACGACGTACTCATCCGCACCAGCGGCGGCTGGCCAGGAGACCAGGATGCCACTGTCGCTGATCGTGGCCGAGCACTGGGCAGGCGGTGCCAACGGTGGGGTGAGGTCCTGGGTGGTGCAGACTCGTGGTTCGCTCCGATCCCCAGAAGCTGAACGGGAGCGGACGTCGTACACGATGGTGCCATTGCGGTTGGAGTCGATGAACGGCGGGGTCGGTGTCACGCCACGCCAGTTGGAGTTGCCTCCATTGACCGACCGAGACACCACGTAGTCGTTCGCTCCCTGAGCAGTCGGCCACTCCACGGAGATCGAGTCACCGCTGATGGTGGCGAGGCACGTCGCCGGAGGTTCGAGATCGTTGGGCTGAACAAATCCCTCTTCGCACAGCCGGACCAGGTCGCGGCCGGCGCTCTGATCGCCAGGAGGGCCAACGGCATTGATGCCGCCAGCGATCCAGATGCAACCATCGGTGGCTTCGAGCACACCCCAGCCACCGCTGTCGCCAGCCATGTACGGATTGAACGACTGATCCCGAACGCCAGTCGCCGAGTCATAGGCGATCGTTGCGCTGACGAGGCCCGTGTGGTTGCCATTGGTGTTGGCGAGGTCGCCGTTGTACGTCGGTGTGAAGCCAATACCCGTGGAGTGTGAACCCCAGCAGTGACAGGACGCATACAACGTTTCTCCGTCCCTCGAGAGCTCGATGTCTTGATAGTCGCCGCCACGGCGGACGTTGCTGGCTTGGAATCGGCTGTCGAACGACGTGACGTGCCCGATGATCTGCGACCAGTTGTCGCCCTCGTCGAAGAGATAGGCGCCGTGCTGCTCGCCAACGGCGAAGACCGTGCCGGCGGGCGTGGCCTGAATGTCGTACATGTTGCTGCAGCAGCCGAAGTTGATCTCGAAGTCGTCCCAGCGGACGATCGCCGGGTTCGAACTATCGAGAGCAACGACCTGCTGGCCGTCGCGAACGTTCTTCCAGCCAGAGATGTAGACAACGTCTTCGGTGTACGAGCGGCTGACGCCCCAAATGGGCCCGCCATCAGTCTCCGGCACCCAGGTCCAGTCGATCGCTCCGGACGTCGGGTCGAAGCGAATGACGCTCTGCACCGGCCCAGGGTTGCCGTTGAACGAGGCCGTGGTGAACGTGCCACCGGCGTACATCCAGCCGTCCGGGCCCATGCTCAAGTCCCGGATCACAGAGGTCCCACCAAAAACTCGAGTCGTGAAGCCTGGCCAAAGGGCACCTGTCGCCGGATCGATCTTGGCGAGCGCACCAATCGTTTGACCGTTCCACTCGTCCATCTCACCGCCGACGAACAGCGCGCCGTCAGGACTGGGCTCGAGTGCGAGCACCGGGCCGCCGACGTCGGGCCGGATCGTGGAAACGAAGGTTCCGCTGTTGCGGTCAAAGGCAGCGAGGAAGGGCTGTGAGACTGTTTGGTTTCCGTTGGTTACCTCGAGGAACTTGCCTCCGGCGAACACGAAACCGCCGGCTTCTTCAACCGCCCAACCGAGCGAATCGAAGCGATCGACAACTCGCGACGGACCCTCGTTGGCGAGGCCCCAACTTGACTGCTGTTCGTCATCGATCGCCGCACTCGCAGTGGCAGCGAGACCGAGCACTGCCGTTGCAGCGATGGTGGCTCCTACCAGCCAACGCGAAGCGTTCCGAAGTCCCAAGAATTCCATGTCTCCACGCTCGCAGCAGCGCAACAGACCTGAATGAGGAGAGCTACCGAAAGGGTGGGGCCGTGGCACTAGAGCGCCGCTGGGCAAGCTGCCCCACCCTCAGCGGCTCTGATCAGCGATCGTGCTTCTGGTGACGGAACGCCGTCCAGCCACGAGCCCAACGGCTGGTGGGCCTACGGCGAACCATGATGTAGCGACCAATGCCGGCCACCACAAGACACATCAGCGCCGCCGCCCACGACACAACCGGAAGCAGAACAGCACCGACGAGGCCGCCGACGATCAAGAATTTGGCAATGGCGATGGTGGGGTCGTCTTGGCTCATGTCTGCCGGTAGGTCGCCAGGAATCGCTCGAGCCGACCGATCGCCCACTCCAGGTCATCTGCCGCGGGAAGAAACACAATGCGGAAGTGATCCGGCTCTGGATAGTTGAACCCGGTTCCGGGCACCATCAGAATTTGCTCGGCCCTCAAGAAGTCCAGAACGAACTGGTAATCGTCGGTGATGCCGAACTTTGGCAGATCGATCTTCGGAAACACATAGAGGGCGCCGGCTGGATTCGTGCACGAAAGCCCATCGATTGCGTTGATCATGTCGTACGCCACTCGGCGCTGCTCGTACAGCCGGCCTCCGGGAACGATGAACTCGCTGATGCTCTGGTAGCCGCCCAGCGACGACTGGATCGCATGCTGGGCCGGCACGTTGGCGCACAGCCGCATCGACGCCAACAGTCGAAGGGCCTCGAGGTAGCCGCTCGCCCGATGCTTGGCACCACTCACGGTCATCCAGCCCGACCGGAAGCCGGCCACTCGATACGTCTTCGATAGGCCATTGAGTGTCAGGAACAAGATGTCGTCAGCCAGGGATGCAATCGACGTGTGCTTTGCATCGTCGTAGAGGATCTTGTCGTAGATCTCGTCGGCCATCACCACGAGGTTGTGCTCCCTGGCAACCTCGACGATTTGCTCGAGCAACTCAGGCGAGTAGCACGCACCCGTCGGATTGTTCGGGTTGATCACCACGATGGCTCGGGTGCGATCGGTGACTTTCGCCCGGATGTCATCGATGTCAGGAAACCAGTCGGCTGCTTCATCGCAGCGATAGTGGACTGGCGTGCCGCCGCTCAGTGTGGTGGTCGCCGTCCACAGCGGATAATCCGGGCTGGGGATGAGGACCTCATCACCGACGTCGAGTAGTCCTTGCAACACCATGCCGATGAGTTCAGAGACGCCGTTGCCGATGAAGACATCATCGATCTCGACACCAGCGATGCCCATGCGCTGGTTGTATTGCATGACCGCTTTGCGAGCGCTGTACAGACCCTGCGAGTCGCAGTAGCCCTGGGCGGTCGGCAAATTCCGCACCATGTCGACGAGCACCTCGTCTGGCGCATCGAACCCGAAGACGGCCGGATTGCCGATGTTCAGCTTCATGATGCGGTGGCCCTCGTGCTCGAGACGGTTGGCCTCGTCGAAGATAGGACCGCGGATGGCATAGAGAACGTTGTCCAGCTTGCGGGACTTGTGGATGTCGCTTTGCACCGCATCACTGTACGGCGACCCCGGCATCCTGGCTTTCGAATTGACCAGTCGTGACACAGCGGACCGATCCGTTGCAACATGTTGCATGGCCGTCACCGATACCACGCTGCCCAATCCGATCATGAACGACTTCTGGACCCGGCCCTCGCCTCTGATCGAGGCCGATCTGGCCCAGTTACGAGGGCTGCCGCCAACCTTCCACCCCGAGCCCGAGTCAGAGATGCCCGACGTCATTCCTACGGGTGCTGGCACGTGGGTCATCACTCGGCACGCTCACATCCTCGAGATGTCGAAGAACCCACAAGTCTTCTCCTCGGCCGGTGGTGTGACGGTCAACGACATTCCGGCCGAGTTCAACGAGTTCTTCTCGTCCATGATTGCGATGGATGATCCTCGGCACGCCCGGCTTCGCAAGGTCGTGTCGGCCGGCTTCACCCCTCGCATGTTGGCCAAGCTGCAGGACGGTGTCGAGATCTTGGCCGCGTCGATCGTCGACGAGATCCAGGAACGGGGCGAGTGCGATTTCGTCGTTGATGTCGCGGCACGGCTGCCACTCAAGGTCGTGTGTGACCTGATGGGCATTCCCGAGAGTCATCTCGATTTCGTGTTCGACCAGACCAATGTGATCCTCGGTTCAGGCGATCCCGAGTACATCGCCGACACCGATGACTTCTACACCAAGATCCTCGAGGCTGGCGGTGGCCTCTCTGAGCTGATGCTTGAGATCGCGGCATCCAAGGAAGGTGGTGAGGCCGACGATCTCACCACCATGCTCGTGAATGCCGACGTCGATGGCGAGAGTCTCAGCCGTCAAGACATCGCCAGCTTCTTCATCCTTCTCGTGATCGCCGGCAACGAGACCACCCGCAACGCCATCAGTTGGGGGCTCGAGTACCTCACACAGCACCCAGAGCAGCGAGCAATCTGGACAGCCGATGTCGAGGGAGTCAGCGGCAGCGCCGTCGAAGAGATCGTGCGGCTGGCGTCCCCGGTCACTTACATGCGCCGCACGGCTACCCAAGCCACTTCGATTGGTGGCGTCGACATCGCTGAAGGCGACAAGTTGTCGATGTTCTACCTCGCCGCCAATCGCGACGAGGACGTGTTTGCCGATCCCTACACCTTCGACGTGCGTCGTGACCCCAACCCCCACCTGGGCTTCGGTGGGCCAGGGCCCCACTTCTGTCTTGGGGCTCATCTCGCCCGCAGAGAGATCGCCGTCATGTTCAAGGAGCTCTTCGCCCGACTTCCCGACATTCGCACAACTGGAGCTCCCGACCCACTGTCGTCTGCCTTCATCCATGGTGTGAAGCATCTTCCGGCTGCGTTCACTCCCGTTTGACTGGTTCACTCACCGAGCAAACTGCTTCGCTCGGACGCTCTCCCAGCTTCACCGGCATTCTTGTCGGTGCCATGGCGGTCTCGACACTGCACATGTTCGCCACTGGTGTTCTCGCCGCTGACATCATCAGTGACTTGGGAGTGACCCGCACGCAGATCGGCTTCGCAGGATCGGCAAATACTGCGGTGGGGGCATTGATGGCGCCAACGCTCGGCCGCCTGACCGACCGCATGGGCGCACGGTGGTCCATCGTTGCGCTCTCACTACTGGGGGCTTTCGGTCTGGGGCTCCTGGCTGTGGCAGCTGGACTCTGGACGCTGCTGGCATCCGGGCTCGTCTCTGGGTTTGCCCAGGGTTGGGCGAACCCTGCGACGAACGCTTCGATCGCAGCCCAGGTCGACTCGGGTGACCGCGGCACGATCACTGGCCTGAAGCAGTCTGGTGTGCAGGTGTCGACCTTCCTGGCTGGTCTCACGCTTCCCATTGCTTCGTCGACTGTTGGATGGCGCACCGCCGTTGGCGCCTACGCAGTGGTCGCCTTGGCCATCGCTGCTCTGGCCCGGCAACAACATCCAGCGGATCGCCAACCGACGCTTCGCTCGAGCGATGTCCTGGCAGCGTCGGTCGGCAAGCCATCGAGCGGGGCGGACACGCTCGACCGTTCGGTCTACCGCATGGCCATCTACGCCTTGTTGCTCGGCCTTGCCGGCGGGAGCGTTTTTCGATTCCTCCCGCTCTTCGCCGAGGAAGAGGTCGGCTTCTCGACGGAGTTGGCCGGTTTGGTGGTAGCGGCAAACGGGCTCTTGGCGATTGCCGCTCGCGTGTGGTGGGGACGCATCACCGAAGGGGGATTCTCGACCGTTCGAGGCCTGGCGTTGATGGCAGTCGGCTCCGCTTTGAGTTCTGCGCTGCTCCTGATCGCTCCCGAAGTCAGCGTCGCCCTCTGGGTTTTCGCAGTTCTGGCCGCTTTCACCGCCGGCGCATGGAATGTCGTGGCCATGCTGGCGGTGATCGGCTCGGTCCCGATGAGTCTCCAGGGCAAGGCGACCGGTGTGGTCATGCTTGGCTTTCTCGGCGGCCTGTCGATCGCCGGCCCGCTCACCGGTTGGTCGGTCGACACCACTGGTAGCTACACGGTGGCCTGGGTGTCGACGATCGTGGTCTCGTTGCTGGGCGCCGTGGTCATGTCCACAGCAGGCGCTCGAGGCGACCATCGGCCATGATGTTCAGATTCGACCAACGGAGGTCTCGTCAATGAAGCAGCTCACCGGTATGGATCTCAGTTTCCTGCTGATGGAAACACCGAACTCATACGGACATGTGAACGGGCTCAGCATCTACGAGAGACCATCAGAAGACTTCGATCCGTTCTCCGTGGTCAGAGAGCGTTTGGGCATCATGGTCGGTCACCTCGAACCGTTGCGACGCAAGGTCGTCCAGGTGCCGTTCGAGCTGGACCGCCCGTACTGGGTGGAAGATGCCGATTTCGATCTGGACTACCACGTACGCCACATCGGTCTCGCCCCGCCCGGGGCTGCTGATCAGCTCTCCGAGCAGGTGGCTCGCATCGTCGGCCGCAAGATGGACCGCTCTCGCCCCCTCTGGGAGGCCTACGTCATCGAAGGCCTTGCTGACGGTCGATGGGCCTTGCTGCAAAAGACCCACCACGCAACCATCGACGGTGCGTCCGGCGTGATCATGTTGCGTATGTTCACCGACCTGACGCCAGACGCCGAGTACGGCTATCAACCCGTCGAGTGGCAAGGTGAACAACCGCCGAGCAACGCCGAGATGCTCCAACGAGCCACCCGCAACCTGGTGATGAACCCCGTCCGTGGCGCAAGATTGTCACTTGGCATCGTGCGAGATGTTGCCGACAGTGCGGGCATCCATGGCGTGAGCGACCTCGCATCGAAGGCCCGAGACGGGATTGCCAGCGTCGCGAAGAAGAGCAGCGGACAAGAGGACTCGGCACCCCGAGCCACGATGCCGATGTCTCCGGCGCCACCGACTCCGTGGAACAAGTCGATCACGGCTCATCGCCGATTCGCAATGCGGTCGGCCTCGCTCGACAACCTCAAGCGGTTGAAGGACGCCACCGGTGGCACCCTCAACGATGTTGTGATGGCCATCTGCACCGGTGCACTGCGCGCCTACCTCATCGAGAAAGACGCACTCCCCGACCAGCCACTGCGGGCCATGGTGCCGGTTTCCATTCGCACCGGCAAAGAAGAAGACCCGTGGACCAACCGAGTGTCGAGCATCGTTGCTGAACTGCCGACCAACTGCGACGATCCACTCGAGCGAGTGATGCTCTGCCGAGAGGCCATGAACGTGGCCAAGCGGCAGTTCGATCTCGTCCCGGCGGAGGCACTCGCCGAAGCGAGTGACTACGCCTCACCGGTGGTTGCGGCCTCGGCAATCCGGCTCGTGGCGAGAAGCAAGATCTCCGATCGAGTGAACACCCCGATCAACGTCGTGATCTCCAACGTGCCCGGCCCCCGCGACGCGCTGTATTTCGCCGGTGCCAAGCTCGATGCGTACATTCCTGTGTCGACCATCTCCGAGAACGTCGGCCTCAACATCACCGTGCACAGCTACGAGGATCGCCTCGACTTCGGGCTGATCTCTGATCGTGACCTCGTGCCTGACCTCTGGCATCTCGTCGACCTCCACATCGACGAGATTGCCCGGATGTTCGAGGCGACCGGTGCGGAATGGGCGGTTCCTCAAACGCCTCCGGCCATGCGCTACGGCGGCGATGGCGTCGCTCCGGTGCCGATGCGCCCAACCGAGAGCAGCGCTGAGGCGGCCCCAAGGAAGAAGGCGGCCAAGAAAAAGCCCGCAAAGAAGAAGCGGGCAGCGAAGCAGCCATCCACCGAAGCAGCAGCATCGTGATGCTTCACCCGATCGCCCCTCGGCCTCGCTGACTCAGCTGTGGACCTCACTGCCCCGTTGCAACAACTCGTTTCCGCTCTCGAGGCCAAAGATGTCTCGGCTCGAGAGCTGCTGGATGCTCATCTCGATCGAATCGAGCGACTCGACGGAGCGATCAATGCCGTCGTCACGCTCGACGCTGCGACGGCTCGATCGACTGCGGACGATGTTGACCGGCGGCGCGTTGCTGGCACCAGCACGGGGGCGTTGGCCGGTGTTCCAATCACGATCAAGGATGCGATCGCCACCTCCGGCATCAGGTCAACCGGTGGAGCCGTCGAACTACGAGATCACGTCCCATCGACCGACGCCACGGTGGTTGCGAAGCTGAGGAACGAGGGGGCGGTGGTGTTCGGCAAGACGAACCTCCCGAGGTGGTCGGCTGACTATCAGAGCTACAACGAGATCTTCGGCACGACCAACAACCCCTGGGACCTTTCTCGCACGCCGGGAGGTTCGTCCGGCGGCGCAGCTGCCGCTGTCGCGATGGGGTTCAGCCCCTTCGAGATTGGCTCCGACATCGGTGGGTCGATTCGGCTCCCTGCTTCCTTCTGCGGCATCTACGGCCACAAGCCGAGCTTCGGTGTGGTGCCGACGCACGGCTACCTCGACAACAGCGAGTATCACCGCAGCGTGGCTGATGTGAATGTGTTCGGCCCTTTGGCTCGATCGATCGACGACCTCGAATTCATCTTCGACCTCATCGCCGGGCCCAACGCAGACGACGCGCCGGCCTGGCGGCTGGATCTCCCACCGCCCCGGGCAAGAGAACTCGGGGACTTCAAGATCGCGGCCTGGTTCGACGACAGCCTCGGCTCCCTCGATCCGGCGATCACGACCATCTACGACAAGTTGCTCGCTTCGCTCGACGCGGCGGGCGCGCAGGTTGATGCCGAGGCTCGCCCCGCCATCGATCCCCGTCTCGCGGCACGACTCGCAATGGTATTGATCGGCAGTGCAACCGAACTCTCCGAGACGCCCGAGGAGCTCGCCGAGCGGCGGGCAAGCGGCGACCTCCTTGCGCACCGCGATTGGGATGAGATGGATCGCCAGCGAGGGCTCCTTCGTATGGCCTGGGCCGACTTCTTCACCGATGTCGACGTGTTGTTGTGCCCAGTCACGTGTGTTCCGCCATTCCAGCACGTCCACTCCACCGATGGTTCGAACTTCAGCCGGGCCACTCTCGCCGACTACGGAGAGCGGCCCTACCTCGAACTGCTCTACTGGAACAGCTTCATCGGCAGTGCCTATCTCCCTGTCACCACGGCGCCGATCGGGCGCACAGACAAGGGACTGCCGGTTGGTGTGCAGATCGTTGCGCCCTTCCTCGACGACCGAACGGCCCTGGCGTTTGCGAGATGCCTACACGACGTGATCGGCGGCTACGAACCGCCACCTGCAGCGCGATGAGGCCATCATGTCGGCAATGCGCTCGATCTGGTTGACGCCCCTCATTGTGTTCGCAGTTCTGGTCGGAGGTTGTGCTTCCACCGACGATTCGTCTGCCGAGGAATCGGTGGACACCGAACCGAGCGTGGCACCGTCCACCTCGGCATCGACCACGACGAGCCTGCCTCCGCAAACTGACCCGACGACGCCGACAACAGAGACCGCTCTCATGGGCCCGCCCCCGGAATGCTCCGTCTTGTGGGACACCAGCTCCGGGAAGCAAGCCTGGGAGATCGTCAACGACGATGTCATGGGCGGGAGATCCGAGGGTGACCTCAGCGACATTGAGGGGCGTCTGATCTTCGAAGGCGTCATCAACACCAACGGCGGCGGCTTCTCGTCGCTCCGGTTGCCCATCGAATTGGGAACGTTGGCCTCGGCCCGATCCATCCTGCTGCAAGCAGTCAGTGACGGGCGTTCCTACATGTTGACACTCGATGACCAACTCCCGGGCAGAAGCCAGCGGGTGTCGCACCGAGCTGACATCGAATTTGCTGCAGCGGTCGACGGTTCCAATGCAAGCATCGTGACGATTCCCATTGACGCATTCACCCCGGCCGTCTTCGGCCAGGCGGTCGACGACGTGCCCGTGCAGGTTGATGTGGTCGACGAAATCGGTCTCATGATCAGCGACGGGATCGACGGCCCGTTCCGAATCGAGGTCGAGTGGTTGGCCGGTTGCCCTTGATCCTCAGCTGAGCGGGGACAGAGCAGCTGACCTCCTCCAATGCTCGAGACACCGGTCCATGGGAAGTGCCCTGGAGTAGTGCCACCCCTGGATGG
Organism: uncultured Acidimicrobiaceae bacterium; assembly: GCA_964351995.1. Classification (GTDB taxonomy): domain Bacteria; phylum Actinomycetota; class Acidimicrobiia; order Acidimicrobiales; family SZUA-35; genus SZUA-35. The sequence goes on along the minus strand of CAYGQE010000003.1, from coordinate 132,063 downwards.
TCTCGAAGCCCATCTTTCTCACCTGCCGGACCTGTTCCATGGTTTCAACTCCCTCGGCCACGATGCCGAGGTTCAGATCGCGTGCCAGGGTCACGACCGCTTCCACGATGGTCCGCTCACTTGACTGGGCACCCAACTTCTCAACGAAACTTCGGTCGACCTTCACGCTCGTGATGGGCAGGTCACGGAGGTGCGCAAGCGAAGAATAGCCCGTACCAAAGTCGTCGAGCGCCAGTTGATATCCGCGTTCCTTGAGTTCGCCCAGCGTTCTGGCGCTTTGGCCCCCACTGTCGAACGCCGCCGATTCCGTCACTTCGATGCAGATCTGGCACGGAGCGAGGTTGGCGGCCTCGGTGGTCTCGATGACAAACGACAAGAAGTCCGGGTGCGTGAGGCTCACCGAAGAGAAGTTGCACGCCACATAGGGAGGGTTCGATGGATCGATCGCTCCCAGCAATTGAGCCGCATCACACGACAACGTGAAGGCAACCCGATCGAGATCCCACATGAGCCCCGTATTGGAGACGGCATCAAGAAAGTGAGACGGACTCAGCAGCTCGCCTTCCCGTGTTCGGACTCGGGCGAGCGCTTCGAAGCCCATGGTTTGCTCGCTGATGGCGTCGACGAGCGGCTGGAAGTGCATCACGACGCGCTTTTCATCAATGGCGTCGCGGAGTACACGACGTTGCTGCTCTTCGTTGCTGACGATTGTCGCAAGCGACTCATCGAAGACCTGAATGCGGTTGCGACCATTGCTCTTTGCCTCGAAGAGGGCGATGTCAGCCTGCCGAAGGAGCACCTCTGAAGCCAGGTCGGCTGTGGATGTGATGGCCACTCCGACTGATGCCGTCAGGTCGAAGCGTTCGCTCCCGATTTCGTAGGGCTCTTCGAGCGCGACGCGCATGCGTTGTGCCACCTCCTCGGTGTGGCCGAGCGAAGCCACATCCACCAGCAGTGCAAGAAACTCGTCGCCTCCGTGACGGACAAGCAGATCCGCGTGTCGCAACTGAGCCTGCAAACGTTTGGCTGCGGCTCGGATGACCTGATCGCCCACGCGGTGACCGTGATTGTCGTTGACGAGCTTGAACCCATCGAGATCGATGAAACAGGCAGCGACGGTGCAAGGGACCGGCCTTGTCGAGCGTTCGGTCAGCCGCTCCTCCATCTGGCGACGATTCGGGAGTCCCGTCAGTTGATCGTGCAACGCCTGGTCGCGAAGACTCTCTGCAGCTCGGTGCTCAGCGGTGACATCGGTCAGCACAATGACACGCCCGTGGCTACCTGCCTCATCAGCGATGGCCCCGATCGAGCAGTCGAGGTAGCGAATCGTGGCCTGATTGGGCAGTACGCACCGGACGGGCTGAGCGATCGGTTCGAGTAGGTCGACCGAGCCTCCCGTCGTGGAGAACAGAGCGAACGTCTCCAGCGGTAGGTCGGCGGCGGCCACCTCAGCATCCAGAGAGAACATTGCCCGGGCGACGCTGTTCGCAACCGTGACGTGGCCATAACGGTCCGTGGCAATGAGCCCATCAGGCAGACCTTCGACGATGGCTGACGAGAGCCGGCGTGAACGTTCGATCTCCTGCCCCAACTCGCTGTCGTGCTGGGCATCTCGAAGGCAGAGCACCATGCCACCAATCGCCGGGTCGGCCGAGAGGTCGTTGCCCATGACTTCGACCGGGGTGAAACCGCCGGCTGCATTGCGTAGCCGGATGACCAGTCGGTAGACCTCGAGACCCTGAGCGAATCTGGCGACACCATCGAGGGTTTTTTCGACGTCATCGGGATGAAGGAAATCGAGTGCCGACCGACCGACCGCCTGGATTGGGTTGAGGCCCAGCAGTGTCACAGCACCCTGACTGACCCACGTGAGATCCAACGCTGGCGACAAGATGATCACGCATTCCCGGAGACCGTTCAGGACCTTGTCATGGAACCCGGCCCCGTTCGCCACGGGATCTTCTTCGAGCAGGCCGCTGAGCAACCTGACGAGCGGCTCGAGAACGTCGGAGTCGGCGGGGAGGGTGGGACCGTCGAAGAGGGACAGACCCGCAACCAGCACGCCACCCCTGGTCATCGGGATCAACATGCTTCGGTCTGGCCCTTCCGCGCGCTCGGTCTGTGTTCCATCGCCTTCCACAGCAGCTCGCTCGGCGGAGGTCATCAGCCGCGGTTGCATCAGGCCAACAGGATTGGTGCTGGCAGCGACGAACACGCGGTTCATATCGAAGACCACGACCTCGGCCGCCATGCCGGTCGCCAACTTGGCGATGTTGACGCACTCGACTGCGGTTGGATGACGTCCGAGTTTGGAACGGACTGCTTGTCGAGTCGCCTTCGATGCATTGGGCACCCACGAATCATCGGCCGGCGGCCACCACTCCAGAAGGAGTCGTGCGGCCCGAACTGCGTTGCGCCAGGAACGCAACGATCAACCCGGTGACGGGAATGAGCAGGCTGATCCAAAGAGCCGGTCGGTAGCTACCGGTTAGTGATTGGACCAGGGCGAACAGTGCGGGCCCAACGGCGCTGCCCACCACCATGCAGCTCATCTGCAGGCCCGCGATCGACCCGAGATGACGACGCCCGAACAGGCGGGGGATCGCAGCAGAAGTGAGGGGGGCGTAGCAACCCTGGGCAATGCCCCAGGCGGCGATGCCGATGACGGCGGCCACGGGACGGTCGAGCATGGAGACTGCGATGTACATCACAATCTGAGTGAACGACATGAGGGCTGCCACCTTCACCGCTGGAATGGTGTCGATGAGCCACCCGCCAAGCAGCGTCACGGGTACCGACACGAATGCAATCGGGACGAAGATCCCCACCATTCGGTCATCGCTGATCCCCAACTCGGAGCCGAAGTCGAGAATGTGGAACGTGAGAGCCGTCGAGGTCGTCGCCATTGCCATCACGGGAATCGTGACTGCCCAAAAGCCCAGATCCCTGACGGCGTCGGCCCTGGTGCGGTCGTCGTCGGTTCCGACCACCGCAGGTTGCGCATCGAGAGAGGGTTCGGCGAGCCCGCCATCGATGATCAGGCCCGACGACTCGGGGCTGTCTCGAAAGAAGAGCACAACAACGGTGCCGACCACGGCCACCAACACAACGGCGAGGATGCGCCATGCCGTCCGAAAGCCATCGATTTCGATCAACGCCAGCAGCAACGCCGGGCTGGACGCAAAAGCGAAACTCATGACCGCATTCGACGTCGATGTCACCATTCCTCGGCGCTTGTCGAACCACTGCGAGATCATCGTGCGCGATGTCAGCGTCAGCAGACCTTGGCCGGTGAAGCGCAGACAACCGAACCCCAGGCTCATCACTGCGAGGCCAACAGCGGTCGACATCGGGCCGACCATGCTCAGCCCGACCAGCGTTGTGGCCAAACCCGCCACAGCGACGACGGCCACCTTTCGAGAGCCGTGGCGATCGATGGCTCGCCCCCCTCTCGACAACAGCAAGCCACTCGACCCGGTACCGATCAGATATGCGATCGAGAGTTGCAGCCTCGACAGGCCCGTGGCTTCGGTCAGATGATCGGTGAAGACACTGACGCCGGCCGTCTGGCCGGGTACGGACGCAAGCACACCGATGCTGCCGACGACCAGGACGATCCAGCCGTAGTAAACGCGAACACGAGAAGGATCGAAGGGCCACCGATCGCTGGATGCGACCTTGGCTGGCGCATCACCGTCAGGTCGGACCGTCTTCGCCATGTGCTCTCTCCCGTCATGAGCCTCGCCCACCATCGACCTGCACCGGCCACCGACCTGCCGCCGCCACCGACCTGCCGCCGCCACCGACCTGCACCCGTATCGAAGAAGGCTGCGGGGAGACGCTACCGGCCGAGCCCTGGCGCAGGAGGCCGAATTTGCAGCAACCTCGAGTTCGACCCCGGTCCTGTGTCACCTACTCCTCGACCGACATGTCTGCACTCGACCGTGACCCCACGAGTTCCCCGATTGCCAGGCGAGAACTCGACGAGTTCTCGATCGCAGCCGTCCAGTCGATCAAGGGAACGACGACGGTGTCGGTGTGCATGCCGGCGAGGAACGAGGCCACGACGGTTGGCACGATCGTGGCAGCGATCGAAGCGCTGTTCCGGGGCACGGGCATCGTGGACGAACTCATCGTGTTCGATGACGGATCGACCGACGACACGGCGCTCGTGGCAGCTGCGGCGGGGGCTCGTGTGATTGCCGTGGCTGATGTCCTTCCCGAGCATGCTGGCGGGAGCGGCAAGGGCAATGTGTTGTGGAAGAGCGTCGCAGCATCCACCGGCGACATCGTCGTGTGGATCGACGCTGATCTGACTTCGTTCACGCCCGAGTGGATTCTCGGCTTGATCGGTCCCCTCCTGGAACAACCCGACATCGCCTTGGTGAAGGCCGATGATTACTCTCCGGCGTGCCGCTTCACCAACTCGAGTGCGTCGAGCACCACTAGTCAGGAGCCGTTGTGGCCAAGCGAAGCCTTCCCTCACTCACCCCAACTCAAGTCCCGCCGCATCTGCAACCTCCCGCAGCGCAGATCCAAGTCGAGACTGCGAAGGCCAACAAGCCTCGGAGGAGTACGTCAACGAGTAAGCCGCAAGACAATGGGTCTCAGTCGAGCTACGTGAAGGCGACATTCGATATCAGCAGCGAGTCGCTTGACTCCATCATCGAAGCCGCACACGGCGCTGGTCGCATCCCTCGATCGACGCTCGTGCGGGCCATCCTCCAGAACTGGCAAGAGGACCAACGCGCTCAGGTTGCTGTGCTGAAGCTTGTCAACGACGCTGAATCAGGGGTGCATCGTCCGCGAGGTACTCCCTCACATCAACCCAAAGGTAAATAGTGCACTAGTTGACTAGTGGACGTTGCAGGCTGCTGAGATGCGCCGCTTGCAGATGAGCCCTACGATGAGCCAATGGACAAGTTCGAACAAGCCGAGGCGATGACGCCCAACGAGCGAGCAGAGTTCATCCAATCCAAGGCTGTGACAGACCGTTCCGACATGACGCCGGAGATGCTCGAGATGGTTGATCGTGGCTTTGCCGAGATCGCCCGCCGGCGAGCAGCTCAGTAGTCACCAAGAACCAGGAGTACGACCTCGATCGCTCCATCGTCGGCGATCTCTGAATAGACCGCCATCGGACCAGTCACCACGCCCCACGTTGCGTAGACCCGCAATGTCGAAAGGCCAGGGTCGGGTGATGTAACAGCTTCGAAGTCCGCTGCCAACGCATCCAGAATCGGCGGAAGGTCGATCCGCAGAAAGTCCGATGCTGAGGGCGTGCCGTCGACGCCGCGAGTACCAGGAAGCAACTCATCAAGGCACTCGAAGAAGAGTGGGTGGACCCGTACAGCCCGGCTTTGCGCCATAGCAGGTGTGTAGCCGAGCCCGACGCAAGATGCGCTCGGCCAATGGAAATCGGCCTGTTGGTTAGAAACGTGTTGTGAGCGGCAAACGAGCTTCGTGGATGGTTCGCGATGCTGGTTGGTCATGGAAGCGAACCTTGATCTTGATGAACTTGTAGCTGATTGGACGCTCGTTGGCGGTGAGCCTGGTCTTGTGGCGGGCAAGCGTGGCTCGACGAGGCTCCGGTTTTCTTTGATGCTGAAGTTCTACGGCCGTCACGGCCGTTTCCCGATCGTTGACGGTGACATCGACGGCGCCGTGGTGGATTTCGTTGCCAAACAAGTGGACGTCGATCCCGCCGACTACGCGTCCGAGGTGTGGTCGGAGCGAACGGTCCGTTCCCATCAGGCTCAGATCCGTGAGCACTTCGGGTTTCGGGAATGTTCGATGGCTGACGGTGACCGGGTGGTGGCCTGGTTGGTTGAGCATGTGTGTCAGCGGGAACAGAACCCAACGGTGGTGCACGAGGAGCTGTTGGCCTGGTTGCGGCGTGAGCGATTGGAGCCGCCGAGTGCGCCGAGGATCGAGCGGCTGACTCGATCGGCGCTTCACCGTGGCGAGCGTGCAGTCACGATCCGGGTGACGAATCGGTTGCCGACAGTGGTTCGCGAGCGTCTCGACGATGACGTTGATGGTGTGTCGGCGTGGTCGTTGATGTTGGCTGAGCCGGGTGAGGTGAGTTTGAACTCGATGCTCGCCGAGATCGACAAGCTCAACGCTGTCCGTTTCGTCGGGATCCCGTCGGGTGTGGTTGATGATGTGGCGCCGGCGGTCATCAAGCGGTGGCGTAACCGGGCGGCGGTCGAGTCGCCGTCGCATCTTCGAACCCATCCTGATGAGCTTCGATGGTCGTTGTTGGCGACGATGCTCGAGGTTCGTGAACGCGAACTGGTCGACGCTTTGGTCGACTTCCTCATTGCCACTGTTCATCGGATCGGGGCTCGTGCCGGGCGACGGGTGACCAAGGAGTTGACGAACGCGTTCAAGAAGGTGCGTGGCAAGGAGAACATCTTGTTCTCGATCGCCCAAGCGGCGCTCCAGTCGCCTGATGACGCCGTTCGAAGTGTGGTGTTTCCAGCGGTGTCGGGTGGCGAGCGAACGTTGACCGAGCTGGTGCATGAGTACAAGACGAAGGGCCCCGAGTACGACCAAACGGTCCGGGCGACGTTGAAGGCGTCTTACACCAACCATTACCGGCGTGGCCTGATCGAACTGCTTGAGGTGTTGGAGTTCGGCAGCAACAACACCGCCCACCGGCCGGTGCTCGACGCACTCGAGTTGGTGAAGCGGCACGCCCGAGCGGGCACCCACTATTTTCCCGCCGGCGAGGACATCCCAATTCACAAAGGGTTGAACGGTGATTGGCAGTTGTCGGTCTTTGCCGACGTCGACGGCCGGCGGCGGACCAAGCGGCCAGCGTATGAGATCTGCATGTTTCAAGCGCTCCGCGAGCAGCTGCGCTGCAAAGAGATCTGGGTGGTCGGCGCCGACAAGTGGCGCAACCCCGACGACGATCTGCCCGTCGACTTCGACGAGCGTCGTAGCGAGCACTACTCAGCCTTGCGCCAGCCGCTCGACCCGACAGAGTTCGTCGCTGATCTTCGCACCGAGTTGGAATTCGAACTCGATGCGCTGAATCGGGAGCTCCCGAACTTGGAGTGGGTCGATATCGCCGAGCGTGGCAAACGCGGCGCGATCAGGCTGTCGCCGTTGGCGAAGGTGACCGAACCGGCGAACCTGCGCCGTTTGAAGGCCGAGTTGGTGGACCGGTGGGGCAAGGTCCAGATGATCGACATGTTGAAAGAGGCCGTCCTGCGCTCAGGAAGTCTCGAACACGTCACTGCCACCCTCGGCCGAGGCGACTTGTCCACTGATGTGCTCGCCGAGCGGCTGTTGCTGACGATCTACGCCTATGGGACCAACACCGGGATCTCAGCAGTCGGTGGTGGTGAGCACGGCCACAGCGAAGACGACCTTCGCTATGTCCGACGCCGTTACCTCAACCCCGCTGTGGCGCAAGCGTTGGCTATCTCGATAGCGAACGCCACCTTCACCGCTCGACGGCCAGACTTGTGGGGCGAAGGGTCGTCGGTGGTGGCATCGGACTCCACCCACATCGGGGCGGTTGATCAAAACATCTTCACCGAGTGGCATGCCCGCTACCGAGGTCGAGGTGTTCTCATCTACTGGCACGTCGAGAAACACTCGATGGCCATCCACTCCCAACTCATCTCCTGCTCAGCGTCAGAGGTCGCAGCAATGGTGGAGGGCACGATGCGCCACGGCACCAACATGGTCGTGGAGGGCAACTACGTCGACTCCCACGGCCAATCCGAAATCGGGTTCGGGATCACCCGACTCCTCGGCTTCGACCTACTCCCCAGAATCAAACGAATCAACCACGTGCGGCTCGTCCTCTTGTTGCTCACAGCCGATTGGGTTCATGGTGGAACGGTCCCTTCACCGACCTCGAGCTTCGGAGCGTGTCATGGCTGCTTTCACTGTTGAACTGGCGAACGACCGAATTGAAGTCATTGACGCTGACGCGTACCAACACGAAGGGCCGATGACGACGTTCTTCACGATCGACTCGTCACGAGCGGTGATCGATTCGTGGTCACGACGCATTGCGTCGTTCCGAACCGCGGATGTTGTGATGGTCTTGCAGACCAGTGAACAACTGGTCGCTGCATAGCGCCTCCGTCCAAGTGCTGGGCAACGAAGCAAACGCTCGAGATTATGAGCGGCTCAAAGTAGCGAGGAGGCGACCAACTTCGCATGAACTACGTGACGGCGCTGCCGGGCGGCTACACCATGGCGATGAAAGATCTCGCAGGCAAGACCGCAGTCATCACCGGAGCCGCCAGCGGCATCGGTCTCGAACTGGCCAAGCAATTCGGGGCCCAAGGCATGAACCTCGTGCTGGCCGACGTCGAAGAGGCAGCGCTCGAACGGGCAGCGGCCATTCTCACCGAAGCGGGACACGACGTTCTCGCCTTTGTGCTCGACGTCCGCAACCATGACGAGATCGTGGCGCTGGAAGCAGCGGCCACAGAACGTTTCGGGAACGTCCACATCCTCTGCAACAACGCAGGTGTCGGTGCAGGTGGTCCAACGGCGGACCCCACCAATCTCGAGGCATGGCGCTGGACGATCGACATCGACCTCTGGGGCGTGATCTACGGCTGCAAAGTTTTCCTGCCCGGGATGATCGAGCACGGTGAGCCCTGCCACATCGTCAACACGGCGTCGATGGCCGGTCTTGGTTCCGCCCCTTTCATGGGCCCCTACAACATTGCCAAGTACGGCGTGGTGGCCCTGTCTGAAACCATGTCGAAAGAGATGCAGCTCTCGAACTACGACATCGGAGTGTCGGTGCTGTGTCCGGCGTTCGTCGCCACCGGTATTGCCGACAGCGATCGCAACATGCCCCAAGACGTTCGGGATCAACTCCCGCCGCCCCCTCCCGCCGACAGCCCCATGGGCGTGATGATGAAGGAACTCGTGGCGAACGGGATCAGCACCGAGATCGTGGGCAGCGCGGTCATCGAAGCGGTGCTCAACAACACGTTCTGGATTCTCACCCACGACGAGACCAAGCCGGGTGTCATCCAACGCGCCGAGCAGATCGTCGACGGCATCAATCCCGACCCCAGCTTCGGCATGACTTGACGAACGGGGTCAGTGGGCGGTGTAGTCGGTCGAGTTCTTGAGCATGTGCGCCGGGCCGTGCACATGGTTGAGTGCCGCATTCGCCCCGTAAAGCGTTTCCTTCTGGCCGCCGTAGTTCTCGCGATTCGTGGCAAGGGGTGCCAACTCTGCTGCTCGAGCCATGGCGGCATCGAGCAGACGTTCCAGCGGAAAGGCCCCTTCCACGAAGCCAGCGGCCACGGCGGCGGGTGCGGTCCAGCGCTTGGCCAGCATCACCGTCTCGTGGAATGCCGGTGCCGGGATCTTGTGCTTCATCAGCGCAACCTCCGGTGCCGGGATCGTCATGCCGATCTGCAGCTCGTTGGCGCAGATGAAGCCTCGGTCTTCGCGCATGAGACGCACGTCGTGGGCCAGCGCCGTCATCATCCCCGCACCGAACGCATGCCCGTTCACCGCAGCGATCGTCGGCACTGGCAGCGTGATGATTCGGCCCATCAACGCCATGAACTCGGTACCGAAGATGGCACGATCTCCGCCCGCGTGTTCACCTTCAGACCTCACCCAGTCGAGGTCGAGACCATTCGAGAAGAACTTGGGATGCGACGACGCAGTCACCAAGGCTGCGGGGCCGCTCGACGCAACAACGCTGTCGAGCGCCTTTGCGTACTCCCTGGTGAACGTGGTGCTCCAACGATTCTCTTCGTCGACCATCGTGAGGACGAAGACCTCGCCATGTCGTTCGAGTTCGATCATGTGCGTTCTCCTGTGCGAATCAGTGAGCCGCTACAGCGGCATCTTCGGGGGTCTTGTGGAAGTGCGAGACGATGGCGACGACGACGCTGCCCACGATGATGCCGACCACAGCCGATAGAGCGGTGTTGACCATCCACGACAGCACCCCGCCGATGCTGCCAACCTCAGCGACCGATTCCTCAAGGTCGTGCACGATGTCATAGATCCCATTCCAACCCAACTCGTGGCTACCCACGATGAGAATGTGTCCACCAACCCAAAGCATCGCAGCGGTGCCGACGATGGTGAGGGCGGTCAGCAACTTGGGCATACCGGCAACCATGGCTCGTCCGACCTTCTGCGAGGACTCCGAATCCCGTCGAGCGAGCGCCAGGCCGACGTCGTCCATCTTCACGATCAGTGCGACCACGCCATAGACGACGACGGTGATGAACAGCGCAACGACCACCATGATGATCGCCTTCGACAAGAACGCTTCATCGATGACTTCTTTCAGGGCAATCACCATGATCTCGGCCGACAAGATAAGGTCGGTGCGAACCGCACCGGCGATCGTGGCCTCTTCAGCCTCGGGGCCCTGCATGGCCACGGGAAGATCATGAGCGTGATCGTCGCCTTTGAGCTTGTGGTACACCTTCTCGGCGCCCTCGAAGCACAGGAACGTGCCGCCGGCCATGAGGATGATCTCCACCACGGTCGGAGCGATCTCGCTGAGCAGCAACGCCACCGGCAGAATGATCAGCAGCTTGTTACGCAGTGAGCCAGTGGCAATCTTCTTGATGATGGGGAGCTCTCGGTCCGCAGCCAGGCCTTGCACATACGCCGGGGTCACGGCGGTGTCGTCCACAACCACGCCTGCCGCCTTGGCGCTGGCGCGCCCCGCAGCAGCGCCGACGTCGTCAATCGAGGCTGCCGCCAGCTTCGCGAGCGCCGCCACATCGTCGAGCAAGCCGACCAGTCCACCAGCCATCAATCGTCCTTCGTCTCACGGGTCATCATCTGTCGACCCGAACCGAGGCAGGCTAGATGTTCTCCGTCGTTGGCGCAGCCATCACTGAGCGGGCCGGAGGATCGATCGCTGCGTCAGCGCCCAGAAGCGTCCGCACGAGGCTCTCGAGGGAGGCCGAGGAGTCGCTCGCCGATGAGGTTGCGCTGGATCTCACTGGTACCTCCGGCGATCCGCATGCCCGGCGCATAGAGAAACTCGTTCGTTGCTTCGCCTTCGAGCATTCCCGCTGCTCCCAGCCGGTCCACTACGAACCCTGACATGTGAGACCCCAGTTCGGTCCTGGCCAGCTTGGACAGCGGCCCCAACATCGGGTTGCCGCCGCTTCGGCGAAGCAACTGACCAACGGCTCCCCCGGTGGTGTGCAGCGCCATCACCCGATCCCTCGCCGTGGCATCCAATGGCTCATCTGGCCGACCGTGGGCCATCCGGTCGACGCTGTGTTGCAGTGCCACACCAGCTGCCCCAGCTCCTGAGCGCTCGTCGGCGAGGACCGCCGTAGCCACCGCCCATCCCGAGTTCAGATCGCCCAACAGATTCTCGGCGGGGACGAACACATCGTCCATGAAGACTTCGCAGAACTCGATGTCTCCCGTCATCTGTTTCAGCGGCCGCACATCGAGGCCTGGGGTGTCCATGTCGAGAACGAAGAAGGAGATGCCACGATGACCGCGCTCGTCGGCATCGGTGCGGGCGAGCAGAATCGCTTGTTGGGCGAGATGCGCAGTGGATGACCAGACTTTCTGCCCGGTCACTCGCCATCCGTCCTCGGTCTCGGTGGCGGCCGCAGCAAGACTGACCAGGTCCGAGCCAGCGTTCGGCTCAGAGAACAGTTGGCACCAGAGGATCTCCCCCGAGAGCGTCGATTCGAGGTAGCGGTGCTTCTGTTCTTCGGTCCCGAACCTGATCACCGCTGGGCCGGCGAGCACCACGCCCTGAAAGTTCATGTACGGAGCCACGCCGGCACGGGCGCACTCCTCGCCCCACACGCTGGACATATCGACCGAGGCACCTCGGCCGCCGTACTCGGCCGGCCAGTGGATGCCGGCGAAGCCATGCTCATGCATGTGACGCTGCCAACGGCGAGCTTGGTCGTGGAACGCCGGCGGCATGATCGTTCCGAAGTTCGGACAGGCAGCCCCGCTGGCCACCGCCGCAGCCAGAAAGTCCCGAACCTCGATCCGAAAGCGATCGAGACCGGTTTCACCATCAGCAGTCATTCCGCATGCTCGTTCGGATTGGTCATGGGAAGCTCGGGGTTCGCTGACCACTCCATGAGGCTGCCGTCGTACACAGCCACGTCGGTCTTGCCGAACAGGGCCAGGGCAAAGGCATCGACGGTCGCAGCAATCGCACCACCGCAGTAGGTGACGACTCGCTCGTCGCCCAAGAGGCCGCTCTCGGTCAGCACGCTGTGCATCGTGGTCGCGTCGACGAAGCCGGCGGTTTCTGCCTCGATCAGGGAACGAAACGGCACATTGCGAGCGCCGGTGATGTGGCCCGCCCGGGGTCCGTACGCCGAACCGGTGCCGTCGAAGCTGTCAGCGGGGAGGGCATCGACGAGGCAACCTGCGCCATCGAGCACGGCTTTGACGTCGCTGATGTCGGCCCGCCCACTTCGCCAGTGGGCTGGAACCTCCACCGGATCGGTGACCGGAAGCCGTGTGGCCTCTCCGGTCAGCAACCGCCCTTCGCTTTCCCACTTCTCGAGACCGCCCTGCAGAATTGCGACGTCGACGCCGGCGTGGTGCAACGTCCACCACGCCCGAGTGCACCACATGGTGCCTGAGTCAAGGCCTTCACGAGGAGTGCGAGCAACCAGCACCACGCGAGTGGTCGGCCCTACGCCAGCAGCGGCGAGCGATGTCGCAATCTGTTCGGCACCGGGCCACATCCATGGCAGGGCAGCCGAAGGATCAGACAGCACCCCCTTCCCGGAGGCCACATCGAAGAACACCGAACCGGGAACGTGTGCGTCGCGATAACAGTCGGCTTCGGCCCGGTTCTCGAGCCGGCTGGTGAGTTTGGCGGTCACGTCGAGCACACGGACGTCCTCGAGATGCTCGGCCAGCCAGTCGGTGCTGACCAGGTACTCCGGGTGGGTGAACTCCATGGCGGTGGCCTTTCGTCGAACTCGCAGCCGCGGCGTCGGCCAACGCATGCTTGCACGGCGGATGCCGTGCGACAAAGGTGTGCCGATGTCCGCCCCTTCTGAACCGACGTTCGACCCTGCGGCCAAGGAACGACAACTTGCGGCCGAATCCATGTCGTGGGACACCTCGATCGTGGTCGATGCATCGGCGGGAGACGTGCCCGTCGTGGACGTCGGGCCGTATTTCGACTCCGGTACTCCAGATGATCTCGCCGATGCTGCGACCCAACTGCTGTACGCCCTCGAGAAGGTCGGTTTCTATCAATTGCTTGGACACGGCGTGTCTCAGGCCGACGAGATCATCGACGCCAACCGACGCTTCCACGCGCTGCCACCGGATGTGAAGCGAACGATTCTGATCGACCGGCCCGCGTCCACCCTCCGCAGCGTCGGGTACATGCCCGTTGGTGCTCGCAAGCTGCCCTCACGAGGCAAGGGGAACCCCAACGAAGCGTTCTTGCTGAAGGGAGATCGCGGCGTCACCTTCGATGACAACGAGTGGCTTCCAGAAGACGTGCTCCCCGGGTTCCGCTCGACCGTCGAGACCTATGCCACCACCATGACCAACCTGGCCCTCCGGCTCCTGCCTGTGTACGCCGTTGCACTCGATCTCGCACCTGACTTCTTCGACCAAGCGTTCGAGCATCCGTTCTTTCGGTTGCGGATGACTCACTACCCCCATGCGCCATCGGGGGATGACCTCGGCAACGTCGGCATTCCCCCTCACGTCGACACCACGTTCATGACGCTGCTGTTGCCCGACAGCCCCGGTCTGGTCATCTACTCAGAGCTGCGCCAGCGATGGATTCGCGTTCCCGTCGTCCCCGGCGCGTTCGTGGTCAATGCGGGCGAGCTGCTGCGGCAGTGGTCGAACGATCGCGTGCTCAGCACTCGCCACTTCGCCAACAACACCTCAGCTCAGAGCCGCTATTCGGTGCCCTTCTTCTTCAACGCCACAGCCGACTACCCAATGGCCTGCCTTCCGAGCTGTTGCGGTCCGGGCAACCCGGCCCGATACCCGCCGATCTCGTACCTCGAGAGCCAAGGCGTGGTGCAGGGCGAGTAGCGACCTCACGGGTTTCGGGCCACACCGGCGGTGAAGAACGTCCCGATCTTCGGACGGCCGTGATACTTGGCTTCAGTCCACTCGATGTCGAAGCCGGCAGCGTTGATCAACTCGATGACCGGTCGATTCAGATGGCAACCAGCAGCAACACGCTTCTGGATCGGTGCCGCTCGGCGCTGCCAACGCCTGACCTTCTCGTCGGGTGCTTCCCCATGTTCGACGAAGTGCAGGGTGCCGCCGGGTTTGATGATGCGGCGTAGCTCGGCCAACCCCTGCATGGGGTCTGGAATCGTGCACAGCGTGTAGGTCAGCAGACCAGCATCGCACGTGTTGTCGTCGAGCGGAATGTGTTGACCGTCGAGACCGATGAATTCGACATCGATTCCCGACGCTTGGATTCGATCGGCTGCCAACCGTTGGCCGATCGTGGCTGGGTCCACGGCGTAGATCTTCGTGACCTCTGCGGGAAGGACGGGCAGGTTGAGCCCGCTACCGAAGCCTGGCTCAACCACCACACCAGCCACTCCGATCAGGCACCGCTGACGCCATCGGCTGATGGAGTCTCCTCGCATCGCAACATCGATGATGCGGGGCAACAGTTGGTCGGTCCACGGATTCATCCCTGGAATCTACGGACTTCAGCAGACGGTGATGGCACGAGATCCATCGTCTCGCCGCTCTTCATAGACCTCGACGCGGTTCCTGCCAGCGTCTTTGGCTGCGTACATCGCAACGTCGGCGTTGCGCATCAGGTCGTCAGCCGTTCTGCCATCACGCGGGCAGGAGGCGATGCCGAGACTGGCGGAGACGCTGACGTCTTGTCCGGCGATCGAGGCCGACTCAGCTGCAGCCTCGAGCGCTCGTTGTGCCACTTCGAGAACCCGCTTCGGATTGGTGTCGTCGTGCACGATGATCGTGAACTCATCGCCGCCCAGCCGGGCCAGGGTGTCGGTGTCGGAGACCACCCTGCTCAGTCGACCGGCGATGACCCGCAGCAGCTCATCTCCCGCCCCGTGGCCGAGCGTGTCGTTGATCTGTTTGAAGCCATCGAGGTCCAAAAAGACCACGGACAATGATTCGTCGCTACCGAGGTCGGCAACATGTTGTTCGAGTCGGGACAGGAAGAGTTTGCGATTCGCCAAACCCGTCAGTGCGTCGTGTCCAGCCAGGCGATCCAGCGCTGCGTTCATCACATGGAGGCGGGCTGTCTGTCCTTCGAGGTCGGCGACCTGTCGAACGTGCCGAAGCACCTGAGCAACGCCAGAGGCAATGGCCTCGACCTCGAGCAAGTACTCGCCTCTCGGCTCGACCACCATGTAACCGATGTCGGTATCGCCGGCCCGCAAGGGAACAAGGACGTGCATGTCCTGTTCAAGCATGCCCCCAAGGTGGCCGGGAAGGATCGCCCGAGCTTCAAACGACGACACACCCTCGAGGTCATCACTTTCCAGGCTGAAGAGCAGATCCATCTTTTCGCCGGGCTCGTTTTCTTCGGCCAAATTCTCGTGGGCCACGACCCACGCATTCAACATGCCGAGCGAACGCAGGCCGATTCGGAGCGTTTCCCACAGCGCAGCGGTGTCTGAGCAGGATGCAATGCGCATCACGAGGCGTTCCTGCAATTGCTGATGGACTCTTCTCTCGGTCTGGTGTTGGGCCTCGGTGTGGTGGAGCTGACGATCGATGATCGCCACCTGTTCGAGCATGGCTCGCCGCTGCCCAGTGGGCACGATCTCCGGGTCGACCAAGACCACACCATGGAGTTCTCGCCACGCATGGCGAAGCCAGATCACGTACTCGGGGCTCGACGAGATCGAGGCGGAGACACACAACTCGGTGAACCAACTGAAGAATGATCTGTCACCAGAGCGAAGTGCGGCGATTGCAGCGACAGCGAGTCCCTCGATGTCGAGCCCCTTCGGAGCGCGACTGTGTTTCCACCGTCGAGCGAGCTCTCGCTCGCCCGACGAAACCCCAGCGTCGAGTCCACTTGTCGATTCTCGGATCACCAGGTCGCAGTCGAGACTGACGACTGTGTCGCTGGGTATGGGCTCTGCGGACCCGATGGCGTCGAGGACGAGATTTGCGGTGGCCTCGGCGAGCACGGAGGTCTCGAGGCTCACGGTGGTCAGCGGAGGATGCGACGTCATCGAGTGCACGGCATCGTCAAAGCCGGCAACAAACACGTCCTGGGGAACCGACAGACCATTGGCGGTCAGGGCCGCGATCGCTCCCACCGCCATGTCATCGTTTGCCGCGATCAGACCGTCGAACGGCACCCCGCTGGCCAGCAACCCGGCAACCGCTCGCCTGGCATCAGCGACGGCGAAATTGCCGCACACGACGAGGCGCTCATCAACCTCCACGCCGGCATTGCTCATCGCCTTGCGAAACCCTGCCTCGCGCATCTCCGAGTGCGGGTCGCCCGGAAACCCCGTCACGAACGCAAGACGTCGCTCACCCGGAAGGTTCAACGCATGTTCCATGAGCGCCTCGATGCCTGTAGGCCAGTCGATTTCGACACTCGGAATGCCTGGCAGCCTGATGCCGAGGCTGACGACCGGCCCCTCGGTCAGTTCCGCCACATAGTTGTGAAGGGCCTCGCGAGACAGCGACGGGTGGGTGGCCCCACAGACGATCACGGCCCCCTGCACATCGAGTTGTGTCCCGAATGCCCCCTGATACGGACGATGCTGACCAACGTCTGCTTCCAGAAGGCGATCGGTACGTACATCGCGGCCAGCGACACCGAGTGTTCCGTAGCCGGCGGCGTTGAAGTGCGGCCAGATGTTTTCGAGAACGTCGCGATGGAACGGCGCAAAGGCGTCGGTGATGACAGCGATGACTCGCCGCGGACCTGTCTCCTCTGTGGCTTGCATTGCTGTCACGTTGATCGTCCTACGTTGCGTTCGTGGAGGATCGGACCACCTCGGATGATCGTGAGCGGACTACGGCGCGCCGTCGAGCATTTCAGTGAAGCCAGCGGGAGCGTACGGCCCGACCACGATTTGCTCGAGCGCACCGATTCCGGTCTGTTCGCCGTCGTTGACGGTCACGACCTGCTGCACGTGAATGTTCTCCGGACGGAGGAGGTCCAACTCGAGTGGGTCGAAGCTCTCGCCGCCGATCTCCAGTTCGCCCTTCCACATGCCCTGACCCCAAGCTGGGTGGCCGTAGCCGAGGCCTTTGAATTGGAACCGGAGCTGAGGTTCCATCGTGATGGTTCGCACCTTGCCGTGGAGATCGATGAGGTCGAGCTCGGCTCGCTTGGCCAGCCGCGTGCCCTGGTGGTAATCGATGCGGTGGACTGCCGTGGCCATCCGAGTGACCACGTCGTCGAGTTCAGCGGGAATCTCCTCCTCACTGCCGTAGAGCGGTGAGGTGAGGCCTTCTCGTACGAGCGCCTCACCCTTTGGTCCGTCAAAGAAGACGGCGTGAGTGACGTGGTCGTCCCACTGCAGCGGGGCCCACATGAAGAACGCAGAGCCCGGCGGTAGTGGTGCACCGAGGGGCACTCGCTCGCCGACTCCACGGATGCCCCACGACCGGTCCTTGGTGCCACGCCATGAGTCTTCATCGATCGTGAGATCTCCGTCTGGGTAGGAAACCGTCCCGGACCAACGGCCGAACTGAGCGAACCGGGTGGCGTCCATCACCTTCTGTTGCCGCTTCCACAGGACTTGTCGCGCTTCTTGAATCGCCGAGGTTCGGGCCGAGAACGTGATGTCGCACGCGATGCCGGTCTCGTTGTCGTCGATGACGACTCGTGCCCGCCGGAGGGGTTCGATGATCTCGAGGCGGAACGGACCGACTCGCATGTCGGTGCGTTCTTGCGGGGCACGGGCCGAGGCGTAGAAGCAGTGTTGACGGCCGCCAGCTTCGACCACGCTGAAGTGGCAGTCGATGATGCCGCGATGGGGGTACACGGCAATCCCGAGGCCGAAGTACTTCGTGCCGTCGGTGCTGAATCCGTTGAACCACGTGCGGTCATAGACGTTCGGATCCGAACTCGCCGGATGGGCAATCGGCTCGGGCGTCTGGTGGATTGGATAGTCGTCCATTCGATTGAGCATGGAAACCTCGGCTTCATTGGGTCCGTGGCCGGAACGGCCAGCGTCAACTTTGCACATCGGGACCAGATCTGCGACTTGTCGGCTGCGGGTTTCGAAGCGGCACGAGCAACTGAGAGACTGCCTCGATGCCGAGCCAAGACGTCACGAAGTGATCGCAACCCACCACCGACGTCGACGACGTCCTGCGATCCTGCTTGCGGCGGCGATGACGATCGCCGGTTGTGGCGGTGTGGCGTCAGACCAAGTGGCCTCCCCCACGATTGCTGCCGCTCCTGGGACCACGGCCCCGCCCGCTCCCGTCGTGCAGGCAATATCGGGCAACCAGGTCGACTTCGGCGACGCGTTGACTCAGGACACCGTGCTCTGGTTCTGGGCTCCGTGGTGACCACACTGTGAACGAGTCGCACCTGCGGTCGCAGAGGCGCACCAGCAATTCGGACAAGACGTGACCTTCATCGGCATCGCCGGCCAAGACGATGAAGCCGCGATCGCAGCGTTCGTCGACACCCACGGACTCGACGGTTTCGAACACATCGCCGACCTCAACAGCGACATCTGGCGAGCCTTCGGTGTCAACGCGCAACCGGCCTATGTGTTCATCAATGACGACGGCACGCTTGCCCGGCAGATCGGCGCCATGGACGACGAGCAGTTCATGGGTGCATTGACCCAACTGACCGCTGATTGACGGGTTCAGCTGACGCGGCCCTTGCGTCGGCGCGATGTGTGAGACAGTGGTATCTGGTCGACGTTCGTCAGACCGGAGAAAGGCC
This sequence comes from uncultured Acidimicrobiaceae bacterium, assembly GCA_964351995.1. Taxonomy (GTDB): domain Bacteria; phylum Actinomycetota; class Acidimicrobiia; order Acidimicrobiales; family SZUA-35; genus SZUA-35. Next base: position 113,183 of record CAYGQE010000003.1, on the reverse strand, counting down.
TCCATGGCCGGCAAAGACAAAGGTGGGCGAAGTGCGAAGACGCCCGCCACCAAATCAGCCAAAGAAAAGAAGCAGTCCAAGCGGGACAAGAAGGCATCGAAAGCCGGTTCCGGCCTCGTTCCCTAGCGGTTCTCGACGTTGCGGGGCGCTGGGTTCCCCAGCACCCCGCAAGGTTGATCCCGCTCGTGCTCGTTGCCCGCTGATGTGTGGCTGCCTGACCTAACGTCGTGAAGGTGAAGACACGCTCGATGCTGATGGCGCTTGCCGCCGTGGCCCTGGCAGCCTGCGCCAGTCCATCGACCAACGACACCGTTGCACGCGACGACCGCCCGCCGTTGCAAGCCGAGTGTGGCCCTGTCGCCTTCACCGACGTTCCGCCCGATCTCGATGAGTTCCCGCTGTTGGATGCCGAGGCGCAACAGGCCATCGACGAGTTGGTCGGTGGTGCTGCCGTGGTCGACGGTGGCACATTCGGTGTCGACACGCAGTGGTCGGTCGCCTCGCGCTCCGACGATGTGTTGGTGCTGTTCGGCCACCAGCAAGCCGATGCTCCCACGGTCTTTGCCCAGTTCGTCATGCGGAGTGGTTCGTGGACAGCCACCGGGTGGGGCGGCTGCTGGGTCCAGATCGAGTCTCCGGGTTTCGGCCCGGCGACGGTCTCGACCGACCCAGCTGCTCTTCCGATGCCCACCGACATCGAGTTGGCACTGTTCATCACCGAGCAATCGTGCGCAAGTGGTCTGGCGCCTGAGGATCGAGACGTCATGGTCCTGGTGTCCGAGACCGCAGAGGAGGTGAACATCATCGCTTTGGTCGCCTCGATCGAGGGAGACGCTGAATGTCCGAGCAATCCGCTGCATCCGGTGGCCGTCACCCTCGACAAACCGCTCGGTCAACGGACGCTCGTCGACGGTCACCGTTTCCCGAACTTGCCCGTCGTCCCAGCAGAGGACGTCGACAACTGAGTTCCGGTCGTGTTGATCTAGGTTGACCCGATCATCACTCAGGGGATTTGACCATGGATGCACCACTCTCGGGCCTTCGGGTCATCGAAGCGACGAACTGGATGGCCGCACCCGGCGCCGCCGCAATCCTCGCTGACATGGGCGCCGACGTCATCAAGATCGAGCCACTCACCGGCGATGCGGTTCGAGGGCTGATCCGTCCGCCCAAGGTGCCCGAGGGTTCGCCGAAGATCGACTATTCGTTCACTGTCGACAACCGCGGGAAGCGCTCGGTAGCCGTTGCCATCAACAGTCCCGAGGGCGCTGGGGTGATGCATCGGCTCATCGGCGACGCCGACGTCTTCGTTTGCAACCTCCTGCCCCAGCGCCAAGCACGGTTCGCTCTCGATCCTGAGACGCTGATGGCGATCAACCCGAAACTCATCCACGCCACGCTGACCGGGTACGGACTGGGCGGGCCCGATGACGAACGACCCGGCTTCGACGTCACCACGTTCTTCGGCCGGGGCGCAGTGACCGACTCCATGCTCGAGCCGGGCGGCATTGCGCCGAATCCTCGCTCGGCCCAGGGTGATCACACCACCAGCTTGGCGTTGGTGGCTTCCATCCTCGGGGCCCTTCGAATGGTCGACAAGACCGGCGTGGGGCAGGTGGTCGATGTCAGCCTGCTGGCGACTGCGGCATGGACCATGGCGACCGATCTGTCGGCGGTTCTGATCGACGGACGCCAACCAACCAAGCGTGATCGCCGACACGTCATCACTCCCCTGGCTGGCCGCTTTCGCTGCGGCGACGACCGATGGATCATCCTCAACATGCCAGAGGAACGCTGGTGGCCGATCTTCTGCCGTGCGATCGGCCGACCTGAGTTTCTCGAGGATCCTCGATTCGATTCCACTCGGTCTCGCTTCGAGAACATGCCAGAACTCATCGACTCGATCGACGCCGCCTTCGCAACGAAGCCGCTCGCCGAATGGGGCCAGACATTTGACGAGGCCGGGCTGATCTGGGGCCCAGCCTCGACGATGAAGGAACTAGTCGAAGATCCGCAGGCAGCGGCCATCGGCGTGTTCCCGGAGATCCATCATCCAGGTGGCTCGTTCCGAACGGTTGCATCGCCGATTCGAATCAAAGATGCCGACATCGGACCTCGAGGGCCCGCCCCGGATCTGGCCGCCCACACCCACGAGGTGCTCGCTGCGCTCGGCTACGGGCCAAACGAGGTCGCAGCACTGGCCGAGGCCGGTGCCATCGGCCTCCCCGAGGGCTGAACGGGCACGCTCCTCGGCGACGAGCGCCAACGCCTCTGATCGTCAGCTCGGCGTCGAACGAGGCAGCCGACCGGCTGCGTGCATCGAGTCTCGAAGGTGGAATGACATGTCGGCGATGTCGACCATGCCAACGCTCGAGTCGCTCTCGAACAGCTGGTAGGTGAAGTCTGCGATCTGGTCGGGCGTGTGAAAGCGCACACCGCCCGTTCCCCGCTGCGGCATCTTGGTGTCGGCCAGCGAAATTGCTGTGAACTCGGTATCGATTGGACCGGGCACCATCACCTTCGCCTGGAGGGTGCCGCCCTGGGCTTCGAGGTCGAGTCGGATTCCTTCGGTCAGAGCGGTGACGAAGTACTTCGTTGCGCTGTACGGAACGGATCCCGGGAACAAGGCATAGCCGGCGGCCGACGCAACGTTGATGAGTTGTGCGTTGTCGTCTTTGTGGTCCTTTGTGAACAGGACCGACAGCACGCTCAGTGCACGGACGTTCAAGTCGATCATGGCGTGGAGCCGTTCGATTCCGACATCCCAGGTGTAGTTCCAGTCTCCCAGGGCGGCGTTGTTGATCAGAACGCTGACGTCCAGATCGCGAACCCGACGGTAGAGCCGCTCCGCAGCTCCCGGTTCGGCCAGGTCGAAGCACAACGGAGTCAGCTTCTGCCCGTGCTGTTCAGCGATCTCCAGCTCCAGTTCTTCGAGCAGTTCCGCTCGCCTGGCGACGGCGACGATGTCGAATCCTTCCGCTGCGAAGCGGTGCGCCAATGCACGCCCAGTCCCTGCGCTGGCTCCCGTCACCATCATGATTCTCGACATGGGTTCTCCTTCGTCAGTTGTTCGCGATCGTGAACTGATCGATCACTTTGGGTTCGTACCGGCCACCCACTCCCGGCACCCATGCCTGCGTTGCCAACGTCGTGATCTCCGGGGTTCCCCGGTGGATCGTCGAAGGATCGCTGTTGCGGAAGCGGAGCCGTTGATACGGGATCTTCTCGAGACCGACCACATAGCCGTGGAGGTTCGAATCAGCATCGATGTGTAGGCGGATGAAGTTCTTGAACCCGTCTTCGCGAATCGCCACAGAGAGCTCATTGGCTTGGTCGCCGAAGATGGTGACGGCCACGATCAGACCGGCAGCGAAGGCGACCCCGGACAACACCAATGACAACCCGAGCACCAACACCGTCCACACCCCCGTTTCCCATTCCGCAACAGCCATGGCGATGGAAAGGCCAACGAACGCCAAGCTTCCGCCGGTGACCGGAACGGGGAACTTGCGGTACAGCCACCAGATCCAGCTGCCCCAACCGGCCCAGGCCATCGCAGCGGCGAACAGCACCAGAGAAGCCCATGTGGTTGGTGTGAGTCCCACGTCGCCGCTCATCGCCAGGCGAGCAAGGGCGGCGCCTCCGGCCATCGCCATCACGTGGAAGGCCGCTTGGGTGGCCGCAAGAGGCAGCCTCCACATCGTTGGTAATTTGGAGGTGAGCGACACGACGACAACCAGCGCCAACCCGATCAGCGCCATCCACGGGCTCGATGTCAGTGCGTCGAGTGACTGTCTGATGTTGTCCGGCCATGAGGCTGTCAAGTCCGCTCGATCTCCAGATTGGATGGCAGTGGCCAGCAACAGGTAGATCACGGACAGGACCGCACACAGGCCCCAGTTGCGAGTGATCATTCGCCACAGCGCACTCACACCCAGCGTGCGAGCCGAACCTGGATCTGGCCATTGCGCCGCTTTGTCGAGGTGGAGACCCGGGTCGTTGCCTTCTCGCTTCCGCGGCCACGGAACGTTGATCCGACGAGACAACCGAATCGGTAAAGACATGTAGGCACCGCCGCCCCCGGCCACGATGTGGGGAAAGCGCACAGACGGTTCTGCTTCTTCGTTGTCGTGCCGGCAGTAGAAATGCTTGTCCCCCGAAAGTGCGAGTGTGAAACGGGGAGGGTCCGCTGCGTGTTCCGCTGTGTTCGGAGCGGCGGCCAAGGCCGTGGTCATGAAGTAGGACAGCTGATCGTAGGGATCGTCGGTGAGTCCGTCAGCAACCTGGTCAGAACCGAAGGTGTTCCGAGCGATGCGCTCGACCGCCTGCATCCATCGTGGTCGATCGGTTGTCAGCCACGACGGCATCGCTGTCGCCAGGATGATGCGATCACCGGGCTCGAGTTCGGCGGCCACCGAGCGGAAGTACTGCAGTTGGTGATGGTCGATGGGGACGTGTTCAAGCGCAACATCGATGCCCCACACCCACCAGCCGGGCTGGACCTTGGTCGCCCAATAGCTTCGGCTCTGGCGGGTCTGCCACCCACCGATCCATTGCTCGGTGCAGAACCGGCTGAGAAACGCCGTCAGGCCATCGTACCAGTCGTGGTTTCCGGGCACCGCCAGAACGCTCATCCCCGGTTCGACGTGGCGACACGCCGTTTCGTACGGTCCGATCGTGCGGTTCCGATACTCCTCGTCACTCGCCAGCGGGTACACCTCGTCGCCACCCATGATGAGCAGCTGCCCGCGCTCCAGATCAACCACGGCACCCTCGGCGGTCCGATACGGCTTCACTTTGGGGCTGACGCCCGTCATTGCAATCTCTGCCGCCACCGAATAGGTCGTCGAGAAGCCATCGCCGAGATCGGCGACGTAGTCGATCCAGAAGCCGGCCTCGGGCGACCGTTCGGTTCCGTCCGGCAAAAGCGGGCGAGCTCGAAGTGGCGTGGACCCGTTGCCCATCGTGGCGTCAGCTGCGACCTCGACCGAGGGATGCATCAGAACGATGTTGTCGCGCGCCTCCAGACTGTCGCGTCGATCGGCGAAGGCCTCGAAGAGCCCAGCAACGAGCTCCTTGAGCCCCGCATCCAACAACTGCGGAGGCGAGAGCCATCGAGCCATCAACCTGGGTGTGTAGCGACGGTCCGAACTCCACGGCGTTCCGAGCGCAAGCTCGTCATCGACCAGTTCAGTCACAACTGCATCGCCAGTGTTCTTTGGTCCCTCAGCCATCGGAGGAGTGTTTCAGGATTTCGCCTCGAACACCTCGACCAACCGGTTCTTCTGCACAGAGCCTCAGATGCTGAGATCGAGATTGTTGTAGTCGACCAGTTGGGCTCTGGCTTCGTCATCGAAGCGGAAGACTTCGCCCGACAACGGCGCGTAGTGAAACGGCACCTCATCTGGGTACCGAGCACTTCGGGCGGCGATGGCCCAGCCGATCATGCGGCTACGTTCCTCGATTCTGGCTTCGTCCAGCACACCGACCGCCCCGTGGATCCCGCTGCCCATCTGTCCAATCACTGACGACCGTCGATGAAAGCCCATGTTGACGGTGATGCGTGGATCCGGGCTGGTGTTGGCGAACGAGCCGTGGACAGCTTGTCGGTTCGTGATGGCGACATCGCCGGGGGCACACACGAGCGGAACCGCATCAGGAAGGCGGTCAGAGCCGGCGTCGGCGACCATCTGAGCGACGTCGACGGTCCGCAGCTTGTGGGTACCGGGCACGACCCACACACCGTTGGCCGGGGTGCTCCCGAACACCTGGCCCATGAAGTTGAACCCGTGTGTGCCTTGATCCCAGTCCGGAGCATCCCAGTGGGTCACGCCGTCTCGGTGCCACGCAACCGATGGCCCGACGCCGGGATCCTTCAAGAACAGCACCTCGTTGAACGGAGTGAAGTCCCGACCGTTCAGCGCCGCCGCAATCCCGAGAAGGTCGGGGTGACCGTAGGCCCGTAGACAGGCGTCGCTGTATTGCAGCTGGCCATGGACGACGTAGATGACCTCGCTCGGTGCACCCGCGGCCGGTTCTGGTTCGGACATCTTGACCGGATGGCGGCCGTGCGACGCGCTGGTACCACCAACAGGATCCGACAGTGCTTTGCCCCACACGACGCTGGGGCCGTCGATGCCGACGCCGATGGCGGGGTTGCCGTCGGTGTCGACGGCAGCGCCGCGATGAACGGGTAGCCGCCGACGGAACCGAATCAAATCAGTCTCCAGATCGACGAGTTCCTCCTGGCTGAAGACGCCTTCGAAGACGTAGAACCCGTGGTCCCAATAGGCCTCGACGATCTCGGGGTGTAGTGCGCCGTCGCCGACGAAGCGCACCGGCCCCCGATTGCCGAGCTCGAGGGCCCGGCGCTCCCCGTCCGCGAAGTAGCGCTGCATCTGCTCGGACTCGACCATATCTCACGCTGACACAACCTCGGGTCGGCAGCAACCGCTCGGAGAACAAGCAGCGGCAGCTCTGCCGAACACCTGCTCTCGCCTTGCCGATCCCTTGTCACTCGCCGCTCACCATCAACTCATGACAGACACCCAGGAAGATCCCAAGGTTCCAGCTCCCAACAACGACGCATCCCTCACACCGAGCCGATCGAGAAGGCGCATGATCGGAGCGATCGGCGCCGGCGTTGGCGCCGCCGTCGTTCTCCCAACAGCCGCCCTGGCCCAGACGGGCGGTGGAGGCAACGACCGCGGCGACCGCAACGGCCGAGACGGCGACGGCCGAGACGGCGACAGCCAGCGTGACGGAGGCGGACGTGGCGACCAAGGTCAGGTTGTCACCGCGGGCCCGGACCGCTTCGGTCGCATGTTCGACCTGCCCTCATTCGCCGAGCCGAGCCCGGAGCTGCGCGCTGCACTCGTCGAACTCGGCCGCCCAGGCGGGATCATGGATGCCAACGATCCGCTGGAGGTGGGAGCTGAGCGCCTGACCCTCGAGCCACAGCTCAGTCCGAACAATCCCGACAATCCGTTGGTCGCTTCCGGGTTCACGTTCCTCGGCCAGTTCATGGATCACGACATCACCCACGACGCCGGCTCTCGTTTGGGACGGCCGACTCCCGCTCGCCGAAGCACCAATCTGCGCTCTGCCCAGATGGATCTCGACAGCGTCTACGGCGGCGGGCCCGCCGAGTCGCCCGAGCTCTATGACGGCTTCCGGTTTCGCGTCGAATCGGGCGGTCGGTTCGAGGACCTTCCCAGGGATGACGAAGGGCACGCCATTCTCGGCGACGCACGAAACGACGAGAACCTCATCATCTCGGGACTCCACGCCGCTTTTCTCTCGTTCCATAACGCCGTCCTGGACGACATCGCGACCGGCACGCCGACACAGGCCGATTTCCAGGCGGCGCAGCGCACCGTTCGGCACCACTACCAGTGGATCGTCGTCAACGAGGTGCTGCCGCTCTTTGTCGGCCAGGACATGGTCGACAGCATTCTCATCTCTGGCTTCGAGATGTTCGACACCGGCACGCCCCGCATCCCGCTCGAATTCCAGACCGCTGCGTATCGGTTCGGGCACGCGATCATTCGTCCCTCGTATCGGGTCAACGTCGCTGGCGATGGAGGCAATCCGTTCTTCGCTCTGATGTTCGACCCATCGACGTTCGGCGACGCCGACCCCGACGATCTCGCCGGCCAAACTCGGGGCGCACGTCGGTACGTCGATTGGCAGACCTCGTTCGACTTCGGCGATGGCGAGGTCCGGCCGAGCAAGTTGATCAACACCACGCTGTCGACCCCGCTGTTCCAGTTGCCGAACTTCACGATCCCCACCGTGCGAGGTGAAGACATCGGACCGACGTCGCTGGCCAGCCGTAATTTGCTACGCCACATCACCTGGGAGATTCCCTCCGGTCAAGCCATCGCTCGCGAGATGGGGGTCACTCCCCTGTCCGCTGCTGACCTCGGCGACCTGTCGAGCCTCGGCGCCAACCTGGACTCCTCCACTCCGCTGTTCTTTTACCTACTTCGGGAGGCTGACGTCATGGCCGACGGGGTGCACCTGGGACCGATCGGTGGCCGAATGGTCGCCGAGGTCTTCCTCGGCATCTTGGAGGCTGACCCAAACAGCTACCGCAACGCCGGGGACAACTGGCGGCCCACACTGCCCCAGCGCAACGGCAGCACCGGTGACGACTTCACCATGGTCGACATGCTGACCATCGCCGGTGTCGATCCCACCTCACGGGGTCAGTGACCGGTGCGATCGGCAACGTACTCGGCGATGACGGTTCGATACCGCTCGGCGTCCATGCTCGGGTCGTGGCCTGCATGGACGACCGACACCGGGAGCTTCGCCAGCCGTTCCATGGTCTGCAAGTAGGCATCGACATCAGAGCCGGGCAGGTCGTCCAGCAACGGGCCGTCGTACACCGCGTCGCCGCTGAACAGCACGCCGGTCGTTGCCTCCCACAAGCCGATGCTGCCTGGTGAGTGGCCAGGGAGATGAAGGACCTCGAACGCACGGTTGCCCAGATCGATCACGTCGCCCTCGGCAAGTTGCCGGGTGGGCGCGGCACCGATCATGGTGTGCTCAGCAACATCGAAACCCTTTTGGGGAATTGCGGTGAGGAACCCGGACGAAACGTCGTACCCGATCTCGATGAACCAATCCATGGTCGCTTGGCTGTACGCCGAAACGTCGAGGTTGATTGATTCAGCCGCTGTCTCTGCTGCGTGCGCTTCGGACTGGTGGATCGCTCGACGTTCGAACTCGTGAAAGCCCCCGAGGTGATCCATGTGTGCATGCGTCGCCACCGCAAGAACATCCTGAGCGAAGAGATCGGCTGCAGCCTCGGTCAGGCTGGCCACTCCGAGGCCCGTGTCGACCACGAGGTCGCAGTCACGGCCCCGAACATGCCAAATGTTGCACCGCAACAGTGGGTGCACCTCTGGCTCGGTCAAGAGCGTGATCGAGTCATCAACCCGCTCCCTGGTGAACCATCGATCTGCAATCTTGAGTTTCATCCGAGCGCCTTCACCATCTGTTCGATCAGCGGCCCTACGGCATTCGGGTCGTTGGTGTGTTGCGAGGGTTTGATGCAGAACGTTGTGCAGCCCGCAGCCACTTGTTCTGGAATGTCGGCCAGAGCAGCTGTGAGGTCGGCGCAGTCGTCAGTGCCGTTGAAGCGAGCCCTCGTGCCGCCGATCAGTTCGAGTTCGTCCAACGAGCGACCTGCGGCTTCGAGGCCTTCGGACAGCGCCCGAAGGTCCTCCGCCGTCGGTGTACCGAAGGGGTGAAAGCCGTCGCCGTGGGCGATCAACCGTCGAAGAAGCGCCGGGTGCATGTGCTCCCCGCCAAACCAAAGGGTCGGTCCTTCCCGCCGCATCGGTGGCGGGCGGCAGTAGACGTCGTCGAAGCTGAAGAATTCACCGCGGTGGCTGGTAGGAGACTCCGACCACAGCGCCTGCATCGCAGCGAGACCGTCGTCGAGAATCCGTCCCCGTTGCTCGAAGGGAACGCCGACCGCTTCGTACTCTTCGCGAGACCACGAGACCGTGGGCTGCACCACCAGGCGACCCCCGGACAAGCGATCGAGCGTCGCAAGGTCTTTGGCCAAGACCACCGGGTTGCGGAGAGGCGTGATGAGCGCGGCGAGTGCGATTCGAATCCTCGACGTGGCTGCGGCGATGGCCGAGGCCATCACGATCGAACTCGGCCATTCGGTTGCGGGATCTTGATTGCCCGGAGCTGCATACTGCCGTGGGTTGATCGTTCGCCCGCGTGCTCCGGCTTCGGGCCCGAGGCAGACGTGATCGCTCAACATGACAGCGTCGGCGCCCGCCCTCTCGGCATCGGCCGCCATCTGCACCAGGCCCAGTAGGTCCCCTGGCGGAATCAGCGTGTGATTCTCGGTCAGGATCACCATGCACTTCAGCGCTCTGGTCTTGGATGCCTCGCCCATCGCTTCGGTCTAGCAGAGGCCGCTGGCCAGAGCCTCAGTCGCCTCGGTCACGAATGGTCACCAGCGCAGGGAGCGCAATGACGGTCGACAACCAACTCAGCACGATGATGGCTCCGAGGAACAGGCCAACGATGACGTAAGGCGTCAACGACGAGAACAGGAGCGGGAGGAAGCCAATGGCCACCACTGCAGCGTTGCGACTGAGTGCTCGGGCCGGTTCTTCGGCAAAGGCCGAGATGGCAAGCGCCGAGCTGCCGAGATCGCTCTTGAGCTCTCGGAATCGCTCGACGAAGTGAATGGCGAAGTCCACACCGATACCAAGGACGAGCGTCGAGAGCACGGCGATCGGCATGTCGAAGTCCTTGCCGATGAGCCCGATGCCGCCGTACACCACGAGGATCGTCCACAGCACCGGGCTGATGCCGATCAGTGCCCAGACAACTGAACGGAACAGCACCGCCAACAGCACGGTGATCACGGCGAGGGTCACGATGAACCCGCGAAGCATGCCTGCGACCATTTCGTCCTGCCAGACCACGTTCAGATACGTCTCACCAGCCCAATTCGCAGTCACACCCTCGGGAAGGGGCGCGATGGTCAACTGTTGCTCGGTCACATCGAGCACGGCGTTCATCGCCTGGTTGTCTCCGTTGCGCAACTGCAGTCGAACGTTCGCTCGCGTGTTCGTTTCGTCGATGAGGGTGCCCACCAACGGCGACTCTGCCAAGCGCTGGGCGAGTTGGTCGGATGCTTCGGTACCAACGGTGCCGCCGAGCAGGTCGACGAACGAAGCGGAGGTCCCGATGTTCGGGTCGGTGGCCCAACGTTCCTGGAGGGCGGCAACTGCGGCAACAGTCTCAGCCGACGTCAGCAACGCCGGATCGTCGGCCTCGAGGAGCAGATTGGCCGCGAACGTGCCGGGTAGTTCCCCGTTCAGCCGTTCGGTCGCAACCCTCACCTCGTGCCCTGAACGGAACCAGTTGACCGGGTTGTCGTTCACCTCGATCGATGAGATCAACGGAATCGCTGCGACCGCGACCAGGCCAACCGTCGCAAGGATCGGCAGACGATGCCGCACGGCCCCGGTCGGCAACGAGCGCACCACGCTTGCGAACCGGCCGCGACTGGCTGAGCCTTCGCCAACCGCTCGAGCGATCGACGGCTCGGGCACGAGCATCAAGACTGCCGGCAGCAGCGTCATCGTGCCGAGCCATGCCACCAATACGCCGAACGCAATGAAGGCGCCGAAGATCTGGACGGGTGGAATCGGGGTCAACGCGAGGGCCAAGAAGCCGACGATGGTTGTCACGCTGGTGAACGCAATCGGGCCAGAGAGCTCATCGAAGACCGTCTGGAGCGCCGACCGCCGGTCGTGGGCTTCGCTGTAGCGATCAAAGAATTCGCTGATGACGTGCACTGCGTCGAGAATGGCGATCGGCATCAAGAAGATCGGGATCATCGAACTCATGATGTGCAGGCTGTTGCCCGAGCCGATCAAGAAGCCCATGGCCCAGATCACCGAGAGCATGGCCAGCAACATGGCAGGGCCGACCAGGACGAGTCGCCGGAAGAACAACAACATGAGGGCGAAGATCGCCAGGCCAGCCATCGGGGCGAAGACCGCCATCTGGACGAACATCTGCGCCCCGAATGCTTCTTGTGCGAGCGGCAAGCCGGCGACATGGCGCTCGAGACCAGCGAGTTGCGGTGATGCATCGAGCAGATCGTTGGCCGCGTCGCGAACCGGTTGGGCATCAGACTTTGCGTCCAGCGGAACGAAAAACGCCAGAGTGTCACTGTCCCCTGACAACACGTTGCCACCAAGCAAGGGGTCGTTGGCGATGGTTGCGGTCAGTGCCTCAGCACCCTCGGCCGTGGCTGGTGCTGCGTCATTGCTTGCGGTCCGAACGCTGATCATCGTGGCCTCGGCAACTCCATCGAGATCAGCCAAGGCATCGTGGAAGTCGAACGCCTCCGCCAAGAGCTCTGGTGTTGCCAGTGAACGTTCAGCAAAGACGCCAACGACGATCATGTCGCCAGTGCCAAAGGTCTCTCGCATGTCGGCGTTACGCAAGCGGACCGGAGCGTCGGAGGCCAGCATGTTCTCGGGATCGGTGTCGATGTCGACACGGACGAACATCGCAGCGAAGAGCACCGTGATCACCGCCGCCGCAGCGACGACCCGCTTCGGCCAATCCATCGAGGCGTTGACCAAGGGCATCGACGCACGGCCGACCAACCCCGTCGGCCGGTGGTGGTGCTGCGGTCCACTCGAGGACCCGCTGCGACCGGCCTTGCCATCCAGGGTTCGGTCCTTCGAATTCGGCTTCGGCATGTCGACACTGTGACACAATGTCCGGACAATTCCACCCAACGAGTCGCTCTGTGGCCGCATTGCGATACGACGACGAAGGGTGACACCCGTCGCGAACTGCTCCAGACTATCCGAACCAGAAGCTCCGGCCATGGCAACGAGGGCTCTCATGCAGCATCAGACAAAGCACACCACCCACGTTCCGCTCGGCTTCGAGGAGGTCTGCGCGCGCCTTGACCGGGCCGATCAAATCAGCGTTGGGCCCAGTTCAGTTGCGGTCCTCCACATCGAGCGCTCCGCGAGGAGTGCAGGACTGATTGGCTTCGATCGCTCCGCTTCGGTCGACCTGCACCTGGGCAAACTCGATCGCGTCACCGAAGACTTCGCTCGAATTTCTTTGGTCTGGAAGTCCGGTGCCGATGATCAGCGCCTGCTCCCCCATGTCGACGCCGAGCTACTCATCCACGCAGTGATCGCCAAAGGACCGCATGCGTCAACGGCCATGTCCGTTGCGGGCCGTTTCACACCATCGGGAGGCGTCCGCCGCCACATCGAGGACCTGCTGTTCGGTCGACGCATCGTCGACGAGGCGATGCAGCGATTCTTGGCGTCATTGGCCAGGAACATCATCGACGAGCCCATTGATCTGCGAACAAACGACGGCGATCGGTCCACGGTTTAGTCAACACTCATCGAGGAGCTCCATTTCAGCCTGGGCGCGAGCGGCGAGTAGCGTGCGCCACACCAGATCGAAGGAGTTCTCATGACCGACACCGACACCGACATCGACCCATCCCTCAAGGATTCGTTCCAACGCGGACCCGAACAGGAAATGGCAGAAATCGGCGCCAACGTCCCGGCTGCGGCTGAGCTGTCGATCGATGAGATCAACCCACTCAACGCCCACCTCTTCCGCGAACACCGATGGCAGGACCACTTCGCCCGTCTGCGGGCCGAAGACCCCGTCCACTTCAACGAACTCGAGACGGCCGGTCGCTACTGGTCACTGACCAAGTACGACGATGTTCGAGCCGTCGACGGCGACTGGAAGACGTTCTCGTCCGCCCCGGGTATCACCCTCGGCCCCAAATACGTGCCGACCCCTGACGATGGGCCCCAGTTCAGCTCCTTCATCTCGATGGATCCCCCTGGCCAAACCGAGCAACGCAACACCGTTCGCTCGATTGCGGCTCCGAAAAACCTTCGCAACATCGACGGACTCATCCGCGAGCGCACGGGTGATCTGCTCGACTCGCTCCCCGAAGGCGAGACCTTCGACTGGGTCGACACCGTCTCGGTCGAGCTCACCACGATGATGCTCGCCACGCTGTTCGACTTCCCTTTCGAGGATCGTCATCTCCTCACTCGCTGGTCTGACGTCACCTTTGCCATCCCACAGCCGGGTGGCCTGGTCGAGTCGCAGGAGCAGAAGCAGCAAGAGATGATGAACTGCATCCGCTACTTCGAGAAGTTGTGGATCGAGCGGCTCCACAATCCCGGCGAAGACCTCGTCAGCATGCTGGTGCACGGTGAAGCCACCAAGGACATGCCCACCGCAGCCCACTTGGGCAACCTGCTCCTGCTCATCATCGGCGGCAACGACACCACTCGCAACACCATGTCGGGCAGCGTGTACGGCCTGAACAAGTTCGGGGATCAATACGACAAGCTCATCGCCGACCCGAGCCTCGTACCGAAGATGGTGCCCGAGATCATCCGCTGGCAGACACCGCTGTCGTACATGCGCCGCACCGCCAACTTCGACACCGAGATCGGTGGCAAGCAGATCAAGCAGCACGACCAGATCCTCATGTGGTACGTCTCGGCCAACCGTGACGAAGACGTCTTCGCGAACGCTGACGTGATCGACATCGAGCGTCCGAATGCAGACCGACATCTGTCCTTCGGCTACGGCGTCCACTTCTGCATGGGCAGTCGTCTGGCTGAACTCCAGCTCAAGATCCTGTGGGAAGAGTTGCTGACCCGCTTCGAGCGTGTTGAAGTCCAAGACGAACCAGAGCGTGTCTTCTCGTCCTTCGTGAACGGCTACTCCAAGCTCCCCGTGCAGGTCAGGCGCAAGTAGTTCGCCGGCACGTCGTCATGCCTCGTCGGTGACCAAGACGATCTTGCCGATGTGACCACCGGTGCTGAGCATCTCGTGCGCAGCACCTGCCTGATCGAACGGGAAGGTCGTGTCGATCATTGGCTTGATCGTGCCGTTGATCACGGCTGGCCAGAAGTCATCGAGGATGGCATCGCGGATGTTGCGCTTTGCTTCGTGGGGTCGCGCTCGCAGCGTGGTGGCGGTGACCACCAACCGCTTCATGAGGATTGGCAGAAAGTTGACCGAGGTCTCGAAGCCATCTTGATAGGCGATGTTGCAGATGCGGCCATCGGGCTTCGCAACGGCAATGTTCTTCTTCACGTAGTCGCCGCCGACCATGTCGATGATCACGTCGACCCCGCCGTTGGCCTCGACGACTTCGGCGAAGTCCTCGTCTCGATAGTTGATCGCTACATCGGCACCGAGTTCGATGCAGGCATCGACCTTTTCTTGTGAACCGGCAGTAGCGAAGATCGGGCTGGCGCCGGCGAGCTTTGCCATCTGCAGACCCATCACACCGATGCCGCTGGTGCCACCGTGCATCAAGAACGACTCGCCCGGCTGCAGCCCGCACCGCAGAAATGCGTTGGCCCACACGGTCATCATCGCTTCGGGCAGACAGGCGCCCTCGGCGAAGCTCAGGCTCTCTGGCAGCGGGAGGACCGAGCCTTCATCGACGGCGGCGAACTCGGCGTAGCCCCCGCCCGCCAACAGCGCACACACCCGGTCGCCCACGGCCCACTCGGTGACCTCGGCGCCGATCGAAGCCACCACCCCAGCAACTTCGAGACCAAGAATGTCCGATGCGCCGGGCGGCGGTGGATACATGCCCATGCGCTGCATGAGGTCGGCGCGGTTCAATCCGGCCGCTCGAATTTCGATGAGGACGTCGGTGGCCGAAACCTTGGGGGTAGGCGCTTCGGCCAGGCTCATCGATTGATCATCAGCGATGGTGACGGCGTACATGTGTGGACTTCTTTCAACAGAGGGCAGACCGACTGTCTACTCCAGGATCGGGAAACTCTTCTCAGCGCGCTTGCGTCTCGGGGCCTGCATGATTGGGCCGTGAGCGAATTGCTGAGACGAAGCGACAACTCTGGGGGCCGTCCCCTGCCGAGAATGGCACTTCGCTATGCGGGTGGCCCCGCCGATGTGACGCTCCGTGTTCCCAAGCGAGGCCTGTTTCGACAGCGCTCGAACAACGTGAGCTGCGATCTGATCGACCTGTCGATCGACGGGGCGCTCGTGTCGCTGCCCGCTGATGTTGCCGTTCATGAAGGCGTTCGTGTCGAGCTCTCGCTCGATGGGGAACACGCAACCGTCGGTATCCGTCACGTGCAGCCAGCGCACGCTGGCCGCCGTCTCTGCGGTGTTGCCTTTCGCACCACCAGCACCGGCTTCGATGCCGTGGTGAACGAAACCATTGCGGCGGTCATCACCGATCCGAGACGACACGACCCATGGCGGATGAACGGCTGAGCTGAGGGCACTAGTCGGCGTCCTCGCTGTTGGTGATGACTCCCGATGTTTGCAGATCGTCGATATCGGCCGGCGAGAACCCGAACTCGGCGAGGACCTCAATGGTGTGCTCGCCGTGCTCGGGTGGTTGACGCTCGATTCTCGTGGGCGTTCCGCTGAAACGGGGAGCGGGAGCGGGTTGGGTGACACCGCCGTGCTCGACAAAGGTTCCACGCTCGACGAGGTGCGGATGATGGGGCGCTTCGTGCAGATCGAGCACCGGTTGCACACAGGCGTTGCGGCCCTCGACGTGTGCGGCCCATTCATCTCTGGTCTTGGTGACGATGATGGCGGCGAACTTTTCCGCGAGCGCCGGCCAGTCGGTCCGAGGTCGATGGAAGCCGAATTCATCAGAATCGAGACCGAACGCCGCTTCGAAGTTCTGGTAGAGCCGAGGGCTGAGGCAGGCAACCGATAAAAAACGATCGTCAGCACAGCGGTACATGCGGTAGAGCCAATGCCCTCCGTCGACGGTGTTCGTGCCTCGCTCGTTGCGCCAAAACCCGGTTGGCAAGCCGCCGTACATGTACGCCATGAGGCTGGCAGAGCCATCGACCATCGCGGCGTCCACCACTTGACCTTCGCCCGTTCGATGGGCGGACATGATGCCGGCCAACATGCCCATGGCCATGAAGGTTCCACCGCCGCCGAAGTCACCACCAAGGATCAACGGCGGCACCGGCTGATCTGGCGTACCCACGGCGTGCGCCACCCCAGTCAGCGAGATGTAGCTCAGGTCGAAGCCGGCCTGGTCCGCCAGCGGGCCGTCCTGTCCCCAGCCAGTCATCCGCCCGTAGACCAGTGCTGGATTGCGGGCGAGACAGTCGTCGGGCCCCACGCCGAGCTTTTCGCACACGCCGGGCCGATTGCCTTCGATCAAGCCATCGGCCTGCTCGACGAGTCGCATGAAGGCCTCGACGCCTTCGGGCTGGTCGAAGTCGATCGTGATGGCACGGCGGTTTCGGTAGAGCGTGCGGTACTGGTTGGGTGGGTAGCCGTAGTCGGGCTCGGTCGCCCGGTCGACGCGAATGACCGTCGCCCCCATGTCGGCCAGCAGCATGGCGGCAAACGGGCCAGGTCCGATGCTCCACAGTTCGAGAATCGTCACACCTTCGAGGGGTCCCACAATTGACGACCGTAGCCATGAAGCGCCGAGTACCTTCAGCCCATGTCCGAACCCCGACAGGATGCACAGGCGGGTCTCGCCGCGATCGAGATGCTGACGACACTGCTGCAGCGGCGCCGGGAAGCGCACCCGACGATGGGGTTGTACGAAGCGGCAGAGCTGCAGTGGTGGTGGAACCGGCCGATGGGCACCGACGAACTCGACCAGCTCTTCTGGCTCGATGCCGACGGCAGGCCCGAAGCGGCGGCGGCGATGTTCGACTTCAGGGGCGAACCCTCCCTGGTCTATGACAACGTCACTTTCTGCCCGTTCGTCCTTCCCGATGCCGCACCCGACTTCGTGGCGCAGGTCGTGGACCGAGGGCTGGGTGCAGCGAACAGCTACGGCTTCCTTTCCGTCGATCTCGAGGTCGAACGATCGGACGAGATCATGCAGACGTTGTTGACCGAGCGCGGATTCACGGTCAAAGCGCCCGACGTGCTGGTCGAGGCCTGGCTGGCGATCAATCATCGGCCAAGCGTCAGCCCGCTTCACGAGGGCTACCGACTGGCCTCTCGCAGCGAGACGCTCGATCGCCCGCACTACTGCAGCGGTCGCAGCAGCACGTTCGACGAACGCCGTCTCAACGAGCTCTCGCTGTACCGCCCCGAGTTCGATCTCGTCGTGATCGACTCGAATGGCAACGACGCTGGCCACTGTCTGTTCTGGTTCGATCCGGTGACCTCGACCGGCGTGGTCGAGCCCATGCGGGTGAACGACGATCACCAGCAGCGTGGTTTGGCCAGGCACCTGTTGACGAGCGGCGTCGAATTGTTGGCCCGAGCCGGCGCCACTCGTGTCTCGATTGGCTACGAGCCGGAGAACCCGGCCTCGGGCAAGCTCTATCGAAGCGTGGGCTTCCAAGACGCCCAGCGCAACGACCTCTACAGCGGTCCAACGGCGTGAGCGACCATCCGCCGACCCACTGATCGTCGCTACTCGCTACGGTCCCCGGGGTGATCAAGCGCTCAGGCTCTCGGCGGTTGATTCCTGTCACGTTGTTCCTGCCGCTCTTCGGAGCATCGCTCGGCGTCGACGGCGGGCCGATCTTCCAGATCTTTGCGATCGAGAATCTCGAGCTCAGCCCGACCGTGATCGGCATCGCCTTCGGTTTCGGCGTGGTCTCGGTGCCCATCCAGTTGTACGCATCACGAATCCCCCTCCACCGGGCGCGACGGAATGCGCAGCTGTTCTTGCTGATCGCCGCAGTCCAAGCTTGGGTGCTCGCACTCCTGGTCGGCTTCGGCGTGACAGGTCCGCTCGCTTCGACTGCTCTGGCGATCACCGTGACCGCAGAGATCGCGCTCTCGGTCCTCTTCGCCACCGCCTGGCAACCACTGCTGTCCTACTCATTGGACACTGCAGCTCGGCAACGGCTGAACGCCACCTGGCCAGCGATGGCACGAGGGTTGTTGGCTGCTCTGCTCGTGCTGTTCGCTGCGCTCGGTGGCGAGGGCCGAGCGGTCTTTCTCGCTGTAGTTGGTCTCGTCGCCTTGGGCTGTGCGCTGGGTCTGGGCGGTGTGGCTGACCCTCCGAGGGAAGCGGAATCAGCCACCGCTGCTCGAGCAGCAAAGGGCGGTGCTCGGCTGTCGAGCGCAACCCGCTCGGTCCTGGTCGTTCTGGCTGCAGTCAACGTCGGTGCGCTCCCCCTGTGGCTGGTGTATCTCGACACCGTGCTGTGGCCGAGTGCGAACCTCGGTCTGATCGCAGGCATCCAGACTGCGGCATCGATGGTCGCGTTGTTGGCATTGCGCCCGACAGATGACGACGTCTCCGGTCGTGCCCTGGTCGCGGCGGCCGCTCTGCTCGCCGCGGTGCTCACCATCTCCTTCGTCGGCGACACCGTCGACGGTCAGGTCTCTCAGGTTCTCGTGTTCGCCGCAACGGCGGTGATCGGTGCCGCGGGCTCCACGGTGAGGGTCGCCATGCTCGAAACGGCGCATCGCTCTGTCAACACCGAGAACAGTGTGCGGGCCTTCACCGTGCTCGACGTCGTGGCCTCGACATCATTGCAGTTGGGGCTGCTGGTGAGCGGCTTTCTCATCGCTGCCAGCGCCGGCAACACCTGGCTGATCGACCCGTACATGGGCTTTGTGCTGATCGGCTCTGTCGGAGCTGTGATTGCGGTCGGGCGGACACGAACAGCTGCATCGGTTCGACCGAAGGCTGGCTGATGGCAGCTCCGCGTATCGACCGACGATCTGCGAAAGTGCAGCCATGACACCCATGATTGGATCTGATCTCGACGGCAAGGTGGTCTTCATCACCGGAGGCGGCTCGGGTATCGGAAGCGCCACTGCTCGCCGCTTCAACGACCGAGGTGCCCGAGTCGCGATCGTCGGGCGCCGCAGCGAACCGTTGCAGGAGATCGCCAACGAAACGGGATCGCTTGCGGTGACGTGCGATGTGACCGACACGAGCTCGGTGGAGGCGGCCGTCGCTCGAACGGTCGAAACGTTCGGCCGGTTGGACATCGTGGTCAACAACGCTGGTACGGCAGGCCGCGGCGGCATCGAAGCGGTTGATGATGACACATGGGATGCCATGGTCGATGTGAATCTGAAAGGCCCGGTGCGAGTGACACGGGCCGCCGTTCCCCACATCAGGACATCGGGAGGTGGCTCCATCGTGAACGTTGCATCAATCGCTGCGCTCTTTGCCGCCAAGCAGAGCGTCACCTACGGGACAACCAAGGCAGCACTGCTCGGCCTCACCCGATCGATGGCACTGGACCTCGGGAGCGACGGCATCCGAGTCAACACGTTGTGTCCCGGTTGGGTCGACACCCCGATGGCCGCCGGTGCAGCTGACCTCACGGCGCACGTCAACGATGTCGACGACGAAGAAGCCCGAGCGTTGATGGTGCACCGCAACCCGATTCAGCGACTCTCTGCCCCCGACGAGATCGCAGCATGCATTGAGTTTCTCTCCTGTGATGCGTCTTCGTTCATCACTGGCAGCGTGCTGATCGCTGATGGGGGGCAGTCGATCGTCGACCTCGGTACTCTCTCGATGTTCGGCCTCTGACAGGGTCGAGATGCCACGTTCTCCACGATCTTCCGCAACAACACAAAGGTTTTCATGACTGACGTCGCCGACATCCCTCAGGTTCTCACCGACGAACTCCGCGACATGCTCGCTGGTGTTTCGACCGCCACGGTCACACACCAGCTGCAAATGCGGGGCATGCGCACCACCTTCCTGGCCGGACTCAAGCCGCTACTGCCGAATCAGTCCATGGTCGGCCGCTGCCGGACCCTTCGCTATGTCCCTCATCGTGCGGACATGATCGACGAACTGTCGACCAGCATGAATTCTCAGCGGATGGCGGCGGAGACTGCCGAGCCGGGCGACGTGCTCGTCATCGAAGCGCGCGAGGTCCCCGATGCAGGCACGGTCGGCGACATCTACGCCGCACGCGGTTTCCAGCGCGGCGCCGTCGGGATCATCACCGACGGTGCGCTGCGCGACACCCCCGCCATCGCAGAGCTCGGCTATCCGGTGTACCACCAGTCATCACACGGTTCGACCTGGGCCCGTCACCACATGCCCTTCAGCCATGACGAGCCGATCACCTGCGCTGGTGTGTTCGTGGTTCCCGGCGACGTCGTGGTCGGCGACGCCGAGGGCGCCGTGATCATCCCGGCGAAGCTCGTCGAGGAGGTCGCACGCGATGCCGTTGCTCAGGAGCTTCGTGAGTCGTTCGCCATCGAGCGGGTGGCGGCGGGCGACTCGGTCCACGGCGTGTTCCCGCTGACCGATGAGCGACGGGCCGACTTCGAGGCATGGCTTGCGGCGAAGGAACAGGGCTGATCGTGTCGGAGCGTCGATCCATCGAGATCGAAGGACTCTCCCACCTCACGGCCATTCCCGTGGCGACACGCATCGGGCCGCTGCTCACCACCTCGGTGATCGTTGCGTTCAACCCCGGCACTCGTGACGTCCCCGAAGGCTCCCAAGCGCAGCTGGACAACCTCTTCCGGCACATGCGGCTCATCCTCGATGAGGCTGGTGCGTCCTGGGACGATGTGGCGAAGGTCGAGTTCTGGGCCCCGACTGCCGAGATGCGGAGCGAAATCGATGGCCACTATGTGGCGGTGTTTCCCGACGAGACCTCTCGACCCTCCCGACACACCCATGCCAGTGACGGCACCGTCATGACCGCCAGCTTCATCGCCTACATCAGTGACTGAATCGCCAGGAGACACCATGCCCAGCCCCATCCCCACCTCTCTTGCCGCCCGTCTCGAGGACCAAGAAGCAGTGCTCGGCGCCTGGCTGTTCCTGCGCGAGCCCATGGCGGCAGAGGTCGCGTCGAAGGAGGGCTACGACTACGTCTGCATTGACATGCAGCACGGGCTCATGGACCTCGACATGGCGTTGAAGATGCTCACGCACATCAACACCGGCGATGCGTTCCCGGTGGCGCGTGTCACCTCCGTCGACCCGGCACTCATCGGCCGCCTCATCGATTCAGGAACGCTTGGCGTCATCGTGCCAATGGTCAACACCGTCGAGCAGGCCGTCACATCAGTGCGGGCCTGCCGTTACGCACCCGACGGTGATCGCAGCGTCGGCCCCATTGGTGCCAGCATGCGCTACGGCGGCACCTACTTCGAGACCGCTCAAGACACGGTGACCGTGATCCCGATGATCGAAACCGTGGAGGCGATCGCCAATGTCGAGGCCATCGCCGCAGTTGAGGGCGTTGGCGCGCTCTACGTGGGGCCCTCGGATCTCTCGATGAGCATGGGCTACCCGGCAGCGGCGGATCAGCCGAGCGATGATTTCGACGACGCGCTTCGGCGTGTCGTCGCAGCATGCGAAGCCAACGGCGTGATTCCCGGCATCCACGCCGAACCCGGCCTGGTCGAGAAGCGACGGGAGCAGGGCTTCACGATGATCACGGTCGGCTACGACTACCAGCCGATGGTGGCCGGCATCAGAGCCGACCTCAAGAGCTCTCGTGATTTCCTCGGCAGCTAGTCAGTCGACAACCCCGAAGCTGATCTGACCGAGCGGCCCGAAGTCGGCCACGATCGAGTCGCCGGCACCGATGCGGTGGGCCTTGATGAACGATCCAGACAAAATGCTGTGGCCCGGCTGCATGACCACGTCGAACTCGTGCAACTTGCGGGCCAACCAGGCCATCGAGTTGATGGGGTTGCCCATGACCGCCGAGGCCATTCCGGACTCCTCGATCTGCCCGTTTTTGTAGAGCGCACCGGTGACGTGACGGATGTCGATGTCTGTCAGGTTGATGGGATTACCAGCGACCATCACGAAACCGCAGGAGGCGGCGTCGGAGATGCTGTCGACCACGCCGCTCTTGCCACTCCCGGCATAGCGATTGTCGACGACCTCGACTGCAGGGAGGATGAAGTCGGTCGCCCGGATGACGTCGATGGCATTGACGTCAGGGCCCCCGAGTGGCTCCTTCAGAACAAAGACGATCTCGATCTCGGCGAGCGGGTCGTTCATGGTGCTCATCGACACCTGTGAGCCTTCGTCGAGGAACCAATTGTCGAAGACCGTGCCGTAGTCGGGTTCGGTTGCGCCGGTGAGCGAACGCATTGCCTTCGAAGTCAGGCCAACCTTGTGGCCCTTCACCACTCGACCGTTGGCGACTTTGATGTCAGTGACCAACTGCCCCACAGCGTAGGCGTCTTCGATGTCGGCGTTTTCGTACTTGACGGTCAGCGGCTGGGTCCACACACGAGTGTTCTCCGCCTCGACCAGCGCCTCGGCTGCTTCGCGATGCTGGGCTGGGGTCATCTGCATCGCGTGATGGTGCCACAGACCTCGCTTGTGGTCTACGTCGGCGATCGAAGTGCCGCTGTGGCTGACCCAAGTGTCACGATCCCGAGCATCCCACCAATCACGAACGCCGTGGTCGCCGACGTGTCGATCAGCGGGATCAACAGCAATGGACCGGCGGCGTGCCCCAGGAAACGGAAGGCCAAGAGGAACGACAGAGCGCCGCCGCGGTTCTCCGGCATGATCGTGGCGCCGAGCGCTTGGAAAACGACCACGACAAAAGCGGCCATCCCGCCTCCGACCACCCACAGCAAGCCCAGAAGCCACCCGCTCGTTCCGAATGCCAGCGCCGTCGTCGACACAGCCGCAGCCGTGATCACGACGGGTGCGACCCGCTTCGCTCCCCAACCGTCGAGCAGCCGGCCCCACATCGGCCCGAGGGCTGCGGCGGCTGCGGCGCCGCCGAGGAGGATCAACCCGGTGGAGGTGCCCGTCAGCGACAAGACATCGCGCCCGACCACGCCGACCACTACGGCAATCCCCACAGGGCCGGCGGCGGCAAAGAAGAATCCGACGCCGAGAAACAACATCTGCCGCGTGGCCAGCGGTCGGAGTTGAGGTGCCTCGGCTCCCGGGCGCGGTTCACCGTCGGGTGGCATGAGCGCGAGGAGACCAGCGATCGCCGCCGTTCCGAAGAAGGCCAGCTGCCACGAGGTGTCAGCAGCGAGGCCGCCCAACAATGGGCCCAGGCCGCTGCCGAGCGCTTGGAAGCTCGAGTAGATGCCGACCTCGCGCCCAAAGCGCTCCGAGGGGACCATTTCGGCCAGGCCGGCCAGGAGTAATGGAGTGATAAACGCGTTGGCGACGCCTTGTGCTGCTCGGGCCAGGATGAACACCGCGAGCGATGGAGCCAGCGCGGCGGCCAGGCTGGCGAGTGCATACACCACGTAGGTGGATCGCACGGTGCGTCGACGACCCAGCCGCTCGCCGATCGTGCCCGAGAACAGCAGCGTCAGGGCAAACGGGACGAGGTAGAAGCTGTAGGCCAGTCCCACAGCGCCCGAGCTCGCGTCGAATTCCGTGCGCAGTTCGGGGAACATCGGCACGATCAGCACGGTGCCGAAGGGGCCGAGGAATCCACCGATGTAGAGAGCGAGACGACGAAGTGACAAGGCCGCAGTCTGACACGGGCCAGGCGGCGACCGAAGCGCGCCGTTGCACCTCGTCCATCCGGCACCCCCGCACTAGGTTTCCGGCATGACCCAACCCGAGATCATCGTCAACGCCGTCGTCGAGATGGACGAGGCTGGCTTCGCTGCGATGCGAGACCCCTTGCTGGCGATGCAGCAAGCGAGTCGGGCCGAGGCCGGGTGTCAGGACTACACCTTCAGTACAGAACTCGATGCGCCGGCCACGGTTCGGATCACCGAGCGATGGGACGACCATGCGAGCCTGCTCGCCCACTTCGCCACGCCGCACATGGCGGAATTCCGAGCTGCGCTTGCCGCTCATCCACCACTCGGAGCGACCTCAGGTTTCTTCGAGATCAACGAGATCCCCAGGCCCTCACCTCCTGCGACCACATGATCGAACGCGGACAGTTGAGCGCACCTGGCTCGACCGTCGCCGAGCGGTAGCGGCGAGTGAGGAGGCGACGAGCTCTGAAGGAATAGCATTGGGGATGCGTGATCTGCGACTGCTGCCCAAGGCCGAGCTGCACACTCATCTGATCGGCGCCATGCGCAAGTCCACCATGATGGAGCTAGCCGAGCAAGAGGGCTTCCGCGTCGCCGACCCGCAGCGCTTCACCAACTTCTACGAATTCCAGCAATGCTTTCACTCGTCCTTCGAGATCTGCGTCGCTCGGCCCGAGAACATGCAACGCCTGGTACGCGAGGTCGTCGAGGACGCCGCCGCAGACGGCGCGGTGTGGGTCCAACCACACTTCAACCCGCACCCGTTCCGCCCCCTCGGCGACCCCGATTCGGTCATGGAACTCGTCCTGGACGAGGGTCGCTCGGTCGGGGCAAGACTGGGCGTGGGGTTCGGGCTCACCATGGCAGCGTCTCGACATGCCGATCCTTCGGTCGCTGAACACCTGGCTGAATACGCTGCTGGATACGCGGACAACGGCGTTCATGCGTTCGGGTTGACCGGCAACGAAGAGGCTGCGCCATCGGCACACTTCGCCGCGGCATTTGCGATTGCTCGATCGGCGGGGCTGACCTCGGCACCTCACGCAGGAGAAAATTCAGGACCGGAAAGTGTTCGTTCGGCAGTGGAGGATTTGGGGGCCACTCGAATCGCTCACGGGGTTCGAGCCGTTGAGAGTGCAGACGTCCTGGAGCTGCTGGTCTCTCGAGGCGTATCACTCGATGTTTGCATCACGTCCAACTGGAAACTCGGAGTCGTCACCGCGGTTGCCGAGCACCAATTGCCGGAACTCCTCTATGCCGGCGTGCCTTGCTCACTCGGAGCCGATGACCCGCTCATGTTCGGGGTCGGCCTCGGCGACGAATACGAGTTGGCCCGAACAAGCTTGGGATTGAACGACGAGCAACTCGCCGCCATCGCCAAGACGTCGCTCATCACGAGCGACGCTCCGGAGGCCATCGTTTCGAACGCATGCGTTGGCGTAGCCGAATGGCTCGTCCCGACCGAGAGCTCGTAGCGAGTCACAGGGGCCTTCCCAGCAGTGATGAGTCGCCGTTGGAGCAAGCAAGATTTCCTTGGGACAGCGCGAACCAAACAGCTACTGGGTGCGTACTGACTCTTCGACGGACGCCTTCCGCCAACGCAGCACGAACGCTGCTCGGCGAACACATCCGGCATCAGTCAGAAGAGAACAGACCCCAAACAGGCCAGTTCGGCGCGAGCCAACAGCCGCACCACCAAGGAGAATCCCAATGTTCACCCGCAACAAAACCCATGTGCGTCTCGCACTCAGCCTCGTAGCGGGCACGCTTGCGCTGGCAGCCTGCGGTAGCGCAGCTCCCATCGTCCAGAGCGCGCCGGCCGAGACGGTCGAGGAAGCTGCAGCCCCGGCGGCCACGGGCGCCTCGGTCAGGGCGGCTTCCACACCGATCGGTGAAGTCTTGACCAGCGCCGATGGCCTCACGCTCTACGGGTTCACCAACGACATCGATGCCGTGAGCACCTGTATCGGAACCTGTGCTGATGCGTGGCCGCCGGTCATCGTGCCGGCCGACTTCAGCGCCGGGCCCGGGCTCGACGTCGGCATCTTCGCAACAACCGAGCGTGACGACGGACAGCTCCAGCTGATCGCCGGGCGCTTCCCGCTTTACGCTTTCGACGGCGACGCCGTGCCCGGTGACATCACCGGCCACGGCTCAGGCGACGTCTGGTTCGCCATCGGCACCGATGGCATCTTGTATCCAGGAGACGCGCCGATCGTCTCCCAAGACAGGGCAGCGGGCCCGATCGTCGATGTCGGCACCACGGAACTCGGTGACGTGCTCGTAGACGGAAACGGCATCAGCCTCTACGGATTCCTGGAAGACACCAACGGTCTCCCTACCTGCGACGGTGCGTGCGCTGACGCATGGCCGCCACTGACCGTGCCATCAGCTGACCTGCCTGAGGGCCTCGATGCCGAGATCTTCTCCGTCGTCGAACGCAACGACGGAACCTTCCAGCTCAGTGCCGGCATCTGGCCCCTCTATCTGTTCGCTGGCGACGCCGCTCCCGGCGACACCACCGGTCAGGGATCCGGCGACGTGTGGTTCCTCGCCACGCCCGATGGCGGCCTGTTCAAGTAGCACCGGCTCTCGGCACTGCCCGATTCTCGTCCGCGGCAGGCGCCGCCCGGTTGGACGAGGGTCGGGCCACTCGTGGTTTTGAACCACCGTTGGTGTTTCTCGCCGTTCAGCGAGTCAGCAAAATGGCAGCGAGTTGCTCCATGGCTGCGTTGACGTCGGCGATCTCGACGTTGTCAGGCACATCGAAGCGGAAGACGCTGCCGCTGTCACCCCGCACGATCACGCTCCGACCGTCGATGAAGCCACGATCATCAGCCAACAGGACGCCGTTGGCGCTGGCTGTTTCGTCGTCTTTGAACTTGGGGAGCAGGGCGTCCATGGCTTCGTCGGCTCGAGAGCCGGAGAACACCGACACCGTTCCGACTGCATCCGCTGCGAACTCGACCAGGCAATTCCCGCCACCTCCACCGATACTCACTGATGTGCCGAGGATCGAGTCGATCTCTGCAGCGGTGAGTGCCTCGCCGCACGGAACATCATCGGTGTTCGCACCGCTGTCTTCGTCGGTCACTGTCTCGACCGTTGTGTTTTCGGTCGAGTCGGACTCGGTCGTCGCTGTGGTCTCGACGATGTCTGGCTCGACGGTGTCTGGCTCGACGGCTGCGTCGCTGCCGCCACCACACGCCGCGAGTGCGAACACCGCCGCAAGTGCCGTTGACCGAATCATTGCCCTCCGAAGGTTCATCCTGCGACGCTAGTTCGCCTGACCCGGTACATCGTGGAGCATCGACGACGTGCGAACCCACGTGTCGCGACATCAACTTTCAACGATGGCGCACTCGCTGTCATGCTGCAGACATGAGTTTCGAGACCGTCACCGGATATTGCTGGCCTCAGTCTGTTGCCCCGTGCGGCGGCGTCGGGCTGCATCTTTCGTCCGCTGGCGGGCGACCTGTGGAGGTCGAAATCGCACGAGTCGGAGCGGACCGAAGGGTCGTGTGGAGCGGATCGGTGGCGGCTGATCACCACCCCACGCCACTCGATGCGTCGTCCAACGGCTGCCAGTGGCCGGCGGCGGAACAGATCGTGGCCGGTGATGACTGGGCCTCGGGTTACTACGAGGTACTGCTCACCATTGATGTCGACGGCAAGACTCGGCGCAGCCACGCATTCTTCGTCGTTCGCCCGACCGCAGGATCGAAGAACACGATTCTTCTGCAACTCGCCACCAACACCTGGCATGCCTACAACGATTTCGGCGGACGCAATCTCTACAACGGCGGCACCCATGCGTCGCTGGAGCGGCCGATGTCGCCCGGCTACCTCTTCAAGCCGGAGGGAGCGGGCCGTCGAGTCACCACCACACACCCACCAGATCGCGACATGAACACTCATGTCGGCTACCTGCGCATGAATCGCCTGTCGCCCTGGGCCGGTTCTGCTGGCTGGCCAGACTGGGAGTGGCCGTTCATCACTTGGGCTGAACGCAACGGCTACGGCGTCGACGTGATCTCCAACGCCGACCTCGAAGAGCACCCCGGCATCATCGATCGCTACAAGATGGTGCTTTCGGTCGGTCACGACGAGTACTGGTCTGGCCCGATGCGAGACACGGTCGAGGGCTTTGTCGCCAACGGCGGCAACGCGGTCTTCTTCTCTGGCAACACCTCGCTGTGGCAGGTCCGACTGGAAGAACCGGTCAACGGTTCGGCCTCGGTGATGGTCGGCTACAAGGGGCAGTTCAAGAACGACCCGGTCTACGACACCGACCGTGTCGGAGAGCTCACCAGCATCTGGTCCGATCACTTGATCGGTCGCCCCGAGAACCACATGACCGGCGTGAGTTTCACACGTGGGGGCTATCACCGCATAGGAAAGCGAGTGACCAATGGCGCCGGTGGCTACACGGTGTTCCGGCCCGATCATTGGATCTTCGAAGGCACCGGTATCGACTACGGCGACGTGCTCGGAGCCAAGGCCACCGCCGTCGGTTACGAGTGCGACGGCTGCGAATACACCACGATCGACGGCCTTCCCCATCCCACCGGCAATGACGGAACACCCGACACCTTCGAGATCCTCGGAATGGTCCCGGCCGCCCACTTCACCCGGACCACTGCCGCCCGACCACCAAAGGCCAACGAGCCATCGGAGATCGAGTTCCTGGCTTCGCGCGTCTTCGACTCGAGGGAGGAAGCGGCCGTCAACCGTATTGCTGCCGGTCAGGCGATGCTGGGGGCTTTCACCTCGCCGGCTGGTGGCACCGTGATCACCTCAGGCTCGACCGACTGGGCCCACGGGCTGGCCGGCCGAGACGAACAGATCGAACAGATCACTTCGAACATCCTCGACCGCCTTGGCTGACTGAGCCCAGCAAGCTGACAATGAAGCTCACAGCCCAACCGAACTAGTGTCGCGACGTGGAATACAACGATGTCATTGCCGCCTTCTTTCAGCCCTCTCCCGCCGGAGCCGAAGCGGGACCAAGTTCCAACCCGTCACCGGCCCGGCGCTTCCGGGATGCCATCGAACCGATCGCCATGCACTCGGTTTGGTCGCGTACGACGAACGAAGCGCAGGCCGCCCTCGGCCTCGACTTCATGACGGGCTACGTGATGGGTCGAGCGTCACTGTTGGGTCAACCCGAACCCGGATTGGTGGCGGCCTCGTTCGCCGTGTTCGAGCCCGCCATGGTGCAAGGCGCCTACGACGCAGCTCGTTCGTTGTGCGATCGAGATGAGCTGTGGGCCACCCGTACCGAGGCAACCATCATCAGCCTGACCGACGCACTGGGCGGCGCTGACGTCAGTGCAGCCGCAGACGCCCTTCAGGCCGCCGTCAGGTCAGCTCCGCTCCCCGGCCGCCCGTTGTTCGCCGGGCTGATGACCCAAGCCTGGCCGAGCGACCCCGTCGGCCGTTTGTGGCGAGCCTGCGAGCTGGCCCGAGAGCATCGAGGGGACAGTCACGTCGCCGTGTGCATCGCCAACGGCCTCGACCCCATCGAGATGAACATCCTCACCGAACTCTGGGTTGGCATGCCCCTCGGGAGCTACACCGCCAGCCGAGGCTGGACACCCGAGGCCATCGCGTCGACAGCCGAAGGCATGCGTACGAAGGGCTGGCTCGAGGGCGATGTACTCAGCGAGGAGGGCACGGCGCTGCGAGGAGCGATGGAGGACGACACCGACATGCTTGGTCAGCGCATCATCGATGCGCTCGGCGACTCATTCGACGCCATCGTCACCGATCTCGAACAGTGGTCGCAGCGCTGCATCGATGCCAACGCGTTCCCTCCCGATGTGTTCAAGCGGGCCGCTGGCTGACGCGAGCGATCACCCACCTCTCCGAGACGGGAGGGCGAGAACTGAACGGCAGAATTCGTCGACAGCATCGTGAAAGGTGGCGACGTCGGTATCGGTGATCTCGATCGACAGGGCCACGAAGCCACGGCGAGCGATGTAGATACCGGCATCAAGCAGATGAAAGAACAGCAACTCCTTCAACTGGTCATCAGACTCGGCCAGGTCAGCGGCGGACGTCACAGGACCAGCAGTCCCATGAAGATTCATCAGTGAGCCCACTCCGGTGGCACACATCGCAATTCCATGTTCGGTGAACGCAGCGTTGATCCATGTCCGTAGATCGTCGCCACGCTGATTGGTTGCTTCCAAAACGTCGGCGTGCAGGACCTCAGTGAGAGCAGCCACGCCCGCCGCCATCGACGCCACGTTGTTGTTGAAGGTTCCCGCATGCCCGAGCGCTCCGCCGCGAGAAGGATCAAATGCCGCCATGATCTCGGCTCGGCCGCCAAACGCTCCGAACGTGAGCCCTCCAGCGAGATACTTACCCAACGTCGTCATGTCCGGCGTGATGCCGAGCGACTGCTGCGCTCCCCCGACCGAGAGGCGAGACGTCATGACTTCGTCGAAGATCAAGACACTTCCGTACTCGGCCGACTGACGCCGCAGCTGCTGGAGGAAGTCGACGTCGCCGGGGATGCAGCCGCCCGAACCCTGCATTGGTTCAACGAGGACAGCCGCAATGTCTGCTCCGTGTTGGGCAAAGGCGCGGTCGACTGCAGCCACGTCGTTGTAAGGAAGGAGCAACCAATCGTGCGGGACGTTGACCGGGCTTGGGGCCGAGCCGAACGTCAGGACGCCCCCGTGGTACCCGTTTTCGAATACGACGATCTTCGTGCGTCGTGTGTGATGTGTCGCGACTGCGAGCGCCATCAGATTGGCTTCGGTTCCTGAGTTGGTGAACCGAAGCTGCTCCACAGAAGCAAACCGTTCGGTCAGCAGCTCGGCGAGTCGCACCTCGTTGGCGTGTACTGAGCCAAGCGACCAGCCTTCAGTCAGGGCCTTCTGTGCCGCATCGAGCACCGGCCCAGGTGAATGCCCGAGCAGCCCTGCGGTGTAGTTGCCGAGGAAGTCGAGATAGCGGTGCCCATCGACGTCGAACAGCAGCTGTCCTTCCGCTCGAGCAACGCGAAACGGAAACGGGTCAAACTGCAGCACTGAGCGAGTGTTGCCTCCTGGCATGACCCGCTGTGCCCGATCTGACCAGGCGGCGCTGTTCGGCCGAGCGGATGCGTAGTGCTCACGGGCTTGTCGCAACGCCTCGGCCAGGGTGCCAGCATCAGGCTTCGTCATGGATGGATCGTCTCATGCTTTGCGGCAGTGGCCAACCCGGTGCCGCTGCCAGCTACACCGCTGGCGCGGTGCTTCGGCGGCGGAGGAGCACGACGAGCCGCTGGCGATTTCGCCACAAGTGAGAGATCGCAAGCACGATCGAAAGCAACCCGGCGACGTTGTGTGAGACGGTCCACATCGTGCTGTCTGACCATGCAAGCCACGGAGGAAAGCCCGTGAGAATGCAGACCACAGTGACGGCAGTGAAGACCGCATTGAACCGAGCGAGCGGCCAGTCGGGGTGTGTCGTCCGCCGGCGATACGTACTCATCACCCAGCGCCAGTTGCTGGCGAGATGAACGGCGATGATGGGAACCAGCACAACCCCGATCCAAGAGTGCAGGGAGTAGTCGGGGCCCTCCCGGGTCAAGAACTCCGCCAAAAAGCCGGCGAGCGGGCTCACATCGAGAACGACACGCACGGCCCGACGACGCAACATCCCCACGATCACAGTCACGGCGTCCAGTAAGGGCGCCGACACCGACGTTCGAAAGGTCCAAAGACGACCGCTACTGGTCAAATTCGGACAAACCGTGGAGTTCGATTCGAGGCGAACCACACTCCGGCGACATATGGACGAGATGGTCGAGATGAATCTCAGCCGAGCGGTGAGTATCACCGATACGGGCGTCGTCCGTTCGCACGTACGTCAAATGATCGATCGCGACCAGCTGAGCGGGCCACCCGTCGAACTCATCGACTTTCACGTCTTCATCCATTGCACCGCGGGCGCCGGGCGCCACATGGTCGACTTCGTCGACTACGAGATGCGGCGCGGAACGGCCATTTGGATCCGTCCCGGACAGGTCCAACGTTGGTCGGACAAACACGACGGATTCGATGCAGACGTCGTGGTCTTCGCGTCCTCGAGCATCCCCGACCTTCCGCTCTTCAATCGTTTGGACGGCACAACAACTGCCGTGGAGATCGGAGACGACGCCGACAAGCTCCAAACGCAAATGGAGTGGATGTCGAACGACCTTGCGTCCAACCAAGATGAGGCGGTTGCGGCATCGGTCGTTGGCGTGATCCTGCGGCTCTTTGCCCGCCATGCCGGAGGCCAGAGTTCGAAGGAACTCACGCCGGCATCGGCGCTGACGAAAGCGTTCATCGAGAGCGTCGAACAGAACATCGAGCAGCGTTCGGTTGCGTGGCACGCACGACAGATCGGCGCTTCCACTCGAAGCGTTGCCCGCGCAACCGCTGCAGCGAATGGCCAGCGACCGAAGGACATCATCGACGAGCGTGTGGTGTTGGAGGCGCAACGGCGTCTGGCCTGGTCGAAGGAAGACATTTCGACGATTTCCCGGGCGCTGCACTTCTCCGAGGCCTCGAACTTCACGAAGTACTTCCGGTCACGGACGGGCTTGTCGCCAACGGCGTTCCGCAATGCCGTGACCTCGTTGTGACACTGAGCTGACGTTGGGCCCTGTTCATCGAGCGTCTTAGCAACGACACTTGGGTGAGAAGTTGACCGGAGACTGGCCAACCTGACGAAAGGTGTGTCATGACCACACGCCGCCCGGATCTCGAAGGCGACGACACACAACGACCGACGATGGTTGTTGGTTTGGACGGATCCGCTGGATCGCACGTTGCGCTCCGTTGGGCCATGGCTCACGTCGAGCAACTGGGCCTCATCCAGCCGGTGGTGGGCTGGAAGTTCCCCTGGTGGGCAACTGCACCGCCCACACCGGGCGGCCCTCCTCCCCCACCCCGGGACTACTTCAGCAACCAGGCGCAAGAAGTAGCCGAACGCGAGACGTCGGTCATTCCTGTGGCCGATCGACTACCCGCCATCGTCGCGAACGGCCACGTCGGTCACACCCTTTGCGCTGCAACCAAGCCCGACGACGTCATCGTCGTCGGCTCTCGGGGCAGAGGCGCCGTGGCCGAGGCGATCACGGGGTCGACCAGTTCGTATTGCGCGTCGCACAGCACGGTGCCCGTCGTGATCGTCCCCGAATCCGCCGCATCGTCAGGAACCCGCCGGGTCGTGGTCGGCGTCGATGGATCGGCCAACGCTGTGAGTGCACTCGTCTGGGCCATCGAGCACTGCCCATCGGGAGCAACGATCGACGTCGTGCATGCCTATGTGCCGGCGGCCCCGATGTTCGAGCTGGCAGAGACGTACGGCGACGTCTTCGAAACTCGGGCACAAGCGGTTCTCGACAAGAGTGTCGAGAGCGCACGACTCGCCGCACGTCGATCACCAGCGGAGTACGAACTCGACGCACGAATCGTCATGGCCGTCCCACGGTCAGCGCTCCGTGACGCCGAGGCCGACATGATCGTGGTTGGTGCCAGAGGGCACCGAGGCGTTGCTCATCTTCTCCTCGGCTCAGTTGCGACTGCGCTGACTCATCACACTGACGCCACCACCGTCGTCGTGCCCGGAGATCGCATCTGAGTCTGGACGCTGTTCACGACGGCTGCCACTGGGTTCCAACGACCATCACCGGTTGGACGGCTCCGGCGATGACACCCGAGCAGGTGCGGCTGATCGATGCACGCGTCGACGCCCGATCACCCCTCGCCGCAAGAACGATCATGGAGCAGTCCTCACTGTCGGCCTGGCCGAGCAGGGCCGACACTGGATCGTTCCCGTTGACAAATGCCGTGTTGTCCAACGGCAGATCACCAAGAGGCCCGACGGGCTCAGGATCTGTTGCCGGAATCACCTGACAGAACTGGATGGTTCGGTCGAGCGTCGAGGCGACAGCGTGAGCCGGCTCAACCACTCGGAATGACGATGTCGAGCCGTCCACCGCCGTCAGTACGGGCCCCGGACGTGCTGACGGCGAATAGCGCGGACCGATAGCGACGACGATGCCACCCCACTGATCGATGACGTGCTCTGCGACGGACCACTTGCCGGACCACCGATTGGCGTGCTCGCTGTGAATCACGAGAATCGACGTCGGGGCCAGACCCTCAGCAATCGCCGCAGCAACGTGTTCGGGTGCCGCCTCGACGTGCAGCATCCGGACCGGCACATCCAAGGCTGATGCCAGCGCCTTCCCCAGAGCGATCGAGGGATCAGCATGCAGCGGGGCAGATCCATCGCCAGCATCGGACTCACCAAGGGCAACAACGACTTCAGAACCAAGCACCATGGACAGCACGTTAGAGCAGGGCGTCTCCGCCGGCTCAGGTCCGAAGTCCCACAATCCCAAGACGTTCGCCGACTAGCTTCACTGCCATGAACCGAACCGGACGATGCCTCTGCGGAAAGATCACCTACGACATCGAGGGCGACCCCATGGCGGTCGCCGTTTGCCATTGCGACCATTGCCAACGCCAGAGCGGCGGCGCCTTTTCTACCAACGTGGTCGTCACTCCAGATCAACTCACCATTTCTGGCGACATCGCCACCTACGAAGACCGAGGCCGCACCGGCGACGATGTCTACGTCCTCCGTCGCTTCTGTCGGGACTGCGGTTCCCCAATCGTCTCGGTTCTCGTTGGACGACCCGAGATCGTTGCGGTCAAGGCGGGAACGCTGGACGACCGCAGCGATGTGGAACCAAATGTCCAGGTCTGGTGCGACGAGAAGCAGCCGTGGGTTGACCTCGGCGATGTCCACGCCATCGCCCAGGAATAGCCGAAGCAACCGCTCTCGAGCTTGGCTTTCAGTCAGCGTTCGGCCAGCGAATCTCAAACCTCGCGCCACCAAGCGGTGCCTTGCTGACCGCTACCGTTCCGTTCATGGCCTCGATGGACGACTTCACGACAGCGAGACCGAGGCCGGCGCCACCCCGGTCGCGATCTCGTGCGGCGTCAAGACGAACGAACCGTTCGAAAACCCGCCCACGGTCGGCTTCCGCGATGCCAGGCCCGTCGTCATCGACCCAACAGACAACTTCATTCGCCTGCGTTTTCACCCCGACGGCCACCTGCTTCTCGGCATGTCGGGCGGCGTTGTCCAAAAGATGGCGAACCGCCCGCTCGACACCGTCCGCCTGCCCGATGATTCGGCCAGCGGACACCCCGACCCGGTTGATCGGAACTCTGCGTGTCCGCTGGGACTCCGCGAGCACCACCTCATCCACATCGACCTGTCGTGACGCGTCCAGGCTCTGGTCGGTTTCATCACCACGGGCGATGGACAGGAGGTCCTCAACAAGCCCTCCCAGTCGGTGGCTCTCATCCAGGACGACCTGCGACAGCGCATCGAGGCTCGTGGAATCAGGAGCTCTTCGGGCCACCTCAGCCTCGCTTTGAAGGACCGCCACCGGCGTCCGAAGCTCATGCGACGCGTCGGAGATGAATTGCCTCCGTTGGCGATCGCTCGACTCGAGTCGACCGAGCATGCTGTTCATGGTGGTGGCGAGGGTGCCGATTTCGTCGCCACGCATCGACACCGGAACGCGCTCCCCGAGACCCTGCGCGGTGATCTCGCTGACTCTCTGCGTGATCGAATCAACGGGTGCGAGTGAACGACCTACCAAAAGCCAGGCGCCCGCCGCAGCCATCGCCGTCAGCATTGCAGCCCCGAGCCAAAGCAGCGTGGCGACTTCTTCGAGCGCCCGGTAGCCCTCAGTCAGATCAACGACGAACCCGATGGTTCGACCATCGGCGGCGGTGGTGGAGCCGTAGGCCAGCTCACTGTCATTCGCCGTGGCGTTGCTCGTCTCGAACACGCTGCCACCGATGCCGGTGATTGATGCGGCGTCAACAACGATCTGGCTGTTCCCCGAGGTTTGATCCCCAGCAATACCAGCTTGGTCAACCACCAGAGTTTCACCCGTTGACAACAACAGCGTGATCGATTCCGAACGGTTTGGGAATCGTTCGACGAGCGAGGAATACAGATCGAACTGATCCAGACGATCGAGCACAACGTCGGTTTCGAACTCGGCCAGTTCCGGCACCACAGACACCCCGGGGTCACCATCGATCGATACCGATTCACCGGCCGTTTCTGCCTCGACGACCACGGCGACCTCGCCCTCCAACTCGACAGACTGATCAAGCTCAATGGCAATGACTTCGACCAGGTTGGACTGCGAGCGGTCTTCGATCGCCGCATCTCGAACATTGTCTCGCAGAATCTTCATACCGAGCAGCACCGCGACAACAGACACTGCCGCAGTGCTGACCAGAATCATGAGGGTCAGACGTGTCCGCAGTGACATGCCCCGGCTCAACGCTGCGCCGCCACTTGATAGCCGATGCCTCGAACCGTGCGGACCGTCGTCGTTCCGAACGGGCGATCGATCTTCTTACGGATGTACCCGATGTACACCTCAACGATGTTGGGGTCTCCATCGAAATCGATCCCCCACACATGATCGATCAGCTCTGACTTCGGAACCACGTTCGGCCCTCGCCTCAGCAACGTCTCGAGCACAGCGAACTCCCGTGGTGTGAGATCGATGGGTTCGTCGCCGCGAGCGCATGATTGACGGGCAGGGTCCAAGACCAGGTCGCCGACACCAATCGTTTCCGGTTCGACGGGCGCCCCTCGCCGGATCAATGACCGGAGCCGGGCGACGAGCACGACGTGCGAGAACGGCTTGCGCAGATAGTCATCAGCGCCCATCTCGAACGCGTCCGCCTCGTCGTATTCACCTTCCTTCGCAGTCAGCATGAGGATGGGGGTCCACACCCCATCGCTCCTCAGTTGGCGGCATACCTCGTACCCATTCATCTCGGGAAGCATGATGTCCAGCACGATGGCATCGAAGGAACCCTCCCGTGCCCGCCAGAGCCCGTCGGTTCCCGTGGTGGCAAGGTCGACGCCAAAACCCTCGGCCTCGAGACCCCGCTTGACTGAGTGACCAAGCGTGGGTTCGTCTTCAACAACAAGCAAGCGCATCCATGCAGTATCGACCAAGCATGCTGAAAGAAAGCTGAGAGACGCTTTCAGGGATTCTCAGAGTGGTTTCAGGAAGAACCTTCAGTGTTGCGTTCATCACCAACCGGTGAACAACACACACACCAAAGGAACCCCAACATGTCAACCACCAGCAACCGCAAGGCCACCGCCCTCGGCGGCCTCATCGGAGCAAGCGCCGTGGTTGCGTCGCTCTTCGCCCTCAGCGTCGGTGCCGGCGCCCAGGACACCCCAGCTCCTGAAGTTCCCGCCACGGCCCAGGTCGCCGAAGCCGGCGACATCCCCACAGACGCCGAAATCATCGAGCTCACCGAAGCCGACCTCAACGAGTACCACCTCGGCACCGAAACCAGCGAAGGAATGGTCGCCGAAGCCGGCGACATCCCCGCCGACGCCGAAATCATCGAGCTCACCGAAGCCGACCTCAACGAGGTGACCCTGGACTGAGCAACGCCTTCCCCAACGGTGCCCCGCCCCGCCCTCCGGCGGGGCACCGCCGCGCCCGGGTACCGACTCAGTCGGTGTGATCTTGGTCGGCGTGACCATGCGGAGGACGACGTGCTGCGAAGGCGGCAACGGTCTGTCGACGGGCCGCCTCAACGATGTCGGCAGCAGCATCGGGTCGCTGACGGGGAAACCCTTCGGCCGCTTCGAGTACGGCAGCGTCTGGCGTCACGATGATGGTTCTGGTGCCGCACTGATGAAGCGCTTCGACCTCGGCTGCGAGCGTTCGTCGAGCTCGGGCCCGAATCGGGCCGCCTCCGGGCCTCGCCGTCGGAGCTGAGATCAACACGATGTCGAGATCCTCCGGCACCAGAATGCCGGCGTGTGTCGATGAGGCGACGGCGCCATCGACGTACCTGGCGCCGTTGATCACCTTCGGTTGGAAGACCGCTGGAATAGCCGATGTGGCCTCGATGGCATCAGCCAGCGTTTGCGGGATCACATCGCGCCCGAAGACGACAGTGTGTCCGTCGTCGAGGCGCACGCTCGGCACCCAGAGTTGCGTCGGCCACTCATGTCCGGTCACAAATCGACGGATGACGAGGGTCGGGAAGAGCCCGGCTGGCAGCATGCCGACCAGCGCCGTTGCGATTCCGACATGGCCAACGTTGCGCATGAGCCGAGGGGCGACGGGTCGGAGTGCGCGAAGCGGATTCCGTAGAGCGTTCGAGCCGACGGCCAGCATCTCCCGTTGTTCCTCACCGCTTGGCGGCGTCGTGATGATCTCGAGAACTTCGTCGATCGGAGTCCCAGCGAGCAGCGTGGCGGCGATCGCTGCACCGGCGGACGTACCCACGATGCGGTCTGCATTCGCGGGTTCTCTCCCGATGGCGTCGCGAACGCCCTGCGTGACCCCCAGGTGGTACGCCCAACCCAGCGGACCTCCGGCCCCGAGCACGATGCCAACGGTCATGCGACCGATCTGCCGATCATGCGTCTGATGAGGAACGAGAGCGTCGACGAATCAGCAGCGTCACCGCTCCTGGAATGAGGAGGAAGGCAACGACTTTGATGAGGCCTCCGAGAGCGGCGACTCCCTCGAGATCGTCGGCGCCCTCGGCAGCGACAACCACAGGTGTCGAGTCAGCGAATGCATCCACGATCTCGAACAGCCCGACGACGGCGGCTGAGGCGATCAGCACGATGACGATCGGCGTGGTGTTGCGTGACAACCAAGCGTTCATGAAGAGGCTCGTCTCGGATTGATGCGACCGATGTTGCGTTTGATCCAGGGCCAGTGCATCGCGATGTGAACGCCGACCAGCAGGATCAAGAGGTTTCCGCCAGCATCATGGATGGTCTGCCAGAACGTCGAGATGTTCGGATCGATGCCGAAGCCGGGGAGGATCGACTCCGAGATCATGAATCCGGAGTAAATCACGACAACCATGCCGACGAACAGCACGATGTCGAACGCTCGGTTGAACCGCACTTCACCGGTCCGCCTGTGGTCTGACGGGCGGAACACTCGCCGCACCCACGCCCAGTCCAAGACGATGTGGGCAATGAAGATCGGGATGAAGACGACGGTGAAGTACTCGTGAAACGGGATGCCAGTTGTCTGCGGCGCTGAAAGCGCTACGTAGCCAACCAGGAGGGCGATGTCGAGCCACACCCGCGTCCTGATCGACGCGCGAGGCGACGTTCGAATGGGTGCGGTCGTCATGAGACCTCCTGGGTCGAACGGCTGGGCGATGATCCTGCTCAGAGCCACCGCAGATTTCCCGGTACTAGAGTGACTCTCCGTGGTAGAAACTCGACAATCACCTGAGCCACCGCCAACGGAGGTTCGGTTCTCACCTCGGCCCCCCAACCAACTGATCCCGGTCGAGATCGTGGACCGGCAAGAGTTGCTCACCCGCATGAAGGGCCGCATGCTTCGCAAGCGGGAGCGAGCTGATTTCCACATTCTGGTCATTTGCAGGTCAGGCACGGGCACTCACTACGTTGACTACGAGCCCGTGCCACTGTCCGCAGGAACGCTGCTGCGCATTCATCCCGGGCAGGTCCAGAGCTACATCGTGGATTCTGACCTCGAAGCGTCAATGGTGGTCTGGCCTCGCGACTCCCACCACGCGGACCCCGATGGCGAACAGTGGTTTCCTGGAAGCAGCGAGCCCACATCGTGGCATCTCGACCACGAGGACTTCGGACGAGTTCTGAGTTGGGTCGAAGAACTTCGACACGAGCAAGAGACGTTCGACGGCAGCAAGAGAGCCATCGAACTGACCAAGGCACTGCTCTGCGTCTTTCTCCTTCGACTTGCTGACGTGCTGCCCGAATCGCCGCGGCGGGTCACCCAACTTCCCACCGCCTACGTGGACTTTCGCGGACTCATTGAACTTCGATTGTTCGAGCGGCCAAGCATCAGCGAACTCGCCCACGACCTCGGCTACAGCTCTCGCACGCTCGATAGAGCGTGCCAGCAGGTAACGGGTCAAACGGCCAAGCAAGTCCTCGACGAGCGCATCGCGTTGGAGATTCACCGGCTGTTGACTCACTCCAGCCGGCCGATCGCTCGCATCGCTGTCGACTTCGGTTTCACCGATCCCTCAAACTTCTCGAAGTTCGTGAAACGCCACCTGGGGGAACTCCCACGTGCGGTTCGCTCTGCCTGACCTCCAGCGGCCATTGCTGGTCGGAATCAGACAGCCCCCGGTACAAATCTGACTACGGGACTCTCGCCGGACCCCAAGGGGAGGTGGATGCAGATATCCAAGGCGGTTCCCTGCCCCGATCGCTCCGAACGGATGCGGTCACCAACGATCAAGAGGTCTCATGAGTTCTGTATCCCTTCGACCGCGCCTGCTTGCGCTACTTGCAGCACTGACGATGCTCGCTGCGGCCTGCGCTTCCGACGATGCTGAATCGGTAGCGACCACGGCACCTGCTGAAGCGGAGGCCGAGACCACCGAAGCAGCAACCACCGAAGCGTCGACGTCGGTTCGTGACAGTGGCATCACCGTCACCGTGCAACCTGCCGGCGACGTGGTCGTCCACAGTCTCACCGCTCCTGAAGAAGTCTTCGCCAACAGCACCCACATCATCGAGACCGACAACGCTCTGGTTCTCATCGACACCCAGTTCCTGCTTCCGAACGCGCTCGACATGCGGGCCTACGCCGACGAACTCGGCAAGCCCATCGATCGCGTCTTCATCACCCACGAACACCCCGACCACTTCCTCGGAAGCGAAGCATTCGCCGACGTCCCCGTCTACTCACTCGCCAGCACCTCCGCCACCATCGCCGTCATCGGCGACGCTGAAGTCGCCGAGAAGCAAGCCGACTTCGGCGACGCCATCGCTGGAAGCTTCGTCGTTCCCGAAGTCGTCCAACCCGGCACGATCGAGATCGACGGCATCACCTTCGAAATCACCGAAGTCGACAACGCCGAAGCCGAAACCCAACTCGTCCTCCGAGTCCAAGACCAAGGCGTCATCGTCACCGGCGACCTCATCTACAGCGGCGTCCACCTGATCCTCGCTGGACCCGCAGACACCTGGGCCACCGCAGTCACCGACCTCGCCACCACTGCAGCTGACTACCCCATCGTCCTCCCCGGACACGGCGTTCCTGCCGGCCCCGAGGTCTACGACGCCAATCTCGCCTACCTCAACACCGTCCTGGAACTCCTCGGAACAGTCGACAACGCAGCCGACTTCAAACAAGCCCTCCTCGACACCTACCCAGAACTCGGCA
Source organism: uncultured Acidimicrobiaceae bacterium (assembly GCA_964351995.1). Classification (GTDB taxonomy): domain Bacteria; phylum Actinomycetota; class Acidimicrobiia; order Acidimicrobiales; family SZUA-35; genus SZUA-35. Next base: position 71,947 of record CAYGQE010000003.1, on the reverse strand, counting down.
TGGAAGCCGCCATCGATTTCGGCGCACCCTTCCTCTTCCCCGAGGACTCAGGCGAGACAGCTGCGTCGACGTCGGTTCGTGACAGTGGCATCACCGTCACCGTGCAACCTGCCGGCGACGTGGTCGTCCACAGTCTCACCGCTCCTGAAGAAGTCTTCGCCAACAGCACCCACATCATCGAGACCGACAACGCTCTGGTTCTCATCGACACCCAGTTCCTGCTTCCGAACGCGCTCGACATGCGGGCCTACGCCGACGAACTCGGCAAGCCCATCGATCGCGTCTTCATCACCCACGAACACCCCGACCACTTCCTCGGAAGCGAAGCATTCGCCGACGTCCCCGTCTACTCACTCGCCAGCACCTCCGCCACCATCGCCGTCATCGGCGACGCTGAAGTCGCCGAGAAGCAAGCCGACTTCGGCGACGCCATCGCTGGAAGCTTCGTCGTTCCCGAAGTCGTCCAACCCGGCACGATCGAGATCGACGGCATCACCTTCGAAATCACCGAAGTCGACAACGCCGAAGCCGAAACCCAACTCGTCCTCCGAGTCCAAGACCAAGGCGTCATCGTCACCGGCGACCTCATCTACAGCGGCGTCCACCTGATCCTCGCTGGACCCGCAGACACCTGGGCCACCGCAGTCACCGACCTCGCCACCACTGCAGCTGACTACCCCATCGTCCTCCCCGGACACGGCGTTCCTGCCGGCCCCGAGGTCTACGACGCCAATCTCGCCTACCTCAACACCGTCCTGGAACTCCTCGGAACAGTCGACAACGCAGCCGACTTCAAACAAGCCCTCCTCGACACCTACCCAGAACTCGGCATGGAAGCCGCCATCGATTTCGGCGCACCCTTCCTCTTCCCCGAGAGCTGAGCAACATCTGACGTGCTGCTGCCCACCCTCCGGACAGCAGCACGTTGTTGAGGCCGGGGCTCATGCCCCGGCCTCTCGCAATTTCCGTAGATCCTTCACCGTTCACCGACCCGAGAAGCGACCACCATGGCCAGCAGTGACTCCGCAAGTACTCAATCCAACAGCGACGATGTCGCCCGCCTCGTTGGTGCAACGAAGACCTTCGGCGAGGGCGACGCTGCCGTTACGGCGCTGAACGACGTCACCCTCAACTTCCGCCGAGGCGAGTTCACTGCGGTGATGGGCCCGTCAGGCTCTGGCAAGTCGACCCTCATGTATTGCCAATCCGGGCTCGACCGCTTGAGCTCCGGCCAGGCATTCGTTGGCGGTGTCGATGTCTCGACTCTCTCCGATCAGGAGCTTTCCGTACTCCGCAGATCGAAGCTGGGCTTCATCTTCCAGTCTTTCCACCTCGTCCCAGCACTCAGCGCTCTCGAGAACATCACCCTCCCGGTCGATCTCGACCCCGGAGCCGAGGTCGACAAAGACTTCCTCAACGAACTCACCGGCGTTTTGGGTATTGCCAACCGCCTGCAGAACCGACCAAGCCAACTCTCGGGCGGTCAACGTCAGCGGGTGGCGGTCGCTCGCGCCATGATTCCCCGACCCGATGTGATCTTCGCCGATGAGCCCACGGGCGCTCTCGACTCCAAGACCTCCGGTGAACTGCTCACCTATCTCCGCCAAGCCGTCGACGAGCTGGGCCAGACCATCGTCATGGTGACCCACGACGCCGTCGCAGCAAGTCACTGTGACCGCGTTGTCTACGTCCAGGACGGCAGCCTCGTCGGTGAGGCTCGACACCCCACCGTCGACGACGTGCTCGACAAGATCCGCGAGTTGAGCTGACGTGATTCGCCGCACCTTCAAACTCGCCTGGTTCAAGCGCAACCGATACTCATTGACCGTGATCGCCATTGCGTTGTCGGTGGCCTTCATCGTGTCGACTCTTCTGCTCACCACCTCGATCGCCGATGTCGGAGCGCCGCTGAACGAGGCCTACGACGGTGTCGATACTGTCGTACAAGGGCCGGAAGTCGCCGGAGGCGACGGACCAGTCGCTGGCATCTCGGCTCCGGTACCACAACAAGTTCTCGCTTCGTTGACCGACGCTGGCTACGAGGCCGTCGGCTTCACCGCTCCCTACGCCCAGATCCTCGACCCCGGTGGGAGCGCTGCCGGGCAGGACCAAGCGTCCTCCAATGTCGCTGAGCCGTGGCTCGGCGACTCGGTACTCAACGGCTTCGAGATCATGACGGGTGTTGCACCCACTTCGCTCGGCGAGGCTGCCATCGACTCAGCCACCGCTGACGCCGCTGGTCTCGAGCTCGGTTCCACCATCCGCTTTGTCACCGACGATGGCCTTCAAGAGGCGGAACTCGTTGGTTTCGCGAGCTTCGGCGGTGAAGACAACAACCCCTACACCACGACGTTGCTCCTAGATCCCGCCGACCCGGTCTTCGCCCCCACGCAGGGCTACGACTACGTCTTGGTCGCCGGCGAATCCGCAACCGTCGAGGCAGTCACGGCGCTTGCGCCCGACTCGGTGGTGCTGGCGGGGCCTGACTGGGTGGCCGAACAAATCGAAATCGTCGACAGCTTCACCGGCTTCTTCAGCACGTTCCTCACCGTCTTCGCCATCATCGCGGTTGTTGTCGGCATGGTCATCGTCACCAACACGTTCACCGTGTCACTGGCCCAACGAACCGAGGAGCTCGCGCTGCTCCGTTTGGTCGGCACCACACGGCGCCAACTCATGATCCAGGTAGTGCTCGAGGCCATCTTCCTCGGCCTTGCCGGAACGCTGGTCGGTGTTGTTGTCGGTCTTGTCGGCGTGAACGTTCTTGGCTGGTTCCTCGACCTGCTGGGTCTGAGCATCGAGCGCTCGGACGCCATCTCGACCACCGCCATCGCCATCGGCGTCTTCGTCGGTGTTGGTGTGACGGTCGTGGCCGCGGTGTGGCCAGCCTGGAAGGCGACCGCGGTCGCCCCGATCGAGGCACTCCGTTCTGCCGAGGTCGAACCACCCTCTGCCGGCCGTAAGCGATTGATCGCAGCAGGGGTTGCGCTCGCCATCGGTGTCGGATGCTTGGCCTACGGAATGATTCAGACCGACATCATCGTCACCGGCGTTGGCATCGGCGGAGCGTTTCTGGCCCTTTACCTAGGTGCCGACACACTGATCAGACTCACTGCGCTGCTCGCACGTCCCTTGTTGGCGAAAGCAGGCCCGACTGGAACAGTCGCCAGCCGAAACCTCGAGCGCAACGCCGGGCGAACAGCAGCGGCAGCCAGTGCTCTCATGATCGGCGTCACACTCATTGCGTTCTTCACCTTGATGGCCGCAACGATCGGCCAGTTCATCGCCGGAGACTCTGCTGACGCGCTTGATGTAGATTTTGTCGTCCAAGGCATCGGCAGCCAGCCCGAGCCAGCAATCAACGATGACACCCTTGCGGCGTTGAGAGCTGTTGACGGCGTTGACACTGTCGTGCCGTTGTACGTCACTTCGATCTCACCGATCAGTGACGTCGAGGTCGAGCGGGTCGGCCCCGGTGGCGAATCCCTGGGAACAGCTATCACCGAGTTCGATGCTCTGACCACCGCCAACGACTTCACGGTGAATCAAGGTTCCCTCGATGACGTCGCGGGGACTTCGGTACTCATCGATCAGGCCTTGGCCGACAGCTTGTTGCTCTCGGTTGGCGACACGGTCGAGGTGACGACGCTCGCCGGCTCCGTCGTGTTGGAGATTGCCGTCATTGTCGAGACTTCGCTGCCCGGCTCACCCCAGCCAGCCGTTATCGGCGATCTCGACCTGGGTACGGCCCTCGGCTACGACCTACCAGCAACCGCCGCATACGTCCTCGGCAACGCTGATGAAACGGCGCTGACCCAGGCTGTTGGCTTGCCCACCATCGACGTGCTCGATCTGGACGACTACGTCGACAGCCTGAGTTCGAACCTCGACACGATCTTGGCGTTGGTCTACGCCCTCCTCGCTGTTGCCGTCATCATCGCACTGGTCGGCATCGCCAACACGGTGTCGCTGGCCATCTCCGAACGATTGGGAGAGATCGCAGCCATTCGGGCCGCAGGTGCTTCGAGCCGACAGATCTTCTGGTCGTTGATCGCTGAGTTCTCGCTTCTCGCTCTCGTCGGGGTTCTCTCAGGGCTCGCCCTGGCTTGGGTTTCGGCTGCTGCGTTCTTCCGGGCGTTGTCCGGGGGACAGATCAGCTCCCCCGAGACCAGCATTGCCACCGGCCTTCTGATCGTCGTCGCCGGCCTGGTCGGGGGTGCGGCCGCCAGCTGGTTCCCCGCTCGCAGTGCCGCAAGCGCCGACATCCTCGACGAGCTGCGCGCCGACTAACCCGAGGCGATCGAACGGTGTCGAGATTCGACCATTGGGAGTCAACTATCGACCCGCATCTTCGGAATGAAGGACGCTGTTGCATGGTTGTCATGCATACCTAACAGCATCCGAGGAGGCTCATGTACGCAGAAGTTCAAGAAGTGATCACGCTCAGCCCGACCCTTCTCCGGGTCGTCCTTTCCGGTGGCACCCTCGTCGAATTCGAGGGATCAGACGCCACCGACGCCTACATCAATGCCCAATTCCTGCCAGCGGGCTCGCCGGTCACGGTTCCGTTCGAGCCGGAGGACCTCGACGGAATCGATCCAAGCCTGCGACCGAAACCTCGCCGTTTCACCATTCGCAACTGGGACCCCGCCCGCAACGAGCTTGCGATTGACTTCGTCTCCCATGGCGAAGATGGCTACGCTGGCAGCTGGGCCGCCCGGGCCAAGCCCGGCGATCGGTTGCAATTCAAGGGCCCGGGCGGCAGCTACCGGCCCTCCCCTGCCGCTGACTGGCACCTATTCGTCGGCGACGAAAGCGCATTTGGCGCCATAGGCGCCAGCCTCGAGGCCCTGCCCGCGGGCGCCCGAGCGGTGGTGTTCGCTGTCGTCGACAGCAAGAACCATGAGATCGAGCTTCCCTCCGCCGCTGACGTCACGGTGCACTGGCTTCATCGAGACTCGTCGGCCGAACCCTCCGACCTGTTGCCAGAGGCGGTTGCAAGCGCTGTGTTTCCCGACGGCAGCTTCGACGTCTTCGTCCATGGCGAAGCAGCCGAGGTTCGTTCTGTTCGAAAGCACCTCATTGCTGACCGTGGTGTGAATCCCGAATCAGCCTCGATCTCGGCGTACTGGCGGCGCCAACACACCGATGAAGACTGGCGCCGCGTCAAGCGCAGCTTCATGGCGGAACAATCAGCGGACACCTGAGGACGACACTCGTGGTCCTGTCGGTTTCGGACTATCGACTGTCACGTTTGGACCTGGTTCCGGAATACCTGACTGCCTAGCGTCGGGCCATGTCTGTTATCGAAACAATCACGCTCCGCCTCGCCGAGGGTGCGTCTCCCGAAGCATTTGCTGCCGCGAACGCAAAGGTTGAAGCGGAGTACCTGCCGTTGCAGCCTGGCTTCAATCCCGGCACTCGAATCACCACCGTTGACAGCGACGGCCAGTGGTCGATATCGCTGCGCTGGGACAGTGCGAGCGACGCCGACGCATCAATGGATTCGTTCATGGACGCTCCGGCAACGCAGGACTTCCTTGCGCTGATGGATGCTTCCTCGATGGCGATGGCACGCAACGTCGAGATCGCTTCGGCGGCAAACGCTGGGCTGGACAACGCACGCCGGCTGTACATGGAAGGCATTCGGGACGGTGATGCTCGTCGAGCTGTCGAGGCCTACACCGGCGACCGCTACACCCAACACTCGACTGGCGTGCGAGATGGCGTGGAGGGCTTCGTCGAGTTCTTCGAACCCTTCATCGAGCGCAACCCGGTCCGTGACATCGAGATCGTCCGGTCGTTCGTCGATGGCCGCTTCGTGTTCATCCAGGCCGATCAGAACATCAACAACGGCGAGGCCAAGTGGGTGACCACCGACCTGTTCGACACCGACGGGAACGGCAAGATCATCGAGCACTGGGACGTGATCCATGAGCGGGGTGGCACCAACCCGAGCGGACACAACCAGATCGACGGCGCCGCCGAGATCACCGACCTCCACCTCACCGAGTCGAACAAAGAGGTGATCCGTCGACTGCTCACTGAGGCCTTTGCCGAAGAGCCGACCGCCCCGATGAACGAGTTCATCTCCGAAGAGACCTACATCAACCACAACCCCGATGCTCCCGATGGCCTGGCTGCGCTCATCGAAATGGACGCCAACGCCCGAGCGGCCGGCCAGACACTGTTCTACAAAGAGGTGCACCGAGTGATTGGACAGGGCAACTTCGTTGTCTCCTTCGCTCACCAAGTGTGGAACAGCATTTCCTATGCCGCCTTCGACATCTTCCGCCTCGAAAACGGCCTCGTCGTCGAGCACTGGGACAACGTCGAAGTCGTCCCGGATGCCGCCGACAACGTGAACTCGGGGAAGTTCTGATGAGCGAACCCATCATCGCCGACAACTCCCCCAAGCCCGTCACCGTCACCGCTGGCGAGGAGTACTACTGGTGCGCCTGCGGCCAGTCGAAGAATCAGCCGTTCTGCGACGGATCTCATGCTGGCACCGACTTCACACCGCTGCCGTTCACACCCGACGCCGACGGTGAGGCGTACCTGTGCGCGTGCAAGCGCACAGGCAACGCCCCCTACTGCGACGGCACCCATGCCCAGTTCTCCGACGATCAGGTCGGCACCGACGGCAGCGGCACGACGTCAGAAACACCGGTCGCATTGGGCGACACGGGAAGCGCTGCGGTTCGAGCCACTGCCGAGGAACCAACCGTTGCGTTCATCCACGAACTGGCGCGAGATGGCTTGACCAAACTTGGTCATCACGGACGCATGACGTCCATGGGCGTTCCCCGCAAGGACCTCCCCCACTGGGACGACTTGCAGATCATGGCCGCCCAGATCGCCACCAAGCCGCTACTCGACGAGGATCCCGTTGGCACAGAGCTCGTGATCGGCCCCGAGGCTGCGAAGCCGTTGCGGCTCGAGATCCCGCTGTTCGTCTCCGACATGAGCTTTGGCGCACTGTCTGAAGAGGCAAAAGTGGCGCTGTCCACCGGCGCCGAACTCGCCGGCACCGGCATCTGTTCTGGCGAAGGAGGCATGCTCCCCGAAGAGCAGCAGGCCAACAGCCGCTACTTCTACGAGTTGGCCAGCGCCCAGTTCGGGTACAACGAGGATCTTCTGCCCCTCGTGCAAGCGTTCCACTTCAAGGGTGGGCAGGGGGCGAAGACCGGCACCGGCGGCCACCTTCCCGGGTCCAAGAACATTGGGAAGATCTCCGAGGTTCGCCAGATCCCCGAAGGCGAGTCGGCGATCTCGCCCTCGACGTTCACGAACCTGCATTCTGTCGATGACTTCCGACAGTTCGGCGACCGAGTGCGTGAGGTCACCGGCGGCATCCCCATCGGCATGAAGCTCAGTGCCAATCACATCGAGGACGACATCGGCTTCGCCCTCGACGCTGGGGTTGACTACATCATCCTCGACGGTCGCGGTGGCGGCACCGGTGCCGCGCCAGAGATGTTCCGCGATCACATCAGCGTGCCCACCATTCCGGCGTTGGCTCGAGCACGGCGCGTGCTCGATGAACGCGGCGCCAGCGGTCGAGTCACGCTCATCATCACCGGCGGTCTTCGCGTGCCGATCGACTTCGTCAAGGCCTTGGCGCTCGGCGCCGACGGTGTTGCCGTGTCGAACTCGGCCATGCAAGCCGTCGGCTGCATTGCCGCCCGCATGTGCAACTCGAACAACTGCCCCACGGGCATTGCCACGCAGAAACCAGAGCTGCGAGCCCAGATCGACATCGAGGCGGCCAGCCAGCGGCTCGCCACGTTCTTCGGAGCTTCCACCGAGCTCATGCAGGTGATGGCCCGAGCATGCGGACATGACCATCTCGGAAAGTTCACCAAGAACGACCTGGCCACCTGGGATGACAAGATGGCCAAGCTCACCGGTGTCACCTATTCAGGCTTCAGCAACCCGTAGCCGAGATGCCATCGGCCCGGTGTGACGGCACTGCGGTCGCCGTGCTGGCCACCTTGGAAGCGAACGACGAAGCCGATGACAGGAGACCTCAGTCCGTCGGCACGCGGCGACCGCTGATCTTGCTGGCGGTGATTTTGAAGAACCGATGCTTGCTGCTGTCGGCCCACGGTTCGACCCCAAGGGCTTCGGCGGCGTCCAGGTCTTCTCTGGTCGTCAGTTCTTCTGCGGTGCCTTGAAGGACAACGCTCCAACCGGTCCGCGTCTCCTCGTCGAATGTGTCGACTTCGAACGCCACCGCAGTCCCCAACGTTGCCGCGGCCAGCTTGATCCCTGGCGCAGAACGAACCATCACCTCCCGGTCGGCCAATCGGAAATTGACCGGAAAGATGTCGGGATGATTCGTGATCGAGACGGCGAGTCGCCCGATCGTCTTGGAACCAAGAAGCTCCCAGCACTGAGCCTCTTCCAGTTCTTCGAGGCCGGTTCGGTCATTGAAGGTCATGCGGTTGCTCCTTGATGTCGGTCGAAGGTGTCTCGATCATGTCTGCTCTGTGTCTGCTGTGTCGTCATCAACGCCGGGCACAACCAGCAACGGGCGCCTGACATGATGCACCGCATAGGTGGTGACCGAACCAAGTAGCAGCCCCTTCACTCCCCCGAACCCGCGTGATCCCAGAACGATCAGCTCAGCGTCGTGACGACGGGCGAGCTCGAGCAGCTGATGTCCCGCGTGACCGACGAGCACCTCGGTCTCGACACTCACCGGGAAGCCGCCGTCAAGCGTCGACTCGACCTCAGCCAGATAGCTGGTGATCGCCTCTGCACCCACCGCTTCGACATCGAACGAATCCACGAACACGGCACCGAGTTCCACGGTGGCGTACACCGGTCGCTGCACGACGTACCCGACGATCACGGTGGCCTCTCGCCACTGTGCTTCACGAATCGCCTCATGAAGTGCCTTGGTCGACGTCTCGGAACGATCCACACCGACGACAACAACACCCATGTCATGACCTCCTGATCAGGCTGCTTCCTGCATCGATCATGACCCTCGCCCGGTCGCCGGGCGAGGGTCGAACGTCCTCAATTCAAAAAGAAGTCACACGATGTTCAGCGCCTTGCAGCGCTTGGCAAGGGCTCGACCCCACTCATGAGCTCGCTCGATTTCCGATGCCTTCATGGGGCCGGTGCCGTCGAGCACGAAGCTCTCGTGCTCGAGCAGTTCTGAGTAGCCGTGATGACGCAATCGCCGGGCGATCCCTCGCGCCGCCGAGCCGGTCAGGAATTCGGGCTTGTCAGCTCGCGTATCGAATGCTGCACAGAAATGACCGTCGCCCGCAGGGAGATCCTTGATCCAACCCCGAAGCCCCGGCCCTCCGTACTCATCATCGAGTTCGACCGTTGGGTCCTCTCTCGCTGTCTGCTCTGCCGACTTCCGGCTTGCCTTCGACGTCATCCCGTGCAGGTGAGTCGGGCCGCCGACAACCAGCAACTGCACATCAGCGGCTTCGGCTGGCGTGATGTTCTTGGTGGCCTCCAATCGAACATCGCCGAGTTCGTCGAGGCAGGCGGCAATGTGTTCTGCCACCTCGTGGGTGTTTCCGAACATCGACTCATAGACAACGATGGACCTCATAATCGCTCCTCTCGGATTCGGTCCAGGTAGGACGCTTCTTCCACCTCGATCCTCTCGCTACCCAGGGTCGGCGCCCAGGGACGAACGACCCTTCGCCGCTGACTCGTCCAGCGACCAAGTCGGCGGGTGCGGTCCCGACACGAGCAGAGCAAGATGTACCGATGGCAGGCCACATCGTCACCGTCACGCTGAACCCAGCACTCGATCTCTCCGCGCTCACCAAGAGCGTGAGCCCTCATCACAAGCTTCGATGCACGCCACCGGCGTTCGACGCAGGCGGCGGAGGGATCAGTGTCAGCCGGGTCTGCCACCGCCTCGACGTGGAGAGCGTTGCCATCGCACCGATCGGTGGGCCCTTCGGGCAACAACTCGCCTCGCTCCTCGAACACGACGGCATCAACACCCGCTTGGTTCCGATCACGACGGAGACCCGGCTGTCGGTCACCGTCACCGAAGAAGAGCGAGGCGACGACTATCGATTCGTGTTTCCCGGGCCCCAGCTCGATGATCGCGACATCGATTCCTTGCTCGAAGCCGTTGAAGCAGAAGCCGACTCCAGCGCTGCCGTGGTCGTCTCTGGCAGCTTCCCTCCGGGTCGGGATGCTGACCTCTTGCGTGCCCTGGTTGCACGCACCCGCAACTCGCGACTGATCATCGATACGTCAGGCCCGGCGCTGCAGGCCGCCGTGCAGCAGCCGGCCTTCCTCGTGAAGCCGAGCGCTCGGGAGCTGGCCGAAGTCGTCGGGCGTGAGCTCCGCACCGAAGCAGACATCGAACAAGCCGCCGATGAGGTCATGTCGTCGAGCCCAGTCGAAGCGCTTCTCGTGTCGATCGGAGCGGGCGGCGCAGTGTTGCGTACTCGCGACGGCGGCGCCCGCTTCAGGGCGCCGACCATTCGCGTGAACAGCACGGTGGGCGCTGGCGACTCGTTGGTCGCTGGCATCGTCGTCGGATTGTCCAGAGGCATGACGCTGACTGATGCTGTGGGCCTCGGCGTGGCGGCAGGCACGGCCACCTGCCTGAGCCCAGGAACGAGCCTCTGCGACCCGAGCGACATCGATGAGCTTCTGCCTCGCGTGTTGGTCAGCTAGCCGACCATCACGAAGGCGCTGGCGTCTCAGCCGCGACCGGGACGATCCTGCGCCCTGACACCGACAGAGGCACCAGCCGCAACCATGCCCACTCATCACCCTCGATCCACGGTTCCGGATCGTTCTGCCAGGCTGTGTGGAGGTCCTGAGGATTCCGAACCAGACGCAGCTCTCCCTGCGCCACCACGCTCCACATCGGCTGGTCTGCTCGGTCGATGTCATCGACTTCGAAACACGCCATTGCAGACCGGGCCGCGGCGGCAGTCTTGGAACCCACCACGCTCTTGAAGACGATCTCTCCGTCGTCGGTCAGGCGGTAGTTGATGGGCAACACGATCGGCCAGCCACCTTCAACAAAACCGAGTCGACCAACGCGTCGACTCTTCAGATACGAGGTGCACTCGACCGAATCCAGGCGTTCGATGGTTCGTTGTCCGGGATCAAGCGTTGGCGTCGGCTCGGCGAGAGGAGCACTGATCGAAAGCGTTCTCGAGCGTTCCGGATCTGGCGTGGCCGCGACCAAGACATTGACGCCTGCCTCGAGCGCTTGTCCGATCAGCTCATCGTGAAGCAACCGGCGGTTCGGGACGACCAATGCGAGTGCCCGGCGAGTCTGACAAACGGTCACCGCTCCGAGTTGCTGGGTCTGGCCGTCCTGCGCCTTGACCCGATCAACGCCAACGTCTCGAGATCATCGGGGCCCAACGGTCCGTCGAGAACCAGTGGCCCGGTCGACACACGCGGCCCTCGGCCAGAACCCACCAGGAGCGTTGGTTGGGTGCTCCTCGATGCAACGTCCAACAACCGATCGGTCGGGTCACCGACGATGATCGACGGACTCGATTCGTGCGCAAAGGCCAGCAGCTCTCGCGAAAACGAAGCCTCAAAGCACTGGGTGGCTTCTGTTGCCGTCCCGAGACTCTGAGCGAGCGACTCCAAGTTGTTCCAACGCTCCTCGGTATCGGTGGCCAACGTCAGCGGAACGGCGAACCAATCAGCAAGTACGGCTGCGGTCAGCAGCGCACCCGGCGTGTGGCCACCATCGGTCGGGCTTGCGAGGATGATCTTCGCAGTCGTGTCAGACGGCATCATGTTCGATTCTCTCCTTGGATCGTGGCACCGTTCCATCTTGTCTCGGCGAGCTCACTCGCCGTAGGGGCTTACGTCCGGACCTTCGACTCTGGTCGCCGTTCGATCCTTGCTCGACCCTGGTTCATGAGCTGGGTGACATCTCGTTCGCCAGCCAGACGAAAGGCATCCCCTTGTCACGACTCCACGAAGACGCAAAAGTCGGCCGCCTGAAGGCCATTCCCCTGTTTGCCGATGCTTCCCGAACGGCGCTCGGCCATTTGGCTGCAGCGGCCGACGAAGTGTCCGTGGCCGCAGGCACGACGCTCATCCACCAGGGCCACGATCACCACGAGGGCTATGTCGTCGTGTCCGGAACCGTCGACGTCATCGTCGACGACGAGACGGTTGCCGAAGTCGGAGAGGGCGAACTGGTCGGTGAGCTCGGCTTGTTCGGTCAGCGTCCGGCGAGCGCCACAGTGAGAGCCAGAACTGAGGTCGAGGTGCTGGTCATTCCCTACAACCGCTTCGATCAGCTGCTCGATGACCATCCGGCGCTGACCAAGACCATCGCTACCAAACTCGCCGCTCGACTCCACAACATGGACCGGTTGCACCAGAGATAGACGGCGGAGGACCAGTGACCGAACCAACCGGCCGTTTCTACACGCGACGTCGGCCTCTCTCCAGCGCCACCCGTCGATTCGGCCGGGCCGGTGTCGCCCGGGCAAAGCAAGCGCTTGATCATCACGACGATCCTGGGCCGTCTGTCGCCGAGCAGCAGCTTGACCTCGACCTCACCGGAGAAGGCTCCGATGAGCGGTGAAGGTTCACCAGCCATCAGCGCTTGACGACCAGCACGCTGCACGGAGCATCGTGCATGACCTTGGTCGAGACGCTGCCGTGACGCATGCGGTCGATGGCTCCTTCGCCCCGTGATCCGACCACGATGAGGTCGGCGCTGAGTCCACGAGCCAACGACAAGATCGCATGGGCTGGATCATCGTTGACCTCATGGACGGTGTGGTTGACCCCACGAGCACTCAGAAGGCTCGCCGCCTCCTCGATGACCGGCCGGGCGATCAGATCACCGGTCAGTTGATCGTGGAACTCATCTGGCAACTCTTCGTCCAACCGCTGCAACTCCGAAGGCGACAGGGGCTGGTACGCGGTGACAACATGAACGTCGCCGACCGGGGCGATGCTTGCGATCTGGCCGGCGAGCTTCACTGCATCATTTGCATCGGCAGATCCATCGGTGCCGACAACGATACGGGTGAACATGATGATGCTCCTTTGTGGGACCCTGCCGCCGATTGGCGACAGGAGTAGATCTGTCAAGCGGTGATCTCGAGGTCGTCTCGTCCGCCGGTGCTGACCACGAGCACGGGGTACGGACTGGCGGCGACCAAACCCATGGCCGTGGATCCGAGCATGCTCCGAACCAAGCCGCTGTTCCCGTGCGAGCCGAGCGCCACGATGCCCGCCCCGAGGTGTTTGACCGCACTGAGCAGCCCTCGCACAACATCAGTCTCGTGGACCACCTCCCACCCGACCTGATGACCAGCGGCCTGCAGTCGCTCGGCGATGGACTGGAGGTGTCCACTCTCTGCCACTCGTTGTCCCTCAGCCCGAAGCTTCCCGACATGGGCAGATGTTGATGGATCGACGACTTGCACCAACTGGACGCGCTGGCCGATCGACGCAGCGAACGCCACGGCACCGTCGACCGCCGCTTCGGCGGTGGATGATCCGTCGAGAGCGACGACAACGGGGCGAGACAGGTCCTCGTAGTCGGCATTGCTGCCAATCATCAACGCCGGTCCGCCGGTGGCCCGCAGGATCTCTTCTGCCATCGAAGAGACGCGAGGTTCAGCGGCCTGCATCGATCGCATCACGATCAGGGCGCTGGCGGGAATCGCCTCCGCCGCAGCCTTCGCCACATCGTTGCCGGAGACCAACGTCGAGTTGACCTCGGTTGCAGGGAAACGTCCCCGGAACGCTGCGCGAATCTCCTCGAGCCGATCGTTGTCCACCGAGTCATCTGACTGGCGGACGTGCAACATGTGCACCGGGACGCCCCAACGCCGAGCCAAATCGTTGGCGACGGTGAGTGCGGGTTCGTGACGATCTTGCCCTACCAACGGCACGACGATCTCGGACGTCGCAACGAACTCGTCGACCAACTTCGGCGCTTCTGTTCTGGATGAATGGTTCACGATCGCCTCCTCAAGCGTCGTTCGGGAGATCCGTTCGGATCTGGGTTGCGTCCTCTTCGCCAATGCCGTTCGGTCCGGCGATCAGCTCTGCCGCGATGCGCATCGTCCACCGATCGATGTCAGTCCACGACCGGGCATCACCACTCCGCACCTTGACCCAACGAGCTAGCCACCGTTCCAGCCGAGACAAGCGATCGGCGTCGAGCCGACCGCCGAAGAGGTGATGTTGGCGAGCACCGCTCGCCGCCATGAGCCGCTTCTGTTCGTCTGAGCGCAGCGGCTCGTCTGGTGCACCCTCGCCGAGCGGACCGCTGCTGAAGAGCCAGCACGGCCGAGAGCGGATGACCTCACCGTGCTCATCCAGCAGGGCCGTCGCCTCAGGCTTCCACCGGCCTCGGTAGATGGCGCTGCCGAGCACGAAGCCGTCGTAGCGATGGAGATCGGTGATGTGCTCGGGCTGGGCGACGTCAGCTTCGATCCCGTAGCGACGGAGTGTCTCGGCCATGCGGCGACCGATCTCGGCTGTCGCACCGTGGGTACTTGCTGCACTCACCAGGACTCGCATCAACGTGCCTTTCGAACTCGTAGAGGGCTTGTCACCAACATCGTCCGCCCGATCGAGGGATCGGCTCAGAGCCCAAAGTCACCCATCAGCTCCAATCGCGTCGCCGTCGCTCGTCCAGCCGAGCAGAGAAGGCCGCGGCCTGTGTTCGTCGGCTCATGCCCAGCTTGCTCAGCATGTTGGACACGTAGTTCTTGACCGTCTTCTCGGCCAGGAACATCTCGTCGGCGATCTGGCGATTCGAGTAGCCCTCGCCGATGAGGTCGAAGATGCGATGCTCCTGCGGCGTGAGGCTGGCCACTCGACCTTCGCTCGAGGCCTTCAGCCGCCGAAGACCGAGACGAACCGTCGCCGGGTCGAGCAACTGACCACCCGCAGCGACGTTGCGGATCGACTCGACCAGTTCGTTGCCACGCACTCGCTTGAGTACGAAACCTGCGGCTCCAGCAAGGGCGGCGTCGATCAGCGCCTGATCGTCGGCGAACGACGTGAGCATGAGGCAGCGCACATCGGGAAACTCATCCCGGATCATGCGGCACACCTCGATGCCATTGCCTTCGGCCAAACGCACATCGAGCACCGCAACGTCAGGAGCGCTCTCCCGAACGACGCGAAGCGATTCTGCGGCGTTCGAGGCTTCCCCAACCACCAGGAGTCCGCCGGCGGCCTCCAGCATGTCGGCAACGCCGCGCCGGACCACCTCGTGATCGTCGAGAAGGAACACTCGAACGGGTCGGTCAAGGGCCCGGTCTTCTCCAGGCTTCAACGTTGTCGTGACGTCAGCGGTCATCGGTGAGTGTCCTTCCGGGTGCGTGCATCGACTGATACGGCGTGATGACAACCGGGCACCGCGCCTTGTGAACGACTTCGTGGCTGACGGACCCGAGGAGGAGCGACCGGAAGCCGCCTCGTCCCCGACGGCCAACCACGATCAACTCGGCCCCATCAGACGCAGCGATCAGTGCGCCCGCAGGTCTACCGTTGACGGCGGAGAACACGAGGTCAACGAGTTCACGTTGCCCGTCCTCCAACACCTCGTCGGCAGCGTCTCGGACCAGCCGATCCGCCGCCTCGACAAAAGGCTCGGGCTCAAGATCGAGAGTTTCGACGCCAGCGATGGCCGGCAGGCTCCACGCATGAACGAGCTCGATCGTGTCGCCAGGGTGGGAGAAAGAGATCGCCCACCGCAAGGCCTCCCGCGAGTAGTCGGAAGCGTCGATCCCGACGACGATTCGTCTGCGAGGCTCCGTTCCTTCACCGGCAAAGCGCACGTTGGTCATCGTCATGGTGTCCCTTCCAATCCTGGGCAACGCGAGCATGACGGCGACGAACCAGATCGGCCAGAGGCGGAGGTCCTTGGAGGCCCGAGATGGCTCGACGCTCGGGGCCCAAAGACCCTGGACAGAAGCAATGCGAGGGGGTGCACTCGAATCATGACAACCGTCGATGCTCGCTCTGTTCCCCTCGTGACACCTGGCCCGATCGTGGTCGGCGTCGACGGATCCGACGAGGCGGTCCACGCGTTGGCATGGGCCGTCGAGTTCGCCGCGGAGCGCAGTCTCGACGTCGAAGTCGTGACCACATGGTCGTTTCCCGCCGTGAGTATCGAATTGCCGTCGACCGGGCGCGTCCTGCACCGCCACGCGTTGGCGATGGCCGAACACGCCGTCGACCTCGTGGTCGACGATCGCAAGGCGGCCGGGCGAGCGGTTCCGGAGATACACATCGAGGCGTACCTGGCGCACCCGGCGGAGCGCCTGGTCCTGGCCAGCGAGGGCGCGTCAATGCTCGTTGTCGGGCGGGGCCGTCATGCAGTGCTCGGCTCAACGAGCCGAGGGGTCACCCAGCACGCGACGTGCCCTGTTGCCGTCATCCCTGCACCGCACGAGGATGCGCCAGCGACGACACTGTCCACCAGGCTCGCAGCCGAGCACCCGAAGGTGGCACAAGCGGTGGAAACTGTCGCACAGCACCTGTCGGCGATGGGCATCTGAGTGTGTGCAGATCAAGGACCTCTTCCCCTGATCTCCGACCCCAAGATCGACGTGAATAGAACCATGACTCGAAACGAACCCCGCATCGTCGACGACTTGATGACCGACGATCTCATCACCATCGAGCCGAATGACACGATCGGCCAGGCTCGCGATCTCATCCTGGCGCTCGGCATCAACGCCCTGCCCGTTGTCGACGGAGGTGATGTCGTCGGCATCGTGACATCGTCAGACCTCGCCGACGACTGGTCTGAGGAGCTCGCCGTATCGGTGGCAATGGCCGCCCCGGTGTTTCGTATCCACCCGGAGGCAACGCTTCGCAATGCTGCGGAGCAGATGATCGAGCTCAACGTGCACCACCTGATCGTCGAGGACGGCGCCCGTATCGGCATCATCTCGACGTTCGACCTGCTCCGGGCGCTGACCGCCCTGTCGACGCAATGAGCACCCAGCAGTAAGCGATCGAGACGGTCCTCGCCGCCGTCGTGGCGGTCGCTCCCGAAGCCGAGGATGAAGCTCCTACCTTGGATCCACGGATGCCGCTCACTCGCCGCGTAGCTGACGACTCGCTTCGCGCATCGTGATGGACATCGCCTCGATCAACTGACGTCCGGTGTCCGCGAAGTCTTCGCGAACGGCGACATCGCTGACTGCGTTGCCGACGGTGTCGACCGCGGCTTCGACCGCCTCTGACAGACGCTCGAGCGCATCGTCTGCAGAGCGAACGTCATCATCGCTGAACTCCTGCTCGGCGTGAAGCTTGAGCTTCAAGCCAAGGCCGGACAGCTCATCACCGACCTTGCCCCATGCCGCTTTGATTTCTTGTGTGGTCATGTTGTCTCCATTCGCAGGTGTTCCATCGCATCGTCGAGCGGGACCGCCGCCCTCAACAGGGGCCAAGGTCAACTCACGCCAAGAGGAGCGGATACATGGCCAGATAGAGGCCGATCAGCGCCAGCCCAGTCCAGCGAGTCGGTCGGGGTGACCGGATCAGCAACACGGTGCTGGCCGCCACAACGCTTGCTGCGACCATGCTGCCCTTCCCGATGCCGTCGCTCAGAACGGTCGGGAACAGCAGCGGTCCAATGCCCGGCGACAGTGTCGCGTCGACGAACGATGAGCCGAGGAGGTCGCCCATCGCCAGGTCGCCCGAACCGCGCCGAAGGGCCCGGAGGTCGATCACGAACTCAGGCAGTGACGTTCCGGCGGCGAGAACGAAGAAGCTCAAGAGGTACTCGGGAGTGCCGAGAGCCTCAGCGACTCGCGTGAACGATTCCACCGCAACGGTGGCGCCGAGGCCGACCAACGAGAGGTACAGCAGCGTCCGGCCAGCGAGTCGGCTGGTCACACCGGATTCCTTCGGCGGCTTGGCCCTTCGCTCGGTCGGCCGTTGAATGATGAACGTTCCCCCGATCCAGAACGCAACCAGCAACGCACCGTCCGCACGATCGAAACGATTGTCAGAAAACAGCACCGCGCCGGTCAGTAGCGCCAAGACCGTCATGACACCAGCGGTGGTGATGAAACGCCGAGTCGAGTCGAGACCACCAACGAAACACAGCAGACCCAACACGAGCGTCAGTTGTGTGACCACCGATCCGGTCGAGTTGCCGACGTTCAGGTCTCCGTGGTCCCGTGCTGAAGCAATGATGCTGTTCGCAACCTCGGGAAGGTCCGTTCCGACGGCAACGATGGTCACGCCGATGGCGAACGCCGACAGGCCGAGATGCGTACCGAGCTTCACTGCCGCGTCCAGGGCGTGGCCACTCGCCCAGATCGCCAGGACGAGGCCGAGTGCTGCGCTGATCATCCAGAGAACTGTCACAGCCCGGTTGTCACCCAAGAGATGACATTCGGTCAGGGTCGTCGGACCCTGCTGGCTCCTCACGTGACGAAGGACTCTGCCTCGGACGCCACCGTCAGTGTTCGATCAACACATGAGCAACCGCACCTCGAACAGTATTCAGCAGCCAGTCGTTGTCGCCGATCTCATGTCGAGCGGTCCGATCACGATCCATGTCGCTGACAACGCCGGGCGAGCGCGAGATCTTCTGGCGGCGATGGGCTTTCACGCCCTTCCGGTCGTCGAAGCGGACCGAATCGTTGGCATCGTCACGACCACGGATCTCGCCGACAACTGGCCAGACGATGCTCCCGTGAAGCAGTTGATGAGCCGGGCGCCCCACAGCATCAATCGAGAAGCAACACTCGAGGCTGCGGCCGCCAAGATGCTCGCCAACGAGATCCACCACCTCGTGATCGACGACGCCGATGGCCAAGGCATCCTCAGCAGTCTCGACCTGCTCCGGGTATTGGTCCGGCACCCTCACGCAGATTGAGCGGATTGAACAGCGCTGGTCGCTGGCTGCTGATCAACGGCCGTCGATGACGGCCAGAGCAGCGGTCGTTGTCTCTTCGAGCGACCCCGAGGTGAGCACCGCGTGGGCTTCGGGCCAGGCCGCGTGTCGGGCTCGAAGCGCATCGAGGATCTCTGGTCGAGCATCACTCGGATCGTTACCGGCGTCGAGGCGACGTTCGATCCGCCGACGAGCGGTTTCCGCATCCAAGACACACTCGATCTCGATCGATTCCGCTCCCCTCTCGTGAGCCACGGTTCGGGCTCGCTCGCGATGGGCAGGGTCGCTGAATGACGCATCAAGAATCACTGACTCGCCATGTTCGAGCAGCAGCGACGCTCGCCGGAAGACCTCGTCGTAGGTCTTGGCGCTCGTCGCATCGGTGTAGATGCCTTCCCCCGGTCGTGCGAAGTCTCGGTCGAGATGACCGCGGCCCGTCAGTTCCTTGCGAATCTCATCCGACCCGATGATGCTCCAACGCTTCGCGCTGGACAGTGCTCGGGCCACGGTTGTCTTGCCGCTGCCAGGAGAACCTCCGATGATCACCATGCGTCGCCTGGCTAGTTCGAGGTGGCGCAAGCTCAGATGAAGATGGGTCCGAGCCAGCGCCGCTGCATCGGGATCTCCTTGCGCATGCCGAAGCGCAGCGACCTTGGCCCGGACATGGGATCGATAGGCCACGTAGTGATGGGCGAGCGACGCCGGATGGTGTTCATTGCTGAACTCGGCGTAGTACCGCCACACGACGTCGGCGGCCGACGGACCGGCGAGACGATCCATGTCCATTGCCAGGAAGGCAACGTCGCACAAGACGTCGGCCACTCTCAACGCACGATCGAACCCGAGGCAGTCGAGAATCCGCGGCCCATCATCGAGGCAGAAGATGTCTTGCGCCGTGAGGTCGCCGTGGCCGTCGCGGACGAAACCGGCAGCGAGACGATCGTCGAACAGCGTCCTGGAGTGATCGAGGTACTGGAATGCGAGCCGAGTGACTCGTTCGAACTCCGGTTCGTCGACGGCGTCGCCGATGAACGGTTTCATGTCCTGAACGTTGTCGTTCCAGTTGCGGGCGACGGCGTCTCGTCCGGCGATGTCGGCGGCGTCGGTGATCGGTGGCTCGGCGGCGTGAAAGGCGGCAACGGTTTTGACCACGCTGCGAAGGTGGTCGTGAAGGTCAGGATCGTTGACGAGTCGGCTGAGCCGGCGGCCGGCCGGAAGTCGCTTCATGACGATCATGCGGTCCACGATGTCTCCGTGCTCGCGCACGTCGGCGGAGCCCACATACACATCGGGGGCCATTCGTCGGTTCAGCCTGAGCTCCTCGTCGACCGCCGCCAATCGCTTCTCGGAGGTACTGAAGTCGAGGAACGATGTGTGCACGGGCTTGAGGAGTTTGTACGCCCGATCACCGGTGAAGAAGACCGTGGAGATGTGTGTCTCGGCCACATCCGGTGAGGGCAGCGTCGCTGGCGCCTGATCGCTCATAAGGCCAACCTAGAAGCGAGCGGATGAGGCCGACAGAGGCCGAAGTCCGCACCCGCACCCTTCACAGAATGCGGGACGTTGTGCCCTGCCGGTCCCACCCGTACCGACGAAGAATGACCCCAACCCCATTGGGAGGAGCATCGTGAACCAGGTGTCAACAATCGTCCATGTCCAGGCCTGGGACATTCCGATCGAGATCGAGACCCGGGGAGGTGTGCCAGACGATGACATCGGTCATCTGAGCGAACGGCTCGAACGAGTGTTGCGGCCCATCGCTGGCAGAACCATCCAATGCCGAGCGTTGATGAGCATCCATCACGAACGAGATCCCGCAGCGCAGGCCAGGGTGCGGGTCACGATCCATGCCAAGGGCGACACCATTCGCTCCGAGGTGATCGCACCCAGCGTCCGAGATGCCGTTTCGGCGGTGGAGTCCAGGCTGCAGCGACAACTCGAACATCGAGCAAAGCGAGCCAAGAACGATCCCAGAGGCAAGGCTCCAATGCCTGGCGAGTGGCGACATGGGAATCGGCACTCGCCGAAACAGGCTGGCTTTGACCGCCCCGCAGAAGAGCGCGAGGTCATCACTCGCAAATCGCCCACCACACCGAGATCCACGATCGACGAGGCTCGTTGGGATCAGTTCGTGTTGGGCTACGACTTCTTCCTCTTCGTCGACATCGAGACCGGTCGCGACGCCCTGCTCACGACCGACGACGATGGTGAGGAGCTCTTGGTCGACGTCGCCGACGCTTCGACCCTGAGCCTCGAGGATGCCAAGACATGGCTGGACGAGACCGGCCAGGACGCGCACTTCTTCTGTAACGAAGCGAATGGCCGGGGCGCCGTGGTCTATCGGCGCTACGACGGCCACTACGGGCTGCTGACGCCCAGCAACCTCCAACAGGAATGATGGAAGGCGTATCGAGGAACGTACCTGGCGGCAGATCCGCGCCAAGCGATGAGACGAGCCATACTGCGCCGGTGCCAGACCCTCAGCGAGAACTCGAGAATCATCCCCTGTGGGAGGCAGCCTCCGATGGCTTCGTTCTCGTTGATGATGCTGGCAACGTGGTGGCGACCAACTCGGCTTTCGACCGATTGTTCGGCTACGGCGACGGCGGCCTGATCGGTCAAACGATCGAGCAGGTGGTGCCAGCCTCATCCGATCACCTTCATGCCGATCTCCGATCGGACTATCAGCGCCGACCTACGCCACGGCCCATGGCAGCGAGTCGGCATCTCGAGGGGCTCCGATCAGACGGTTCAACGTTTCCGGTGAACGTCAGCCTCGGCGAACTGGAGACAGCCAGTGGAGTCCACAGTTTCGCCGCCGTGCACGACTTGACGATCCGTATTCAGTTCGAAGCCGAAGCAGCGAAGTTGAAACGGCAACAAGCAATGGCCAACGAACGAGAACGCATCGCCCACGACCTCCACGACACTGTCATCCAGCGGTTGTTCGCCCTCGGTATCTCCCTCCAGGGCCTTCCACCACAGATCAGCGAACCGAGCGCAGCAGACAAGGTGTCGAACGCGGTCAACACGATCGATGACGTGATTGATGACTTGCGCTCGGCGATCTACGGCCTTCGCTACCAAGTCAGCGATGAAGCATCACTGAGGGATCGGATCCTCGGCGTCGTCGACGAGATGCAGCCAAGCCTCGGCTTCATGCCCGGCCTCCAGATCGCCGGAGAACTCGAGGCCCTTTCCGACGTTGCCATCACCGAGCACTTGTTGGCCGTGTTGCGGGAGGCGCTCAGCAACACAGCGAGACACGCAGGTGCAACTGAGGCGATGGTCTCGCTACACATCGAGGGCGGTGCGCTCTCCCTCGAGGTCATCGACAACGGAGTCGGCCTGAAGGAGAACGTTCATCGCAGTGGTCTTGCCAACCTGGCTGATCGTGCCATTGCGCTTGATGGTTCGTTCGAAGTGGGCCGACACGATCCTTCAGGCACTCGCCTGCGATGGGTCGTTCCCGCCTGATTGGGGTCCGCGACGTCGATTCCTCAGCTCGGACACGTGCGATACTCGGTGGCTCGGCGGGCTCGCGTGGAGCCCCGTCACGACGGAGGCCGGCGTGCAGCAACGATTCAACAACGATCACAGCGCAGCGTGGCGTCGAGACGGCGGTGTGTTGATCGAAGGATTCTTCACCGAAGACGAGGTTGCGGCCGTGATCGCCGACTTTGACAAGGTGTTCAGCATTCCCGAGAGTGACGGCGAAGCCGTCGATGCCAAGCAAGCCGGGCAAATCGGACGCTTCTCAGACCAGCAATTTGCGACCTTCGCCCCCATCCCGTTCGACTGCTCGCCTGCGCTCAATCTCATAGGTGTACACCCGTCGCTGGTAGAACTCGCCCAGGAACTCCTCGGTGTCGACGACGTGCACCTCTACCAGTGCCAAGCGTGGGCCAAGTTCACCGGACAGGCCGACTACGACCAGCCGTTCCACTGCGACTTCGGCAACCACACGCTGACGGTGCCGGCTGAGGACGCCGCCGACAGCTCCGTGACGATTCTCTGCTACTTCACCGATGTCTCAGAGGCCCACGGTCCTGCGCACTACGTCACCCGGCCGGACAGCGACGGCGTGGCCGATGTCATCGACATGTTCGTCACCGACGATGACGAGATCGCCCGCATGCAGGCCGCGCTCATGTCGGTGTCCAGGTCGACGGCGTCGCCCGCGGGCAGCATCTTCCCGTACAGGATCGACGTTTTTCATCGAGGGACGAACATGACTGAGCCAAACGGTCGCCGGTATGCGGTGATGGCATGTTTCAAGCGAGCCGGCGACGACGCTGTGGCGAACCACAGCTGGGCATCTGATCATCACAAGCCGTGGTCGAAGGTCTTTGCACATGCAACGCCGGAACAGCTGGCGTGCTTTGGTGTGCAACGGCCCGGTGATTCGTTCTGGACCGAACGCACCATCGAACGTGCCCAGCGGCGCTATCCGAGCTGGGATCTCGACCCTTACCGGGCAGCGCTGCGGCCACGGCCCTGACCCCGGCCACGGAGGCTCAGCTGGGTTCCCACAATTCGATCGGGTTGCCCTCGGGATTGCGGACTCTGAACCCGCCGACACCGAACACCTCTCGACAAGATCAAGACATAATGATATCTTGATGTTTATATGCACCCTGAAGTCAGCTCATTCGATGATCTCCTGGAACAACTCAAAGCAAGTGCCGAGCCCACCCGGCTCCGCATCCTTGCTGCGCTCGAGTCGTGCGAACTGACCGTCTCGGAGATCTGCGAGGTGCTCGGCCAAACGCAACCAAGAGTCAGCCGCCATTTGCGCTTGCTGACCGATGCAGAACTCCTGCGGCGCCAGGCCGAAGGCACCAACGCCTACTACGGACTGCGGAGAGACAGCTCACTGCTGGCAGCGGTGACCCCCTTGATCGACCGCACCAGCCCTTTGCTGCAACGCGACCAGGAGCGGCTCGACGCCGTGAGGAAGAGCCGGGACGATCAGGCTGCGGAGTACTTCGCCAATGTTGCCGACGAATGGGATCAGCTTCGCGAGATCGACGCTCCGACCTCAGAGGTAGAGGCCGCCATGTTGGATGCCGTCGCCACACCCTTTGTCGATCGGGTGCTTGACATCGGCACCGGCACGGGTCGAATGCTCGAAGTGTTCGCCGATCGCACTGCGAGCGGGCTCGGCGTCGATCGCAGCCGCCAGATGCTCGGCGTTGCTCGAGCGCGACTCGACGACGACCGCCTCAGCCACTGTTCGGTCCGTCTCTCTGATGTCTACGACCTCGACGTACCCGATGAGACGCAGAACGTTGTGATCTTGCATCACGTGCTGCACTTCCTGTCCGACCCTGCAAGGGCTCTTGCCGTTGCGAGTCGGAAGCTCTCGCCCGGTGGGACGTTGCTGGTGGTGGACTTCGCCAGCCACGAACTGGAGCGGCTGCGCACAAACCATGCGCATTCTCATCTCGGCTTCGCCGAAAGCGACGTTGCGGACTGGTGCGTCGATCTCGGCCTGTTTCACGTCACTGCCCAGCACTTTCCACCCCCGCCCGAGGCCGCCGAAAGCGCCCCTGTCGTCACCCTCTGGACCGCTACGAAATCCCTTGACACCACCGCTCTCTCGCCCCAACTCGAGGCCATCTGATGAACAACCAACTGATCGACGAAGCCGCTGACCGCCTGAGCCGCCGTCACAGCCCCGCCACGCCGATCACCTCAGATCTCCGAGTGTCATTTGAGTTCTTTCCGCCTGCGACAGCGGCGGGGTCGAAGAACCTCGAAGCCAGCGCAACGGCGCTCGCCGGGTTCAATCCCTCGTTTGTCAGCGTCACCTATGGCGCTGGTGGGAGCAGCCAGGACACCACGTTTGCCGCTCTCGACCAGCTCAGCTCGATTCCCGACCTTCCGGTCGCCGGCCACCTGACCTGTGTCTCCGCATGCCGAGACACCATTGGGGGTGTCATCGACGACTATCAGGCTCGCGGGGTCAAGCACATCGTCGCCCTTCGAGGCGACGCCCCCGACGGCATCGACGACGGGTGCTTGAACGGCGTCCATCCCGACGGCTACCGCGATGCCGCCGATCTCGTGGCGGGAATTCGTGCTCGACCCGACGCCGACGACATCGAGATCTCGGTGGGCGCCTACCCCGAGGTCCATCCCAAAGCGGCTTCGGCCAAGGCTGACATGGACAGCCTCAAGCGGAAGATCGATGCAGGCGCTGACCGGGCGCTCACCCAGTTCTTCTTCAATGCCGACGTGTTCCTGCGCTTTCTCGATGACGCCCGGGCCGCCGGCATCACCGCACCCATCGTCCCCGGCATCATGCCGGTGACGAACTTCGCTGGCATCTGTCGCTTCTCCAAACGATGCGGCACCGAGGTCCCCACATGGATGCATCAGCTCTTCGACGGTCTCGACGACACCCCCGACATTCGTGATCTCGTGGCCGCCACGGTGGCCGCTGAGCAATGCAAGCGGCTCGTCGAGCACGGCGTCCGGGACTTTCACTTCTACACGATGAACAAGCCTAACCTCACTGCTGCCACGTGCAGGATCCTCGGCCTTTCACCCACAACCGTCGCATCTGCCGAGGCCAAAGCATCATGAACCGTTCCGAACGCATCGCCACCCTTCGGATGCACCTCGCAGACCGTGTGCTGGTCTTCGACGGCGCCATGGGCACCAGCATCCAGAACCTCAACCTCACCGAAGCCGACTTCCGCAGCTCAGCCAGCCACCCAGCGTTGGGCGACCATCCGGTCGACCTCCAGGGCAACAACGATCTGTTGTCGCTGACTCGGCCCGAGGTCATTGCCGACATTCACCGTTCCTTTGCCAATGCCGGGGCCGATCTACTCAGCACCAACACGTTCAACTCCACGACCACCAGCCAGGCCGACTACGAGTTGGAACACCTCGCCCGCGACCTCAATGTTGCCGGCGCCAAGATCGCTCGCACAGTTGCCGACGAGCTCAGCACTCCGGAGCGTCCTCGCTGGGTGGTCGGTGTGCTCGGACCAACGAGCAAGACCTGTTCGATCTCGCCGGACGTGAACGACCCCGCTCGCCGTGACGTCACCTTCGATGAACTCCGTGACGCCTACACCGAAGCACTCGACGGACTTCTCGAAGGCGGCGCCGACGTCGTCATGATCGAGACCATCTTCGACACGCTCAACGCAAAGGCCGCCATCTACGCCGTGATGGCCTACCGCGACGAACACGACGTCGACATTCCGCTCATGATCTCGGGCACCATCACCGACCTCTCGGGCCGAACACTCTCCGGGCAGACTGCAGAAGCGTTCTGGAACTCGGTGCGCCACGCCAAGCCGCTGTCCGTCGGCCTCAACTGCGCCTTGGGCGCACGTGACCTGAAGGGCCACATCGCCGAACTGTCCCGAGTCGCTGACACCCACATCAGCTGCCATCCCAACGCTGGATTGCCGAACGAACTCGGCGAGTACGACGAGACGCCAGAACAGATGGCACCGGTCGTCGGCGAGATGCTGTCGGCCGAGACGGTGAACATCGTCGGCGGCTGCTGTGGCACGACGCCCGAGCACATCGCTGCCATCGCCGCCTATGCCGCCAGAGCTAACGCTCGCCCGACTCCCGTGCGGCCACGGGCCACTCGCCTGTCTGGCCTCGAGCCCATGACCATCGACGCCGACTCACTCCTGGTCAACGTCGGCGAACGCACCAACGTCACCGGTTCCGCCAAGTTCGCCAAGCTCATCCTCGAGGGCCACTTCGACGAGGCGGTCGCTGTTGCTCGCGACCAGGTCGACAACGGAGCCCAGATCATCGATGTCAACATGGACGAGGGCATGCTCGAATCCGAGGAGGCAATGGTTCGCTATCTGAACCTCATCGCCACCGAACCAGACATCACCAAAGTGCCGGTCATGATCGACTCCTCCAAATGGAGCATCATCGAAGCCGGACTGAAGTGCTTGCAGGGCAAGTCGGTCGTGAACTCGATCTCGATGAAGGAGGGCGAGGAGCAATTCCTCGAGCAGGCGCGTCTTGCGCAGCGCTACGGCGCTGCCGTTGTCGTCATGGCATTCGACGAGACAGGCCAAGCGGAGACCTTCCAGCAGAAGGTCGACGTCTGTCAGCGGGCCTATGACCTCTTGACCGAACGGGTCGGATTCGACCCGGAAGACATCATCTTCGACCCCAACATCTTTGCCGTGGCCACCGGTATCGAAGCGCACGCTCGCTACGGCGTTGACTTCATCGACGCCGCTCGCGAAATCAAGCGGCGTATGCCGCTGGTCAACGTGTCGGGTGGCCTCAGCAATCTGTCGTTCTCGTTCCGAGGCAACAACCCGCTGAGAGAGGCGATCCACACCGTCTTCCTCTTCCACGCCGTGCAAGCTGGCCTCACGATGGCGATCGTCAACGCCGGTCGGTTGCCGGTCTACGAAGACATCCCCTCCGACCTTCGTGAGCGCATCGAAGACGTATTGTTCAATCGTCGGGATGACTCGACCGAGCGCCTCATCGAGGTTGCCTCCGATGCTCAATCATCAGCCAGGGCTGCTGCGTTGGACATGACCTGGCGCGAGCGGCCGGTCGAGGAGCGGCTCATCCATGCCTTGGTCCATGGGCTCGACGAATTCGTCGTCGACGATGCCGAAGAGGCACGGCAGGGCGCCGAGCGTTCGTTGCACGTCATCGAAGGTCCGCTGATGGACGGCATGAATGTCGTTGGCGATCTGTTCGGTGCCGGGAAGATGTTCCTGCCCCAGGTCGTGAAGAGCGCCCGCGTGATGAAGAAGGCGGTCGCCCACCTCGAACCCTTCATGGCAGCTGAAGGCGGTGAAGCGCGCAGCGCCGGCAAGGTCTTGATGGCCACGGCGAAGGGCGACGTCCACGACATTGGCAAGAACATCGTGGGTGTCGTGTTGGGCTGCAACAACTACGAGGTGATCGACCTCGGCGTGATGGTGCCGCCAGAGAAGATCCTCCGCACCGCGATGGAGGAGAACGTCGACATCATCGGCGTTTCGGGGCTCATCACCCCGAGCCTCGACGAGATGGTGCGGGTCGCCACCAACATGGAGGCCGAGGGCTTCACCATTCCGTTGATGATCGGTGGTGCCACCACGAGCGAAGTCCACACCGCGGTCAAGATCGAGCCCACGTACTCCGGAAGCACGATCTACGTGCCCGATGCGTCCCGTGCCGTTGGCGTGGTCAGCGAACTCTTGGGCGACGGTGCCGACGTCTACAAGCGCGAGATCCGATCAACCTACGACGCGGTTCGAGTCGCTCGAGCCGGAGGCAAGAAGATCCCCCTCGTCGACATCGAAGCCGCTCGACGCAACCGAGCCGCGATCGATTGGTCACAGTTCTCTCCGACCGAGCCGTCGTTCACCGGTGTTCGCGCCATCGATGACATCGAGCTCGAGACACTTCGGGCGTACATCGACTGGACACCGTTCTTTCGCACCTGGGATCTGGCCGGTGCCTACCCCCGCATCCTCACCGACGATCTCGTTGGGCCTGCGGCCCGTGAGCTGTTTGATGATGCGCAGACGATGCTCGATCAGATGATCACCGAGCGCTGGATCGAACCCAAGGCGGTCGTCGGCTTCTGGCCGGCCAACGCTGTTGGTGATGACATCGCCGTCTACACCGATGGCACCCGGAGCGCACCGTTGGCCACCCTGCACACGGTGCGCCAGCAGGTGGTCCACGCCGACGATCGCCCAAATTGGGCGCTTGCCGACTTCATTGCACCCGACGATTCTGGCATCAAGGACTACATCGGTGCGTTTGCCGTCACCACTGGCACTCGGGTCGATGAGCTGGCCGCGGCCTTCGAAGCAGACAACGACGACTATCGGGCGATCATGGTCAAAGCGTTGGCCGATCGTTTCGCTGAGGCGTGCGCTGAGCATCTCCACGAACTCGTTCGCACCAATCTGTGGGGCTATGCCGAAGAAGAACTCACCAATGACGATCTCATTCGTGAGCGGTACCAGGGCATCCGGCCGGCCCCCGGCTACCCGGCCTGTCCCGACCACACCGAAAAGCAGACGATCTTCGACATGCTCGACGCCAGCGAGCGCATCGGTGTCGCCCTCACCGAGTCGTTTGCCATGACGCCGGCAGCAGCGGTCAGCGGGCTCTACTTCGCACACCCCGAGAGTCGCTACTTCGGTGTGCGCTCGATCGGCCAAGATCAGCTCGACGACTACGCCGCCCGCAAGGGCATGCCGGTTGACGAAGCCGCCCGCTGGCTCGCCCCGGTCTTCAAGCCATGAGCGCCTCATCCTCGCTCGAGGTGCGGACCGCCGCTGGCGTGATTTGCGTTGAACTCCACCTCGACGTCGCACCAAAGACGATCAACTACGTGCTCGACCTCGTGAACCAGGGTGCTTATGACGGATCGACGTTCTATCGATCGGCCACCCTTGGACACGATCGTGAACCGCTCATCCAAGGCGGCCCGTTCTGCAGCGTCATCACCGGCGCCACCAAGGTCGAGCCGGACCTCCCCATGCTGGAGGACTTCGAGACTACCCAGGCCAGCGGCCTTCGTCACGTAGCCGGAACGGTCTCGCTCGCACGAGACCTGTCCAGAACCAACCATGGCATATCGGAGTGGTTCATCTGCCTCGATGACTATCCAGATCTCGACTTCGGTGGCCGAACCGATCCTGACGACCGAGGGTTCCCGGCGTTCGGCACGGTGGTCGAAGGCCTCGATGTCGCACGCTCCATTGCAGTAAGGCAAGCCGACGGGGCAACACGCAATCGACGTCTTGCTGGCCAGATACTGAACCAACCGGTCGAGATCCACTCGATCGCGCTGGCTGGCTGACAGCCCGTTCTCAGCCCTTCGCTCGACTGGCCCGCACCCTTGCCAGGTATTCGGCGCTACGCCGCTTCGATTCGGGATCGCCGAGCGCGACCACCAGACTGTCGGCGTCTGACCACGACCCACTGGCGGGGATCATTGCCTCGAGGGCAGCGTTGATGGCGGTCTTCGTCGAATACAGCACGAGACCAGACTTGGCAGCAAGCGACGTCGCCAACTCTTCCGCTGTGGTCATGACGTCGACTGCTGGCACGACCTGATTCAAGAAGCCGGCGGCGAGGGCGTCGTCTGCGGAGAACGGGCGGCAGGTGAGCACCAAGTCTCGAGTGAGTGCTGCGCCGATCTCTCGAACCAACCGCGGGATGCCACCCCATGCCAATGGAATCCCGAGATCGACTTCGGGAATCGAGAAGTACGTGTCATCGGCGGCGATCCGGAAATCGCACGATCCAGCAAGCACCAGCCCTCCCCCAACGCACGGCCCCCAGATGGCGGCAATGGTGACCGCGCGCATCTCTTCCATGGCTCGGGCCATGAGCCAGCCGGTTTCGGCTGACTCTCTTGGACTCAAACCATCGTTGCTCGCAGCGTCGCCGAAGCTCGAAATGTCGGCTCCAGCGGAGAAAGCGCGCCCCGAACCCGACACGATCACCACCTTGACGTGACGCTGCGTGTCGAACCACTGGGCGGCAGCGGCGATCTCGCGCAAGGTCTTGGTGGACAGCGGGTTCAGCTTGTCGGGCCGGTTGAGCGTGAGACGACCGATCTCACCATCGGTCTCGGCCAGGATCGTCTCGAACTCAGGTGCGTCGATCATGTTGCCGCTCAGACTCGTTCGATGATGATGGCTGGGGCCATGCCGCCGCCAGCGCACATCGTGATCAGCGCAAACTGGCCATCGCTGCGCTCGAGCTCGTCGAGCGCAGTCCCGATGAGGACCGCACCGGTGGCGCCGATCGGGTGACCCAGCGCCATCGCCGCACCGTTGACGTTGACTTTGTCCCGGTCGAGATCAAGATCCCGTTGGAACTTCTCTGAGACCACTGCGAACGCCTCGTTGATCTCCCAGATGTCGATGTCATCGATCGAGAGGCCAGCCTTGGCCAGTACTTTGTGCGCCGCTGGCACCGGAGCATTCAACATGAGGGTCGGGCAGTCGCCCATGTTGGCGGTGGCCACGACCCGAGCCCGTGCCTTCAGTCCGTGGGCCTTCGCATAGTCGGGGCTGGCCCACAGGATCGCAGCCGAGCCGTCGACCACGCCGGACGAGTTGCCAGCGTGATGCACGTGCTCGATCTCGAGGTCTGGATACTTCTGGTTGATCAACTCGCGGAACGTCTTCGATTCTTCGGTGTGCCTGTAGTCGGCGATGGCCGGGAAGCTCGGAGCCAGAGACGCAAGCGACTCGGCCGTGGTTCCTGGACGGGGGAACTGCTCGCGGTCCAAGGCAATCGATCCGTCGAGGTTGAGCACGGGAACGAGGCTGCGGTCGAACCGCCCCTCTTCGATGGCGCGCTGCGCCCGGGCCTGCGACTCTGCCGCCAATGCATCGAGCGCGGTGCGAGGAATGCCCTCGAGCGTTGCGATGGCGTCGGCGCACACGCCCTGGTGCGATTGCGGATGGAGATCCTGGAGGTGCGGATTGTTCGCCCCCATCGGGAGCATTCCTGGCTTGGGCAGCGACATCATTTCGGTGCCGCCCGAGACAACCAGATCTTCCATTCCGGCCATGACCGATGCGGCAGCGATGTTCGCGCTGGTGATGCCCGAGCCACAGAAACGGTCGAGGGTCATACCGCTTGCCTTGACGTCGAAGCCGGCATCGAGAGCCGACATCCGGCCGATGTCGCCGCTCTGTTCAGCGACTTGTGAGCTGGTGCCCCACACGACGTCGTCGACTTCGGCGGTGTCGATGCCGGTGCGCTCGGCCAAGGCTTTGAGCACCGTGGAACCGAGGTGTTGAGGATGCAGGTGGGCGAGGGCGCCCTTGCCTTGCTTGCCAATGCCGCGTGGTGTCCGGCATGCGTCGATGATCAGTGCGTCACCCATGAGGGCCTCCTGTGTGTGGTCGTGCTCGTTGCTCAGCCGGGTGCAGCTTCGAACACCAAGCCGGCGAAGGCAATTCGAGTCGCCGACCTTGCGTCGGTCGCCCGTTCAACGTTCTAGGGTGCCGCGATGGCAGATCCTGATCCGTCCGAAGATGTTCTGGCACTCGGACACCGGTATGCGCTCGACTACTTGGCCAGTTCCGGGCCTGTCGCTCCCCCGGCCGAAGCTGTCGAACTGTTGGACCAGCTCACTGGTGACTGGCCCACAGACAGCAGGTCTGCGGCCGACACGATCGACCTCTTGACCACGGTTGGATCTCCCGCCACGGTTCGATCCAATGGCCCGAGGTACTTCGGCTTCGTGACGGGCGGAGCGCAGCCTGTCGCCATGGCCGCAGCAGCAATTGCCTCGGCATGGGATCAGAACGGCGCCCTGCCAGCCATGTCGCCAACGGCATCGGCGCTCGACGAAACCGCCGCCCGTTGGATGATCGAAGCACTCACCCTGCCCTCGACTGCAACCGGTGTCTTCTGCGGCGGCGCGAGCGAAGCGAACCTGATCGGGCTCATTGCTGCTCGCGACGCTTTGTTGCACAACGCTGGTTGGGACGTTCCCGGCCAAGGTCTTGCTGGAGCGCCTGCCATCACGGTCGTGGCCGGAGCCGAGGTGCACGTGTCCGCCACGAAGGCCGTGGCGTTGGCTGGCCTAGGTCGGGACCGGATCGAGTTGGTCGAGACTGATCGTGAGGGTCGCCTCGATCCATTGGGGCTGGCGATCAGGCTCGAGAACATCGATGGGCCCACCATCGTCATCCTCCAAGCCGGCAACGTGAACACCGGACACAGCGATCCCTTTGCCGAGGTGATCCCGTCTGCGAAAGCTGCCGGTGCGTGGGTGCATGTCGATGGCGCCTTCGGGTTGTGGGCTGCCGCCTCGCCTTCGCGCCGAGACCTGATCGCCGGCGTTGATGGCGCAGACTCGTGGGCCGTCGACGCCCACAAATGGTTGAACGTGAACTACGACGCGGCGCTGGCGGTGGTGGCTGATGGCACGGCGCTGGCACGGTCGATGCGGGCCGATGCTGCCTACCTGCCCGACATGGGCGGCCGGGCCCCGATGCATCTCGGTCTCCAGATGTCGCAACGGGCCAGGGGCATCGAGACGTGGGCTGCGCTTCGCACCCTCGGCCGCGACGGTGTCGCCGATCTCATCGATCGGTGCTGCGACCTTGCCACCCATTTCGCCGAGTTGCTGACACTCGCTGGCGCTGAGGTCTTGCATGACGTCGTGCTGAATCAGGTCCTGGTGTCGTTCGGCAGCGACTCGATGACCGAGAAGGTCATCGCCGCCGTTCAGGCCGACGGCACCTGCTGGGCCGGTGGCACGACCTGGCACGGCCGAAGAGCCATGCGGTTGAGTGTGTCCGGCTACGAGACAACGGCGGACGACATCGACCAGAGCGCCGAAGCGATCATCGAATGCTGGACTCGGCTGCAAGCGTGAGCACCGAGCTCGGTTCGCAAGGCTGCATCAGAGTTCGACGACCATCTTTCCGGTGTTGGCGCCAGCAAGGAGGCCGATGAACGCATCACCGGCACTCTCGATTCCTTGCATCACGGTCTCCTCGGCCTTGATGGTCCCGTCGGCGAGCCAGCCTCCGACCTCGCGGACGAAGTCGCTGCGCATGTCAGCGTGATCGCTGACGATGAAGCCACGAAGGTTGAGGCGCTTGCCGATCGCAAGCGTCAGATTGTTCGGACCAGCTGGCGGTTCGGTGTTGTTGTAGACCGAGATGGCGCCACACAAGGCCACTCGGCCGTGCACATTGAGTGAGTGGAGTGCGGCTTCCAGGTGATCGCCGCCGACGTTGTCGAAGTAGACGTCGATGCCATCGGGAGCGCAGGCGAACAGCTGCTTCGCCACTGGCCCGGACTTGTAGTTGAACGCAGTGTCGTAGCCGAGCTCTTCGGTCAACCAAGCGACTTTGTCGTCTGAACCAGCGGAGCCGATGACCAGCGAGGCCCCCTTCAACTTGGCGAGCTGGCCCACGAGGGAGCCCACCGCACCGGCGGCGCCAGACACGAACACGGCGTCGCCTTCTTTGAACGACGCCACATCGAGAAGCCCGGCATACGCCGTCATCCCCGGCATGCCGAGCACGCCGAGGTTGGCCGAGAGTGAGACGCCATCGATGTTTGCCGCTGGCTGCGCTTGGGATGCGGGCAAAACTGCGATCTCACGCCAACCCAAGCCGTGGACCACGTGGTCACCAACAGCGATGTCTGGCGAGTTCGACTCGATCACTTCACCAACGGCTCCGCCTTCCAGCGGTTCGCCGATCTGGAACGGCGGAACGTAGGACTTCACGTCGTTCATGCGTCCCCGCATGTACGGGTCGACTGACATGAATCGGTTGGCCACCACGATCTCACCGTCTTGCGGTGCTGGCACATCGGCTTCGACCACCTCGAAGTTCTCGGGAACGGGTGCCCCATGCGGGCGAGAGGAGAGGTTGACGTGGCGGGCGCTGCGGGTCATTTCCAGACCCTACTCACACCCCTGTCTGTGGGCCGAAACCAGCAGTGAGCCATTGGTCGAGCTGATGGTCGATCGCCCGCCAGATCGAGTGGGTGGGATCGATGATGTCGAAATGATCAACACCGTCGGGATCGAGCAGCTCCGCACCGTCACCAGCGGCCCGAGCAGCGCTGACATAGTTGCGTGACAACTCGAAGGGAACGTTGACGTCTGCAGTGCCGTGCACAACGAGTTGGGGGCAACCGATTGGCAGCATGTGTTGCGGTGACGCCTCGAGATGATCTCGCTGGGATTTGTCGAATGGCTGACCAAGCAGTTCTCGGACTGCGTGGTCGCTCAGGCCTTGTTCATCGGCAAACGCCAAGTCGGCCACCGGTGCAAGTGCGACGACGGCATCAACCGTTACGTGGGCCGCAGCCCAGAGAGCGAGATGTCCGCCAGCCGAGTGACCGACCACGACCCTTGGCCCGTGCGCGGCCGCTTCGAGCGAGCAGGCGGCCAGAACATCCGCACTCATCGACGGCCACACGCCGAAGCGGTCGGGTTCGACCCGCCGGTATTCGATGTTGATCACGGTCCAGCCGCGAGCCGCCATGTGAGCACACATCGGCTCGTTCAGGTCGAGCCCGTAGCGAGACCGCCAATAGCCGCCGTGGATGGACACGATCGTGCCGCATGGCTCGGCCTCGGGGCGATAGACGTCGACGAACTGATCGAGGTCAGTTCCGTACCGGACTCGCTGCATGTCGATTGCATCGGCCATGTCGCTGTCAGATCACGATCGCGGCGACGCGATTCTCGATGCACCGGACGAGGCTCAGCGCCGCCATCGCCGAGGTCTTCGGATTGGCAGGAAGCGGATTGTTGGCGACGACGACGTCGAGCCGCCCGAACACACCGCGAGCTCGTAGCTCGTGTCGGTTCGTCGTAGCTGCAGGATCAGCCACGAGGGTCACCTTGGTTGCCTCGGGGCCGATACCAGCGAGCGCCGTGGTCATTGCGACATTGGCGTTCTTCGGGAACGCGAGCGCCGTTTCCGCCGCATTGGCGCTGAACAGCACCTGCACGGTGGTCATCGCCTCCAGGTCGTGCGAGTTGGCCGCTGGGGTCCCTCTCCATGCCCTCGGGGGCTTCACGATGCGGTGCTCGACCTCGGAGATGCCCATCAACCGTGCAGCGGCCAAGGCCTCGACCCCGGCCAACGCGCCGGGCTGGATCACGACCTGTGCTCCGGTGCGCTCGGCGGTCTCGCGCAGCGACGCGAGCAGGCCGCTGTCGGCGAGCGCCGACACCGAGGAAACGATGAAGTCAGCTCCGGCTTCGAGCGCGGCATGTCCC